>CANRFZ010000001.1 GCA_947630025.1 uncultured Lachnospiraceae bacterium
ATTTTACTCTGAGGTATCTTTTTATCAACCACCTTCCTTGGAATTCCCTATATTTGAATTATACAGGAAGCTCCTTAACCAAATAATTTTGCGACAATATCCATACTTACATTCCTGCAGCAGTGAAGATCCTTAATGCCAAAGGACGAAATACTTTCAAATACTTCCTTTTCCATCCCAACGCAGGGTGCCACGATCAAATTGTTTTTTTCAAAATAATCTTTAATGCTCATATCACATAAAGCCTGTGATTTTTCATCTTTACAAAGCAACGTAATCATAAATGAAAAATTAAACAGCATATTACCTTTACTTTCTATTGATGCACCATAATAAAGATCTTCAATCATTTTGTCATAATAAGCAGAATAGTCCTTATCAATTACCTGAAAATCAATACAGCTCAAATAAGTACACCCCAAACTTTTTAAGGAATTTAAAGGGATGTCCATTTTTTCCGGGAACTGAATACCTATGTAGGATTTGCCGACATTACCTGTTCCCAAAATATAACATCCAATCCCCTGTTCCTTTATTTCTCGATAATAATTCTTTTTCAAATTTACTGATTTTCGCATCACTGATTTTGAAGAAACCTTTTTCATCTGTCCGTTATAATTCATATAAACAAACATAAAGACATCACCAATACTGCAACTCAAAAAGGAAATTTTAAACTTATTATTCATTAGCGTTGATAAAGACGAATCAAACTCATCAATTTCATCTGCAATTTCCGCATATGAATTACTATCAAAAAAAACTGTTAGAAAAATTATTGGAAAATCACTGTTTGCATAGTAAAAGGTTGAAAGACGCATACGATACTTAGAAAATCGACACAATTCCATAATCAATACATTACGGCGAATATCCGTCAATTCAACGCCTTTAAGACTATATATCTTAACAAACTTTCCTCCTTCCAACGAAATAATGTTCTTCTCTGGCTGAGCGGAAACAATACCTAACTGCTCACGATTACGTTTGGAAAACAAAACTAACGAGTTATTCAGTTTTTTTTCTTTAGCAATTTCTTCTTTAGATTTAGCTTTCATCTTTTTTCTGCCTCCTTACGGTAAATTTCATCATATACCAACACTTTGTCTTTATCATTCCAACATCTGATTTCCAATATTTCATCAATGGAAAACCTTGACATATGAATTAAAGAAAGCGGTACACTTGAAAGCATTTCTTCTAATGTTTCAATGGAATAATCTGACACATACCGCGCACATTGAGCCAACCGCCGAACAGATCCTCTTGCATCATTACTATGGATTGTTCCAAAGAAACGTGCCCCAGTGCTAATTCCCGTAGTAAATACATATAACGCCTCACCGCCTTTAATTTCACCTATTACAAAATTATCAATATCTTGAAGCAACCCCAGCCGCAATTCATCTTCCAACGATATTTCTGTTTTTTCTCCATTTAAGATAATATCCATAGTATGTTCAAACTGCATTTGAGGATGAATCTCAGAATATAGTTCATCTGACTCTTGTGACACAAGAATAGATTCACCAAAAGGGATTAAGTCAATCATATTATTAAGCAACGTTGATTTTCCAGATCCGCCACGGCCCGAAATAAGGAATCCATATCCCGACACAACTCTGTCATTCAAATATTCCTGAATACAATCATCGAGCATATGATTATCTTTCAAATAATCCCAGGATAATTTTGTTTTTGGTATTTTTCGGATATGAATGTTATTTACATCTGTTGATGTAACATTTTTTAATTGAATATCAATACGCAAATAAAAATTTTCAACGCCCTTTCTATCTGTACAATGTTGCAAAGACGCCTCGGCTTTTCTTTGTAAATCATGTATACGCAAAATCCTGTCAAACCAACTGTCATAATCAGCTTCATTTTCAAAAGATAAATCTGTCAAATACCGATCTCCGTTTACCTTACAAGTAATTTTATTCCAATCTAAAACTTTAATATCCGACACCTCTTTTGCTTTTATCAAAGGTGTTAAAATATAATATCCGAAAACACAATCACGAAATAAATCCAATAAAATTTCTTTTCCCCGATCATTTACATTACGAAAAGTCTGCAAAAAGTCTTTTGCCTTTTTCATAAGCATAATAAAATCTTGTTCAGTACCTTGAATACATTTTGTAATCAATGCAGGATTAAGATCTACAACATTTGCTTTTAACTGTAAAAAGGCATTGTGCAAATCTTTATGCCCATATAATGACTGCACAGAATATATCTTTGATTGATAACAAGATGTATAAACTCCATTACTGGCTTTTTTATAATTTAATTTATTCATATAAATCAACGACATCTTTCCTCAGCTCCATAGCTGCGGAAAGAAGTACATCCTCCTTTCCCTGATCCTCATTTTTTCTACTTCGTGCCATTATGGCACGAAGTGCCTCATCCGCTTTATCTGATTGATTTGAACTTTCATCATAAAGTGCCAGCTTTTTCAACTTGGAATCACGATACACATAATCCAAATCTCCTTTAATCGACCGAAGTAAAAGATTCCGAATAAATGCCGGAGCCGGAACACATTGAGAATTCAAATACTGTATTATTTCTTTATCTGTTTCATCATCTAAAACAAGATAAAAAATCAAAGGTTTTTTTACATATTCCACATCTTTTTGCATATAAATCGGAAACTCACGTTTATTAACATGGGCCAACAACACCTGCTTAGTAAGACCCTGTATAGATATACCCGGATTAAAACGTAATGCGGCAAGTTCTGGGTATTGTGTATATTTAATACATATCTTTATTCTCATGACATCACCTTTCCGTAGCTATTTATTTAATATTTTTTATATTTTTTGAAGAAGTATAGTTTCTTGCATCTTCAATACTGTCAAAAGCATATATTTCATCAGAAAATCCATATTTTTGACTAATATTCATTAGTAAATTGAATCCGTCAATATTACGCTCTTTAAAACTTGGAATTTGAAATTCTTCCTGATAATTTCCACTCAAATCAGATACTTTTAAACGAATGCCGTTTCTATCCGAAAACACTGTTCCCATATATGCCGGATTATCCGAATTTGTAATAACATACATGCCTTTTTTTTCACCAACCGACAATAAATTTATAGCTTGAGTAAACGAATATGTTGGTCTGCTATGTAAATTATTTCGACGAGCATCCACGTTATTTCTTTTATTATTTCTATCATCACTAACCGAACTTTCACGACGACATTTCGCACTGTATTCTCTGGCAAGAATATCATTTTTAAATGATTCACAGTCTTTTAAGCCATACTCATTTTCCAATTTGGAAACAAATTTTTTTAGCGAATCAACTCCCTGTGATAGTTCACACTCTTCAAGAATTTCTCCGTATCTTGACAATAAAGATACATTCACATTCTGCTTTAATTTACCTTCCAAGTCCGTCGTAGGATTCTTCATAATACGGATCGTAACGTTCGGATCATGCTTGGAAACCAAATATCTTATTTCAGTATCAAAATTTCCCAACCTCGCATCGTGCTGCAAACTTTCATAATCAACAAACGTCCAAAGATCGTTTCCACGAATAAAATTTATGCCTTTTAACTCCGCATATTTTTTTAATTCTCTATACTCTTTAGACAGTTCTCCTATTTGCGAATTAAGGAATTGGTACTGTTCCTTATACGCATCAAGAAATTGAGCAACATCCGAGTTTTTCTTTTCATAGCCATTTTTCAATCTTCTCGTTAAGCTACGATATTCTTCATATTCACTTCTATACTCATCTCGTCCCTCATGTTCATATAAATATGCCTGACGTTCAATATTTTGCATTTTATGAAAAATATCAATAATCGGCTTATACTTTTTCATATATTCACGCAACATTTTTTTCTCTTCTGCAAGTTTCTTCTTCTCATCAAGAATCGTTCGTAAAGCCGTTTCTACTTTGCCATCATTTGAATATGCCTTAATATACTCATTAGCTCTGACAGTCATATTCAACTCATCAGAAATTTCTTTCATCTGCCATTTAATGTTTGACCTCATTCTCCACGGGTTTTTCCCTTCCTTTAATTGCTGTAAAACGTACTCACGCTCATCCGGACGCATATCACGATATTTTTTCATAGTACCAATCACAGGAACAAAAACATCTTGTATTTCACTTCGTGCCATTGTGGCACGAAGTGTATCTTTTCCATAAAACTGCTCAAAAGCAAGTTTTCTACTCATAATTCTCTCAATAATAGCCTCTTTAGTATAATTACCACCCAACTGATATGTTCTGATAGCCTTGTCCATATCCGAATTTGCAAGAGAAATATACTTTCCGCAATTTATTTTATAACCCATATGAACCATATTTTCTTGAAAATCCTCAAAGGATTCTGATGATTCAATCGCCAAATCAATCGCTTCGCGTAATATCATTTTTAAAGACACATAATCAGATACCTTATGTGTTTTTGCTTTATTCCATTCAGCATTTGGAGTAAAACCATATTTTTCTGCATATTCGTTAATACATGGCTGTAATACATCGCTGATAAAGTTATTAGGCATATGTATCTTTTTCCCATCTAAACCAACTGTATTAACAATAAAATGAATATGTAAATTGTCTGTATTTGTATGTACAGCAAATACTGCTTGATGATTAGGAAATATTTTTTTCATCACATCGGAACATAAAGCCATCAAATCTGGAGCGCGATCTTTATCCGATTCTTCTACTGGTAAAGAAATAATTCCGTGTAATGCTGTCCGGCCATCCATCTTTCCATAAAATTTTTTTACATCCATCATTTCTTTAACAGCACCATGTACATCCGATGACACAAGATTTTGAACGCCTATATAAGCACCATCAACCGTTTTAATATCGTTTTCAATATATCTACACTCTCTGCCAAGCTGCTTCTTATTAAATTGTTCTATTGACTCCGCAGATAATTTTGCCTCTGTTTTTTCATCATCAAAAATATAATTTATACTATCACTAAGCTGCGATTTACTTCCTTTTTTTTTCGTAGCAGAAATATTCCATACTTTACACACAATCCCTTCATTCATACTACAAATGCCTCTACTCTTTTAACCGATTAACTCTATCAAGAATGCCATCCATACGCTCTAATAAAACAAGTTTCATCGACTCGTTAATATTTTTTTCAAGAATAACACGTTTTAATAATGTATTCATTTCAGCAATTTCATGTATCACTTCTTTATATTTTATAAATCCGGGTACAGTATGCTCATGCTCCGCTATAAGCAGTCGTATATATGCAGACTTACTCATTCCGGCAGCTTCGCGCCCAGCCTCAAAACATAATATATCTTCCTCCGACATAGATACCATAAATCTAATAACTGACATTTTAATCAAAAAGCCTCCTTATCAAAACCGGAAAAATCATCTCCTTCAGATTCATCATTATCAGATTCATCATTGTCAATTTCATCAGGCTCATCGCTCACATTTATCACATCAGGCTCTGTATTTTCAATTTTTTCCTTATCTGTAACGCCATTTAAAATATCAGACCATTTTTGATCAAAATTAGTTGTCATATCTTCTTCACTTCGTGTCATCGTGGCACGAAGTGAAGAATTTTGCTTTTTAAATGCATCACATATTTTGTCAAATTGTTTTGCTAATTCCATTAACTGATCCATTGGAGCAAGTTGAAAAATCTCTTCTTTACCATTTACACTCGCTCTAATAGACCATTTCCCCTGAATAAGTTCTTCAGCAAGTTCCTGTTTCAAATTATAATCAAGTCCCTTATGCGTTTTTGAAACATAGGCTTCTATAATTTCCTTGTTAAAAGTATTTTGAGATTGTTCTAATAAACGTATCACTACATTAGCACTTAAGCCCAACTTGGAAGCGCCATTAAGCGTTTTCATATATTCCCTTGACATACCCGGAGTTAGTAAAATATATTTCAGATATTTTTCTTCATTATTTATAGAATTATTGTTAATCAACCTAATGATTTCTTCTTGCCGCTTATGATCTACTGCATCTGCTTTATCTTCTGCACTTTTATCCGAATTGCTAATGTCATTCCAATAATCCAAAATTTTATTCAATAATGGAGCAGTCTTTTTTGCCGCTTCTTTGCCAACATTTTCTTTATTTAACTCATTATGCAATTCTGTAAACCATGAAGGCCGTTGAAAATTATAAATGCCTGGCCGCAAAGAAATATCATCTTTTGTAACCTTAGACATGAAATCTGCCGCTGTATGGATCTGTATTCCGTTTTCATCCATAGCTTTAACCGAATCTACATATATATCATCATGCAAAAGTCTTTCTACGAAGGACATTAAAGAATGTATATTTTCCGTAAAAGTACCCTCATTTGCTTTAATATTTTCCAATTCTGCATTTAACGAAGCTAACTGACGCTGGCAATCATCGTATTCATACTTTTGTGTATAAAATTCTTTTTCTAATGCTCTATATTTTTTTAGCAAATCTTCATATAAATATCTATACGACTGCTTATCAAGCTCAACTTCTGAAATATCACATATTATTTTTTCAGGAAAAAACTGTTGTACCAATTTTACAACTCTGTCGTAAGAACAAAGATTACGAAGAAATACAGAAAAAAAATCATACAAAACATCAGACAATATGTCAAAATCAATAGCATATACACCCGGACGAACAGCAGCCATAAGTGGCGAATATTCTGTCATATCTCCAGAAACATCACTTCGTGCCATAACGGCACGAAGTGATGAAATATATTCCTGCAATTCTTCATGAGTAGCTTCGCCACAACCTATAAATTCATAAATCTTCCTATATTGAATAAACTTTGCAATTAACATCTCTGTTCTATTTGCCATGTTTCTAATTCTCCAATAATTTTTCTTTACTCGATTGACGTTTTACAATTTCACACAATTCATTTTCTGCCCGCAATATTACCATAAGTTTTTCTCTTTCCACAGGGAACGCATCTTCTCCAAAATATGCTTTCATTGTATCTTCTAATTTTCCCATTCCTTACTCCATTCAATAACACACATTATCAAATTATATATTTATAAAAGCTCCAAACAATAAAACAAGCATAAACGAATACATCACATAAACTGTTAGCTTTTATTACAACAATCGCATTTTTTTGATTGCCTTTATATCAAAATCGACTCTTTACATACAACAAAAGTACATCCAAGTCACCTAAATATATTTTTTAATACAAAATATAGCTATAAAAGACCGATTTTCTCCCAACTCTCTGTCATAAACCCGATTTTTAGACAAAAAACGGTAACAGGATACGCATAAACGTATACCACCGCTCCGCGCCGGCCTCCATTTATGCAAACCGAACCGCCAGGCGGATTCGCAGCGAGGGGATACCTCCCCTAACACCCCTCAAAAATACAATTAAAAGAATAAAAAACAGCACAAAAAAAGAACGCAGCTCGTCTAATACGAGTCACGCTCTATATACCAGCAGTTATTTAAGGAAAATCTATACCCCGAAGAGATAGCCGCTCTTCGGGGTTTCTTCTAGGATCACAAATAATGTTTAATAAGTTCCGTATCTGTCAATGCGCTTTCAAGTATTCTGCTCAATACGGAAGTATAACCTTTTCCGAGAGATTTTGCAGTCCGTAACGCCTGGGGGGAAAGCCGTAGCGTAACAGTCTGCTTTCTCCGTTCATCGCGGCGTATTTCAGATACCTTTACCATCTGGCGAAGCTGATCGGCAGTCAACTCCGGGCAGTCTTCGTCGGGCTGAACAGGTCTTGTCTTTAAAGCTTCAAGCATCTGCTTTTGCTCGGCGGTTAATGGTTTATCTAAGTCAATTTCTTTGCGTATAGTCATAATATATTCTCCCTTCTTGCTTGGTCGCTTTTCTGGCTGAAATCAATCTGATTGCTTTTTCTTTTTCGGCATATACAACCATGACGAGATATGCCACTCCGTCTATTATGCCTATTGTGATATATCTGTCCTCAATATCGGAATGGGCTCCATCGTACATTTCCAGACGATTTTCATCTTTGAATACGCGGGCGGCCGTTGTAAAGTCAAGGCCATGCTTGAGAATATTGATTTTCTCTTTTTCGTCGTCCCACTCAAATTGCATTGTATCCCTCCCTGCCTGTTTTTATCATATCATTGTGCAACACAAATTGCAACACTTTTTGTAATACTTCCAAAAGTTGACAACATGAAAAAAATATGCTATTAAAAAATATTTCATGTGCGGATCAACTCCTTTTCACTTCGTGCCATTATGGCACGAAGTTGATCTTACCTTGACTTACGCCTTTTAGAACCAGTAAGATTATCATTCAACAATAATTCTTTTCCCTTTTTAATATTCCGATAGTTTTCCTGAAAAATATCCTCCATTAACGCAAGTCTTTCAGAGTCCATATTGTATCGGTCATGAATTGGAATATTCACATGTTGCGGCAGCTCCGCTTGTATTTCGGGCGTCATGATTTCTCTGCCCACAACATCAAAGGAACCGCCCAGCTTATGCCCAATGTCATACTTTACCATACTTTCTCTATAATTCTTCAGATCCTCCATAGTGAAAGAACAGAGAAAAGAAAAATTATAGTCAAACAACGGCGCAAACCCTTTGATTTCCATAGATTCATTATCGAACAAAAAACCGAAATTATTTAAATGACGGTCGTGATTAAATACAATGCTGTCCAACAGGATCATACTCCGAAACTCCTTTCCAAAGGGAGTATGATTTTCAAAATATTCTACCAGACTTGGTATGGTATAAGATTTCTTGGGATCAACGGTCTTGCCAAACGGAATAAAGCCAATATCTTCTGAAGTAAATAAATCGCATTTTGAACACAATTTGCCTTTATACTGCTGCAGATCATATTTTGTAACGGCAAGTAGATTTTTCCCAATCTCATAGGAAACATTGGATGATATATACTCACAGTACGGCTCCAATCCCACGTTGGAAGCTCCGGAAAGGCCCTGTTTCAAGATATGAATACCTTCCCTGTCCCTGATCCAGCATTTTGGAAATGTTCCCTCTGTCGTAAACTCCGGCGTTGTAGTGGAAAGCTGCAAGCCAAACAATCCCGTTTCAAAAGCTGTCTGGCAGGAAACATCCGTAAATTCATTGTGATAAAGATTCACTTTTTCCCACGTCAGTTCACTATCTTGCGGTTTTACCCAGAATGTATCATTCAGACCGAGTGCATGGGTAATCTGCAAAAAGCCGTCTATGGTATCAATTCCCCATTCTTTCAGCCATGCTTTCATATGCTCTTTATGCTTTGCATAGTTCCTGTTTTCAACCCATGTACCAATATCTGTATATCCTAATGGTACCGGAGTCGTCAAAAAATGTTCGTTCTGAACCACAGGGACACCATATTCAACCACTGTTTCAAAAGATACAACTGCCTTATCCTTATTCATTAAAAAATATTTCATATGCGGATCAGCTCCTTTTCACTTCGTGCCATTATGGCACGAAGTAATTACTTATTCAATATGTTCCAATTTTCATCCATAACGATCATTGCATTTGTTGGCATAAGATTTTTCATTGAAGATGCAATATAATCTTTGTTTTCCGCTAACGGTTGATAAAAATACTCCAACGTATCATTTCCCGCTTCGTTTTTACAAATAAACACTTTCAAAAAGCAATTTCCATCTTTATCAGTGTTTACCTTGTAATTTTCCCTATTGTCCTGCGGTATATTATTGTCATAAACCTTAAAAATAACGCAGTTATCACTGATATATTCATAGCCATAGATATTAACTGCATGGGCACCACCGCCACGCATATACAGATATACATCCAATATTTTACCTTGATCGATCAGAAAAGTCATACTATTAAGGAGAGAAATATCATAATATTCTCCAGATACTTTTTCATATGTATTTAAGTCTATCCGGTCATTAGCCTCTGTCCAAAAGCAACCAATCATATCAACAAATTCCAATTCGCCATCTGTCAGATTAGAATTTAAAAAATCACTCCCCGTAGAATGTTCGGTTATAAAATTTGTAGATTTATAGTCAAAGAGTCCAGGATCTGTTAGAGTTGCATTGGCGGCATCTAAGGACAGATCCCAATTTATAGCTTGATAAACATTATCTATATTGCAGCTATAAGAACCTGCGGACGGGAATTGACCCGTATTATACAAATAAGAAGTCAAATGTGTAATTCCGGCACAATTTCCACCAGTTCCAATGTATGATCGAAAATTCTGAAACGGCAGCTCATCTCTATATTTATCAAATCCCGAATTAACTGCCTGAAATTCTCTATTAACATTCGCATTTTCATATGTATTTTCAAATGTTGAATAACAATAGAACAAATTTATAATGATACTTCCAATTCCAAAATCTTCATCAGTTTTAGGATCTCGTCTAAATATTTTGAAAAAATTATCGTATAACTTTTTTTTCAGATCTAATTCTAATTTCGATACTGCCTTATATTTTATCTTTTCTGTTTTTCCACCTAAAACTTCTTGATCCATATATAAAGCAGCATCATTCATAAGCATTTTCGTATTATTATCATTAACACACTCCGTATAATAAACTGTAATACTTGATCCAAATAAAGTTAAAATAGGCGACGCACACATCAATGCTTCTCCGCGATCTCCTTTATTTGCATCTGAAACGATCATATCATTTTTATTTTGAATGATACTACTAATCAATCTTTTAATAGAAAAATCCTGCTTTTCTGTAAGAAAAATCAAATATTTGGATCCATGCTTGAACTCATAATCTATTGTTATAATATCATCATTATCTCTTGTAACGTTGCACTTATTCAAATCTGCCTCTCCCGGCACAAGGAATGGGCCATAGGTTACATATACTTCCAAATCAGTGAAATCATATTTTTCAGCAAGATCATGTATATCAATCTGTACCGTCCCCGCATAGTTATAAAGATTATAACCCTTATAAACTTTGCCAATATCAAAATTGCTTAAATCATAAGAAACTGTACAATCAGAAACTACCGCATTAAAATCTATAGGACAAGAGGCGGTCAGCTGCACTTCGTTACATTCACAATAAGGAAAGGCTACTGGCTCCGAATATTCTATATAGGTAAATGGATCAATACCATTATGTACTTTATACGCATCCGTATATAAATCTCCGGCGGAAGATGCTTTCAGCGGATCCGTCCCGTATATTTCAATTTCTTCTTTATCTGTAAGTCCGTCATAATCCGAATCTGATCCATTCTGATGCTGCAGACCCATTTCATATTTATCATAGACAGATAAACCGTCAATATCAGACGGAACATCTTTTTGCGATTCCATATATTCATTAAAATCAATTACTTCAATTCCTACCGGAAAAGCATTGTCAAATTCTTTTTGCTGACGATAATTTTTAATAAAAAGTATAGCATTGCCTACAATTAGCATAAATGCCATCGCCAAAATAAACTTTTTATTTCGATTATATATAATACTCGACCATCTCGCTATCCATTGGCGGATCTTCAAAATAAAACGCTTGTGACGGCGATAAAAACCGTTCAAAGAGCGATAGATTTTATATAGAGCATTATCATTTCTATCCTCGTTATTGGATGCTTCATTTTCGTATGAAGGGGCCGAAGTTTCTGGTGTATATGTAGACTTCCTTGTATCTTCACCTTTTTGTTGCTGCTGTTCTGCCATTCTACGCTTGGCATCATATGCTTTCCTTTTGGAAACATCGCTAAGGACATTATACGCCTCAGTAATCTCCTGAAATTTGAGTGCAGCAGACTCGTTACCGGGATTGGAATCCGGATGATATTTTTTTGCAAGTTTTCTATAAGCCTGCTTAATCTGCTCATCCGACGCATCTTCAGCTATTTCCAATATTTTATAATAATCAATCATACTCATATAGCATCCTTTCTCTATAATAACAATACCATTTTATTTCCGTTTTGTCAATAACTATGAGCGTCAAAAAAGAGATTCTGCAAAGAATAGTTGCAAAATCCCTTATATCAGCTATAATTCAGCGCCCATGCCGCTTTTTATACGTTATATCCGAAGTGATAACCTGGTTTACTGTTCTCTCCCTGACCTCATTTTTATCGTTATACTGCCACCATCTGCCACTCTCATACTCAACACAAAACAATCCCTCCCCATCATACCATGCTTTGATCGGGGATCCATCTTGCCAACTTGCACAAGCAACCTGATGTTTCCGAAAACATTCTGTTGCCCTCATTTCCATCATTTCTTTCTTTTTTTTATATTCGTTTATTGTCTTTGTTCCTTTAATTACTGTATGCATAGCATTACCCTCCCTTAACGATGCCCGGAAGATCTTCGACGCGGCATTTCTTTTTCCTTTCTATGTAAAAGCATTTCATTGAAATCTTTGCCATATTCAGGAACATCAACATTAACGCTATACCCTTGTCCGCAATATTTATCCAAAAGACCCTCTTTTTCAATCTTCCCATCTACTTTGCGGCCATACAACGCTGTTTGAGCAGCTTCATCATTATCCAGGCAAAACGTTATTCCCCTGATATGGGAATAATCTTTTAAAAACTGTACCAACGGATTGTCCGAAACCATTCCTAACACAAGTTTATTTGAAAAATTATCCTTATACATATCGATATAAGACATACAGTCAATAACGGATTCAAAAACCTTCAGCTGATCACTTTGCACATTAACAATATTCACACCATAATTCTTATTATTTCCCGGAACATCCATTTTGAAAGTCTTCCCATAAATATCGGCGGTTCCTCTCATGCCGGCATAACGAATATTTCCTTCAGGATCTCTTCCGCAATATACTATATTGTGATGCACGGCGTCTTCATAAATAAGACGTCTATGTACAAAATCCGATACTACCTCCTGAGATAAACCACGAGTCTGCATTAAATAAGCATACAAACGCTTAAAATTATCGTTTTTCGGGGGTAAAATCATGGAATAACCATCATTCACCGTTTTGGAACGTTCAACCACCGGCGCGGTTTCCAAACCTTGACCTGTAAACTCTAACAGTTTCATAATAGCTTCCGGGACAGTTGCCGCGCCGCCATATTCAAGCATGAAGTCTATCTGGGTGCCACCTGTCCGATTTCCTTTGCCGCTCCATCTATTCCAAGACCGATCATCATAGATAACCAGACTATCCATCTCTTTCAAATAGTGATGACGGCCAGCACGAATAGGCGTATATCCCAAAGAGGCTGCAAGAGCAGTAAGACTCACATTTAATGCTGCATTCCTCTCATCAGGAGTATAGGAAATCACTTCAGTATTGTCGTTCTTTATATATTTCATCATAACACCTCCATAAAACCACTTTACTATAGCAGCGGGCATATAATGTTAGACTTCAAACAAAAGAACGCCGTTATATTTCTTTTTAAATGTAATCATTTTTAATCGACTAACATACTGTTATAACAAAATGCTTATAAAATTCTTTGATATATTTTATATGAGAACATTCATGTATAAAAGAAATAAAATGTAATATGAAATAAAGTGAATTATAGATAACTATTATTCATAAAACAGCCATATTTAGAGGATTTTTCAGAAATTTAACAGGCAAAAAATAATCATTAAAACTTGAATATAATTATCCACAATATCAATATTACTTGAATATTATATTTTTGAGTTTGTCACATATAATTGAATCAACACATCCAGAATATCCATAAAACTTGAATAAAAGAGTCAAAAAAATACTCCTGTTTTGTTTACGACATACTTTTGTATGCCGCTTACATTAAAATGGAGTTTAAAATAGTATTATTCATCAGATTTGTAATGATTTACTACACGTCTATAAGACCGGAAATACTTTAATTTTCCCGATCTACATCGTTTATATCATGACATTAGCAAGTTTTTGTGTAAGAAATCTGTTTACCAGAGCCGCATTGATAGCATAATGCTTTCGCTTTTCCTCGCGTTGGAGATTGAAACTGCTGCGAATCGCATCTACAATTAAGGAAGGAAAATCTCTACATGTCACGGCCCGCTGCTGTTCTGCCAGTCCTGCTATACTATTTAGCTCCGCCTCATCTTCTGGATTTGAAAGATATTTACCAAAATTGGCTCGTATCAATCTTTTAATATTGGCTATGTATCCTTCTTTTTCACGCGGAATAATGCCTTTCTTATCCAAGCAGTGGCTTCGTTGCATTGTCATCTCATAACGATACGCTTTATTCCGTTTTTTACTTATGAAAAGGTATTTTCTTTCTTTTAGTTCTTGAATATATAGCTGCAATGTCTTTCGTTTAATATGAAATTTTTCACAAAATTCTTTGTAAAAATTGTCCAAAAGCATATGTTTGCCTTTGGTAAAGCGCTGCGAATACAGATAAATAAGCTGAGATCCAGCTTTCATACTGGAAAATGAAACTCTCCGGAAGTCTTTTTCAGCTACATTTATATACCCGACATCAAAACGTTGATCTGAAAAATCATTTCCAACAAGATGAACTTTAACATCGGCCGCATTGACTTTTTCATAATTTATCAGATTCTTTTCGGAAAGAACATTTAAAATATCATAAAATTTTTGAATTGAGATATTGATCGCGGCGCAAATATCTTTATAATAAACAGAGTGTACAACGCCATAATCATCTTGATATTGCGATATGTATAATATAAATGCCAGTTCACATCTGCTGATCCGCGCATCGATCATTTGATCAATATATGAATTTTTCAATTTATACAATGGCGCTCTACCCCCCCCCTCAAAAAATGCTGTAGTATTTGATTTATCATTATTTTTACCTTACATCCCTGCTCCCCGAAATATAACTATCATTGATGGAAAAGGTGCAGACTGCCTTGAATTTCCAAACTTCAGTCTTCCGGGAACAAATCTTATTTCAGACCTATACAATATATAATCATGGAAATATTTTGTGTCTGTCCTCGCGGGTATAAGAAGGACAACCAATGTTCCATCTTTTGTTCCTTCTCTGAACGCTTTTTCCACCCATGCACTTATTGCATGACCATACGGAGGATTGCAAAATACCCTGTGCCCCCCCCCAGTTTTGCTGAAGTCCATCTTGCTCTTTTGTAAAATATTTAGGTGTTTTATGATTCGTTGAGTCCGCACAAGGATCGAGATCAAAATGAAATTCCTGATCCAATTTGTCATAAAAATCTTGTGGTGTAGACCACTGATCGGACTTGCTGCTAAATAATATATTATTCATTAACACGCACTCCTTCTTCAAAATCCCATAGCCATATGTAAATCGTGCATTGTGGCGAACTTACTTCGTACACACTCCTGCAGATTTGCTCTGACAAGTGCTTCTGCTACGGCAGGACAAACAGCATTCCCACAACGAGCTACCTGATCTGCACGACTGATTGGTCTGCCATAAATATCGCGGTCAATAATATAATCAGGCGGAAACCCCATAGCGTTATATAATTCTCTCGGAGTAAGCATCCGTAATCCAATGTCAGAAATGAAATACATATTTCCGGCAATATTGAGCAAAAGAATTTCATCATCCGATAGATGATAACCGCAGAAACGATTTAAAAGGTCGCGTATCTCCGGCCAGAAACCAAGATTAACGGCACAATTCGCTTTCACAATTTTTGTAACGACCTCTCCAAACTGGCCGTCCCTTGCCGTAATTGTCATAAGTGGTGATTCTATGTTTTGTCCTTTGTCTTGACCTTTGAAATGAGCAAGATGTGCTATCGTTAAGGCATTATGGTCTACGGCGGTCACAGTTGGCAGCGGAGAGGTCATATCTGCACCAACAATACCCGTAAAATATTTTTGAAGATACGCGATGGTTATTCCTTCGCGATCTTTGGAAGTAATTGTCGGCAGCGGCCTATGCAAATTGATCCCATCTCTCCCATTTCCATAGTATTCTGTCAAATATGCTATACTAAGTCCGTATCTGTTAGCTGCATCAACTGTATTTAATGGATTAGTAAGTTTCTGCCCCCTGTTTTCTTTATCTGATCTTTCAGAATGATATTGTATAAGCGACGGTGCAACAACAAAATTTCGATTCCCGGTTGTGATTGTTGGCAGCGGCGTTTCCATACCATGAGGCGCATTATTGGAATTATTGCTCATAATATAGGGTGAAAACTGAGGACAGACTATGCCACTGGTATATTTTGCGGTAACTGTATTAAGTGGTTCATTTGCTGACCTGATCCGGTCAGTATCATGATTGCATTCTATTATGTACGGCTCAATATTTTTGATGACGAACTTATCAAGACCTCTGGCAATTCTGCGTAAAGTAGCTTCTTTAAGCGGTCTGACCACTCTTACTCCATACTTCTTTTTGATTGCTTCTTTGCTCTCGAATATAGAATAACACGGCTGCGTCCAATCAATAATCTCCGCAGCGGATCTCCACGGCTGACATTTTCCGTTTTTAACATCCGCGCTGTCTATGGGTGCATGAGTTCTGTCCGGCCATATTATAGGCTGTTCGTCACAACGGGCAATCAGATAAAAGCGTTTCCGGATCGTTGGAGCGCCGTAATCAGCAGCACATAATTCCCTTGTTTCGATCTTATAGCCAAGATCGGCAAGCTGCTTGTACCACTTTTGGTAGGTCTGCCCGGCTTTGTTTTTT
This sequence comes from uncultured Lachnospiraceae bacterium, assembly GCA_947630025.1. GTDB lineage: Bacteria > Bacillota > Clostridia > Lachnospirales > Lachnospiraceae > UBA3282. Next base: position 16,656 of record CANRFZ010000001.1, read on the forward strand.
ACCGGCTTTCCTTTCCGTACTGGCCCCCAAGTAACAAATTCAGGGACATTTTCAAGCATAATCACATCCGGCCTTACAGTTCCCGCCCAACGCAAGACAACCCATGCAAGACCGCGGATATGACGATCAACAAGCGCTGCTCCCTTTGCCCTTGAAAAATGCTTGCAGTCCGGTGAAAACCAAGCGAATCGCACTTTTTGTCCCTTCGTCACTTCGATTGGATCCACTTGCCATATATCTTCCAAAAAATGCTCTGTATATGGATGATTCTGTTTGTGCATCATAATCGCACTTTGATCATGGTTGATTGCAATATCGACCGGATGCCCTGTTGCTAATTCGATTCCTGTGCTGGCACCGCCGCCGCCCGCAAAGCTGTCAACATACAATACGCTCATAATTTAATAAATCTCCTTATGCTTTTTTGTAATCAAAATCCTCAAATTTACTACAAGTTCTAAAAATAATCCTATTATTTACCCACCTTTGTAAGTGCTTTAATTTGTCACCCTGCGGTATATTTTTTTTATTGTAAAGCATTACATAAGGACTATATCCCAAAGCTCTAATTGTATATACTCGATCTAAATCCTGTTCAAATGTAGTATTAAAATTACAAAGCATATAAACTGTCATCTTCCGATGATCATAACCGCTTATCTCTTGAAACATCTTAAATTTTGGAATGATTATATCTTTATCTTCATATTTATCCCAAGCAAAATGAACGTTCTTAATTTTCATCTGCGTTATCAGCTTTGCTTTTTCTTCCGTCATCAGTCGGATGTCTATGCCTTGTGAGAAGTCTATCCACGCCTTACTGTCTATAAGCTGATGAAACAGGTCTTTCCAATCCTTGCAGGCAGTTATGTTCGGGTCAAGAAGCACTATATTTTTTTGACCGCGCCAGAATGTATCTAAATCAGCAACCTTGATGGAACATTTTCCCTCTTTACTTGCAACATGGCAGAAATTACAACCTCTAGGACAACCTCTTGTCAAAAATCCGTATGCCGTATCTCTTACCTCTGGTATTCTCTCATAGTAGATTGAATAGTCTGGATATATCGTTTCAATCTCTTTTGGAAGTTGACCGTCATTTTCTGCATGGTACAATTCTTTTCCGTCAACTAACTCAATACAGTATCCGCTACCGCCTTTTGAAACTTCCTTTGCGTTTATATAGTATGGATAATCTGGGGTAAAACTGAATACCTTACTCATATAAACCTTATCCATCGGCTCATTCGGAAAACCGTGAAAAAGTGGCTCATACCACTCAACGCAATCTCCATTCTGCTTGTGCCATGCAGATATTTTCATCAGCGGGATGTTCGGAAATGAATGTGAATGCCCATCTACATCAATAAGTCCTATTCTCATTTCTTTTTTCCTGTTACTTTTTTACAATTTCAATCATTTTACAATTTCTCGGATGCGTTTTACCTTTGAAATTTCCCCAAAATTCACACTTTCCGCATCTGTCTGATCGATTATCGCAATCCTCACATTTTATATCTCTCATTTTCGGTTCATTATCTCGATAATACCGTAACCTACAGGATTTACTGCAGAACATCGCATCTGATCTGTTGGAATAAAAACTACTTTCACATCGCCAACATTTAACCTTTTTTACGAACTTTCCATTAAAATACGCACCATCCATTATTTCAAATCTCCTTTACTTCATAATGTCAGTTCTATCTGTTGCACTGGTGGATCAAAATTCATCCAGAGAATTTCTTTTTTTCTTGAGGCAACCTGAGAATAAGCTACTTTTTCACTCTTATTCCACATTTTCAGCATATTATTATATAAATCAGTATCATAGCCGCTTAATATGACTTTCCCCTTATGCTGCAGCAAAATTGACAATAATCTTTCATGATCAGATTCGTCCATTTCACATTTATATTGTTTGCCATGCCGAGTATTAAGCATATACGGCGGATCACAATAGATTAAGACATTTTCAAAATTAAACCTTGAAATAAGCTCTATAGCAGGAAGATTCTCAATCTGCACACCGCGAAGTCTTTCCGCAGCATGGATGATCTTATCCGGAAGATTGCACCAATCTTTAGCCGCATATGCTCTTTCTCTGCCTTGCACATCATTTTTCCATCCAACTTTTTCTCCGTTAGTCCTAAAGCCATGTCCCATATTTAGCCGTATATAAAAATTAGCAGCATTATCAAACGGATCAGTGTTACCCCCCCCCCGAAAAGCCGTATCATATACTTGTCTTGCATATGGAGTCCAATAAATTATATGAGCCAGCTTTTCAGGATCATTTTTTATACATTCAAACAAATTCACAACATCTCCATCTAAATCATTAACGGTTTCAATATGTGATCTCGGCTTATTGAACAATACGGCGCCACTTCCAAAATAAGGTTCAAGATAGCTGTGATGTTCCGGGAAAAAACTAATAATCCACTCTGCCAAAGACCACTTACTCCCTGGATATTTCATTATCGCTTTCATAAAGTCACATCCAATCTTGCCAAATCTTTATCTGACAATCCATACATTCTACCCACTTCCCTATTTATGTATAGCCGATGAGCATCGTGCAAAGAAATTCCCTTAACCTTTACATATCTGTTCAAATATGTAATATATTTGTCAATGTTCTCATTCGATTGATTAAAAGTATTCATATATTCTCCTTCAAAAGCAAATTACTCCTGTTACAATAGCAGAGAAAACTATACAAACAGAAATAATGACCGCCGCCAGTAAAGAACTCAGAAACGGACTAAAATGAAGAAGACGATAAACCAAGAGGCCAAGCAGCCGAGCACCGGCTAAATAAATAAAACAAATAATCAGCAATCCAATACAAAAAAGCAAAAAAGAAACCATAACCATAATCCTCCATCGTATGTTTGTTTCTCGATTCTTTCATATCTTTTTTACTCCTTTTGCGGCACATTTTTGATAAAATCCCGTATTCTATTGATCTCATCCGGTCGCAGCGGCCTTTCTTTTATCAATGTACAAAGAAACTCTGCCGCATTGTCATGATTCCAGAACCTTACATAATCACTGGTCAGCTTGCCTTTGTAAACCTCTAATGAAATAAGTATCTGGTAGAAAAACAGCCTCCCTTGCCGATAGTGCCTTAGATACCCTTTCCGCACCAAGCGGGCAAGAAATGTAGATACCGTTTGAGGCTTCCAGTCTTTATCATACTTACTGTTTACACGTTGTACGATTTCCATCAAACTAAGTTCAGCAGAGGCATCCCAAACAGTCTTCATTACCAACTGTTCGCAATACGTTAAACTTTCAAGTGTCATATCCTATATTTTCTCCCTGTCACTGTATAATCCAACCAAACATCTACTTACTCAACACTTTCCAATGCACCATCATGGTATAATTTGAGCAATTTAACAATAATTTCCGTCATTTTTTCCGGTTCCGTATCCGGCTCAAAATAATCCTGTAAATCTTTTACCTTGAAAGATACACTACTTTTAGACGATTTCTTCTTTTCGTCACCTAAAAGCATCGCAATAATCTTCTCTTCAGTTATATTCCCGGATAATTCACGCAGCTTTTCTGCCTGTTCAAGCGAAGGTATTATACCGTACCCTTCCATAACAGAAGAAACAATGTCTTGCTCATTCTCTTTAAGATAAGACAATTCAACACCTATATTTATCGCAAGTTTTTTCTGATTTACGCTTTCCAGAAGATTATCTACCAAATAGGAAAGTCTGATATACCTGTATACTTTTCTACGCGAGTCAGATACTTTTGCTCCCAGACTTGCCGCCGTGTCGCCTCCGGAATGCTTACCTTGATGTTTCTCCGCATCATGACACATTCTATATGAAAGTGCCTTTTCTTTGATAGATACCTCTGAACGATATAAATTTGAATGCACCATTAAAACAGTGGCCTCATAATCGTCCATCGGACGGATAATAGCCGGAATTTCTTTCAATTCCGCCACTCTACTGGCCGCTGCTCGGCGATGACCAGATATAATTTGGTACTTTTCGCCTACAGGACGAACAAGAATAGGATATATCAGGCCATTCTCCTTGATACTCTCCACCAATTCTTCAAAATCATCCGTATCTTCATTTACTTCAAACGGATGCCCTGGAAATTCCTCTAAATCCTGCACTAAAATAGTTTCTTCTTTGCTGCGCCCCGCTTTGATCTCTTCCGCAAGCATATCCTCATCTAAAAGATAGGAATTATCCGTCAATTCAAGATTATCAAACAAATTTTTCTTTGCCATATCTAACCCTCCCTGCCGATACCCGGCTTAATCTGTGACAACTTCTTCCACTTCCATCTCCAAAAATTCATCAACAAGGTTCATATAATTCAATGCTGCAGTACAGTTTTTTTCATATGCAAAAATACTCTCTTTAGCAAGATCAGATTCCGGGATCTTACTGTTAAGCGGTATATAAGCCTTAAAAATATTGGCCGTCTTATAATCCTGCCGCAGCTTTTCCATTAAAAGCCGATTGTTTCTGGTACTCAACCTGACCGAAGTAAATACAATTCCGCTTACTGCCGGCTTGCACCCCGTTCCATTTTGTTTCCTGACCATATTGATTTTAGCAAATAAGTTCTGCATTGCCTCTATATCAAGAAAGTTAGCCTCTGTTGGAATAATAATGTCATCAGCAGCAAACAGCGCATTGTCAACAAAAATTCCCAACCCGGCAGGACAATCCAGAAAGATAAAATCATATTTATCTTTAATTGTACTGATATAGCGTCTCAGCATATCTTCTCTGCGATATGCAGCAGCCAGTTTAGACTCATAATCATGCAGCTCCCTTGAGCTTGTAATGGCGTCAATCCCTTCAACATTATGAACAATGCCAAATCCTTCAGGAATATCTTCGCATTCAATACAAAATCTGAGGACGCCGCATATCGATCCTTCTACGCCTGGCGGCAAAAGATCTAAACTTCGTGTTAAACCCGCAGACGGATCCAAATCAATAACCAAAACTTTATATCCTTTCATCGCTACCCCAATCGATAAATTCTTTATCGTCGTGGTTTTAGCGACACCACCTTTTTCATTGACGCAGGCTATTACTTTTCCCATAATTCTTCCTCCATTTTCCCTAGATTATCTTGACATTTTCCAAAACAAGTATTAAAATTTTATACACGAACCGGATAAGGATACATACTCATGATAACCTTCCGTATCTGCGGATCGGTTTCAAGTAAGCGGGGAAACTTACGAGAATGTCCTTTTCCATTGACTAGGCTTTGTTCTCGGCAGGAGCAAAGCCTTTTCCTTTTTAATGTATAATATTGTCAGATGCACCTGACTAAGCGGCCTAACATATGAGCCGTGATATTTCGTGATATACTTTATTCGACCAAAAGGATAATTCATATGAAAAACCACTCCTTAAACCCTTTGAATACTCTATCCGCCGAAGATCTTCAGCAGCTTACTAAGCGGATCATACATCTGCGGCAAGACATTCTGCACATGTCACAGAGTCAGTTTGCAGAAAAGGTTGAAATCAGCCAGGCTTATCTGTCCCTTCTGGAAAACCAGAAGAAAGAATTCAACATCGATACGCTCATGCAGATTGCCATTTCCCTTAAAATAAATCTTGACTGGCTCATTTATGGTATTGGCGGTGATGATAACATTTTTCAGCCAAACATTCATGATCCCCGTGACAAAGAAAATGCTCTTTCTGCCTTAAAAAAAGCGTATTCACTTACCCAAAAGGATATTGAATTCCTGCAAAAATACCTTGCGCTTTCTGATAAGGAACGCTCTGCAATTATTAAAGCTGCGGATTCCTTGCGAAAGCTGTTTTAATTCCGCATACGGCATCGCCTCCTTTACATTCCCGCTCTTTCATAACTTCTTCCTGAACAAAAAGGAATATCCTTTTATAACTTTCAGGCGATTTTATATGATAAAGAAGATACAGTACCAGTTCCCGGTACGCCCTCATCTCTTTCCTGCTCTTTTTACTCATATCCCTATCCTCGCGGTGCCATCAGCAAGTTGTTTCTTATACTGATCCAACAACCCTCGGTATATAACATAAAAATATCTCTTACAGCCGGGTTTTTTGTAAGCAAACCCAATCGGAAGTTTTTCCATCTGCATTAAATATTGCAGCGAATCTATACCAATATTTAATTCCTCAGCAGCCTGTTTTGTTTTAACCCTTTCCACATCACTTTTACTCATTTTTCTCGCCCCTTTCTATATACCTTCCGTGCCTCGTTAAAAATTCAAATTTTACAATCATTACAAACCTCCACTCACTTTACAGTTTTAAATGCAATACTTTCAACTGGAACATCAAAAATTTTTGCTATTTCAATAGCTCTGTCTAACTTAGGTTTCCTTTTTCCTGTTTCATAAAGTGCAATCGATGAAGGACTCACATTCAATCTATTTGCAAGTTCCTTTTGAGAAAGACCCTTTACACTTCGTAAAACACTTAAAGGTATCTTATTATCCTTCTTCATTATGCCCTCCTTACTTTTAATCATATTATCCAGTTACTATTTGTAACTATTTTAATTTACTTTAAGTAAGTTGTCAAGCATAATTCTTTCTCAAATCAACTTTTTTCTTTCTTCCAATTTACGCATAGTCATTAACTGATAATATAGTAATTAAAGCAAGAAAGGGGGTAAATAGATATGGAAATGGGGCATATAATAGCTAAATATCGCATGAAAAACAATATAAGCCAAAAAGAGCTTGCAAAAATACTAAAAGTAAGTCCAAGTACAGTAGCACTTTGGGAAGTTAATAAACGGAATCCAACACCAATGACGCTTATAGATTTAGCTGATTATTTTAATATTAGTATGGATATTCTTTTTTCTGCTGATCGAAAAAATAAATCCTATACACGCGAAAATTATAATCCGCTTTCTCCTGATTGTACACGTTTAATTGGATATTATGAGGCAATGAATGAAGAAGGGAAAGAAATTCTCATGGGAGAAGCGCGAAAACTCCTGCGAGAACAACGATTAGAAGAAAAAAGAGAGAATACCACTCTCCCCCCAGCAAAGGCAAAATAATTCCTTTTCGATATTATTAAAGATAACCCCAGAAAAAACTTGATATGCGCCTTGTGACGTGGAAAGTAGAGGTGTAAATATACAAAATGAAACTACCAAACGGTTATGGAAACATCGTAAAGCTGCCCGGAAACAGAAGAAAACCATATGCTGTCCGCATTACATATATGGATATGTCCGACGGTATACCCAAAAAAAAGCGAAAATATATAGCATATTTTTCGGATCAGAAACTTGCGCTTTCCTTTTTAGCAGAATATAACAACGGTGCGGTAGTCAAAGAGCATCAAAAGTATGCTGATACACCCACTTTTGCAGAATTATATGATAAATGGTGTGCTTACAGAAAATCGTTAAAGACCAACCCCGCAGCGTCCACATGGAAGAATTACAATATTGCCTTTGGAATGTACGCTCCCATCCATACCAAAAAAATCATATCTATAAGGGCCTCAGAGCTTCAGGAATGCATTACGGCCCAAAACAGCAAATCAAAGACCACTGTAGGCAATATGCGGGCGATTGTGCGCGGAATGTGGCAATATGCCATTATGAACGAATATGTCGATAAGGACATTACCCAACACCTGATTTTTGAGGCAACGCCTAACGGCACACCTATACATACACGGTTTACTGATGCGGAAATTGCAGCTTTATGGGACGCTTTATGGACAATTAACAACGTAGACATCATTTTAATATATATCTATACCGGAATGCGGCCAGGGGAACTTCTGGAGATAAAGTCTGAGAATGTGCATTTGAAAGAAAAATACATGATAGGCGGCATGAAAACGGAGGCCGGCAAAGATCGAATAGTACCGCTGCACGATGCCATTATTCCACTTGTGAAATATAGGCTTGAACAGAACCGTGAGTATTTGATAACAAATAAATACGGCAACCATTATACGAGAGCCGTATATCATAACTCCAATTTTAACACACTGATGTCCCGGATGCAGATGAACCATGCACCCCATGACACAAGATACACCTTCGCGGCCCTGGCCGATCAAGTCGGCATGAACGAAATATGTAAAAAGATCATAATGGGCCATGCTCTTGCAAACAAATCCGGAACGGCTTTCAAAACGGGCGGCACCCATGACGTGACTATGGACGTGTATACTGAAAAGACGCTGCAGCAGCTATTAGAGGCTGTCAATATGCTGCCAATAGAATTTACCTCATAATCTGCCCTATAATCCGTCTATACGCCCTGTAACCCACCTGTAGCCAACCCGTAGCCAATTTGTAACCTTCTACCGTATTTTAAGTGCTTTTATCTTAACCTTAGAAACAATTCAGACAATAAGAAACCCCGAAAGCATGTTGCTTTCGGGGTTCTCTCACTTTTTTACACGATACCCTGTGCCTTCATCGCTTCGGCTACCTTTAAGAAGCCCGCGATATTGGCGCCGGCCACATAGTTGCCTGCCAGACCGTACTTCTTGGAAGCGTCGTCCAGATTGTGGAAGATATTGACCATAATGCCTTTCAGCTTGGAATCCACTTCCTCAAATGTCCAAGACAGTCTCTCGGAGTTCTGGCTCATCTCCAGCGCGGATGTCGCCACACCGCCGGCGTTGGACGCCTTGCCAGGGCAGAACAGTACCTTGTTCTGCTGGAAGTATTCCGTTGCCTCCAGCGTGGTGGGCATATTGGCGCCCTCCGCTACCGCGAAGCACCCATTGGCCACAAGCGCCTTGGCATCCTCCAGATCCAGCTCGTTCTGCGTCGCGCAGGGCAGGGCGATGTCGCACTTCACGTTCCATACGCCGTGCTCGCCGGCCTTCTTCTCATGATACTGTGCGCTAGGTCTCGCAGCTGCATACTCTGTCAGACGCGCGCGCTTTACTTCTTTGACTTCCTTTAATAGCGCTACATCGATTCCGTCTGGATCGTAGATCCAGCCTGTGGAATCGGAGCAGGTAACCGGTTTGGCGCCGAGCTGCTGCGCTTTCTGGATCGCGTAGATCGCCACGTTGCCCGCACCGGATACGGCAATCGTCTTGCCCGCGATATCCTTGCCGTTACACTTTAACATTTCCTCCGTCAGATACAACAGACCGTAGCCGGTTGCCTCCGTTCTCGCCAGAGAGCCGCCGTATGTAAGTCCCTTGCCTGTCAGCACGCCTTCGTACAGATTGCGGATTCTCTTGTACTGGCCGAACAGGAAGCCGATCTCGCGTCCGCCCACGCCGATGTCGCCCGCGGGAACGTCCGTATCTGCGCCGATATGTTTGCAGAGCTCCGTCATAAAGCTCTGGCAGAACGCCATAACTTCCCTGTCGGATTTGCCCTTGGGATCAAAATCGGAACCGCCCTTGCCGCCGCCGATCGGCAGCCCTGTCAGCGAGTTCTTGAAAATCTGCTCAAAACCGAGGAATTTGATGATACCTAGGTTGACCGAAGGATGGAACCGCAGGCCGCCCTTATAGGGGCCGATGGCGCTGTTGAACTGTACGCGGAAACCGTTGTTGACCTGAACCTGTCCCTTGTCATCCACCCACGGGACACGGAACTGTACGATTCTCTCGGGAACCGTCAGTCTCTCCAGCAGAGCATCCTTTCTGTATGCCTCCTCGTCAGCCTCGATCACTACGCGCAGGGATTCCAGCACTTCTTTTACCGCCTGATGAAATTCGGGCTGCGCGGGGTTCTTGGCTACTACTAACTCATAAACCTCATCAACATATGACATTTTCATGTCCTCCTTTAATTTGTATATATAACGCCTAGCATCCATTATAGTATGGGGCACGCAAATCCACAAGTCCGATTTATCCTGTTAAAGCGTAAAAATTTCGGCCTTTTTTTTGGACAGATTGTACAACGATACTGACATCCTCTAATACGTGTATACAACAGGTACTCCGTTCCTATCTCGACAGCCCGCACACTTACCGATGATGCCGGACACCCTTATTCTTCAATAGAGCTAGGCGCCTGCCGCGCTGCCGCTTGGCCTTGTCATTCTATGCTGCCATGCCCGCGCGGTCACAGATATCTCCGCAGGCGCTCGATGCTCTCCTGCTCCAGATCCACCAGCTCCTGCGCCAGCTCCACCGACTCACCCGCCGCCAGACGGTTGTGCTGCAGCGTCTTCCATATCCCGGTGATCCCCCGGTGGCTGCTCTCGATCATCATCTCCGCCAGATGCCCTCTGCTGATGTTGAATGCGGTGCCCGCGTGGATGCTGCCTTTCCGCATGATCTCCTCCACCCGGCCCGTGCGGTACACCTGCCCTTCTTCCCGCAGAATCTCCTCCGTCGCTTTGTTATATAGCTGCGCGTAGCGGAGCGACTGCCGCGATAGCTGCAGCGAAAATTCGTCGTCCCCGATCTTGTCAAGGATGGTGTTGATCGTCATCATCCCCGCGCCGGCGCTATGCTGCACCTCCTGCAGTATCTTTTCGTCGTCATGTTTCATAAACCCTCATTCCTTTTCTAAAAATCTGCCAATGAAACCGCCGCGGAGCTTCCCAAAGAAGAAAAAAAGAGCACGGAACTCTCCGCACTCTTTAGCTTTGCCATGATGTAAAACTTTAATCATCTACTCTACATAATCGGATTTCACGTAGGCCGTCTGTCCCTTGTACTTGATCTTCGTCCAGCCGTCCGCCTGCTTCATCACAAGATCCAGCTTCTCGCCGATATAGGCCGTGCCCAGCTTCTCGGAATTTTCGCTGGCCGACGCGCGGATACGCACGTTCGCCGTGACGGTCACGGTGCCTGTCGCCTCGTCGGAAGCATTGTCGTCGGCGTCGTCATCCGCATCGCCGTCCGCCTGCGCCGTATCATCCTGATTCTCCGTATCCTGCGTGTCCGACTGGCTGTTGTCCGCAGTCTGGGTTTCGGAGGGCTCCAAATAATCGCTCTTGATGAACGCCTCCTGCCCTTCGTATTCGACTTTGCTCCAGCCGTTGCCTCTCGCTTCCAGCAGGGTAAACTCGTCGCCCACGGCTGCCTTGCCCAATTTATCGGCGGTCTCGCTATCGGAGCTTCTGATGTTGACCACTTCCGTGGCCTTCACCTTGGTCACCACCACGGCAGGCTCGTCCGCGGCGTCTCCCTGTCCGTCTCCCGCCTGCTGGCCGTCGTCCGTCTCCTGTCCTTCTCCGGTGTCCGTCTCGCTGCCCTCCGCCTTCGCCAGCGCCTCGCCGACGTTCTTGGAAATTTCCTCTCTCAGATCCACCAGAAATTTCTGCAGCTCCTCATCGCCGTCCACCATATCGTTGTAGGCGACGCTGACGGTGTTGTTCAGGTCGATGACATCGTCCTGCGTGTTGACACGTAGAATATAGTTGCGGGTGCTCTCGTCCCACTCCTCGTCCTCGTTAAAATAATACTCGCCGTTTTCGTTCTGGCAGACATAATATACTTTCAGGCCCGGCAGCGGTTTGTCATAGTCGTAAAACTTACACTCGTTATAGACATACGCCATGTATGTGTTTTCCTTGGGGCCGGGCTTGGTGTAGACTTCCAGCGTCGGATAGGACTCGATATATTTGCTCTGCTCCTGTATCCGCAGCGCCTCGGTGTCGTCCAGCCGATACCGCAGCCTGCCGATGGTTTCCGTGTCTCCCGCCGCCATCGCCGTATAATAGGTGTTGACCAGTTCGTTTACTTCCGGCACGGCGTTGGTCTCTAACGGCACATCCGGCACGTCGATCTGCGGACTCGTCAGCTCCACCTGCTCGGCAGCCACCTGTTCCATGGCCGCCTCCTGCTCCTCCTTGTCCCGGTTGGCATTCACCGCGATCACAATCGTAACAGCCACGCAGATCACGAGAGCCACGGGCATAATGATCCGCGAATAACGGAAAAGCCAGTTCTTCACCAGCTCCAGCTTGGCTTTGAGAAAATCCCGTATATTATTATTAGACGTATTCATAAAACCCTCATTTCAGAGCTCCTGCGCAAAAATCAGCGCATCCGCACGATTTACACGCGAACCCTCATTCCTAAAAAACTGACTAATCTCCGTTGTCCATTCCGCATCGGACTTCAAAAAGTGCACCCGACAGGACTCGAACCTGCATCAAAGGCGTCGGAGGCCTACGTTTTATCCATTAGACTACGGGTGCCGGCTGCCCAAAATTGAATTATTACAATTTTGTTACAGTATGACTATCATACCACAAGCCGGCCCCATTGTCCAGTGATGTAATGATTTAACCTGAAATTTCCTCTATTTCTGCTTTTTTTCTACTGTATCGGTAGATCCGGTAGGACAGAATCTCCTCGGGATCAACCTGCGTCGTATTCACCTCTCTCACCATCCGGCGGTAAAAATCATAGGGCTGCTCATGGTCGTCCGGCAGCAGTATGACCTCGTGGACGGAGCTCGGCAGAATCAGCAGATCGGTCTCCAGCCTGTCCGCCAGCCCCTTCATCTGCTCCGAGTACAACATGGCCGCCGCGCCGTTGAGCTTCGACCTGTTGGTCAACACGTACATGGAAAGCCTTGCGGAGGCCGGCGGCTCGCTGCCCGTGATCTCCTTTACCATCTGCCGCATCGGTATGAACAGTTCCGGCATCCCCCGGCGCATATTGCCGTGGGCGATCCGGCCCAGTTCTTCCGCCGACTGCCGCCACAGGTCGAGGTGGCTATTGCGGATCAGGATGCTCGCCCGCCCCTGCCTGCTCTCCGCCAGCGAATAATAAAATACGATCGCCAGATCGCACCACTTAAAATGCGGCACGTCCGCCAGCAGCTCCGGGTTCCGCTCGTAGTTGATGAGCTTATAAAAAATATGGTTCCTGACATACCCGAAATCCCGGAATCTGTCCACGTCGAAGCTGATGTTCGCCATCTGCTCGCGGTAGAGCTGCACGATATCCGTCACGATCCCCTGCAGGCTCCTGCCCTCCTCGCGGTACATCCGGTACGGTTCCTCCAGATAAATGGTGGGAGACATCTTATCCGACTCCCGCATCATGATGACGCCCGTCAGGTGGATGCCGTTGTTCTTGGTGACGTCCCTCGTCTTTACTTCGTAGTCCGGCCCCATTTCCCTGCGGAGCAGTAACGTTACGTTTTCAATAAATTCCTGATATTCCATTTTCCCTCTTTCCCATTCTCTCCGGGCCAAAAGGTAAAACAGTAAAATAGCAAAAAAGACAATGGGTACTGACGTATCCACTGTCTTATAGGCTTAGACGATATCCGCACGTTTATACTCTCGACAGATATTCTCCGGTTCTGGTGTCGATCTTGATCACTTCACCCTGATCCACGAACAACGGCACCATAACCTTCGCGCCGGTCTCCACGATCGCCGGCTTCGTAGCGCCGGTAGCCGTATCGCCCTTGAATCCCGGCTCTGTATCGGTGATCTGCAGCTCCACGAACAACGGCGGCTCGATGGCGAACACGTTACCGTTGTAGGAGCAGACCTTAACCATCTCGTTCTCCTTGACAAACTTCAGCGCGTCGCCCACCGTATCGCTATTGAGAGCGATCTGGTCGTAGGTCTCCGTATCCATGAAATTATACAGATCCCCGTCCGCATACAAATACTGCATATCTTTTCTGTCAATACGCGCCTGCGGGCATTTCTCGGTAGGTCTGAAGGTTTTCTCCACAACGCCGCCGTTGATGATGTTTTTCAGCTTTGTCCTCACGAAAGCCGCGCCTTTGCCGGGCTTTACGTGCTGGAACTCCATGATCTGATATACGTTCCCTTCAAACTCAATGGTAATGCCATTTCTGAAATCACCTGCTGAGATCATAAACGAATCCTCCTAAACATTCACAATTATAATTCTTCCTTAGTTTATACTATATAATCCGATTTTTCAACCTTTTTCTGGGAAAAGCAAAAACTTTTTTGTCCGGGCGCCGTCACAACGACAGAATGCGGCATCTAGGCGCCGTCACAACGACAGAATATAGTCGATCGCCTCCAGATACCCCTCCAGACCGTGGCCGTAAATCTGTCTGTCGCAGACGGGCGCCGTCACGGAGACCTGACGGAACGCCTCCCGCTCCATGATATTGGAAATATGGATCTCCACCTTCGGCACCGTGATGCTGGCCAGCGCGTCCCGGATGGCGTAGCTGTAATGCGTGTACGCGCCGGGATTGATCACGATGCCCTCCGTGCCGTCGAAATAGGCGTCTTGGATGCGGTCGATAATCGCCCCCTCGTGGTTGCTCTGAAAGACCTCGATCCCGCAGCCCATCTCCTGCCCTTTCGCCGCGATCATCGCCAGCAGGTCGTCATAGTTTTTCGTGCCGTACACGTTTTTTTCCCGGATTCCCAGAAAATTGATATTCGGTCCGTTGATGACAAGCAGCTTCATAATTCCCTCCGTTTCTCCGCTTCGGCCAGACTGTCCGCTATCTCGTCCAGAATCTGCCCGAAATCCCTGTCGTCCACCTCGATCACCCGATCCGCCGCCTGCCTGTATATTCCGTCGCGGTCGGCCAGCATATCCCGTATCCGGCCCAGCGGATCGTCGCACTGCAGCAGCGGGCGCGTGGTGTCATGCTTCACTCTCTCATAGATCGTGCCGGCCTCCGCCTTCAGATAAAAGACCTGCCCCAGTCTGTGCAGAAGCGCCCGGTTTTCCTCCCGCAGCGGCAGGCCGCCGCCCACCGAGATGATCCGTCCGCCGGGATTGTCCAGCAGCCGCTTGAGGCAGTCGGTTTCCATGTCGCGGAAACGCGCCTCCCCCTCTTGGGCAAAGATCTCCGAGATCGTCCTCTTTTGTTCCTTTTCGATCTCTTTATCCGTGTCTATGACGGGCATCCGCAGCCGGTAGGACAGCCTGAGCCCCACCGTCGTCTTGCCGCTCCCCATAAACCCGATCAGTATCACGTTATCCATGTATCCGCTCCTTTAACTTCCCGTAGACCGTCTGCGCATCCTGCTCGGACACCGCCTGGCCGTTCCACAGTTCGTAGGCGATGATACCCTGATACAATAGCATTTTCAACCCATTGTACGCCCTGCCGCCGTGGGCCCGGACGAGACGCATAAACTTCGTCTCCCATGGATTGTAAATCAGGTCAAAGCCGACGGCGACCTTTTCATAGAAAGCGTCCTCACCGATCACCACTTCATCCGCATGGGGCGCCAGTCCCACGGAAGTGCCCTGAATCGCCAGATAGCCGCTGCCGGGAATATCTCTGTAATCGCCCAGCGCCATCGGCACGATCACTTCCCTGCCCGCCGCGCGGTTCACCTCCGCCGCCACCAGCCGCGCCCGATCAACCGTGCGGTTTAACAGATACACCGTATCCGCGCCCTTGACCGCGCACAGATAGGCCACCGCCCTCGCCGCGCCGCCTGCGCCCAGCAGGATAATCCGCTCTCCGCCGATGCGGATGCCCTCGCCCGCCATAGCGCGGTAGAGCCCTTCCATATCCGTATTGTAGCCTTTGTAGCCTCCGTCTGTCCTGACCAGCGTGTTGACCGCCCCGATCGCTTCCGCCAGCTCGTCCGTCGCCGTCAGGCAGCCGATGACCTCGCTCTTGTAGGGCACCGTCACGTTCAGCCCCAGAATCTGCAGCGCGTAAGCGCCCGCTACGGCCTGCGCCACCTGTCCCGCCTGCACCGGAAAAGGCACATACACCAGATCATGCCCCATCAGCCCGGCCAGCGTGTTATGTATCACCGGAGACAGCGTATGCTCCACCGGATTGCCGATCAGCCCGCACAGTTTCGTCTTTCCGCCAATTTCCATAGGAATCCCCAATCCGGAGCGTTTACTCGACAGGGGCAAAAGTGAATTCCTTCGGAATTAACTTTGCCATCAGGGGAATTTGTGACGCTCCGACACAAATTCTTAAACATACAAGGTTTGTTTTGTGAAACAATCAGCACATCCGTGTGATTTTTCACACTGATCCTCACTTTATCTGAGCCGCGCATAACGTCCCGCGGAGCGCCTATAAAAAAATAGCACCACCCGCTCCAGCCTGCGTTTCAACACGATCTGGATTTCTTCCTTCGGGTGGATCGGCTTCACGAGCCACGTCCGGATGCCGGCCTTCTTCGCGCCCCAGACGTCCGTAAAAAGCTGATCTCCCACGAACATCGTAGTCTCCGGCGTGGTTCCCATCCGCTCCATGGCCAGACGGTAACTGCGCGCCGCCGGTTTCCCTGCTTTATAAATATACCGGGAGTGCACGCTGTCGTTAAACATCTTCACCCGCGGCTCCTTGTTGTTGGACAGAAGCAGGCTCTCGAACCCGATGCGTCGCAGCCGTTCAAACAACGCCATGCTCCGCCCGTCCGCCGGCGCGCCGTGGGGCACCAGCGTGTTGTCGATGTCAAAGATAATGCCGCGGTAGCCCTGTTCATACAACCGCTCGTAATCGATTTCATAGGCGGAATCCAGATACTCGTCCGGATAAAACCGTTCCAAAAACGCCATAAATCCTCCACGGCACCCCGCATGACCACAAGACGCTCCCGCACACTTTGCCCGCCGCAGTGCGGCAGGCGGTACGGCAGCCCGCCATACGTAAGATGCCTGATACATATATAAAACCCCTTACATACCTACAATGCAAGAGGTTTTCGGTTCCGGCCCTTTCTTTGTCCGGTTCACAGGTTCTTTACGATCCTGTTATATCTGGCGGCAAAGAAAATCCGTATGATATTGGCCAATAGCATCAGCAGGATATCCCACATCAGGAAAGCGTACATCCTGCCCTGAAGCGCCTGATACCAAGCCTCGTCCTGCCATAGCTTGCCGCCAAAGAAAAGGAACAGAACGCTAAAAAGCGCCACGACCAGAAAAATCCACCGAAAAACATTGGCTACCGTCATCGGCACGCTGGCCTTGGCTACAATCTCTTTCTCCTGTTCCGTCATACCGTTCACTCCCATGCCCGCACCGGGGCGTTTCTTCGGCTTCCGCCGGACTGCCTGCGCGTTGCCTGCACGTCCGCGGGAGAGCCTAGTTATTGTCCAGTACCTTTTTCAGCTCGTCCATAAACGTATTGATATCTTTAAACTCACGGTACACGGAGGCAAATCTGACATAAGCCACCGCCTCCAGATCTTTCAGCTTGTTCATCACCAGTTCGCCGATGACCTGGCTGGGGATCTCCTTTTCCTCCCTATTAAAAATCTCCGTCTCCACCTCGTCGATGAGCTGGTTGATCTGCGATGCGCTGATCGGACGCTTGTGGCACGCCCGCAGCACGCCGGCCTCGATCTTGGAGCGGTCGTAAGTCTCCCGGTTGTTGTCCTTCTTGATGATGATTAACGGAATCGTCTCCACCTTTTCATAAGTGGTAAAGCGCTTGTCGCACTCGTCGCAGACACGCCGCCTGCGGATGGAATTGTTATCCTCGGCAGGTCTGCTGTCGATCACTCGGGTATTTTCATGGCCGCAAAAAGGGCATTTCATCTGGGATTCCTCCTAAGTATCTCAATTTGTATAACCCAACATCTAGTGTGTTATACCTGAACATACTCATTATATCCACTTTTTGCTATTATGTCAACTATTTTATGGAAACCTAAAGCAAGCTCAACGCAAGTTCAAAAACAAACGTTACATCAGGCGGACGCCAAACGGAAAACCAGCCGAAAGCGAAACCGAAGTTCCAAAGGAACGCCTGTTTTAAAGGTTGATGTCCACAATGATCAGATCCGGCCCGATCTGCTTGATATCCTTGTAGCGGATCACATAATCGGAATCACTGCTTCCGAACAGGCCGCACCATCTGCTCTCTCCGGGAACAACCAGCTTAAAGATCTGCCCCGTGCACTCGTCAAACTCAAAATCGCTTACTTTGCCTAGCTTCTGACAGTTTTTCAGATTGATGACTTCTTTCTTTTTTAATTCCGAAAATAACATGGCAGCCTCCGGGCTTTTTAGGATAAGATATGCAGCCGCTATAAAAAGGTGCCTGTCCGCGCGCTTTCCAAAACTTCCCATCTGCCGTAGCGTTTGCCGCTTTCACGGCGGATATAATTTTTATCCTGCAGCGATTTCATAATGCGCTTGATTGTTGCGATTGATTTTCCGGTTGCTTCAACGAGTTCTTGCTGCTTCACTGATGGGTTCTTTGCAACCAATTCCAAAACTGCAAGTTCTTCTAAAGAACATTCCAAAGTATCAAATTGATACTTTGAGGCTTTAGGATTGATACTTTGGGAAGCGTTTTCATCCACAAAATCAACGTGCATATAGCGATTCTTCAATTCGTAGTTTGTGCCGAGCAGAAGATTCGCAAAAAACAATTCCAAAAATTTTGTGGTGGAATGAATACCTTTTTGTAAATCGTTATAGTTTGCCCGAACCAAAGCGTTGCGGAAATACCAAGAGTTTTCACAGAACGCATCGTTATTGACACGGAGCCCAAAGGTTTTCATATACTTAATCATAAACACGGCGGCGGCTCTTGTGTTGCCCTCGCCGAAAGGATGAATCTGCCAAATATCCGATGCGAATTTTGCAAGGTGTTTTACCGATGCTTCAACCGACAGTCCCTCATAGGAAAACCGTTTTTCGGTGGCAAAATCATAATCCAAGGTTTCCCTGATGCTATTAAAATCAGCGTAGATAACCGATTCGCCGTTCAGTATCCATTCTTTTTTGGAAATGTTATACTGACGGATTTTTCCGGCGTGGGCGAATACGCCCTCAAACAATCTGCAGTGAATGGTGATCCATTCGGCAGGAGAAAACTGAAACGCTCTTTCGCCCAAAATCTTGGTTATTCTTGCAGATACAATATCAGCTTCTTTGGTGTTGTCCTCAACCTCAGTACGGGCAGTTCTCTGCTCGTAATAGCTATAAATACGCTTCTGAGCCTCATCGATGGTTATTTTACCCTCGATGTGGTCTTTTGCAGTATCCAGTAAATAATCAGAGGTTTTCAACCCGTCGACCGCCTGCAGGCCGATAGCCGTTTGCCATGCCCCGCTTTTTTCGGCTCTTTCAGGTTCGCCCTGTCTGATATATTCTTCCAGTTCAAATTGCCAATTCTGATCGGGCATATTGGCACCTCATTTCATTATCCTAATTTTTCAAATTCGTCCGCGCTTACTTTTCCTCCACCAGTTCAGAGTAGATATAGCCTACCGTGCCGTCCTCCAGAAAGATCTCATACCACTGTCCGTCTTCCACTTTGTCCACGTATTCATATTCTTCGCCGGCCTTGGCCACTTTGAGCACGTTGGAGTCGGAAGTGTCCGGATTGTCGCGCACATTGGCATTCTTCAGAACGACGAGCATCGTCTTGCCCGCCTGCGCCTCGTCCGTTTCCGCGCCGTCTTCCGTCTGGTCGCCGTCCTCCAGCTTCTGTTCCTGCTCGGCCTTGATCTTGCCGTAATCCGGCTGCACGTATTCCCTATACATACGGTAGCCGAGCAGGGCCACCACCGCCAGCACCGCGATGCCGACCACCACGGTCATGACCGTCAGAAAATCGACGCCGCCTTCTCTGCCGTCGTCCTCATACGGTTCGTCCTCATAGTCATCCTCCGCATACCGGTCATCCTCGTACCGGTCGTCCTCATACAACTCCTCCGCATACCGGTTGTCCGCACGCCGCTTCCGCGCCTGTCCGGTCGCCTGTGCCCTGTACTCGGGAACCGCCGCACTCCGGCGGACCGCAGCGTCTCCCGCGCCGTCCGTTCCGGCCACCGGGCAGCCGCATTTATGGCAGAAAGCCGTGCCTTCGCGCAGTACGGTCCCGCACTGGGGACATCTTTTATCTCTGATTGCTTTGGCGCCGCATTTGGGACAGAACTGATCCGTGTCCAGCATCTGTGCGCCACAGTTTGTGCATAACATACTCTCCTCCGTTCCGGCAGGCCGTAAACCGCCGCCACAGCGGGCGGCAGAAACCGCGCCTACCCGCACCTTAGTATCAATGATAGTTCTATCTTATAATGTACCAAATATTCTTCCGTTTGTAAAATGGTATGGAATTTTTTCCCTGAAAAAAAATGAATAATTCCATCGGAAGCGTACATCCTTTTTAACAGGCATTGAAATCAATTGCAATCACAGTAAAGGACGGACACGACATGGCACAGGGCAAGGTAGAAATCTGCGGCGTCAACACTTCCAAGCTGCCGCTTCTGAAAAACGCCGAGAAGGAGGAACTGTTCCGGCGCATCGGCGACGGCGACAAAGACGCCCGCAGGGAATACATCAACGGCAATCTGCGCCTTGTGCTAAGCGTAATCAAGCGCTTCCACTCCAGCAGCGAAAACGTGGACGATCTGTTCCAGATCGGCTGCATCGGCCTGATCAAAGCGATCGACAACTTCGACTCCTCACTAAACGTCAAATTTAGTACTTATGCCGTGCCGATGATCGTGGGCGAGATCCGCCGCTACCTGCGCGATACCACTTCGATACGTGTCTCCCGCTCGTTAAAGGACACCGCCTACAAAGCGATCTACGCCAGAGAACACCTGACACGCAGAAACGCCAAGGAGCCCACCGTCACGGAGATCGCAGAAGAAATCGGCATTTCCAAGGAGGAGATCGTCTACGCGCTGGACGCCATCCAGTCTCCCATGAGCCTGTACGAGCCGGTTTACACGGACGGCGGCGATACGCTCTATGTCATGGATCAGATCAGCGACAAAAAGAACCGCGAAGAAAACTGGGTGGAGCAGATCTCCCTGAGCGAAGCCATGAAAAAACTGGATCAGCGGGAATACGAGATTATCACGATGCGCTTTTTTGAAGGAAAGACGCAGATGGAAGTGGCCAACCGGATTGGCATCTCTCAGGCGCAGGTCTCGCGTCTGGAAAAAAACGCCCTGAAGACAATGCGCCTGTACCTGACCGCATAAGACGGACAGACCGCGGAAAGCTAAAATTCCGCAACGTCATAGGTGAGGGTGATGTCCTTATCCCCGTACAGTTTAAAATAATTCTGGATGATACGATCCGTGGCGACGCGGATATTCTGCTTCTCCGTGCCCATGAGCACCACCAGGAACTGCGAGCTGCTATATCTGGTTCCCACGTCCACGCCCCGCAGCGATTTGCAGATCGCCTGCTCCATGCACTGCATCGCGATCTCCATACGTTCCAGCTTGACTTCGCTGCCGTCGGAGGAAAACAACGTAAACAACAGAAGCTGCGTCTCTTGGCTGCTCCGCTCCGAAAAACGGCTCATAAAGTCGTAGATATGGCTGAACTCGGAATAATCGATGCGGAACGCGCCCTGATGCCCCTCGCGCTGGCGCACCAGCTCGACGATCGTCTCCAGATCGTTCTTGGACTGTTCGGGCGTCCGCACCAGCTCCGCACTGTGATAGAAGCCGTAGTGGATCGCTTCATTCTGTTTCACATGGTACAACGCCTTGTCCGCGCGCTGATACAACTCGTCGAACTCGTACCCGTCCACGCCGGACAGACTGATACCGACGGACAGGGAAACTTCTTTCAGGATATCCACATCCTGCTGCTTCTTTGCAAAGGCGTCCAGAATCTTCTCCACCTTTGCGACGGCCTCCTTCTGGCTTTTCATGCCCTCAGCGAAACATAAAAACTCGTCGCCGCCGGTTCTGCAGACGATATCCTGACTGCACACGTCGCGCAGCACGTCCGCCGTCATTTTCAGGGCATAGTCGCCCGCCAGATGCCCGTGTGTCTGATTGATTTTCTTAAAGTTGTCCAGATCGATGATCAGCATACAACCGCCCATGGCGCGCAGCGCCGCGGCGATTTCGTACTCGCCCTTGCGCTTGCTCAAAACGCCGGTCAGATAATCCAGAGAAGCCTCCAGCACACTCTCGTTGCTCATCACAGTGCCGACGATCTTCTCGCTGTCAAAGATCGGCAGCGCCATGTCTTCCTCGTGCATCCGCTGCTTCTCCAGCGCCCCTTCCTTGATCAGCTCCAGGAAAATATCCACCAGCTCCGGGTCCCATTGGCTGCCCTTGCCTTTTTCCAGCTCCTTCATCACGATGTCGTTGTCCAGACGGCGTCTGTATACGCGGTTGCTGGTCATGGCGTCGTAGGAATCCACCAGCGCGATCACCCGCGCGATCAGCGGGATCGATTCCGCCTTTAAGCCCTCGGGATATCCCTTGCCGTCGTAACGCTCATGATGGTATTTTGCCCCCACGTCCACATTGGGGAACATCTTGAAGTCCTTCAGAATCTCCGCGCCCATGATGGTGTGGTTCTTGATCAGCCCGAACTCCAGATCCGTCAGCTTAAACGGCTTGTTTAACACCGCGTCGGGCACGCCGATCTTGCCTACGTCATGCAGCATCGCGACATAATAAGTATTCTGAATCTCCTCCTCGGACCAGCCGAGGCGCTGCGCCATCAGCTCCGAGTAGGCGGCCACGCGCATGGAATGGCCCTTCGTATAATCGTCCTTCGCATCCACCGTATTGGCCACCGTCATGATCGCCTGAATGGTGATGCGCTCCATCTCTCTTGTCTTTTCGTCCAGACGGCGCTGCAGATCCTTACGGTAGCCGTCCAGCTCCAGCGTGCTGATGATGCGGCTCATCATGATCTGCGGTTCAAACGGTTTCGAGATAAAATCGCAGGCGCCCATGCGGAAACACTTCACCTCGGTGTCCGAGCTCCTGTCCGCCGTCAGGAAAATCACGGGAATCCTGCTCCACTTGGGATCGGCCTGCAGGGTGCGCATCACTTCAAAGCCGTCGATCTCCGGCATATTGATGTCCAGAAGAATCAGATCCGGCGTGTGCCTCTCCAAATATTTATAAGCCTGTTTTCCGGAATTGACGGCCACTGCCTTGTAACTGTCCGACAATAAATTCTGTGCCGTGGATAAAGATAATCTGTCGTCATCGACAATTAAGATTATTTTTTTCATTTGCCGCTCCCCATATGCCTGCCCGCAGGCAGTCGTAACCTTACCCTTTTATCATCTTATCATTATCCGGCATAAAAATCAATTGTCTTTGCTCATCTCCTTCTTAAGCCGCCGCATAATCTTTTTTTCCAGCCGTGAGATGTAAGACTGCGATATGCCCAGCAGTTCGGCTACCTCCTTCTGCGTCATCTCCTTGCCGTCGGCGTTTCCCAGACCGAAGCGCAGCCGTATAATCGTCTGCTCCCGCTCCGACAGTTTGGCGATGGCCTTGACTAAAAGCCTGCGCTCCACCTCGTTCTCCAGATCCTTGTAGATCACGTCCTCGTCCGTTCCCAGAATATCCGACAATAGCAGCTCGTTGCCGTCCCAGTCCACGTTGAGCGGCTCGTCGATGGAGACTTCCATCTTGTGCTTACTGTTTCTTCTCAGGTACATTAAGATTTCATTCTCAATGCACCGCGACGCATAGGTCGCCAGCTTGATGTTTTTGTCCGGGTTAAAAGTATTGATCGACTTGATCAGCCCGATCGTTCCGATGGAAATCAGATCCTCCACTCCCACGCCCGTGTTGTCAAATTTTTTGGCGATATAGACGACCAGCCTCAGATTGTGCTCGATCAGGATCGACTTGGCCTCGTCCCCATACTCTGTCCCCAGATCGCTTATGATCTCGTTCTCCTTCTCGCTCTCCAGCGGCGGCGGCAGCACCTCCGTGCCGCCTATGTAATGGATGTCGCCCTGCCTGGACATCAGGAGCCTCGTATTTTTCTGTATCATCTTAAATTGAATTTTACCCGGAACTGCCACTTTTAATATCATCTTACTCTCCATTCCGGAGCGTTTACGCGATGCGGCAAAAAGTAAATTCCTTCGGAATTAACTTTGCCATCAGGGAATTTGTGACGCCCCTGCACAAATTCCCGAACGAACAAAGTTCGTTCTGTGAAACAATCAGCACATCAGTGTGATTTTTTCGCCTATTCCTCCAATAGCCGGGGGTTCAGTATCATCTGGTAGGCGCTGCCTTCCGGGATACCCGTATTACAAACCGCGACAATGACGTTTTCCTTTCTGCTATCCTGCCCGTCACGCTCGATGACGACCTCCGGCAGTTCATAAGCGTTCAGAACGCCCCTGTCCCTGCCGACGCTGCGATACGGAATCACATGATATTTCTCAGGCCGGAACGCGGAGCGCATCCGTGCCGCCGCCTCCCCGCCGACGAGACTCACCGGCGCGCCGCTTATGGGATCGGCCAGATGGTTGCCCGTATCGACGAGGGCTCGTATCCTGATCTTTTGCCCCAGTGCGGGCACGTAGATCTCCACATATCGCAGGCAGTTGTCACGCCGTCTGAGCACTGCGGAGAGCAGCCGCCCCAGCACCGTGTAGGAAACGCAGCCCGCCGCCAGCAGGATTGCCAGCCCCAGCCGCTCATTCACAACCGATCTGAGCCGGTTCAGAATCCATATCATCATGCTTCCCCAGAAAAAGCCGCAGGCCGCCAGCACCAGACTTGCCCGTGCCAGCTTCCGTCCGCGGCGTATCCGAAAGACGAAGCGCAGCATACCCACACTGACCAAAACGGCGCTCAGCAGAAAGCGCATCCCCAGCGTTCCCGCCGGTACAGCGGCGGCCATGCAGCTCACCGCCGCACCCGCAGCCGCCCCCGCCAGAATCCTCCCATGCGTGGCAGTACATGAAAGAATCTTGCCGGTCAGCGTCAGCAGGCACAGATTGCCCGCCGCCAGCAGGACGAAAACACTGTCTATGTATAATTTGTAATACACCGTCCACCTCCGTGCTTCTGTCATTATAGTGGATTGCCGCCGCTTTTTTTGTCGGAATCGGGGTTTGCATTTGCTTTTTTTGCAGACAGATCACAACAAAAAACCACAGGATTCGCTCCTGTGGTTATATATACTATATTCTTTGATGTCAATAACATAAACTATTACAAGGGAACCCCGCAGGGGTTCTTTCGAGTTAATTGCGAAGCAATTTACTCATGTTAATTGCGAAGCAATTTACTCATGTTAATTGCGAAGCAATTTACTCATGTTAATTGCATAGCAATTTACTCATATGCTACTTGCTTCTGAGGAAATCCGGAATCTTTAAAGATTTTTCCTCCACGGAACTCTTGATATCGGTGGTTCTGTTGATGCCGCCGATGGTCTTGAGCTGGGAAGCTCCCGCCTGGCCGCCTGCGCCCGCCGCACCGGACTGCCGCAGTCCGCCGCCGGAGACGGTGAAATTGCCGAGCCCCGCCCCGGGTGTCGTGCCGAGGGTGGATTTGCCCTGCAGCGACGTGGGGGTTATGTATCCGGCCTTAAAGCCGAGTCCGCCCGGCTGCTTCGCTTTCTCCTCAATCCCCGTAGCGATAATCGTAATATTGCACGTATCCGTCATGCTGGCGTCGTACATCGCGCCGAATATGATGTTGACGTCGTTGCCGGTCAGATCCTGCACGTAGCTGGCCGCGTCGTTGGCGTCCGCCAGCGAGATATCCCCCGACACATTGATGATGACGTGCGTCGCGCCGGAGATCGTCGTCTCCAGCAGAGGGCTCTCCACCGCCATCTTGACGGCTTCGCTCGCCTTGTCCTCGCCTTTGCCGGTGCCGATACCGATATGGGCCACACCCTTGTCCTTCATAACGGTCTGCACATCGGCGAAATCCAGATTGATCACCGACGGCACGTTGATCAGATCCGTGATGCCCTGTACCGCCTGCTGCAGCACTTCGTCCGCTTTCTTCAGCGCGTCCGGCATGGTTGTCCGCCTGTCAACGATCTCCAATAGCTTATCGTTGGGAATGACGATAAGCGTGTCCACATTGTCTTTAATCTTCTCAATGCCTGCCAGCGCGTTGGTCATGCGCGCCTTGGCCTCAAACCGGAACGGCTTCGTGACGACGCCTACCGTCAGGATGCCCATATCCTTGGCGAGCTTGGCCACCACGGGCGCCGCGCCCGTACCCGTGCCGCCGCCCATGCCGCAGGTGACGAACACCATGTCCGCGCCTCTGAGGGCAGCCGCCACCTCGTCGGAACTCTCCTCGGCAGCTTTCTCGCCGATCTCCGGCTTCGCGCCTGCGCCGAGCCCTTTGGTCAGCTTCTCTCCGATCTGCAAAAGCGTGGGCGCCTTACACAACTGCAGCGCCTGTTTATCCGTGTTGATGCCGATAAACTCCACACCGTCTATTTCTTCGTCTATCATTCTATTTACAGCATTGTTTCCGGCGCCGCCGACACCTACGACAATGATCTTGGCAGCGGATTCTGCGTCATTTGACTTAATCTCAAGCAAGGTGATTCCTCCTTCTGTTTTCCCCATAAACCCTCATAGAATATCATATAATTATTTTTCCAAATTCGCAACCCATTTTTTTGGATTTTATTCCGAAATCCGCAAAATGACCGCAGGACGCGGTTTCAGACGGTATCGGGCCCGCGTCAGTCCTCCTCGAACGTGTAAGTCTTGGCATCCTCGTTGTATTCCCGCATATCCAGCACGCCCTTCTTGCCCGTCAGGTCGGGCAGGATGTATTGCAGCTTCATGATTTTTTCGTCTATGTAGCCGTCGTTGCCCAGAGCGACGCGCGCGTCCCCAAATAATAGCGTCACCTGATAGTCGGCGTCAAAATAGATCCGGTCCGCGGACAGGGAATATTTGGCAAGCTGCTGGGTGATATTGAGAATCTCGGTGAAAATATCCGGGTTGTCCACCGGGAGCGCCTCGTGCAGAATGACATGGTCGAACCGCAGGCCCGTCACCTGCGGAATGCCCTCGGTCTTCTCCATGGAAGTCTCCACGACGATGCCGTCCTTATCAAAATACACATACTGCCCCAGATAGGACACATAACCGGCCAGCGCCTTTTCATACACGGTGATGCGGACGGTATCTCTCGCCTCGATGGAGACGTCCATCGCCTCGATGAACGGGATGCCCTCGATGCTCTTATCCTTGTACTTTAACGACAGAAACAGCGAGTTGTGGCCGAATCTGCCGTCCATCACCATATCCATGATCTGTTCGTTGGTATAATGGACATTCCCCTCCACATACACTGTTGTGATGGTATAGTTCGCCACGATATACAGATAGGCGCCGATAGCAGCCGCGAGCAGGACCAGAAATACGGCGGACAGGATCAGAAACCGTTTGCCCCTGCCGAAGCGCAGCTTCTCCCCGCGTCCGCCTCTCCCAGGCTCCGGCAGGTCGTTGTTTCTGACGAGCCGCAAATGCGTATTTCTTCTTTTTACCGTTCTTCTGTCAGCCATCAGCAAACAACCTCTTAGCGCGCGGCGCGCAAGCCGCAGGAAACCGCCTAGGCCGGTTCCAGATCGGCGCCCAGTTCCCGCAGGCTCTGCACGATATCTTCATAGCCCCTGTCGATATAGTGGCGGTTGGTCACGGTTCCTGCGCCCTCCGCCGCCAGCGACGCCGCCACCAGCGCGGCCCCGCCCCGCAGCTCCTGCGCTTCCACCGTGGCGCCGTGCAGCCTGCAGCCGCCTTTCACATACGCCACGCTGCCCCGCAGGGTGATGTCGGCCCCCATCCTGCGCAGCTCCGGCACGATGCGGAAACGGTTCTCAAACACCGTCTCCTGAATCTCCCCCGCCTGTCCCGAAGCCGCCGTCACCGCCATAAAGAGCGACTGCAGATCGGTGGGAAAAGCCGGATAGCACCCCGTCACGATCCTGCCGCACGACCAGCCGTGCTCCCGGCCCGTCACCAGCAGGCCGTCGGATTCACGCACAATGCCCGCGCCCATCCGCGCCGCGCAGTCCAGCACGCTCTCCATCTGGTCCGCCGGCGCGTCCTTTAGGAAAACACGCCCGCCGGCGCACATACACGCGCAGAGATAGGTGCCCGCCACGATGCGGTCCGCCGGCACGCGGAATCTGACCGGCCTAAGCGCCGTCACGCCGCGGATCACCAGACGGCCCGTGCCGCTGCCTGTGATCCGTGCCCCCGCCAGCGACAGAAAATCGCACAACGCCTGTATCTCCGGCTCCCGGGCCGCCGGTTCGATCACCGTCTCGCCCTCCGCCGTCACCGCCGCCAGAATCAGGTTTTCCGTCGTACCCACGCTGACAAAAGGCAGCTTCAGCACGGCGCCGTGCAGTCTGGAGACGCGGGCGCAGAAGCCGCCGTCCCGCTCCTCCACCGTAACGCCCATCTGCCGGAGGGCATTTAAGTGCAGGTCGATGGGGCGCGCGCCGATCACGCAGCCGCCGGGATATTCCATACACACGCTGCCGGTTCTGGCCAGAAGCGCCCCCGTCAGCGTGACCGAGGAGCGCATCACGCCCACGGAGTCCGACGGCATATCGCAGACGGCCAGCCCGCCGGCGTCCACGCGGACGCAGGGCCCGTCTCTCTCCACCCGGCAGCCCAGACTTTCCAGCAGCCGCAGCATATGGTAGACATCCGAAATCTCCGGACAGTTCTCTATCTCGCAGACACCATTTATCATAAGTGTCGCGGCCAGAATCGGCAGCGACGCATTTTTGGAACCCTGTATCGAGGTCTGTCCATCCAGACAGTGCCCTCCATAGATACGAATAGCGTCCATATTCTCTACCTCGAATCTAAAATATGACCTATTCTATCTATATGGATTTGCGAAAAAAAGTTATCTTGTCCGGCCTGTCCCCGGCTACAGATCTTTGAGCCTGATCCCCCGCGCCACGCTGAGCACCAGCCCGATCTCAATCAGCAGGAACATGACCGACGAGCCGCCGTAGCTGATAAACGGCAGAGAGATTCCCGTGTTGGGGATCGTGTTCGTCACAACGGCGATATTGAGAATCACCTGAATGGCGACGTGTCCCAGCACGCCCACGACGAGCAGCGCGCCGAATAAGTCCGGCGCATTGTTGGCGATCACCATAAACCGCCAGATCAGCATGACAAACATGATAATCACCGCAAAGCCGCCGAACAACCCCAGTTCCTCGCAGATAATCGAAAAAATCATGTCGTTCTGCGCCTCCGGCAGAAAGCCCAGCTTCTGCATACTCGATCCCAGCCCTTTGCCGAGGATGCCGCCGGAACCGATGGCATAGAGCGCCTGTATCGTCTGGAAGCCCTTGCCGCTGGCGTAGGCCTCCGGGTCCAGCCATGCCAGAATCCGCTCGAACCGGAATCCCATCCCCTCCGTCTCGCCGGCCTGTGAAGCCGCCATATGCACCGACGCATACACCACCAGCGCCGCCCCCGCGATGCCCGCCAGCGCAAGCAGGACGAACCGCTTATAGTCCGGGCAGGCCACAAAAAGCATCAGCGCCGCGATGCCGACAACGATAATGGCCGAGCTCAAATTTCTGGTAATCTGCCATAGCATCAGCGCAATCGGCATCGGCACCAGCAGCACCATCCAGAAGCCCTTGTTATGGCGTATCTGTTTGCCCATCGTACAGATCATGCTGGCCAGAAACAGGATCATGCACAGTTTCGCCACCTCCGCCGGCTGCAGCGAGATCGGGCCTATGTAAAGCCATCGCTTGGCGCCGTGGGACTCGTGGCCGAACGGAATGATCAAAAAGATCAGCACCACCGACACGATATAGCCGATCACCGCGAACCGCTCCCAGAAATGGTAGGGAATGTTCGCCACGACCATCATCGCGATCAGCCCCAGTATCGTGGCAAAAATCTGCTTTTTCAGATAATACGCCGAATCGCCGTAAGTCAGGTTCGCCTCGTAGGAGCTGGTGGAATACACCATAATCATACCGAAGCCCAGCAGGAACAATACGATAAAAAGCAGACTGTAGTCCATGAAGTTTTCACTGTTATGTTGTCTTCTCCGCGTCCGGTTTCTCTCTGCCACTTGCGATTATTCCTCCAGTCGGTTCACCATTTCCTTAAAGAGCCGCCCTCTGACTTCATAGTTCGGGAACATTCCCCAGCTCGCACAGGCGGGGGACAGCAACACCGCGTCTCCGCTTTCCGCCTGCTCCACGCAGACCGCAAAAGCCTCCTCGAACGTGTCCGCCAGTATGATATTCCGCAGGCCGTGCGCTCTGGCGCACTCCGCGATCTTATCCCGCGTCTGTCCGATGAGCACCAGACATTTCACCTTGCCGTCAAAAGCCTCGATCCACTCGTCGTAACTGCTCTGCTTGTCGTACCCGCCGCCGATCAGCACGGTGGGCTTAGCCATCGCGCGGATGCCCTGTATGGCCGCGTCGGGATTCGTCCCCTTGGAGTCGTTATAGTAATCCACGCCCCGCTTCGTCGCCACATATTCGATCCTGTGCTCCACGGCCTTAAACTGCCTGACCACGGACAGGATCGTTTCCATCGGAACGCCCATGGCGCTTGTGATCGCCATCGCCGCCATGACGTTCTCCACGTTACAGGTTCCCACCAGATTCATCTCGCCGATGTCCATCAGCCGCTCCCGGACGCCGCCAAAGACGCGGCAGATCTCCCTGCCGTCCAGATAATAGCCCTCCTCCGGCACATCTGCGGACGAGAACCACACGACGCGGGCCGGACATCTCTCTCCGAAGGCTCTGGTATATTCGTTCGCATAATTCAGGACACAGGTCTGCTCCCCGGTCTGCCTGCGGGCGATGGACTCCTTGACGGCCACGTACCGCTCCATCGTGTGGTGCCTGTTTAAGTGATCCGGCGTGATATTGAGGATCGCCGACACGTCGGGCCGGAACAGATCCGTCGTCTCCAGCTGGAAGCTGCTGATCTCCGCCACGGTCACGGTGTCCTCCTGCGCATGGGGCGCCGTCAGCGTATAAGGGCTGCCGATATTGCCCACCACGTCCACATGGCTGCGGCAGGCGGACATGATCTCTCCCACCAGCGTTGTGGTCGTCGTCTTGCCGTTGGTGCCCGTGATGCCGATGACGCTGCCCTTTCCGATCCTGTAGGCCAGCTCGATCTCGCCCCAGACCGGCACGCCCCTGCTGCGGAAGCCTTCCACAAACGCCGTGTCCGTCGGCACGCCGGGGCTTAGCACCACCAGCGACACCGCCTCCGCCGTCTCCTGCGGAAGCTCCCCCAGCACGATCTTGGGCCTTTCCTCCGGGGAAAATTTTCGCCCGATTTCCTCCGCGTCCAGACTGCCGTCCGCGTCGAACAGAACCGGCTCCGCGCCCACATACCTAAGCGCCCTGACCGCTCCGGTGCCGCTGAGCCCGCAGCCCACGACCAGCGCTTTCCGCCCCTTTAACTCCCTGCACTCCATAACCGTTACTGCCTTTCATGACTGTCTTTTCGCTACTGTCTTTCCAATATTGCCTTTCCGTTACCGACTTTTCATTTTCCCTTTTTGCCTGCGCTGCATGGCGCGCCGCCTCTTACCAGACGCCTGCCAGCGCCACCAGACACAACAGGGCGGTGACGATGGAAAATACCGCCACCACTCTTGTCTCCGACCAGCCGCCGAGCTCAAAGTGGTGATGGATCGGCGCCATCCGGAAGATTCGTTTCCCGCCGGTCAGCTTGAAATAGGACACCTGCAGGATCACCGACACCACCTCGATCAGATAGATGAAACCCACGATGACGATATAGAGCGGCATCTGCAGCATATAGGCGGAAGCCGCCACGAAACCGCCCAGCGCGAGAGAGCCCGTGTCGCCCATAAAGACGCTGGCGGGGTACACATTGAACAACAGAAAACCCATCAGCGCCCCGGCCACCGCGCAGGTGACGGGCTCAATCCCGCTGCCCGTTCCGATCGCCACAACGCTGAAAAACGTCGCCACCAGCACCGTCACGGAGCTGGCCAGACCGTCCAAACCGTCGGTAAAGTTCGTGCCGTTGACCGTGCCTATGACGACAAAAAACAGGATCGGGATGTTCAGCGCCCCGAAATCCAGATACACGCCGTCTAGGAAAGGCACCTTCATCGCCAGAGACACATCCGTCCAGCGCATCAGGTAGAAGGCGAACACCCCGGTCACTACGATCTGCAGCGCAAACTTCTGCCACGGACGCAGCCCCATGGAACGTTTCAGCACGACCTTGATGTAATCGTCCAGAAAACCGATCATGCCAAACCCCAGCGTCAGGAACAGAACCGGGATGATCTTAGGGTAGTCCTTGACAAAGACAAGCGACGCGGCCACTACGCTGATCAGGATCAGGATGCCTCCCATCGTCGGCGTGCCGTTCTTTTTCAGATGGCTCTCCGGCCCTTCCTCCCGAACCGTCTGCCCCACTTTCAGGCGGCGCAGGAACGGAATCACCACGGGCCCCAGCGCCACGCTGATCAGAAACGGCATTATCACAGACAATAAAATCTTTGTATTCATAGTCTTCCACGCCTGCGGATGCGGCGTTTTCCTGTCCTTCCTCAAAACTTATTTTTTATTATAATCCATATTTTCCAAATAGGGAAGAATGTTTTCAAAAAGCTGCCGCACCACCGGGGCGGCGATCTGTCCGCCGTAATAGCTTCCCTGCGGATTGTTGATAATGGCCATCGCCATGATCTGCGGATCGTCCGCCGGCGCAAAGGCCAGAAAAGAGGCGATGTACCTGCCGCTGCTCCGGGGCAGCGTCTGGCTGGTGGCCGTCTTGCCGCCGATGCGGTACCCCTCTATGGCGCCGTTCTTGCCGCCGCCCTCGGACACCACCTTTTCCAGAATATAGCGCATCGTCTCGGAAGTCTGCGCCGATACGATGTTCTCCTGCACCGGATAGCAGAACGCCTCCTCGTCCGCGCCGCCTGTGCCCACCGCCCGGATGCCGAAGTGGGGCGTCACCCGGACGCCGCCGTTTACGATGGAGGCCGCCGTCACCATCAGCTGGATCGGCGTGATCTGAAAGGACTGCCCGAAGGACATCGTCGCCAGCTCCACCGGCCCGATATCTTCCAGACGGTGCATGATCGTGCCCGCCTCGCCGGGCAGGTCGATGCCGGTCTTTTTCAGCAGTCCGAACCGCTCGAAATAGGAATAGAACCGCTCCGCCCCGATCCGGAGCCCCACCGTGATAAAGACCGGGTTGCAGGAGTTCATCGTCGCCTGCACGAAGTCCTCCGCGCCGTGCCCCGCGATCTTGTGGCAGCGGATTCTCCGGTCTTCCACCATGATATAGCCCGGACAGTGGAACGTGTCCGTCACGGACACCGCGCCGGATTCCAGCCCGGCAGCCGCCGTCACGATCTTAAACGTGGAACCCGGCTCGTAGGTGTCGTTGATGCAGCCGTTGCGCCACATGGCGTTTAGTCTGTCCTGCTCGGAAGCATCTTCCGTCTCCTGCTCCTGCCCGGTCTCTGCGCCGTCCGCCGTCTCTGCCGCCTCCGCCGCGCGATCCGGCTCCGGCAGCGTGTAGGGATCGTTCAGGTCAAATTCCGGCACGTTGACCATGGCCAGCAGCTCTCCGTTATTCGGGTTCATCACGATGATGGAGACGCTGTCCGCCTCTTTGGTCTCCAGCGTCTGCAGCGCGAGCTGGGTGGCGTAGCTCTGGATGTTCATATCCATGCTGATATAGAGATCCCGGCCCGCCACCGGCTCCACCCGCTCCTCGCCCTCCGCGTCCACCTCCACGCCCTTGGCGTCCGTCACCGTCAGGATCGTGCCGTTCTGCCCTTTCAGATAGTCCTCATAGACGACCTCCAGCCCGATGATGCCCTGATTGTCGCCGCCGGTAAAGCCCAGCACCTTGGAGCCCAGAGAGCCGCAGGGATAGTACCGCCTGTAGTCCTCATCCACCTTGACGCCCGGCAGGTCGCAGGCGCGTATGGCGTCTCCGACGCTTTTGTCCACGTTGCTCTTAATCTTCTCGATGGAGGAATATTTCTCCACCCGCTTTCTGACGTACTCGTCCGAGAGCCCCAGCTCCCTGCACAGTACGGCGATCACTTCCTCCGCGTCCTCGATCTGGCTATGGATCACCGAGATCGTGCACACGGTTCTGTTGTCCGCCAGAATCCTGCCGTTGGCGTCTATGATCCGCCCCCGCGCCGCCTTGATGCTACGCTCCCGCTCGTGCAGCTCCTTGGCCCTCATCGTATAATATTCTGACCGGAAAACCATCAGATAAACCATTCTGCCCATCAAAACGGCAAAAAGAAACAGAAAAAGGAACATGACCGCCACCGTCTTGCTGCGGTGGTACGTCATATGCGGCTGCGGCTTTTCCTCCATCATACAGAA
Source organism: uncultured Lachnospiraceae bacterium (assembly GCA_947630025.1). Lineage (GTDB taxonomy): Bacteria > Bacillota > Clostridia > Lachnospirales > Lachnospiraceae > UBA3282. The sequence continues at coordinate 50,678 of CANRFZ010000001.1, forward strand.
AACCTCACACCGGGTATTAGTATAATCTATTACCGTTCCTGTGAGGTTATTCTTATCTTCCGTCTTATTTCACCGGGCGGGCAACGCTATTCCGCCGCATCCGCGCCGTCATCGTCCCCGCCGTCATTGTCTCCGCCGCCGCTGCCGTCGTCCTGACTGCCGTCTCCGTCCCCATCGTCCACCAGACTGCCGCCGTACACCTGCGTGCCGGTCTCGGGATCGTACAGATACCCGGTGTCCGGATCTTTCAGGTAGCCGGTCTCGGGATCTACCGGGAAGGTCTTCCAGACGTCGTTTGGCTGCTGGTCTTCGTCCGTCTGCTCTCCGTCGTCCTGCGCCGCGTCCTGTCCGTCCGCATCCTGTCCGTCCGCGCCCGGCTCGGCGTCCCCGGCGTCGATGGGATTGCCATCTTCGTCATACTGCTGCGCGTCGTCCTGCGCCGGCATCGTGAGCTGGATCTGCAGCTCCTCCAGTTCTTCCCGCTCCCGGTCTGTCAGTTCCTCGGTCATAAAGATATGCTCATAGGGAAGCACTTCCGTCAGCACTTTCCGGACAATGCCGGTGGCGTGTTTCGCGTCGTCCTGCGCAAACACGTTAGGTCTGTCAACCACCACGTAGATAGCGATCTGCGGATCGTCCGCCGGCGCGTACCCCATAAAAGATACCACATACTCGTTATTGTCACGCGGCAGCGTCTCCGCGGTTCCCGTCTTGCCGCCGATCATATAGCCCGCCGGCCTCGCCGTTTTGCCCGTTCCGTGCTCGCCGGACACCACCGTGTTGCAAAATTCCCTGACGGTGTCGCTGGTCGTCTGGGAGATAGTCTGCTTTAACACCCTCGGCTGAATATTCTCCAGCGTGGCGCCGTCCGCCGTCGTGATCTTGTCCACCACGTGGGGCTCATAATAGTAGCCGCCGTTGATCAGCGAGCAGAAACCGGTGATCGTCTGGATCATCGTCGCGTTGAAGCCCTGTCCGAAAGAGTTCGTCGCCAGCTCCACGGGGCCCATGGTGTCCTTGTTATACACCATCGTCACCGTCCGCGCCTCTCCCGCCAGATCGATGTTGGTCTTCAGGCCGAAGCCGAACAGATGCTGGTATTCCACCATCCTGTTTTTGCCCATCGCGAGGGCTACGTTCATCAGCACCACGTTGCAGGAGCGCTCTATGCCCTGCTGCACCGTGAGCATACCGTCGCCGAACGTCTGGTGGCAGTGGATAGGCTTGTCATACCCGCTGATGGACAGTGAGCCCGTGCAGTTGTAAGTCTCATTCCCCGTGATGGCGCCGCTCTCGATGGCGGCGGCTACGGTGAACGGCTTGGCCACCGAACCCGGCTCATAGGCGTCGGTGATGCAGTAATTTTTCCAGAGGGCGTTCAACTGCTGGTACATCGCGGCGTCATCCATCTGCCGGATGGTTTCCTCGGTCACGCACTCCCCCGTCCGGCTTCCCTTCTCGTCCACCAGCGGCATTCCCAGCAGACAGTCCGTGTTGCGCGTGTCGTTCAGGTCATAGGAAGGATAGTTGGCCATGGCCAGAATCCTGCCGGTGTTGACTTCCATAATGATGCAGCCGATATTCTCCGCGCCGTTGCCCTCGCGGTAATTGTCCTTGTATTCTTCGTTGTATTCCCGGAGATATTTTTCCACGATGCTCTGGATATTGGCGTCCAGAGACGTCTGCAGGCTGCAGCCGTCCTGCGCCGGCTTCGTGGTGCGTTCCAGATTGGAATCGTCGTTCAGATATCCGTACTCCCTGCCGTTGATGCCGTTGAGCGTGTCGTTGTAAAATTCTTCCAGACCGTAGGTGCCCTGATTGTCGCTGGTGGTAAAGCCGATCACGTCGCAGGCCAGAGAGCCGTTGGGATATTCCCGCTTGTACTCGCTTTCAAACCAGACGCTGCGGAGATACGCACCGGTCTCAGGATCTTTGGTCATCTCCTGAAACTTCTCCACCTTCTCGTAATCCACCCGCCGCGTCACCACGTAATAAGAAGAATTTTCATGGGTGGAAATATACTCCCGCAGGGCCGCGGTGTCGGCGCCGAAGCATTGTTTCAGGGCGCTGAGGATCTGTTCCGTGTCGCTTTCGCTCTGCAGCAGGATCTTGGTGTCCAGAATCACATTGTATACTTTGTTGCTGACGGCCAGAATCGTGCCGTTGGCGTCCACGATGTCGCCACGTTTAAAAGGTATTGTCGTAGAGTCATACTGCTGCTGCGACAATACCTGTCTCTTATACTCCTCGCCGTTGTCCCTCGTGATCAGGAACATCTGGGCGCTGAGCCCTGCAAAAGCAAGCATCATCAGTACGAACAGTACCAATAGCTTCTTCTGCATCCCTATCGTAAATTTCATCACTCCCGGTTTCTTATGACCGTCCAAAGGCTCACCCGCTTACGCCGCGTGACCGTCACTGCGGTATGTCCGCCACCTGCTTTACATAGTCGTTGGCGCGGCTTTCAAAGGGAACGATCTGCCCCTCCTGCGCGTACTGCATACCCAGCTCCTGAATCGCGATCCTCTTGATTTCTTCCAAGTTGACACTACTTGTTATTCTACTATATTCTTCCGTATTTGCAAGTTTTAAATCGTTCAACTGCTTCTCCAGCGTGGAGATGTGCTGCACGCTGTTGGTGATGTCCGACTGCAGCCTGATGTAGTTGGTCAGTATGATGCCTGTCACGATCATGGCGGCGCACAGAAACAGGACATAGCCCGCGCTCATGTAGTTGGCGCGCTCCCTGTTCTTTCTCGCCGTATTGCTTGTCCTTGTATTCTTCGGCCTTCCGTTGTCTCTGACGACTTCCAGTTGTCTGGCGGCGCTTCCCTGCGTGTAATATCTGCCCGCGCCTGCCGCTCTGCCTGCTGTTGCCATAACGATCCCCCTCTAGTCCTATCCTGTCTATGAAATCCTTCCCGGAAAATCCGATGCCGTTCCGAATCCTTCTCAAATCATTCCTGTCTCGTCTCAGGTCATTTCTATTGCTTCTTACATCTGCTTCTTACATCATTCTGGTTTCTTCTCAAACACTCTCAGCTTCGCGCTCTTGGCGCGCCGGTTCGCCGCGATCTCCTCCGCGGAAGGCAGCACCGGCTTTCTGGTGACCGTCCTGCCCCTGGAAGCCTGTCCGCACACACAGACCGGAAAGTCCGGCGGACACGTGCACGGGTTTTCGCTGCGTCTGAATGCCGTCTTGACGATCCTGTCCTCCAGCGAGTGAAACGTAATGACGCAGAGCCTTCCGCCGGGTTTTAACAAACCGATCAGCTCGTCCAGCGACTCCCGCAGCACTTCCAGCTCCCGGTTGCACTCTATTCGAATCGCCTGAAAAGTCCGCTTGGACGGATGTCCTCCCGCCGCCCGCATTTTGGCCGGTATCGCGGCCTTGATAATCTCGTTGAGTTCTCCCGTCGTGGCGACCGGATGTTCCTGTCTGGCCGCCACGATATGTTTTGCTATGTTTTTGGCGAACTGCTCCTCGCCGTAATCGCGGATCACATGAAAAAGCTCTGTCTCCGTGTACCGGTTCACGATATCCGCCGCCGTCAGCGTCTGTCTCTGATCCATCCGCATATCCAGCGCGGCGTCTTCCCGGTAGGAAAAGCCCCGCTCCGCATGATCGAGCTGGTAGGACGATACGCCCAGATCCAGAATCATGCCGTCTATCTCGTGGATGCCGAGCCCTGCAAGCACCTGCGCGGTGTTGCGGTAGTTGTCCCGGACGATCACGACACGATCCCCATAGGGCTTCAGCCTCTCTCCGGCTGCCTCTATCGCGGCCTCGTCCTGATCGATGCCGATCAGTCTTCCGTTCCCCGCAAGCGCCTGTGCGATCCGCTCCGCGTGTCCTCCGCCGCCCAGCGTCCCGTCTACGTAGACGCCTTCCGGCCTGATCTGCAGGTTCTCGATTGTCTCATGCAAAAGAACCGATGTATGTTGAAAATCCATGTATTTCGTATCTCTCCGGCGTCCGCCCGGCCCCTAGATGCCCAGCCCCAGCTGCGCCATATGCTCCGCGATCTCGTCCATGTCGTCATACGAGGCCGTGCCTTCAAACCGCTCTCTGCTCCAGATCTCGATCCGGCTGGCCACGCCGATCAGGACAACGTCCTTTTCCAACTGCGCGAACTCCCGCAGCACGTTGGGCACCAGTATTCTTCCCTGCCGGTCTGCCTCGGCTTCCGCCGCGCCCGCCAGAAAGAACCGCACAAATTTTCTGGCGTCTTTGTTGGTCAGCGGAAGGGCTTTTAACTTCTCCTCAAAGGCGGCCCACTCCTCGTTGTCAAACACAAACAGGCAGCCGTCCAGCCCTTTCGTCACCACAAAAGTATCTCCCAACACTTCTCTGAATTTGGAAGGAATGATCAGCCTGCCTTTCGCGTCGATGGTGTGATTGTACTCTCCCATAAACATCATCAATCACCGCCTGCGTGTCCGTCCGCCGCATCTTCCGTGCGTCTGTCTCAAAAGAGCGGTCTGCCACGGATCGTGTACCAGTGTGGGAAAAAGTCTTAAATCTACCACTTCAAACCACTTACTGCCACTTTCCACCACTCTGATACTCATTTTATACCATAACGGTGGATATTGCAACCCCTAAAAAGAAAATAATGCGCAAAAAAAGACTCGGGAACCATGTTTCCGAGTCTTTTTCTATCTTAGTATCGCAGGCCGCCGTGCATATGAGTAAATTGCTTCGCAATTAACTCGAGAAATCCCTGCGGGATTCTCCCGAAATGATTTGCGCTATTGGCATCAAAGATATTTTACCATATCCGCGGGCAGATATTTGCAGATCATCTCCTTGTACTTCGCGGCGTTGATGGGCTTGGACAGATAATCCTCAAATCCGGCGGCGAGATAACGCTCTCTGGAGCCCGAGATGGCGTTGGCCGTCAGCGCGATGACCGCCGCGTCCCGGCTCTTGTTCTCCGGCTGCTGCCGCATCCGCATCAGCGTCTCCATGCCGTCCATGACGGGCATCATGTGATCCAGCAGGATGATGTGGTACTGCTGCGTTTTGATCATTTCCAGCGCCTCCTGCCCGCTCAGGGCAGTGTCCATCTGAATGCCGGTGCCTTTGAGCAGCCCTTTGGCCACCACCAGATTGACCTTGTTGTCGTCCACGATCAGAATCCGGGCATCGGGCGCCGTAAAGACCAGCTCCTCCTCTTTCCTGCCGCGGTGCAGCGACGCCGGCGCCGACGCGAAATCGCCGATCGGCGTTTCATCCGCCACTTTCTGCGGCAGGGTGACGCGGAACGTAGAACCCTGTCCATATACGCTCTCCACGCCTACCGTGCCCTCCATCTGCTCCACGAGCTGCTTTGTGATGGCCAGCCCCAGCCCCGTGCCTTCCACCTTGCGGTTCACTTCCAGATCGACGCGCTGGAAGCTATCAAACAGTTTGTCGATATCTTCCTCCCGGATGCCGATGCCGGTGTCCGTGACCGCGATCGCGAGCTCGATCTCCTTGTCCTGTTTCCTGTTCCACCGCACCTGCAGCGTGACCGTTCCATGCTCTGTATATTTGACCGCATTGTTGATCAGGTTCAGGATCACCTGTCGTATGCGTATCTCGTCTCCGTACAACTGGTGCGGGATATCCGGCGCCACATCCGCTTTTAGCAGGAGCCCTTTGTCCTCCACTTTCTTGGTGACCATCGCGAGCACGTCGTTCAGCAGGGAGCTCAGCTCGTAGACCACCGGTACGATCTCCATCCTGCCGGACTCGATCTTGGAGAAATCCAGAATGTCGTTGATGATCGCCAGAAGCGTCTGCCCCGCATTGTAGATATCCTGCGAGTACTGCGCGGCTTTGGGGGAAATCTCCTCCCGCATTACCATCTCGTTCATGCCGATGATGGCGTTCATCGGCGTCCGGATCTCGTGGCTCATATTGGCCAAGAAATCGCCCTTCGCCTGATTCGCCTGCACCGCCGCCATACGGTTTCGCTCCGCCAGCGCCTTCTGCTTCTCCAGATTGACCAGCAGCTCCTCTCTGTCCGTCACATCGTTAATCACGTTCATGACGCATCTCGTCTCGCCGAAGTGATCCAGAATCACCGTGTAACGGATATCCAGCACCTTGGTCTGATCCAGCGTCTGCGCCCGGAACGCCCCTTCGTACAGTTCCTGCTCGGTCACCGCCTCGATCGCCTCGTCCAGCGTCCGCTCCGTCAGGATATTGTTGTAGAACTGATGCTCTCCCAGTATTTTGACATTTTCCAGATGGAAAAATTTGCGGAAGCTCTCATTATAATAAATCACCCTGCCTTCGTAGTCCACGAACACTACCGGGGTGGCCATATAGGACGTAATGTAGGAATCCACCTGCGCCTTGGGCATTTCCAGCATATCCAGATATCTGGCGATAAAATAAAAGCTCATGTTGACCAGACAGGCGATGAAACCCTCGTACGGCGTGGTGGCATAGCCCCGCCCCATGTTGATGAAGCTGACGCCGTTGACGCTGCTGCAGAACAGAATGATCAGGATGATCCAGAGGGTAATGCAGAGCTTCTGCCGTTTCAGCTTCGCCCGCTTCCTGTGATGGATCAGCAGCCCCACCGCCACCAGAGAGACGGCAAAGATGCTGAGGTAGAACAGATAATTGCCGAGGCATACCCGATCCTTATAAAAGATGCCGTACTCCGTCCGCACCATGATATAGCCGTCGCCCGCCAGCCGCAGGAGCCAGATCCCCACGCCCAGCGCCGGACAGAGAATATGCAGCATTTTGTAAGAGCCGGATTCGTCATAAAACGTCAGCATAAAGGCCAGCACATACATGACGAAGCTGACGGCGCCCAGAACGCTCAGATTGGCATAGAAAAAACTGTGTTCTTCCGGACAGAACATCATGACCGCGAGAGAACTCGCCCAGATATAAGTAGACAGGCACATCGCAAAATATGCGCTATTCTGCCGGCTCTGCCTGTTATTAAACCATTTTACCTGTATTCCCTGTATCAGCACGAGGAAGCTGAAGGAAAACAGCAACAGTGACATATACAGATTCAGATTCATATCAATGCCGCGCCTCTCCGAAAAAAATCCGTTTTATTCCGCGTCGCTAAAAAGACCTGTATTACTCCGCGCTGCCGCCGGAGCTGGCCGCCCTGCCAAGTCTCTGCCGCACGATCACATCCACGGCTGCCGCAGCCGCAAAGCAGACCGCCGCCACGACCTGCGACACCGGAACCGCCGTGCCCGGCAGATAGAGCTGGTCGGTGCGGATCGCCTCGATCCAGAACCGGCCCAGACCGTATCCTGCCAGATAGAGCAGGCCGATCTCTCCGTCAAACTTTTTGTGGCGGCGGTACCATAACATCACGCCCAGCACCGCCAGATTCCACAGACTCTCATAGAGGAACGTGGGGTGCACCTGAATATAGTTGACGCCCTCCGTGATATGCGCCGCGAGCTGCGCGGTGATATCGCGTTCCCTGACCGCCTCCACGGGCAGTCGCATCGCCAGCAGGCCGTCCGTATAGCCGCCGAAAACTTCCCGGTTCATAAAATTCCCCCATCTGCCGATGGCTTGGCCGAGTATCAGCCCCGGCACGCAGACGTCCACCAGCTTCAGGTAGCTGATCTTTTTCAGCCTCGTATAGACAAAACAGGTGGCAAAAGCGGCGATCACACCGCCGTAAATCGCCAGCCCGCCGTTTCTCAGATGGAAGATCTCCAGCAGATTGTCCCGGTACATCTCCCACTCGAAGATCACATAATAGATTCTGGCGCCGACAATGGAAAAAAAGATCGCGTAGATCGCAAAATCCCATACGGTGTCCGGGTTCATCCCTTCTTTCCGCGCCATATGCGCCGCCATAAACACGCCGCAGACCACACCGATGGCGATAATCACGCCATAGAACGCGATCTGGAACCCGAATACGGTAAATCCTCTGGGCACATTATGAAGATAGATCCCCAGATGGGGAAATGCGATATCCGCTGCATTCATACCGTCTCACCGTTTCCTCCGCCGACTGCCGCTCCATGCCAGAGGGCTTTTATACGTTAAACCGGAACAGGATCACATCGCCGTCCTGCACCACATAGTCCTTGCCTTCCATGCCCACCAGACCTTTCTCCCGGGCCGCCGCCAGCGACCCCTGCTCCAGCAGGTCTTTGTAATTCACCACTTCCGCCTTGATGAAGCCGCGCTCAAAATCGGTGTGGATCTTGCCCGCCGCCTGCGGCGCTTTCGTGCCGATCCGAATCGTCCACGCGCGTGTCTCGTCCTCTCCCGCCGTCAGGAAGCTCATCAGGCCCAGCAGACGGTAGCTGGCGCGTATCAGCTTCTGGAGCCCGGATTCCTTTAACCCCAGATCCTCCAGAAACATCGCCGTCTCCTCCTCGTCCAGCTCCGCGATCTCCTGCTCGATCTGCGCGCAGATGACGAAGACCTCGCTGCCGTTAGACGCCGCGAACTCCCGCACCTTGGCCACGCCTTCGTTGGAAGCGCCGTCGTCCGCCAGATCGTCCTCTCCCACATTGGCCGCAAAGATCACCGGCTTGGCGGTCAGCAGATGATAGGACGCAAGCAGCGTCTCCTCGTCCTCGTTCTCCGGCACATAGCTGCCGGCCAGCCTGCCGTCCTCCAGATGCGCTTTCAGCTTCTCCAGAAGCGCCAGCTCTGCGGCCAGCGTCTTGTCCATCTTCGCCGCCTTCGCGGTCTTGGCAATCCGCCTCTCCAGAATCTCCAGATCGGAAAAAATCAGCTCCAGATTGATCGTCTCGATATCCCGCATCGGATCGACGGAGCCGTCCACATGGACAATGTTGCTGTCTTCAAAGCAGCGCACCACATGAACGATGGCGTCCACCTCGCGAATGTTGCTGAGAAATTGGTTCCCCAGCCCTTCGCCTTTGGACGCGCCCTTTACTAACCCCGCGATATCCACAAACTCGATGGTGGCCGGCGTTACCTTTTTGGAATGGTACATATCGCCCAACAGCTTCAGCCTCTCGTCCGGCACCGACACGATCCCGATATTGGGATCTATCGTGCAGAACGGATAGTTGGCGGATTCTGCTCCCGCCTTTGTCAAAGAATTAAAAAGTGTGCTCTTTCCCACATTGGGAAGGCCGATGATACCTAGTTTCATATTATCCCTCATTCCGGAGCGTTCTCGCGACGGGGCAAAAAGTAAATTCTTTCGGAATTAACTTTGCCATCAGGAGAATTTGTGACGCTCCGGCACAAATTCTCATCTTTCTCTGCGGTATCTGTCTGCGGGACTTCTCCTGCCGCATAGCCAATGCCCTGAAAGGACTGACACCTAACAAAGCCGATACCTTGACAGAACCGATACCTTGACAAAACTTATGACCTGACAGAACCAATGCTCTGACAGAATCAATGTCCCGACAAAACCGATGCCCTGACAAAACCGTTGCCAGTATAACACATCAAAAGAAAAAAGTAAATCAGCGGTTCGCCTGCGCCGCAACGCCTGTGTTCTTCTGTACCGCCTCGTCTGTGTTCTTCTGTGCCGCGCCTAGAGCCGCCTTTCCTCCGCTTTTTCCTCCGCAAACGCCACGATCTTTTCCGCCGCCTCCGGGTTGATCGTCTCCCGCTGGGCACGGAGCATCCGTTCCGCTTCCTCCCTGTCCGCCAGACGCCGCACCGCCGGAAGAAGCTCCTTTTTCATATGGCGGACGCCGATGCTCATCCCCTGTCCGGCAAAAAACCGTTCGTTTCTCGTCTCGCAGCCGGGAATCGGCGAGATATGAATCAGCGGAATGCCGGCCACCGCCGCCTCCGTGGAGGAGAGCCCGCCGGGTTTGGAGAGATACAGGTCGCAGACTTTCAGATATTCCGCCATGTACTCCGTCTTGTGTAACGGCAGGATCTGCGCGTCGTTCCGATACCGCTTTGCCGCCTTGTCGTACAGTTTCCGGTTGCTGCCGCAGGTGACGAGCAGCACCGTGTCTTCATGCTCCCGCAGATAGTCCCGCAGAATATCGGCGGCTTTCAGGATCTCGCCCGCTCCCATGCTGCCGCCGGCGATCATGATATAGCGTTTTTCAGGCCGCAGGCCCAGACGCAGCAGCGTCTTCTCCCGGTCCCTTTTCCGGCGAAAGCCCTGCCGGACGGGAATCCCAAACGGCACGATCCGCTCCGGCGCGATCCCGCGGGAGACGAACTCTCCGCGCAGCAGCGGGGACGGAATAATATAATAGTCGCACGCCGTCTCCTCCGTAAACGGAATGCAGGTGTAATCCGTGGCGATAAAGAAAACCGCCGGCAGCGGCACGCCCCTTTTTCTAAGATGCGTCAGAATCTCCGCCGCGAACAGATGCGTGATCAGGATCACGTCATAGGAATGCTCCTTTAAGTAGGCGTCCATCCTGTCCGCCGCTTTCGCGTTGGCCGCGTACACGGGCGACTTGCCGGGCAGACGCCTGTAGAGATTGCCGAGCCGGTAGACGCCGCCAAACACCCGGGGCGCTTTCTGGACGCACTTGATATAGCAGTCTGCCACCCGCGCATCCATATGGTTGCCGGACAGGGTATAGGGGTCCAAGAAGTCCGCGTTGTGCCCCTTTCGTATCAGTTCTTCATACACGGCTTTTGCCGCGGCGTTATGGCCGCCGCCCGTGGAACACGACAGAATCAGTGCATCCATAAAATTCTCACCCGACATTTTTCCTCTCTGGCCGCCTCCGGCCTAAGATTCAGGTTCACCGCCAGCGCAATCACCGCAAAGGCGGCGGAAATATAAATATTCTTTACCGTTAAGAACATACAGACCGCGGCGCAGCGGTACGCCCAGATCGTCCTGTCGCAGTGCGGCGTGATCCGCACCACCAGTGAAAAAAAGAGAAACATAAACGCCAGCGTAAGCGCCGGATGCAGCTCCGGGTACAGTCCCAGCAGGCACCCGAACGTGACGGCGATCCCTTTGCCGCCGTGGAAGCCGTGGAAAACCGAAAAGATATGGCCCATCACCGGCGCGATCACGACGCAGAGAAGCCCCAGCCCTGCGGCCTCCGGAACGGCTCCCCGCAGATACATCTGCACCGGCAGGAACCCTTTGAGCAGATCGCCGCACAACGTCAGCACGCCGCACCAGAAGCCGCCGTACAGAAAAGCGTTGGCCGTGCCCGGATTGCCGTCCTCGCTCTGCGCCGCCACATCGCCTTTCTGCAAAAGCGACGCCGCGATTCTGGCAAAGAGAACGCTCCCGCACAGATATCCCAACACGATATACATTCCGCATCTCACCATATGATCCATTCGTCTGCCGCCTCTTTCGTATGCCGGTTCACGCGGCCTTTCCGTTTCGCCGTATGATCCACGATTACCATTTTATTTTTGTCCGGGGAAAACGTCAATAGAAATTATCAAAAAAGACACTCCGGCGTCTGTCTGCTGCTTAACAGGCGGTTGTTCGGCGGCATCGCCCTCCCGCCCGCGGCTGAAGGACTGTGCCTGTCTCGGAGACGCAGGGTACTTTCACCTGTACCGTTTCACTTCCTTTAGCTCCTCGTACAACGCCTTATAGTTTTCGTACCGCACGCCGCTGATGCGGCCCGCTGCCACGGCTTCCTTGACGCCGCAGCCCGGCTCGCTGATGTGGGCGCAGCCGCTGAATCTGCAGTACGGCTCGTATCTGCCGAACTCAGGATAATACTGCCCCAGCTCCTCTTTCGTGATCTCCGAGATGTCCAGCGAGGTAAAGCCCGGCGTGTCCACAATATAAGTGTCCCGGCCCAGCGCGACGATCTCCGTATGGCGTGTCGTATGCCTGCCCCGCTCGATCTTTTGGCTGATCTCGCCCGTCTCCCGGTGGGCGGAGGGCGCCAGACTGTTGATCAGGGAAGACTTCCCCACGCCGCTGGGCCCGGCTACGGCGGTGGTTCTGCCTGCCAGCACCTCCCGGACGCAGTCGATGCCACCGCCTTCCAGCGCGCTGACAAACAACACCCGATAACCGCAGGTTTCGTAAGCCCGCCGCAGCGCCTCTTTCTCATCCTCCGAGGCGATATCCTGCTTGTTAAAGCAGATCACCGCCGGCAGCTTCTGCCGCTCCATACGGATCAGAAACCTGTCCAGCAGATTAAAGTTGGGATCGGGCTTCACGATGGCAAAGATCACCAGCGCCTGATCCACATTGGCCACCGCTGGCCTGAGAAGCGAATTATGCCGCGGCAGGATGCGGAGCACATTTCCTTCCCTGTCTTTCTCATGAAGGATCTCAAACTCCACATTGTCTCCCACCAGCGGCTTAATCTTTTCGTTCCTGAAAATTCCCTTGGCGCGGCACGCATAGACGCCCCGCCCCTCCGCATATACATAATAAAATCCGGCTATGCCTTTGATAATCTTGCCTGTCATCTGCCCTCCGCGCGGCTTTTCCTATCACTCCTGCACGAAATTGACTTCCCGCGTCACCGTTCTGTCCTCCGCCACCGGTTCCGTCGTGACGGTCTCGCCGGTCTCCGTGTCCGTGTAGGTGGTCGCCTCCTTCTGCACCGTAAACCGGAACGTGACCGTGCCGCTGGGGGACTTGATCCCCGTATAGTTGACCGCAATCGGAAAGCTGGCCGTCTGCGTGCTCAGAAGCTGCGTGCCGTCCGCGGCGGTCACCGTGACCTGCACCTGCATACCGTTCTGATAGTCCGGATCTTCCGTGGGCGCGGTGATCCCTTCGGCATACCGGTAAGTGACGTCCGCCGGGCCGGTGCTGACTTTGAGATCCACCGCCGTGCCTTTCTCCACAAAGGAGCCTTCCGAATAGCTCTGGTAAAACACCTTTTCGGTCAGGGAGGCGTCCTCGTTGGCCTCGCGCGTCACCGTTCCCACGGAAAGGCCGCTCTCCACCAGATTGATGGTGGCGTCCGTCTCGTCCATCCCTACGAGGTTGGGCACTCTGACCTTATCGTCCTCCGCGCCCTGACTCACCCGGATGGTGACGGAAGATCCTTCGGGGGCCGTCGTCTCGGCCTCGGGAGACTGGGAAATCACGCACCCGTCTTCCACCGCCGCGTCATAGCTCTCCGTCACATTGACGACGAAGCCTGCTTCCTCCAGCGCGGCGACCGCTTCGTCTCTGGCCTGCCCCGTTACGTCCGGCACAGGAACGCCCTCCTGCGCCTGCGCCACCGTCAGAACCACCACGGTGTCTTTGTCGAGCATGGCGCCGTCGCCCGCATTGGCTTTTAACACCGTGCCTTCCGCATAATCTTCGTTGACCTCATACTGAATCTCCGGCGTCAGCCCCAGATCCAGCAGCGCGCGTTTCGCATCCTCCACGTTCAGGCCCACCACCCGGATCATCTGCACCTGCTCGGTCTGTTCCTCCGTCTCCTCCCGGTCCGCGCCGAAAGAGAAGATGCCGAACGCCCTGCCGACAAAGAAGATGGCGATGCACCCGATCAGAAGGGCCGCGACCACCGCCAAGATCGTCGTGATCCGCTCCATCTTGGGATCGTAGTCGTCCTCCTCGTCCTCGTCTTCTTCGTCGTCCTCCCAATACTCCTCGTCCTCTATCTCCTCATCATCGTCGATCTCCTCGTCGTCCTCGTCCTCATCTTCCTCATAGTACCGTCTGTTGTCGGGGCGGAGGCGCATGGCTTCGTCCATGGAATCCCTGCGGTCGGACTGCCGTTTGATCTGCGCCATATCCCTGTCCGTGATCATCCGGGTGGACGCCTCCTCGTCGGGATCTGCCAGCTTGACGAAATCGTCGTCCGGGGTGATCAGCGACTGTTTCAAATCGGCGATCAGCTCCGCCATGGACTGGTATCTCCTGTCGGGGCTTTTCTGGCAGCACTTACACACGATCTGCTCCACGCTGACCGGAATCTCCGGGACAAAGTCCGTGGGCAGAGGAAGCTCCTCCTGTATGTGTTTGATGGCGATCGCCACCGTCGTCTCTCCGTTAAACGGCACCCGGCCCGTGAGCATTTCAAACATGGTGATGCCCAGCGAATAGATATCGCTCTTTTCGTCGCTATAGCCGCCTCTGGCCTGCTCCGGCGACGTATAGTGCACCGAGCCCATGACGTTTGACGTAATGGTGTTGCTTGTGGCGGCCTTGGCAATACCGAAGTCCGTCACCTTGACCTTTCCTTCCTTGGAGATAATGATATTCTGGGGCTTGATGTCGCGGTGGATGATATGGTTATTGTGGGCCGCCTCGATGCCCATAGATACCTGAATGGCGATGCTCACCGCTTCCTTGACGGATATCCGGGCCTTTTTCTCGATATATTTTTTCAGCGTGATGCCTTCCACCAGCTCCATCACGATATAGTGGATGCCGTCTTCCTCCCCTACGTCGTACACGTTGACGATATTGGGGTGCATCAGACCGGCGGCAGCCTGCGCTTCCACGCGGAATTTGGAGACAAAATTGGCGTTCTCCCCAAATTCCTGTTTCAGCACCTTCACTGCCACAAAGCGGTTCAGCTTATGGTCCTTTGCCTTATATACGTCCGACATTCCGCCGGTGCCGATCTTTTCCAGAATCTCGTACCGGTCTCCTATCATCATACCTATTTTAATCATGTTCCACCTCGTCTGCCAGCGGTTCGATAACGATCACCGATATGTTATCCTTTCCGCCGTTCTGATTGGCCGCCTCCACCAGCTTCTCTGTCCGTTCCGCGAGACTTCCCTCCCGCGTCAGGATCTGCCGTATCTCCTCGTCCTCCAGCATATTGGTCAGCCCGTCCGAGCATAGCAGCACCAGATCGCCCGGATGCAGCTCCAGATCAAAGAAATCGGGCTCAATCTCCTCTCTGGCGCCCACCGCCCGGGTAATAATATTTTTATCGGGATGGTTTCTCGCCGAAGCCTTGTCGATTCCTCCCATGCGCACCATTTCTTCCACGAGGGAGTGGTCTTCCGTGATCTGTCTGATCCCGTCGTTTATCACATAAAGCCTGCTGTCGCCCACGTTGGCGACTTCCAGATATCTGCCGAGGCAGGTGGCGATGACCATCGTGGTTCCCATGCCGCTGCACGCCGGATCGTCCGCCGCTTTCCTGCGCACCATCCTGTTTGCCTTCTCGATGGCGCCGCCCAGAATCCTGACGGGATTCTTTTCAAAGGAAACGCCGATCTCCTGTACGACGGTCTCCACCGCGTAGCGGGACGCATAATCGCCCGCATTGTGGCCGCCCATGCCGTCTGCCACGATAAACACGTTTGGCAGATTGCCGATGGGCGTCTCCGACAGATAGATAAAATCCTGATTCAGTTGTCGTTTCCGGCCGATATCCGTTACCGCGTAGGACTTCAACACCGTCAATTCCCCCTGTTGTCATACAGATAGCCGCGCCTGAGCTGCCCGCAGGCGCCGTCTATATCTCTGCCCATACCTTTTCTAATAGTAACATTTCTTCCGTTTTTTTCAAGAATTTTTTTAAATGCCTCCACCGTCTTTCTCTCCGACCGCTCATAGCCCCGCTCCCGGACCGGGTTCACCGGGATCAGGTTGATATGGCAGTGGAGAGCCGAGGTGAGCCCGGCCAGACGGACGGCGTCCTCCGCCGCGTCGTTGACGCCCCGGATCAGACTGTATTCCAGCGTGATCCTGCGGCCCGTCTGTGCAAAATAATAGGCGCAGGCGTCCGTCAGCTCCCGGAGCGTATAGCGCTCCGCCACCGGCATCAGCTTCCGCCGCGTCTCATCCGACGCCGCGTGGAGCGAAACCGCCAGCGTGATCTGCAGCTTCCTGTCGGCCAGCTCCCGCATCCTGGGCACGATGCCACAGGTGGAAACGGTGACGTTCCGCTGGCTGAGGTGCAGTCCGTTCTCATCCGTCAGCAGTTCGAGGAACCGCAGCAGATTGTCATAGTTGTCCAGCGGCTCGCCGCTTCCCATGACCACCACATGAGAAACCTTTTCCCCGGTATCTCTGGCGATGGCGTAGACCTGCTCCAGCATCTCCGAGGGCAGGAGGTTCCGCTCCAGCCCGTCCAGCGTGGACGCGCAGAAACGGCATCCCATACGGCATCCCGCCTGCGAGGAGATACATACGCTGTTGCCGTACCCGTAGCGCATCAGGACGCTCTCCACCGTGTTGCCGTCCGGCAGCCGGAACAGGTATTTCCGGGTGCCGTCCAGCGCGGATTCCTGCATACGAACCGGCTCCAATACCGTATTGTCGTACTGCTGCCCGCACTTTGCCCGAAACGCCGCGGGCAGATTGGTCATCCGGTCATAGTCCGCTGCCAGATGGCGGTGCATCCATTCGTACAGTTGTCTGGCGCGGAAAGGCTTCTCGCCCATGCGCACCGCCTCCTGCTCCAACTGCCGCAGCGTGTAGGACTTTAAATCCCTGCCGTACGTCATATCCGTATCCGTTTTTTCCGTCCCTGTGGAAAGCGTCTTTTCCATACCGATATCCTGTCTCAGAGGCCGCGCCGCAGAGGTTCGGAGCATCTCAGGCTCCGGCTGCGCGGCGATTTATGACTGTTTTTTGTATAGCTTCGCCAGAAAAAAGCCGTCCGTCTCGTGGATTCCCGGCAGAAGCTGGAGTGTTCCCGCGGCGGCTTCCTGCTGCAGCGGTTTAGGCATCGTGTCCGCCATGCTGACTTTTTCCATGCCGAAAGTCTCACAGAGCCAGTCCGCCATCTGCTCGTTTTCCGCGGGGTTCATCGTGCAGGTGCTATACATCATGATGCCGCCCGGCTTCAGATACCGCACCGCGTTGCGCAGGATATCCCGCTGCAGGGCCGTGATCTCCCGCATCGACTCCGGCGTGATGCGGTACTTGATATCCGGCTTCCTGCCGATCACGCCCAGTCCCGAACAGGGTACGTCCGCCAACAGCACATCCGCGCATTCCGCCAGCGCACTGTCATAGACGCGGGCGTCCCGCACGCTGACCGACACGTTCCGGGTGCGGAGGCGGCGTTTGTTTTCCTCGATTCTGTCCGTCTTGCGGGAGGACACGTCACAGGCGATGACCTGTCCCGTTCCCGCCAGCACGTCCGCCGCATGGAAGGTCTTGCCGCCGGGCGAAGCGCACACATCCAGCACCGTGTCGCCGGGACGGATGCCCGCGTTCTCCACCACCAGCATGGAGCTGACGTCCTGCACCGCAAACGCGCCCTCCCGGTAGCCCGCGAGATGTTCCACGCCTTCGCTACCGGACACCGACAACGCATAGGGCAGATAGGGATGCGCCGTCACGACGGCGCCCGCCTCTCTCCACAACGCCGCCAGCCTGCCCGCTTCTTCCGCATTCCCGCGCACCCGGACGCTGACCGGCCTGCTCTCCAGCAGGGCCCGCAGCACCGTCTCGCACCGGGCGTCGCCGTAAGCCTCCCGGAGATGGGCCGCCAGCGGAACCGGCATCGAATAGCGGACGGACAGATACCTCAGCCGATCCGCCGTCTGATCCGGCCAGACGATGTTCTCTTTCTCCCGAACAATGCTTCTAAGCACGCCGTTCACATAGCCCCGCAGCCCGCGGTACGGACTGCGCCCGGCCAGACGCACCGCCTCGTCGCACGCCGCCGCGTCGGGGATGTGCTCCATAAAGAGAATCTGGCAGCAGCTCATCCGCAGCAGTTCCCGGATATACGGTTTCATCTTCGCCACAGGCACTTTGGAATAGCAATCGAGCACATAGTCGATGGTGATCCTGCGCTCGATCGTTCCCTCCGCCGTCCGCTTGATAAACGCCTTCTGCCTGCCGTCCAGTCCGTCGTACCGGCGAAGCGCCTCCTGAATGAGCCCGCTGCCATATGCCCGCCCCTGCGACTCCCTGCACAGGATCTCCAGAACGATCTCCCGCACATTCGGTTGTGCCGTCTCTTTTCTTCCCATGCGCATTTCCTAATCTCTGCGCCGATTGCCGCCAAAAAGCAGCACCAGCCTCAGAAGCTGCAGGATGGAGGACGCCGCGGCCGCCACATAGGTCAGCGCCGCCGCCGAAAGCACCTTGCGGCAGGCATCCGTCTCATCCCGTTCCAGCATCCCGTATCCTCCCAGCATGGAGAGTGCCCTGCCGGATGCGTTAAACTCCACCGGGAGCGTGACGACCTGAAACAGAACCGCCAGCGCAAAAACCCAGATGCCGATCTGGATCACCGTCTGGTTCATCCCCAGCAGCACGCCCAGCAGAATCAGCGGGATGCCGGCCATGGAGCCGATGTTGGCGACAGGCACGAGCGCCGTGCGGACAGAGAGCGGCACGTAGCCCTTGTGGTGCTGCACCGCATGGCCGCACTCGTGGGCGGCGACGCCGATCGCCGCGACGGAAGCCGAGCCGTACACGGATTCCGACAGTCTGAGTACTTTTGCAGAGGGATCGTAGTGATCCGTCAGTTCGCCCCGGACCGGCTCGATCCGGACGTCGTAGATTCCCGACATCTGCAGAATCCTCTGCGCCGCCTGCGCGCCGGTCATGCCGGTTCTGCTGCGCACGCGGGAATATTTCCTGTAGGTGGACTGCACCCGCATCTGCGCCCAGATGCACAGTATGGCGCCGATCAGCACCAGCAGATAGGTGCTGTCAAAATAGTATCCGTAATATCCGTATCTCATATACATCATCCTCACATTATAAAGTAGTAGTGTTGCTAAACGTTCTCCAAGGTCTGTGCGCTATACTCCGCGCCGCGCCGTCATCCGCCCAGACGCTCTCCCGCCTGCAGCGGGTATCCCAGCAGATAGTCCCGCACGGCCATCCGCTTTTTGCCCTCCGGCTGCAGGGCGAGTATTTTCAGAAGCCCCTCGCCCGTCTGCACGTAGACGGCGTCCTTGGCGGCGCAGACCACCGTGCCGGGCGCTGCCGTACCGCTGCCCGCACCGTCGCCGCCGCAGGCGTTCTCTCCGCATATCCGCGCCTCCTCCTCCGGCGTGGCGGGCCGCGCTTCCCATATTTTCAGATTCCGGCCCTGTCTGGCGGTGTACGCGCCGGGCCATGAGAGCAGGCCGCGGATCAGCCGGTCCAGCTCGCGGGCAGACTGCCGCCAGTCCAGACGGCCCAGCGATTTCTGTATCCTGTGGGCGTAGCAGCTCTCCGCGTCGTTCTGTTTGACGGGCGTGACTTCCCCCGCTTCGATGGCGGCCAGCGCCTTGACGACCAGCGCCGCTCCGGTACCTGCCAGCTTGTCGTGGAGACTGTCCCCGGTTTCGTCCGGCGCGATCGGCACCCGCTCCGCCAGCAGCATATCGCCCGTATCCAGCCCCTGATCCATCTGCATAATCGTCACGCCGGTGGTGTCTTCGCCGTTGATAATGGCCCACTGGATCGGCGCGGCGCCTCTGTATTTGGGAAGCAGCGACGCATGGATATTGATGCAGCCGTATGCCGGAAGCGTCAGTATCTCCTGTGACAGAATCTGCCCGAACGCCGCCACCACGAAAATATCCGCCCTATAGGTGCGCAGCGTCTCCACTGCCTCCGCCTCCCGAATCCGCACCGGCTGGAACACGGCGATCCCATGTGCCAGTGCGCACTCCTTGACCGGCGTCATCTGCATCTGCATCCCCCGCCCTTTGGGTTTGTCGGGCTGCGTCACCACCGCCGCTACGTCATGGCCCGCACGGATGAGCGCCTCCAGCGCCGCCACCGCGAACGCGGGCGTTCCCATAAAAACGACTCTCATGCTTCTTCCTCCCCGCCAGCCAGATCCGCCGTGTTCACCAACGGCCCCTGTACTTTGTCCACATACAGGTGTCCGTCCAGATGATCCAGCTCATGGCAGATCGCCCGCGCCAGCAGTTCCGTGCCCTCCAGTTCAAAGGACTCCAGATTCTCGTCATAGGCCAGCACCCTGACATAGTTCGGTCTGGTCACGATGCCGCTCTTGCCGGGCACGCTCAGACACCCTTCGTACCCTTCCTGCTCGCCGCTGGTCTCCAGTATCCGGGGATTGATCAATAATAGCGGATCTTCCCCGGTGGTATCGATCACGACGATCCGTTTCAGGATGCCCACCTGCGGCGCGGCCAGCCCTACGCCCTCCGCGTCGTACAGTGTCTCAAACATATCGTCGATCAGCTCCTGCACTCTGGGCGTGATCTCCGTCACTTCTTTACAACGTTTTTCCAATACGGGATCTCCCATTTCCCTGATCTTTCTGAGCGCCATTTTTCTCTCTCCTTCCGCTGCCCGCCGCTATCTTTAATATGTATTGATCGGGTCAAAATCATACTGCACCGTTATGTTTTTTAACTCCCGCGCCTGCAGGAACGCCTCCAGTACGTCCTTGACGGCCACCAGCCTTTGGTAGTCCGCGTGTTTGACATACAGGACGTGCCGGTACAAGTCGTTCATCCTGCCGATGGCGGCCTCCGCAGGCCCCACCAGCACCGGCGGCTTATCGGCGCCCTCTCCGGCGGCCCGTCCGCCCGCCGGCACGCCCCCGCCGTCCGCATCGCTGCGTCTTACGGCATCGGCCATTTCCTGTATCAGCCTTTTGCCGTCTTCCCTGTCGTGGGAAATGATCAGCACGCCCAGCATATGAGCCACCGGCGGGTACTGCATAAACTCCCGGTAGGTGATCTCCTCCTCGTAGAAGGCGCGGTAGTCCTGCGCCGCCGCGTGCACGATGCTGTAGTGTTCCGGCTGGTAAGTCTGGATCACCACCTCGCCGGGCCGTTCGCCCCTGCCGGCGCGCCCTGCCGCCTGCGTCAGCAGTTGGAAGGTTCTCTCGCCCGCCCGGTAGTCGCCGCGGTTCAGGGACAGATCCGCCGCCAGAATGCCCACCAGCGTCACGTTGGGAAAATCATGCCCCTTGACGATCATCTGGGTGCCCACCAGAATGTCCGCTTTCCCGTCGGCAAAGGCGGACAGAATCTTCGCATAACTCTCCTTCGTCCGGGTGGTGTCGGCGTCCATCCTGAGCACCCGCGCCTGCGGGAACTCCCGGTGCACCGCCTCCACGATCTGCTCCGTGCCCGCCTTAAATCCCATCAGATACCGGGAGCCGCAGGACGGACAGTTCGGGCGGCGCACTTCCTCATAGCCGCAGTAGTGGCACACCAGCATACCGTTCCGGTGTTCGGACAGAGATACGTCGCAGTGGGGACATTTCATCACATGGCCGCAGGCGCGGCAGGACACGAATCCCGCATATCCTCTGCGGTTTAAAAACAGCATTGTCTGCTCCCCCGCCCGCAGTCTCTCCGCCATCAGCTCTTTCAGCCTGCCGCTGAAGACAGAGCGGTTTCCTTTCCGCAGTTCCTCCCGCATATCCGCGATCACCACGTCCGGCAGCGTGCCGTTCCCCTGCCGCGCCGTCATCTCGTACAGTCTGTACTCTCCCGTCCGGGCGCGGTAGTAGGATTCCAGCGACGGCGTGGCGGAGCCCAGCACCACGCACGCCCCGCTCATCCCGGCGATCTCTATCGCCGTCTCTCTGGCGTGGTATTTCGGCATCGTCTCGCTCTTGTAGCTGCTCTCGTGCTCCTCGTCTATGATGATTACGCCCAGATGCGGAAAGGGCGTAAAAAGCGCCGATCTGGGGCCGATAATCACATCCAGCTCCCCCGCCGCGGCACGGCGCATCTGGTCGTACTTCTCCCCCATCGAGAGCGTGGAGTTCATCACCGACACGCGGCTGCCGAACCTGTGATAAAACCGGAGCAGCGTCTGGTAGGTCAGCGCGATCTCCGGGATCAGCACGATGGCCTGCCGGCCCATGCCGATCATCTGCTCAATGATGCCCAGATACACTTCCGTCTTGCCGCTGCCGGTGATGCCGTGGATCAGGCAGACGTCCGGACGCCCCTCCCGGTAGTCCCGCATCACGCCGTCTATGATCTGTTGCTGCTGCGCCGTCAGGACAACCCGCCTGTCCCGGCCCGGCGCCAGCTTCACCGGATTCCGGTAGACGCTCTCCGTCTCGATCCGGATATAACCCTGCTTCTGCAGCGACTGCAGCGTGGCGGGGGTGACATGGAGTTTCTCCCGGATCAGCTCGTAGGGAAGCTCCTCGTCCTCCGCAAGCGCCCGCAGCACTCTGGCCTTTGCCGTCTGCCGCTTCGCCTCGCACGCCTGCGCCAGACCGTCCAGATCGCCAGCGGGAATGCAGCAGACGACTTTTTTCTTTTCCAGCTGCTTCAGCTTCTGACGCACCGGAAGCACCGTCCGCAGCGCGGCGATCATCGTGGAGCCGTACTGCCGCTTCATCCAGTAGGCGATCCGGATGCGGCCCGCCTCCACGGTGACGGCCTTATTGTCCACGGAGGTGATCGTCTTGATCCTGTCCTCCGGACAGGCCGCCGTGTCGGACAGATCGATCACATATCCCGTCTTATCCCGGCTGCCGGCTCCGAAAGGCACGTGCACGCAGACGCCCGGATAGATGTCCTGCGCCAGTTCTTCCGGTATTCTGTATTGAAAAGGTCTGTCTACTTTTTCATGGGAGATGTCTATGATCACATCCGCATATCGGTACGCCATGTCTTACCTTCCTTCAAGGATCTCCCGGATCAGCACCCGTTCGTCCATCGGGTATTTTACGCCGTTGATCTCCTGATAGTCCTCGTGCCCCTTGCCCGCCAGCACGATGATGTCCCCCGGCTCGCCGTGGCTGATGGCGTAGGCGATGGCCTCTTTTCTGTCGCAGATCTCCACATACGCGCCGTCCGTCTTGTCGATGCCCGTCTTGATATCGTCTATGATATCCTGCGGCTTCTCGCTGCGCGGATTGTCCGAAGTGATGATGGTCAGATCCGCCAGCCTGCCGCTGACCTCTCCCATCTCATACCGCCTCGACTTCGCGCGGTTGCCGCCGCAGCCGAACAGACAGATCAGCCTGTGGGGATGGCAGGCGCGCAGCGTGGTCAAAAGGCTCTCCAGCGCCATGGCGTTGTGGGCATAGTCGATCAGCAGCGTAAAATCGTCGGACACCTTCACCGGCTCAACCCTGCCCTTGACCTTGGCCGACGCAAGCGCCGCGATGATGTCCTGCTCCGGCACCTGAAAATGGCGGCAGACGGCGATGGCGGTCAGGGCGTTGTATACGCTGAATCTGCCCGGCGTCGCGGTCTGCGCGTGAAAACACATGGCGCCTTTGACGTCAAAGGCCATGCCGAGGCCGCCTCCGTCGTTCAGATAGCGGATATTGTCCGCGTACAGATCGGCTTCGTGGTTGTCTATGCCGTAAGTCTCGACGGTGCACGTATGCCCTTCCGTCACCGCCTGCCAGTGCGCGTCGTCACAGTTGACGATGCCGGTTCTGCACTGTATGAACAACAGGCTCTTGCAGTGCAGATAGTCGGCGAAATCCTTATGCTCGCCCTTGCCGATATGGTCGGGCTCCAGATTCGTAAAAATGCCGTAGTCAAATACAAAGCCCTGGGTTCTGTGGAGCATCAGCCCTTGGGAGGACACCTCCATCACCACCGTATCGCAGCTCGCGTCCGCCATCATCCGAAAATACTTCTGCACCAGATAGGACTCCGGCGTCGTGTGGTCGGCGGGGATGTGCGTGTCGCCTATGATGATCTCGATGGTGCCGATCAGCCCTACCTTGTGTCCCGTCTGCTCCAGGATGGATTTGATCAGGTAGGTCGTGGTGGTCTTGCCCTTGGTGCCGGTGACGCCGATGATCTTCATGCGCTCGGCGGGATGCCCCCAGAAAGCCGCCGACAGAAAAGCCATGGCATAGTGCGTCTCCGCCACCCTGACCACCGTTACGCCGGCCCCTGCCGGAATGTCCACATCCTTCTCCGTGACCAGAACCGCCGCGCCAGCCTCCACCGCCGCGCCCGCGAACGCATGGCCGTCCATAGCGGCTCCCGTGATGCAAATAAAGATGCAGCCGGGAACGACGCGGCGGGAGTCGTAGACGATATCCGTCACCTCCCGGTCGGTCGTGCCGCAGACACATTCATAATCGATTCCGTTCAATAACTCTTTTAATACTGCCATTTGCGTCTCCTGTCTGTCTCTGTTGCCGCCCTCGTGGGTTTCTGCTGCTTTTCTTTGTCTGTCTCTGTTGTTGTCCCTCGTGTGTCTCTGTTATTCTTTGTCTGTCTCTATTACTGCTCCTCGTCTTTCCGGCGGATGCCATACGGATGACAACCGTCCGCCGAATCCATATCTACCATAGCACGAAAACGGCTTTTTTTCAACTTATGTGAAGATGCGTTTCCGGTTACGTTTTTTGTCTGCCGGGTTTGGAATCATTTTATGTTTTTTATGTTTCTTTATGATTTTTTTATAAAATATCAATGAATTGGACACACTTTAGACACATTTTTCATGTAAAGTAATAAACAAGATAGTTGAACAACTCACTATCTCCCCCTCATAAGAAAAGCAGAAAAGTCCGGGACTCCCGGACTTTTTTGTATGCCGTCATACCGATCCGTCCATTCTCTCCACGACGATCTCCTGCCGCAGCTTCTCCGCCGCCGCCATCGGAATGTCCGCGCTCTCCAGCGTGGTGGCATTGGCCGCCGAGACCGCGCAGGCGCGCCGAACCGCCTCCTCCTCGCTCTCGCCTTTCATATAGGACATGGCATAGGACGCCACCACACAGTCGCCGCATCCCACCGTGTTCACCGGAACGATACCCGGCGCCCGGGCATACAATACGCCGTCCGCCGTCACGCTGAGCAGTCCTCTGCTTCCCATGGAGACCACGACACGCGCGATGCCCTCCGCGCACAGAAGCCGCGCCGCCTCCGCCGCCTGACCACGATCCCGCAGTTTCCGGCCCATCAGCCCTTCCAGCTCCCGGAGATTGGGCTTCACCATCCTCGGCTTGGCGCGCAGCCCCAGCCGCAGGCTCTCGCCGCTGGCGTCCAGACAGACCGGCACGCCGGCATCCTCCGCCCGGGCGGTCAGCGTCTCATAGATGTCCGCGTCCATGCCCTGCCCCACCGAGCCGGACAACACCACCATGCCGCACTCGCCCAGCAGCCGCTCGTACTGTTCCATAAACTCCCGCTGCTTCTGCGCGGAGATCACCGGCCCCGGCTCCAGAATCTCCGTCACGAAGCCGTTGTCCGCCAGTATGTTCATGTTGCTGCGCGTCTCGCCGTCCACATGGACGAACCGGCACGCCGCGCCGCGCCTCTCCAGTTCTTCTTCGATAAAGCGCCCGCTGTAGCCGCCCAGAAATCCCGTGGCCGCCACGTCGAAATCATACTGCCGCAGCACCTTGGCCACATTGACGCCCTTGCCGCCGGCTATTTTCATCACGGTGCGCATTCTGTTCACGTTGCCGACGATCAGTTCCTGCGTGGTGTAAGTCTTGTCCACCGCCGGATTCAGCGTCACGGTCATGATCTTTTTCATGTGGTGTCGTCCCCCTTACAATAGTCCTGCAGGATCATCTGCAGCCGCTCCCTGCCCTGATAGACGTCCAATTCGGGATAATAGACCGCATGGATGCGGATCTCTCCCCCGCCGCCCGGCCCGTACAGCCTGTCGCGCGCCGCCTGTCCGTACTGCTCCGTCAGAAAGGCGTGCCACTTCTCCAGATCGCCGAAATACATCATCTCGTAGCGCCTGCCATCGCCGTCCTCCGCCTCGTACTTTCCCACATTGTTATTCCTGCCCAAAATACGGCCTCTGATCAGACGGAGATTCTTCTGGGCAAAAACCGGTCTGGGGTTGCCGTTTCCGAAAGGCTCCAGCACGGCAAGCTGCCGCACGAGCTCCGGCGTCACATAGGACATCGGCATGGCCGCGTCGATGCGGATCTTCTCCTCGAAATCCTCCGGCGTCAGGCCACAGTGCGCATTCAGGTACTCCCGGAAACGCTCCACGTTCTCCCGCGGCATGGAGACGCCGGCGGCCATCCTGTGCCCGCCGTAGCGGGTGTAGAGCTCCCTGCACTCGCTCATCTTATCGTACATGGGATAGGCTTCTATCGAACGCCCGGAGCCCTTCACGCCGTCCTCGGAATCCGTCAGCACGAATACCGGCCTGTGATACCGCTCCTTGATCCGTCCGGCGATGATGCCCGCCAGACTTTCGTGGCAGTCTTCCAGATAGACCACCAGCACGCTGTCGTTCTGCCGCCCCTGCCGCTCGATCATGTCTATCGCCCGCTTTGCGCCCTGCAGCGTCATATTCTTACGGCTGTCGTTTAACTCTTTCAGCTCTCCCGCGATGACCGCCGCCTCCGCCGCATCCCTGCTTAGGAAAAGCTGCAGCGCCCGAAAAGCCGTGTCCAGCCTGCCCGTGGCGTTGACGCAGGGCCCCAGAACAAAGCCCAGATGATAGGCGGACAGCGGCCTGTCCCGCAGGCCGTTGACAGTCAAAAGCGCCTGCAGGCCGAGGTTGCGCGTCTGGGCGATCTGCCGCAGCCCATAGCGGACGATGATGCGGTTCTCGTCCACCAGCTCCATCACGTCTCCCACTGTGGCAAAAGCCGCGAACCCGAGCAGTTCCTCCAGCAGCGCCGCCCCCGCCGGATCGGTATCGCCTTCCAGAAGGGCCTGCACCAGCTTATAAGCCACCACCGCGCCGCAGATGCCGTCAAAGGGATAGGGGCACTGCGCCTGCTTGGGATTCACCACCGCATCCGCGGGCGGCAGACATTCCGTTCGCGCGCCGTCCGCCGCCGTTTCGTAAGGCACTTCATGATGATCCGTGACCACCACCGTCATGCCCAGCGCTGCGGCACGGCCAATCTGCTCTCCCGCGGCGATCCCGTTGTCGCAGGTAACGATCGTATCGACGCCGTCCGCATACGCCTCCTCCACCATGTGCACGTTGATGCCGTAGCCGTCGTGGACGCGGTGCGGAATCGCCACGTCCGCCGTGCCGCCGCAGTACCGTATGCCGGACAGCAGGATGTAGGAGGCGCAGATCCCGTCCACATCATAATCCCCGATAATGCGGATCTTGGCATGGCACGCGATCTTTTCCCGCAGGATCGCCACGGCCCGGTCCATGTCTTTCAGCAGGCGGGGCGGATGCAGCTCATCCGGCGTGCCGTACAGAAAGCGCCGTACCGCATCTTCCCCCACGATATCCCGGTTCCGGATGATTCTGGCGATCACCGGATCGATATGAAATTGTTCGCCGAGCTTGCGAAAATCCGCTCTCTTGGCATACACAACCCATTTTGCCATCGCTGCGCCGTCCTATTGTCACAAAGGCGTCCTGAAATGCCAGAACGCCTTTGCGGAATTGCTGTATTGTTGTCTGTATATTACTTCTTCGCCTTGGCCGCCTTTTTGACCAGCTTCGTGCGCATCACATACCACATCGCGCCCGTCAGACAGACGGAGGAATACGTACCGCAGATGATGCCCGCAATTAACGGCAGCGCAAACTCCCGGATGGAAGACACGCCGAACACTTCCAATGCCGCCACCATGAAGAACGTCGTCAATGAGGTGAAAATACTTCTCGACAACGTCTGGGTAATGCTCCTGTTTACCAGCTCCTGCAGGCTATCCATATCCCATCTGCCGCGCAGGTTCTCACGGATACGGTCAAAGATGACGATCGTCGCGTTGATGGAGTAGCCCACAATCGTCAGCATACAGGCGATAAACGTATTGCCCACGGAGATTCTGACGACCGCATAGAACGCCAGCACCACCAGTACGTCGTGCACCAGCGCGATCACGGAGCTTGCGCCGAAACGGATATCCTTGAACCGGAACCAGATATACAGAAGCATCAGCACCGTCGATACCAGAATCGCCCCGATCGCGTCCGACTGCATCTCGGCGCTGATCGTCGCGCTGATCGTCTCCGCCGTGATGGTGTTCTTGTCCACGCCGAAATGGGATACCATCGTGTCCGCAAACTTTTCACGCTCGTCCACATTGAGCGTCCGCGTCTTGATAATCACCTGCCGGGAACCGGCCACCTTGGTCGTCTGCACGTTGCCGTCTCCCGTGATCTCCTCCACAAGCGGCACGATCTGTGCGTCGATCTCCTCTATGCTCATATCGTCCTGCAGCGTCATGGTCGTGGACGTGCCGCCCACGAAATCCAGACTGTAGTTTAGCGGCATACCCGTCCTTGCCTTATTGACGCCCATCACAACGAAGCCGGCCACGATCACCGCCAGAGACAGGCCGAAGAACACGTACCGCCTGGACAGGAAGTTGATCGTCTTACGCTCCTTCGCCACGCCGTAAGCCTTCTCGCTCTGCACGCCGAGGGCGTAGAAGATATTCATCAGGAATTTGGTCACAAACAACGCCGTAAACATGGAGAGAATAATACCCAGCATCAGCGTGATGGAGAAGCCGCGGATCGTGCCGCTCCCCATAAAGTACAGTACCACCGCCGCGATAAACGTCGTGATGTTGCCGTCTATGATCGCCGACAGCGCCTTGTTGAATCCGATCTTCATCGCGGACTGCACCGTCTTGCCGGTGGCCAGCTCCTCCCGGATGCGGGCAAAGATAATCACGTTCGCATCCACCGCCATACCCACGGACAGGATGATACCCGCGATGCCCGGCAGCGTCAGCGTCGCCTCAAACGCATACAGAAGAATCACCATCAGCTCCGCGTACAAGGTCAGCGCCAGAGACGCCGCCAGACCGGAGATATAGTAAACCGCAATCATAAATACGACGACCAGCGCAAAACCCACCGCCGCCGCAATCAGGCTGGTGTGGATCGCCTGGGAGCCGAGCTGCGCGCCCACCACGTTGGAACGCAGTTCCTCCAGTTCCAGCTTCAGGCCGCCGATGCGGATCGTGGAAGCAAGCTGCTCCGCCTCCGCCGCACTGTCCTGTCCTTCGATCACCGCGTTGCCGTCCTTGATGACGGCGTTGACACGGGGCGCGCTGACGATCTCGCCGTCATAGTAAATCGCGATGGTCTCGCCGTTGTTGTACGCCTTCTCGGTGGCCGCGGCGAAAGCCGCCGTGCCCGCCTCCGTAAAGGACAGCGTCACCACGTTCTCCACGTTCCCCATCTGGGAATCCTGCTGCGCCCTCGCCTGTGCGTCCGCCACATCCGTTCCCGTCAGGATGATGGAGCCGTCCGCCTGCAGTTCCTCTATCGTCTTGGACAACGTATGCTGAACCACGATATTGCCGTCCGCGTCCACGCCGTAGCCCGTCTCGTAGTTATTGTTGCCCGCACTGTCCGTCTGCGCGATAAAGTACAGGCTTCCGGGCTTGCCCAGCTCCTCCAGTATCGCGTTGGCGTCGGATACGCCGGGGATCTCGATATTGATACGGTCCGAGCCCTCCTGATAGACCTGCGCTTCCGTACTGTAATTCTGGACACGCTGCTGCAGCTTGTAGATCGTGTCGCTCATATCCGCGGCGCTGGGATTTTCGTCTCCTACCACCTGATAGGTAATACTGACGCCGCCCGCCAGATCCAGTCCCAGCTTGATGCTGGACGCCGAACCGGACTTGTCCGAGCCCACGCCGAATATGGCGGTATATCCCAGCAGTCCGAGAATCACAACATAGGCGATCAGACAAATTATCGCTCTGCTCTTTTTCATAATGTCTTCTCCTTTTCCTCATCATCGGCAAGCGCCGCTTTGATCATGATCGCGCATTCTACGCGCTTCTTCTGCAGCTCGCATCCCAAGTCGTAGGCGCCCGTGACGCTGCCGCTGAAATGGTACGCATTGGCGGCGCATCCGCCGCTGCAGTAATATTTGGCAAAACAATCCCTGCACTTGTCTTTCGCATAGACGTTACAGTTCATAAAAGTATTCCGGATGTCCGTCCGCAGGATGCCTTCCTCCACATTTCCCATCAGGAAATCCTCCTGCCCGACGAACTGGTGGCACGGGTATAAGTCACCCCACGGCGTCACCGCCAGATACTCCGTGCCGGCGCCGCAGCCGGACAGTCTCTTGGCGACACAGGGGCCACCCTCTAAATCTATCATAAAATGGAAAAAATGAAAACCGTTTCCTTGTTTTTTTC
Source organism: uncultured Lachnospiraceae bacterium (assembly GCA_947630025.1). GTDB lineage: Bacteria > Bacillota > Clostridia > Lachnospirales > Lachnospiraceae > UBA3282. Next base: position 80,496 of record CANRFZ010000001.1, read on the forward strand.
TGGAAATATATTCTGCCGCCAGTCTGTCGTACTCCTCCAGCAGCGCCGGAAGATCCTCCGGGCGCAGCGCGTAGTCCGCTTCCGGCGGCGCCACCACCGGCTCCACCGAGATCTGCTCGAAGCCCTCGTCGGCCAGATGCAGCACATCCTTGGAGAAATCGATGTTGTTTCTCGTAAAAGTGCCTCGCACGTAATAGTTCGTCTGCCCTCTGGACGCGGCTGCCCGCTTGAACTTGGGGAGCACCTCGTCATAGCTCCCCTGCCCGCCCCTGTGGGGACGCATCAGGTCGTGGATCTCCTTGCGTCCGTCGATGCTCAGCACCAGATTCGCCATCTCGCGGTTGGCAAACTCCAGCACTTCGTCGGTAAGCAGCACGCCGTTGGTGGTCAGCGTGAACCGGAATTTCTTGTGGCACGGTTCTTCCAGACTGCGTCCGTAGGCCACGAGCTGCTTGACCACTTCCCAGTTCAGCAGCGGCTCGCCGCCGAAAAAATCCACCTCCAGATTGACTCTGTCACCGGAGTTCTGCACGAGAAAATCCAGCGCTTTCTTGCCCACCTCAAAGCTCATCAGCGCCCTGTCGCCGTGGTACTCGCCCTCTCCGGCGAAGCAGTAGCGGCACGCCAGATTGCAGTCATGGGCGATATGCAGGCACAGCGCCTTGACCACCGGACGCCTGTTTTTCATGCTGTCGATGTATGGCTCGTATATGTCCTCCGCAAAGAGCGTGCCGGCGTCCTTTAACGCCAGAATCTCCTCCACGGTCTCCCGAACCGTGTCCGCATCTGTCCCTTGGGCCGCGCCGGACACATAGCCGCAGATCTCCTCCGCCGACGCAAGTCCCTCGCCCAGCGCCTTCTCCACCGCCGGGATGAGACGGTACGCCGTCTCATCCACGATATGCACCGAGCCACTGTTGACGTCCAGAACGATATGATAGCCGTTATTGATGTATTGATGTATCACAATGCCTCTCCTATATCTTCCGACAGATAAACGCATAATAAGCAGCGACGCATGATCGCTGCTTATGTGGCGTATCTTTTTAGCTTAATACAATAGGTTATCTGGCCTTCTCGCAGGTCTGGTTGCCCACTGTGCACGACGTCTTGCACGCGGACTGGCAGGATGTCTGGCACTCGCCGCAGCCGCCCTGCTTCATGGATTCCTTCATATCTCTTGTGCTCAAAGTCTTGATGTGCTTCATAGTCGATCTCCTTTCCGAAATGTCCCGCGCGGTACCGCTATAAAGCAATTCCCTCATGCGCGTGACTGCTGAATCTCCGCTTAGTATATCACAGTTTTTTGTCTAGGAAAAGTGTTTTTGTGATTTTTATCCGCATTTTTTGTCAGCTCACCATGCCGCCCAGCATCCCGCTGCCCGCGCACAGGAAAAAGACGGTGGCCATATTGGAGCCCACATCCTGCAGCCCTCTGTTGACGATGAGCGATACCACCACCAAAATGACGTAGTAGGCTACGCCCATGGCCAGCCCCCACAGGAATTTCCGCCTGCCCGCGCGTCTGCCCGCCAGAAAGCCCGCCGCGAACGTAACCGCTATGTAGATCCCGATGATGCACAGGGACACCGCCTTGCGGGGCAGCCCGAAGCGGAATAGCAGAAACGCCAGAAGCAGGAGCAGCCCGGCGGTGAGGATGTACGCCGCCAGCATACACTTCGTGGCAAAAACCGCCCGCTCCAGATAAAGATTCTTTTTTTCCATATTTGACACGTTCCTCCATCGTTCAGATACTAATATATATTCCGTCCGACGGAAAAACTTGACACATTCTTCTGGCATACGCATCCGGCGGAACGCCGCTACGTCGTCTGCTGCTCCTGCGCGCCGGAGCCTGCCCTGACATACTGCGCCGGCAGGTACTTCGCCAGCAGCCGCTCCAGCATGGCGCCTTCGATGGGCTTCGACAGGTAATCGTCAAATCCTTTTTCCAGATACATATCCCGCACGCCCGCCATCGCGTTGGCGGTCAGCACGATAACCGCCGCGTCCCGGCATTTGTTGTCAGGCAGCTTTTTTAACTTCTCCAGCGTCTCGATGCCGTCCATCGACGGCATCATGTGATCCAGAAGAATCACGTCGTAATGCTGTCTGGCGGCATATTCCAGACACTCCCTGCCGCTCGTGACACAGTCGATCTGCACCTGCGTCTTGCGCAATAGCCCACGGATGACCGTCAGATTTACCTTGTTGTCGTCCACAGCCAGTATCCGGGCTTCCGGCGCGGTAAACACCGGCGCGGATTTCTGCTGCTGCCGGTGGCTGCCGGAAGACTCCTCCAGCGTCCCCATCAGTTCCTCCCCTGCAATCCGCTGCCGCAGGCAGACGGTGAACGTCGAGCCCTTGCCGTACACACTCTCCACCGTCACGGTGCCGTTCATCATCTTGACCAGCCTGTCCACGATGCTCAGCCCCAGACCGGTTCCCTCGATGGCGTGCACCTGCTCCTCGTTGACACGGTCAAACTTGCCGAACAGCCTGCCGATATTTTCCTCCTTGATGCCGATGCCCGTGTCCGTCACCGCAAACGCGATGTCCAGCGCGGTGTCGCTGACTTTTTCGTAACGGACGCGCAGCGTCACGCTTCCCCGGACCGTGTATTTGACCGCATTGGTCAATATATTCAGCAGGATCTGGCGCACCCTGACTTCGTCGCCCAGCAGCATACACGGCATATCCGCCGGCACCTGAAAAGTCAGCTCCAGCTTTTTTTCCTCCGCGCGCATCCTGCATTCCGTCAGCAGCGCTTTTAACAGTTCCTTCAGCGAATAGGGCTCCTCCACCACTTCCATCATGCCGGACTCGATCTTGGAAAAGTCCAGAATATCGTTGATCAGCACCAGCAGCGCCTTGCTCGCGTTCTGTATGTTGCGGGCATATTCCAGTGTCGCGGGCTCCTCGCTCTCCCGCAGGATCATCTCGTTCATTCCCATGACGGCGTTGATGGGCGTCCTGATCTCGTGGGACATATTGGCGAGGAACGCGCTCTTGGCCTCGTTCGCCTTATCCGCGCGCTGCTTCTCCCTCTCCAGCCGCTCCAGCATACGGACGCGCTCCGTCACGTCATGCACGATCACGATATAGCCGATAATGTCCTTGTAATCGTCGTAGATCTTATCGATACTGATGCTGCAGATATTGTTGCGCTGCCAGCAGCGGGCCTCCACTCTGTTCTTGCTGCCCCGGAAGCGGAACGCATCCCGCTCCAGCACGAAGATGTCGCTCAGCCTGAGCTTGCAGCACTCCTCCGCGCTCATCCCCAGAAAGATCGTCGCGCCGTTGTTGACGATGCAGAGCCGCTCCGCCTCGTCAAACAGAAATACCGGCTCGTCCACCGAGTAGTAGACGAATCGTGACATATTCTGCAGCGTCACTTGGGAACTGTTGTAGAAAAGATACGTCCTGCACAGAACCATCTGGGCGATGTACTGTCCCAGCGCGCTGATCGGGAACGCGGCGTACCCTAAGAGCTGGAGCGAGATATCGACCACGCGGCCAAATCCCACGATGACCACGCACAACGTCAGGGCGTAGGCGATATCCTTGTCCCGCCTGCGGATGCTCCGACGCACCATGCGGGCGCTCATCCGCAGCAGATTCAGGGCCGTCGCAAGACAGTACGCCGCATACAACAGGCTCAGCGCCCCCGGCTTGATCCGGTATGCCATGCCGTAGGAAGTCATCTCAAATTCCACATTGGAGCGTATGAGCAGGAACGGATAGAGGATCAGCCCCGCCCAGACGAAACCGACAGACCATCTTTTCAGCCTGCCGCGTATGCCCGACCAGTAGACCAGCATATCCGTAAAGCAGATCAGCAGTCCGAAGATGTGGAGCGTGCCGATGGCGCGCAGGACTGCCGCAATATTCTCATTGTTCTGGATCAGAGTCAGGCCGATAAACAGTCCCCATCCCGCGCTGCACATCGTGGATGCAAAATACAGTTTATCGATTCTGCCCTTTCTGCCTTTCTTGGCAGCCGATCCCAGCCCGACAAAATACGTGACGGAGGCAAAGGCCAGCAGAAGGCAAAACAAAACCTCTTTCATTGACTGTTCTCCCCAGACTTCGACGCCAGAGCCATGACCGCCTCGATCTCCGCCCCGTTGTCGGGAACCGGCTCCAGCAGCCCGTGGCTCCCGTCAGGCGTGACCGTTCCGATATAATTGCCGTTGTCGGTCTTTTCAAACACATAGTAGCGTACCGCTTCCGCCTGCCGGAGATACGCCGCGTACACGCGGTAGCACATCCCCTTTTTATTCGCTCCCGCGGGCAGATCCACGCGGGTAATCTGCATATCGTCGGTGACGTTGAGCGCCATCACCGAGAACTGGTCCGCATCGCAGTCCGCCGGCATTTTCCGCTCGCGGGGATAGGCCTCCTTATAGAACCGCATCAGGAAGTCCCCCTCCCGATCCTGCAGCTCCCGCAGCCCTTCCTGCCCGTGGGCAAACAAATACTGCGGCAGCGACACTAACATCACCCGGTTGTGAACCGCCTGCCAGAGCTGCTGATCCGTCATGCCCGCGGCGCCGGCGCCTTTTGCGGCCGCCATCCGTTTCTGCGCCACCTCCATGACGGACGGCGGTATCGTCACATTGTGGGTAAACGGATTGAGCACCATGCACTCCACGGACTGGCGGTTGGCCATGCTCATGGACACGCCTGTCAGAAACGGCAGGGCGACTAACGCCGGACTCCGCTTGTCCGCGGGGATCTGCCCCACCGACGAAAAGACCGGGAGAATATGTCCGCCTCCGTCCTTTTTCAGCAGACAGGGCATGATCTTCGTCCGATCCGGCAGTCTGACGGGCCTGCCGGACTGCATCGCCTTCTGCGTGTCCTCGTCGATTCCCTCCGGCTTCATCACCGGCAGAAACACCATCGATTTCTCCAGCGTTTCCATGATCCCGGCGTACTTTTCGCGCTCCCTGTCCTTTGCGAACTCATCCAGCAGCTTTTCCAGCCGCGTATTGTCTATCTTGGTATCCGTCATGTCCACTCCTTTGCGGCGCTGCCGCAGCCGAAGCCTGCGCAGCCGTTTCCGTCAGGCGTTTTGCTTGCGTCCGATGCCGCCGATCAGCCCCAATAGCTTCCGGTCTATCCAGTGCAGCGCCGTCGCCAGAACGATGGAAGCGGCATAGCACGCCAGCATATAGCCCACCCTGTTTTTGATCGGCATATAGAGCAGGAACAGGTTGTGGCTCAGATAGAGCTCCAGCGCGATGGAACCCAGAAAATCCAGAATCTTATTGCCAAACTCCACCTTCTGCAGCACCACGATCACCGTAAATACCACAAAAATCACAAACGGCGTCTGCACGGCCAGCGTCTGCCATTTCTCTTTGTAGCCCGGATAGCCGCCCCACTCATACCAGTAGCCCTTGTTCCTGAGCATATACATCGTCCTGTTATACAGAAACGCCGTCATCAGCGCCGACAGAACCAGCACCATCGGATAAAACTTCCTGATCAATTTAAGAATCTGCGGCTCCCATCTGGCAAAGAAAATGCCAAGCGGCATCAGCAGCGTGGTATTGTACCACCACTCCCCGTGGAACCAGTAGCCTTGGGTGCGCGTCGTGGTGTCGTGCCCCAGATAGAGGCTGAACGCAATCAGCCCGCAGACGCACGCCAGATAGACCAGACAGGCCGCGTCCCGGTTTTTTACAAATCGGAATACCACATAGAACAACAGGTACAGGACAAGGATCTCCACGATGTACCACATCTGCGAATTCATCAGAATCACGCCGGTCAGATACGGAAGCAGCTCTCCCTTCTGGAAACGGTATCCCCACAGATAGGAGCCCAGAATAAAGACGAAATTACACAGATAGAACGGCACCAGCACCGAGGGCAGCCGCCTGCGCAGGAAATGTTTCAGATAGTCCGGCTTGTCGCGCAGACTAGTATACAGTCCGTAGCCCGAAAAGAAAAAGAACATTCCCACAAAACAGACGCCGATATCCACCATAAAGAGCAGGATGCCCGCATCCTCGCCCGAGGAATTGATCGTCTGCGACATATGATGCAGCATGATGCCCACCGCGCAGAAACCCAGCAGCCCTTTGGAAGACTTTAACGACAGGGATTCCTCCCGCCAGCCTCCCCGGTTGGCCGTCCGGACGCCGATCAGCAGAATCACCGCCAGCGCACTGTAAAAAATAAAAAAATATTCCTTCGCCATAGTAAGCCCATCCTCCGCGTTTCTGATCCTATACTCCTATCAGTGTTTTCCTATATTCCTATCAGTGTTTCAGCTCCTCCCGGTAAAAATCCCGGAAAGTATCATAACCCATGGCGGCAAGCTGCTCCTTCTGGAACTTCTTGTTCTTGTTCATCCGCACCACCAGAACCTGATCGCCCTGCCCGCGCTGCCGCTGGGCCTCTTTCATCACTTCGCACAACCTGTCCGCGGAAATGCCTTTCTCCACCAGATAAGCCGCTTTATGCCCCGTCTTCGGCACCTTGAAGCCGCTCTCCATCAGAAGCAGGACGATCCGCTCAAAGCCGATGGAAAAGCCGCAGGCCGGCACGTCGCTGCCGGTAAACTTGCCCACCATGCCGTCGTATCTTCCGCCGCCGCCGCAGCTTCCGCCAAACTCCGGCATATCGATTTCAAAAATCGTTCCCGTATAGTAAGACATACCGCGCACCAGCGTGGGATCAAACACCAGCTCAAAGAAATCGCCTTTGGCGGCGTTGACGCTGTCCAGAATCTCCCGGAATCCCGCCATGACCTCGTCCGGCAGCAGATCCCCCACGCGCTCCGCCACATAGCCTACGGCATCCTCCGCGCTCTCCATGCCGCGGTAGAACTCCAGATAACCGCGCACCGTCTCCGGCGCGAACCCGGCCTCCAGAAGCTCCGCCTCCACGCCTTCTGCGCCGATCTTGTCTATCTTGTCCAGAATGATAAACACCTGATCGTAATCCTGCTCCGCAAACCCGCTGTATGCCGCCATCGCCTTCAGAATCCTGCGGTCGTTGATCCGGATGCGGAAATTCCGAAAGCCCAGTCTGCCGAGCGTCGTGGTCGTGGCCAGAATCAGCTCGATCTCCGCCAGATTGCCGGCCTCGCCCAGAATGTCGATATCGCACTGCATAAACTGCCGGTAGCGGCCCCGCTGCGGCCTGTCCGCACGCCATACGTTCCCCATCTGCAGCGCCTTGAACGGCGACGGCAGCTCGTTGGCATGATTGGAATAATAGCGCACCAGCGGCACCGTCAGGTCATACCTGAGCCCGCCGTCCACCAGATCGTCCTCCCCCGCAGCCGTGTCCAGCCGCAGCTTGTCGCCGCGCTTTAAAATCTTAAAAATCAGCTTCTCGTTCTCGCCGCCCGCCTTACAGTTTAAGTTGGCAATATTTTCCACGCAGGGCGTCTCGATGGAAGTAAAGCCGAAGCTGCCGTAAGTCTCCTTGATCACGCCGATCACATAATCGCGGATCTCCATTTCCTCCGGCAGGATATCTTTCATACCGGTAACCGGTTTCTTGCTGAGTGTCATGGGATTCTCCTATCTCTCTGTCAATGCGTCGTATCTTCCGCCGCCTCCGGCAGAGCTTATACTGCTACGATTCTACACTTTTTTGCGGCTTTTTTCAAGGAAAAGATTGCCGGGTGAGGCTAATCCGCATATCCCGTATACAACCACGTGCAGCCGCCGTCCTCCGACACATAGAGTCCCTTGCGCTCCCCGTTCTCACCGTAGAAATCGCCGTCCGGCCCCTGTCCGACAGTGAGATACAGGCAGCCGTCCTCCTCCCGGACGCTCTCCGGCATGACGAAAGGATTGTATAACTTACCGTCGGGCAGTTCGACCATCGGAGACGGATATTCTACCGCGCGGAACGTATGGCCGCCGTCTGCCGTCCGCCACAGGCTGCCGGTGCTGCCGCCGCTATAGGTGAGACACGAAAATCCCGTCTGTCCGTCCTCCAGAAAAGAAATCCACAACGCACCGCCGCCGCTGCCACAGTAGGGATCGGTATTGAGAAACAGACACTCCCCCGTATCCTGCGATACGGCCAGCAGCGCATAGTAGCTGCTGCCGGCGGCCCTGTCCACAGGCACCATGCGGTACTCCACGCCGCCCGACACGCAGCTGCAGTCCGGCGTCCAATCCATATATACCGCCGCCAGCGAATCATCCGCCCACGCTCCGGACGTCTGCTCCTGCGCGTTGTCTGCACTCTCCGACAGACTCCCTGCATAGAGCGCCTGCCGGTACTGCTCGGTCAGGACATAGAGGGAATTATAGAATACCGTGCTATTGTCCTCCGTCAGATCCGCCGCGGCCCCCAGATCGATCGACAGATTCTCTCCCGAACCGCCGGAGATCTCGAAAGACGTATAGATGTCCTGATTTCTCTCATAGGGAAGTCTATCGAAACACACAAGAAGCCAGTTGGTGATGTCCGAAACAAGCCTCTCGGTTTCCGTGCTATCGTAAGAGTACAGGGGAATCACCGGAACGGGAACCTGCGCGCCGTCCTCTCCCTCGTCCCGCCAGTCGATGCCGCGGTTGCAGCCGCCGCCCCTGAAAAAGTCGTCCGTCACCGTTCGGTATAACGTCAGCCGGATGTCATCCTCAGATACCGCGGAAGACTGCTGCGGTGCAGACGCATCCGCTCCGCTCTGCGCAGTTCCGTCCGTACCGTCTGTTTCCGCTGCCGTCTTGTCTTCATCTACATCTGCCGGCGCGCCGCCGCGCGCCTCGTCTCCCGCGGCGCTCATGCGCTCATTTTCTCCGGCAGTGTCTACGCGCATTTTCAAAAAGGCCGCGCACAAGACAAAAAGACACAAAATCGCAAGGATGATCCATGCCGTTTTAGGAGGTTTGCCGCTGCCGTTCGGTTTATCTTCCATTTGTTCTTCTATCTGTCCTTCCATCTGTCCTTCCATCATTGTCTCCTCGTTTCTTCTCTGTCCTGCGCGCCTGCCTGCCCTCGCATAGCAGGCCGTTGTCCGGTCTGCAGACCGCACGGCATCATGAAAACTGCCTTTTTCTACAGGTCTTTTCTTCCATCTTTCTTCCTCCCTGATCAGATTTTTGTATACATACAAGGGATTCTTTCAGAGCGGAAATGCAGACTCACAGAATGGCAGGCAGAACTGCCGGACTTCCCGGATATATTTAAATATTATGGTATCATATACATAGCAGAATTGCAACAGAATTTCCAATGATATTTATTTGGTATTATGGTTATGTTTGCGCGATATTTCATCATTTATTTCGGGAAGCACAGCTGATAGCTTTCCGCGAAGCGGCAGATCAGGCATCCTTCCTCGTCCTGCCGCCGCTTAATCTGCCGCCAAACCCTCCGGCTGCAGCCGCAAGCGACATCACAAAAATCAGGGCGGCTGCCGGCAGAAACGGAAAAACAGAAAACGTCCTGCCGCCGGAGCCGGTCGTAAAATCGTGCAGAGAGCAGGATACCAGATAACCGCTATAGCAGTACGGGTATAGAATCCATGCGGGCGTGGCCGAGACCAAAACACCCGGAATGACCAAGAGCAGATTCAGGCCCACAGAAAACAACGGCCTGTCCAGCAGGACGGTAACGGCCCACATGGTCGCCGTGCACGGCAGCATCGTTAGAAACAGTCCCGCGCACCGTTTCACCAGATAAAAGAGCGGAATCGTTTCCTCCACTCTCATTGTGCCTGTGGCCACCGTTCCGGCGGCTAAAAATACCACGAAGAATACAAGCGTCTCCAGGAACAGATAAAATACCAGCACGCAGAATTTGGCCATGGAGAGCGCACGGCGGCTAACCGGCAGAGTCAGCATTTTCAGAATACCGTTGTTACCTGTCTCCCGCCCTGCAATCACCGCGCAGACCACAACCATGGAAAACGGCAGCAGATAGTAGGCATAGAGCAGCGCGCTTTGCATAAACATGGCAGGCCATGCGGCGGTGTATTCCGGCGTAAAGTACCGGCTCAGGCTGGCGACGCCGGAGATGACGACCAACAGCGGCGCTATAAAGAGCAGCGGCACGATTTTCGACCGTTTTATTTTCCGAAATTCCATCTGCAGAAGTGTAAAAAAGCGCATTGTATCTTGATTCCTCCCTTACTCATAATGTGATTTTTCTGTCAACCAAAAGCCCATACAGAGAAATACCGCGGTTTCAACGATGGCGGCTATGACAACCGCGATGTCCGGTTTTGCATTCATGGCAGCCGCAGGCTTTAACATCACAACGAAAGGATGGAGCAGAAACAGGGGCTGCTCTGTGTCTGCAAACGCCATGCCGGTCAAAAACCCCGCCACGCCGACGCCTAACGGCACCCACATATTTTGAAGGCAGGACGCCAGCAAAACCATAAACGACAGGACAGGCATAGCGGCAAGGAAGACGTAACCTGCAAATCGGAGCAGCGTACCCAAGACAAAAGCGCCCTGCGGTAAGTCTGTCCTGCCGATCCACAGGAGCGCCAGATTTTGCAGCGCTGCGGCTGCCAAAAGCAGCATCGACAAAATCAGAAATCTGCAAAAATACACTGCCCCGGCGCTGACGGGAAGCGCGGCCATCTTTTTGGCGGCGCCGCCCTGAAATTCCATGTGGCAGACCATACAGGCGGCGGTTATGATGCCGAACAGATTGAAAACCGTCATTATGCCGCAAAGCTGCGTCAGCAGAATATCCATCGGCGCAGACGGCAGGCTTAGCAGCGTATCCTTTCTCAGATGAAACACAAGAAACGCATAGACCGCGCCCAAAACGCCTGCCGAGGGGAATACAAGAAACACACCCGTCCGCCTTTCTTTCCTAAGTTCTATCACAAACAAACGCATCATTCGGCCCTCCGTTTTCCGGCGGCGTTGTCCTGCTCCACCATGGCAAGGAACACATCTTCCAGCCGGACGCCGCCCGGTTGAAGATACGCAGCAGCCCCGCCGTCCGCAGACTTCCCCAACCCGCCCGCGGGCTTCCCCTGCCCGCCAGCATAACACCGCAGTTCCTCCAAACTGCCCTCAAACAACAACCGGCCATGATTCAGAATGCCGACGTCGTCCGCCATGCGTTCTATCTCGGAGAGCATATGGGAAGAAATCATAACGGTGCAGTGGTAACGTTCCGGCAGCGATTGGATCAAACTGCGGATTTCATGAATGCCGGACGGATCAAGGCCGTTGGTCGGTTCGTCCAGAAGGAGAAGCGGCGGCCTCCCCAGCAGCGCCCCGGCGAGCCCCAGCCGCTGCTTCATGCCCAGCGAATATTTTCCCGCCAGCCGGTTTCCCGCCTCGGTCAAACCCACCAGTTCCAAGGCATCGTCCACCGTGTCTTTGGGCAGTTCCAGAATCCGGCGGAGGATATCCAGATTTTCCCGCCCGGTCAGATTGGCATAAAAAGCCGGCGACTCAATCAGAGAACCGATTCCTTTCAGGATGGCGGTCCGGTCTTCCGGAAAATGTCTGCCGTCAATGGAAAAACTCCCTGCCGTGGGAGCGGTGATGCCCAATAACATTTTCATGGTGGTAGACTTTCCCGCGCCGTTGGGCCCGAGAAAGCCGTATATACTGCCCCGCCGAATATGCAGGGATACGCCGTCGACGGCGGTAAACCTCTTGTATTTTTTTGTCAGCCGCTCCGTAGTGATGATATTGTCCATGTGCGTTTCCATTCCTTTCTTTTGTTCTTATCTCGCCCACGCTTCTATCTTACCCCGCCGCCCTGACAGGAACTTTGCCGCTGCCTTACTTTTACCTTACTTTTTCCCTAAATGCCTGCAAAAGAAATATGGGTATGATACAATAAGTGCAAGCTCAGACACAAGGAGAATCACAATGCAATCTTCCTATCTGCACAAGAAAAAAATTTTACTGGTAGATGATGAGCCGGAGCTTCTTTCTATGCTGCGGTCATTTCTCACGGCGGACGGCTTTCGCAGCGTTGTGTCCGCCACGACCATGAAGGACGGACTGGCAATCGCCAGATCTGAATCCCCGGATTTGGCCATTCTGGACGTCATGCTGCCAGATGGAGACGGCTTTATGCTGATGCAGCAGATCCGCACATTCTCCCAAATGCCGATTATCTTTCTGACGGCGCGGGATGAAGCGGCTGACAAGCTGGCCGGTCTTGGTTTGGGCGCCGACGACTATATGGCGAAACCTTTTCTCCCGCAGGAACTTCTGCTCCGAATTTACGCCGTTATGCGGCGGTGCTATAAGGAAGATACTTCTCTGATCGCGCTGGACGACTGCACGGTTGACCTAAGCCGGGCGCAGGTGGTAAGAGAAAGGGAAGTGATTTCTTTGACGGCCAAGGAGCATCTTCTTATAGAAACGCTGGCCCGTAACGAAGGAAAAATCGTGACGGTAGACGCCCTGTGCGAAGCCCTCTGGGGCGATAATCCTTTTGGATATGAGAACAGTCTGAACACCCATGTGCGCCGCATTCGGGAGAAAATCGAAAGAGATCCGTCAAAGCCTGTCTCTCTCATTACGATCAAGGGATTGGGATATAAACTGAACACAAGGGAGTAACGCATGAAACCGTATACAAAATATCTTTCCAAATGTCTGGCAGCTTTTGCGGGTGTGGTTCTGCTCCTGCTCGTCAGCAATCTTCTGGCGTTTGGCGGAACATTCTGCGGAATGATTGCAGAAGATTACGGAACCTTTTCTCCGGCCCGGATGCTGGACAATATTTCCGCGCAGGCGTCACCGGACGGCATAGCGCGGGCTGCCGCCGGACAACTGCGCGATGCGCAGATCTGGGCCGTCTACTTGGACGAAACCGGGAAGGTATTGTGGAAGGAGAATGCGCCGGATGAAATACCGGATTCCTTTTCCGTCCCGGACGTCGCCGCCTTTGCCAAAGGATATCTCGCAGATTATCCGGTCTTTATCCGAAACACAGACGGCGGAATGCTGGTATTGGGCTATCCGAAAGGAAGCTATACAAAGCTGCCAGGCAACTATCTGTCAACGCGGTCAGTGCGGAGGCTTCCGCTTTTTGCCGCGGCAGTGCTGGCCTTTGACCTCGCCGCCCTGTTTTCCGCCTATTTTTATTCCAGACGAAAGATCGTCCGAAGCACGGAGCCTGTGATCGCCTCCATCGAAATGCTGGGAAACGGAAAACCCGCCGCTCTCACGCTCCGGGGCGAGCTTGCGGGCGTGGCCGAGAGCCTCAACAGAGCCTCGCAGGTCATCGCCCGGCAGAACCAGGCGCGGGCAAACTGGATCAGCGGCGTCTCCCACGATATACGGACGCCTCTTTCGATGATTATGGGGTACGCAGAGCTGATTGCCAATGATAGCGCCGTGAACGGCGACATCCGTAAAAAAGCGGAAATCATCGGCCGCCAGAGCGTTCAGATCAGAGAACTGGTACAGGATCTGAATCTTGTATCGCAGTTGGAATATGAAATGCAGCCCGTCCAAAAGACAACCGTCCACATGGCCGGACTGATGCGCACCTATGCGGCGGACTTATTGAACGGCGGGCTGCCGGTGCAATACACCGTAGAGGTCAAAATCTCTCCTGCCGCTGAAACGGCGACCGTCTCGTGCGACGCGCGTCTGCTGACAAGAGCCGTCAACAACTTGGTACAGAACAGTATCCGGCACAATCCCGGCGGATGCGACGTGGTGCTCGGCCTCGGCTGCACGGCAGACAAGGTAATGCTCTGCGTGGCAGACAACGGCATAGGTCTGTCCGCCGACAAACAAAAGGAACTGAACGAAAAGCCCCACTATATCGAGAGCGCGGACGACCGTCTGGATCTGCGGCACGGCCTGGGCCATGTTCTCGTCCGGCAGATTGTCAAGGCCCACAACGGAACCGTGCAGATAGAGAGCGAAGAACAAAAGGGATGTAAAGTGACACTGACGCTGCCAAGAGGATGAGGGTGGTCTGGGCTCCCTTCCCATTCCATAAGACACTGCCCTAAGTCAAAAACCTGCAGCCCGTATGCGCTATTTTTAACCGGCATACTTGATAAATATTGCCTGCGAACAGGGCGGACGGCCCGCTTTTTTCACCCGTTCTCTCTTTTTGTAACGTCAATCCGTCTCTGGTGCTCCATCACACTCAAATATTCACTATGCCTACAGTTACTTCCCAACGATGCAATATCATCCGATGTCAACTTATTTTTCCACACTGTATACATAAAGGAAAGCTGGTCTCTCTGTGCGCCGTTATTGAACTCTCTCCACCACTCCTCCATGATCTTGATACAGACCGGATTGTGATGTTCTCTTGCAAGCACTCCCATTTCAAGCAATCCAAAATGTATGGGCATCCCCTCCCGAAGATATCTCTCCATTTGTCTGCAGACATCTTCCGCGGCGGCAAGACGGTAATTCACGACTGTCATCGATTCATAAAAAATACAATCCCGCGTGGGATGCCTGAAAGCCGAAATACCCGATTTACTTTTTTTGATAAAAGAGGAAACGTCTTTTCTGATCGCGATATTCCCATCCACATACACCGAATAGTCATACTCCGGGAACAACAAATGCGGGTGCATCTTAATATATCTGTTCTTCTTAAGCGGCGACGTAATCTCGCCCGGGATCACGCTGCGCGCCGGAATCCACTGATAACTCCCCAATTCCTCCGGTTTCTCATCCGAGATAAAATAATAATCGATATTGGGCGGACTGACCTCCGGAAGATGAATATTATCATACCCGCCGAAAATCCCTGTGTAGACAGCAATTTTTTTATCCGGCGCCGTCTCCTGAACTTCCGCCAGAGAATTGCCGTTCGGCTTCCTATGGAAAACGCTCGGTACAGGATATGTCTGAAACCAGCGGATCACTTCCATGTACCTCTCGGAATAGTTGACAATAATATCGTCAAAAAAATCCACAAAATCTTCGATCCGCTCGAAGCCTTTGCTTCTGACGTCTTTTTCTACGGCTTCGTAATGGGTATTCAGTATCCCTATAAAAATAAGATAGCGGCTTTTGTCCTCCACGCCGCAGGGTTCCAGACAATAGCAGCCGTCGATGATTTCCTGATGATGTTTTTGCGCGTCATTGTCAAAAAAACAGTCTGCCGTTATGCCGCAGCGCTTCAAAATTTCATACATCGCGACGCCGATTTTTCCCGCGCAGAAAATAGCTATTTGATTTCCTTTTTTACGCCAATTCTCTAATGCGTTTAATGTCATATGGCCTGCATTCCTTATCTGTATGCGCATTCTGTGCGCAGTGATTCTCGTGACGCCGCTCTCTGCCGGCGATTAGCCCGCTTGTCTTCCTTTCTATTGTATGATGTTCCCGCCTCTTTTGCAAGCCAAACAACGCGCGTGCTCCCTCTCATGTTTCCTCTCACGTCAGCAGCGCGCGTTTCCTCTCAATCATCTCGTCGATCCGCTCTATGTACTGCGCCACTTCCTTGACGTTCTCGCAGCGTTCGATCAGGACGCTCTCACTGCCGTCCTCCGCCGTTCTATGGCTGACACGTTTGGTGATCGAACCGGCGCCCAGCGCAAGAATGGTCTGCTTCTCCTCCATAATCAGAATATTGTAGATGCCGTACTTGCCGGGCACGCAGTAACCCACGTTCTCCAGATTGCCGGACATATTCTTCTGGCGGTAGAGATAATAGGGCTTCATCCCCATCGCGGCGGCGCCCAGCGCGGCGATCTGCATCGTCTCCTCCGTATTGCTGCAGGCGTCGATGCCGTTTCTGCCGATCCACTGGCGCAGTCCCGCCGCCTTCTTGACCGCCAGCGAATGAACGGTCAGCGACTCCGGCGCGAGCACCAATAGCGCCTCGACGGTGGCGGCCACATCCTCTTTCGTCTCTCCCGGCAGTCCCAGAATGATATCCATATTGATATTGTCAAATCCCGCCTTGCGTGTCATATGAAAGGCGTCCACAACCTGCTGCACCGTATGCCGCCTGCCGATCAGATCCAGCGTCTCCTGCTTCATCGTCTGGGGATTGACCGAGATTCTGGTCACTCCGTGGCAGCGCAGCACCCGCAGTTTTTCCTCCGTGATACTGTCCGCGCGCCCCGCCTCCACGGTAAACTCCTGCACCGTGCCGAAGTCAAACGTACTTTTCAGGCTGCCCAGCAGTCTGTCCAGCTCCCCGGCGGAGAGGGATGTCGGCGTGCCGCCGCCGATATAGACGGTGTCCAGTATCCTGCCGCGCATCATCCGCGCCGTCTCCTCCATTTCCTTCTGCAGCGCGGCCAGATAATCCGCCACCCGGTCTTTCCATGCACCGATGGGATAAGAGGGAAAGGAGCAGTACAGACAGGTGGTGGGGCAGAACGGTATGCCGATATACAGGCTATACCCATCCTCATAGTGCAGGACGCTCAGAATTTCCTTCTCCCGTCTGGCGATCTCGATGCCGAGCCTGATCTTTTCTTCGCTGACGAAATGCTTTTCCCGCAGAAAGGCCGCGATCTCCTGCTCGTCCGCTCCCTCCTCCATCATGGTCATCGCGATCTTGGTCGGGCGGATGCCGGTCAGATTGCCCCACGGCAGGGAGATTCCCGTCTCCTCCTGCAGCGTTTCGTAGAGGAACCGTTGAAACGCCTCTTTGTATTCTCGGGGCGACACCGCGCCGGCGCTGCACCACGTATAGGTATGGGCGTCGGCGTTGACCGTCAGCGTCACTTCGTTCTCCCCAAACTCCAGCTCCATCACCGGCTCCGTCTCGCGCAGCCGCCTGTCCTTCACAGAAGATTCCGGCGTGAGAATCTTTAAATCCCACGCCGGATAAAACGCTTTCACAAGCGCGTGTATCTCATATTCAAACTGTGCCCTATTGCTCTTTATGATCTGCACGATATGATCCTCTCCTATGAAAATCTGCCCCGCCGCACGCCGATGCTCCCAGTTCTTCCTCGATGCGCAGCAGGCGGTTGTATTTGGCCACGCGCTCGCCGCGGCAGGGCGCGCCGGTCTTGATCTGTCCGGCGTTGACCGCCACCGCCAGATCAGCGATAAACGTGTCCTCCGTCTCGCCGGAGCGGTGGGAAATCACCGCCTTATAGCCGTTTTTCTGCGCCATCTCTATGGCGGCGAAAGCCTCGCTGACCGTGCCGATCTGATTGACCTTCACCAGAATCGCGTTGGCAGCGTTCAGTTTGATGCCGGCCTCCAGCCGTTTCGTATTGGTCACAAACAGATCGTCGCCCACAAGCTGCACGCTGCCGCCCAGCTTCTCCGTCAATAGCTGCCAGCCGTCCCAGTCGTCCTCCGCCAGTCCGTCCTCGATGGACACGATCGGATACCGCTCCACCAGCTCCTCATAATAGGCCACCATTTCGTCGGTGCTTCTCGTGATCTCGCCGTCCGCACCGTCCGATGGCTGCCGGTCGTCCGCGCCCTGCCCTTCGGCCGCCCGGCGGGACGCTTCCCGCGCCGCCGTCTTGCGGGCGCGTGTCTCGCCCGGAAAATGATACACGCCGTCGGCCTCGTCATACAGTTCCGACGCCGCCGCGTCCAGCGCGAACTGAATGTCCTGTCCCGGCGTATATCCCGCCGCCCGGACCGCGTCCATAATCAGATCCAGCGCGGCGAAAGCATCCGGCAGCGACGGCGCAAACCCGCCTTCATCACCGACGCCCGCGGACAGTCCCCGGTCGATGCAGATTTTCTTCAGGTTGTGATAGATCTCCGCGCAGATGCGCAGGCCGTCCGCAAAGCGCTCCGCCCGCACCGGCATAATCATAAACTCCTGAAAGTCCACGGTGTTGTCCGCGTGCCTGCCGCCGTTTACAATATTCATCATCGGCACCGGAAGCAGTCTGGTGTAGGCGCCTCCCAGATAACGGTACAACGGCATCTGCATCGCCTCGGCGCAGGCCCTCGCGCAGGCCATGGAAACGCTTAAAGTAGCGTTGGCGCCCAGATTGCCTTTATTGTCCGTTCCGTCCTGCTCGACCAGTATCCTGTCGATCATCCCTTGGTCAAAGGCGTTCTTTCCCAGCAGCACATCCCGGATTTTTGTGTTCACGTTGTGCACCGCCTTGGTAGTTCCCAGCCCAAAGTATCTGGGCTCGCCGTCCCGCAGCTCCACCGCCTCGAAACGCCCGGTGCTGGCGCCGCTGGGCACCGCCGCCCTGCCGGTGTACTGCGTGCCGCCTGTTTCTTTTTCCACCGTGACTTCCGCTTCCACGGTGGGATTTCCTCTGGAGTCCAGTATTTCTCTGGCATACACATCCACGATTCTGAGTTTCAAGCCCATAGTAAAAACCTCCTGCACACATTTTACTTAGTATGTGCGCAGGGGCATCGTTCTATTCGCTCTGCTATTCGTTGCGGATGGCCGCCAGAGGGCTCAGCTTCATCGCCCGTCTCGCCGGGAAAAATCCCGCCAGCATACCGACCAGCACGGCGAACACCAGCGAAAGCAGCGCCAGCCAAACGGGGATATAAGAAATCCCGCCGGCGTACTCCTGCACCGAGGCGGCCAGCCTGTTGATAATCACCGACAACGTGTAGCTCAGCGCCAGACCGATCGCGCCGCCGATAAAGCCGATAAAGCCGGCCTCCAGCAGAAACAGGCTCCTGATATTCCGCAGATCGCAGCCCAGCACTTTCATGACGCCGATCTCCTTCGTTCTCTCATAGATGGACATCATCATCGTATTGGTGATGCCGATCGCCGCGACGAAAAGCGATACCGCGCCGATGCCGCCCAGCACGAGCTGAATCGTCTTCATCTCCTGCTGCCCCGACTGCACCCACTCCGCGTTGCTATACGCCTGATAGCCCAGACTCGTCAGGTAGTTCTGCACTTCCATTACGTGATCCATGGAGTCCACGTTGACCAGAAGCTCGTTATAAAAGATCTCCTTGTACGGTTTGCCGGTCTTGGTCGAAGGCTGGCCGGGGATCACCTTATTCTTAAAAATCTTTTTCAACTGCGGGAGCAACTGCTCGAGATCGCACTGCGTATACCAGCCGTACTGCGAATAGCCTTCCTCGTTGGGCGCCTCCACGCCGCAGGCCGGGATCAGGTACTTCTTCGGGGCCGGCGTGACCGTGCCGTCCTCGCTGGGGTACATGGACTGGTAGTAGGCATCCGTGTCAAAAATGATAAAAATCGGATCGTTCATCAGGTCGATATCCGGCAGAATACCGGTCTCATAATAGGAGCTGCCGCCCTTCGCATTGTAGAAGTCCTGCAGCACCTGGCAGCCGTAAAAGAACGTCAGTTCGTCGTCCTCCCCCGGAAGCCTGCCTTCCGCCACCTCCATGCCCATCTGCGGGAAAGCCTCCGCCGGCAGCGCCTGAATCTGCAGATAGCCCTGATAGGCGCCGTACTTGGCCAGCGCCGAGAGAGACAGTTCGGGCCAGACGGAATCCACGTGCTCCAGCGCTTCGATCTCCTGCACCAGCGCGTCGTCCAGACGTATCTCCTCGCCGTTCTCATTGTTCCACGATTCATATACGGTGATCTGCGTCAGACTGCCGTAGGACTCATACTGCTGCATGATGGAGCGCGTCAGGCCAAGCCCTAAGGACACCATGACCACGATCGACGCAACGCCGATCACCACGCCCAGAACCGTCAGGATCGTCCGCACTTTTCTTTTCCAAAGGTTACTGCTGCTCATGCGCAGCAAGTCAAGGAATTTCATAATCCGCCACTCCGCACCGTTTAGTCCTGACCGCCGTCGGAATCGATATCTTCCAGATCCAGCAGATCCTCAGCCAGCCGCTTTGCCGCCTTTTTCTTCCGGCGGAGCACCACCAGCACCACGACCGCCGCCGCGACCAGGACGATCACGCCGATGACGATGCCGGCTATCAGCCCTTTATGGGAGCCCTCCGCCGTCTCCTCCGCCATCATGCCGTCATCCGGCATCATGCCGCCCATCATCGGATCTTCAAAAAACTCCTCCGTCACATACAGGGTGATGGGCTGCTCCTCCACCGTCACGTTGCCGGCGTCGTCCTCATAGGAGATCTCCATCAGAACCGTTCCGTCGTCCATGGTGGCCGCTATGCCCGTCAGCATGACGTCCACGCTGCCGGTGGCGCCGGACTGGAGATTGCCCACAAAGGCGGATGCCTCGTCGACGGAATCCGCATGGAACTTCACCTGCACGTTGTAGAGCGTCGTCTTGCCGGTATTGTAAATGCTGAACATCACATTGGACTGCGCGCCCACGGTAATCTCGCCGGGCACGACCTCCGGTATGCTCGTGTCGAAACGGCTTTCCTGCAGGACGGGGATCGATACGCTGGCCTTGTCCGTCAGGTCAAACATCGTGCCCGCGTCGTAGGTCATGTTGACGTCCAGCACATACGGCTTCTGCGCCAGATCCGCCTTGGCGGTCATCTCGATCACGATATCCGCCGACGTATCCGAGCCGATCCGCTCCATATAGACCGAGCTGGCGCCCGATGTAGGCAGGAACGCGGAGTAGATGTTGGTCTTGTCGTCGCCCTCCTCCGCCGCCTGCATATCAAACAGTACGTTGGTCACAGGAATGTCTGTGGACGTATTTTTGACATGGATCGTCAGCGTGAACGTATCGCCCGCATATACCTCGGCGGGATCTGTCTCAAATCCCGTCACCACGATACGCGGCTTGGAGCCGCTGGCCTCCTGCCCGCTGCCGCCGATGGTGCCGCTGCCGGGCTGCCCCACCGTCTTTACATAGACCGTCAGCACCGCCGGCTCCTCGCAGCGGACGCCCGCCTTCGTGTAAGACACGTTGAATTGCAGCGGATAGTAGCCGGTCATCACATCATCTCTGGCCGTGAAGACGAACGTAAATTCCCTGCGGTTGGCAAAGGCTTCCTCCTCGGTCTGGCAGCCCGGGATAAACGGCTCCGTCTGGACATAGCTGCTCCTGTCCGGCTCGAAAGGCCATTCCGTCACCACCGTCGAGATCTGCGGCTCCACGATCAGATCGCGCAGCTCCTCCGTTCCGAAATTCATGACCGGCAGCACGATGGACACCTGCTGCCCATAGCTGACTGTGGGCGTAGACCAGTTATCCGCCACCTTCAGAAACTCGCTGGTGGACAACGAAACCGTGGCCACCGCGGTGGACTCTAGGAGCGACTTCGTCTGCGCCACCTGCGCCCACATCTCCGTGACGGACATTTCGGTATTGGCCATATAATAAATCGCGCTGTCCAATACTTTCTGCAGATTTTCTTCCGTGGTCTCGTCCACCTGATAGCGGACTGTCAGGCTTTTCATATAGTAGACCAGATCCTCATAAGCCTTCGTCCTGTCGTCGTTGTCGATGATCCTGTCGGAAGTGCGGTTGATCGTATTTTCCTCATCCACGGAGTTTTCGCTGACGCTGCGATCCGTGGCCTGCACGCGGAGAACCGTCTTCTCTGCGATCCTGCCGGACGGAACTGTCCAGAGTGCCAGAATGCCGAGCGCCGTCCCTATAGCCAGTCTGCCGGCCAGCTTACAGGCCGCCCTGCCCGCCTTTCCATATCCGCTCCGTTCCATGCGATTATTTTTTTTCATCTTTCTCTCCGTCCTTTCCCGGCACTGCTATGATATCGTCCGAATCCTCTCTGCCTCGTTTGTCCTCGATCTCTATGATCCTGCCGTCCTTGATGCGCAGCACGATGTCCGCGAATCCCGCCAGATAATTGTCATGCGTCACCATAACCAGCGTCTGCCGCTTCTCGCGCACGACCTTTTTCATCAGGTTCATCACTTCCACGGAAGTGTTGGAATCCAGATTGCCGGTGGGCTCGTCCGCAAAAATGATCTCCGGCTCCACCACCAGCGCCCTGGCCACGCCCACACGCTGCTGCTGCCCGCCGGACATCTGGTTGGGCTTGTGCTTCTTATATTTGGTCAGGCCCACCAGCTCCAGCATCGCTTCCGCCCTCGCGTTCCGCTTCTTTTTGTCCATTCCCTGAAAAGTCAGCGGCAGCGCCACATTCTCCACCGCGTTCATCGTGCCCATCAGGTTAAAGGACTGAAAGATGAAGCCGATGTGCTCTCTGCGGAACGCGACAAGCTGGTTCTCCGTCTTCTTTTCCATGTGCTCTCCCGCGATCACGATCTCGCCCTTGGTGGGCTTCTCCAGCCCGGCCAGCATATTGAGCAGCGTGGATTTGCCCGAGCCGGAGGCGCCCACGATGGCGCAGAAATTGCCCCGTTCGATGGTAAAGCTGACGCCGTTGAGCGCGCGGACTCTCGTCTCGCCGATGCGGTATATTTTATACAGATTTTTTACGCTGATTACGGTGTCGTCATGTTCCATACCCATTCCTCCGTTCCGGAAGCGCCTGCGCCTCCCGCCGTCTGCAGCGCGGCCCGATCCAGCGCCCTGTCCACCGCCTCCGGCACCTGTCCCTGCCCGAACAAATAATAGACGCTGTTACAGTCGCGGGCGTAGGGATAGGCGGAATCCCGTTTAAAGGTAATATATACACTGTAGTCTTCTTCCGTGCGGGCATAGGCAAAAGGCCACCGGGCCATCTCCAGCTCCGCAGGATAGACCGCGGCCAGAATCTCCCGGATCTGTCCCTCCTCGTCAAAATCCGCTCTGGCATTCGTCTTCTGCAGCACCTCTCCGCTCTCGTCGTCCGTCCATGTGTCATACCGTGTGACGCTGATATTTTCGATCTCCTCCGCGGGAAGCTGCAGCGGATAGTAAACGCCCAACGACTGCAGTAACTCCGTCGTATGCCGGAAGCTCTCATAGACGGGCAGCGTCTGGCAGTACTGCGAGAGATGGCGGATCTCCACCAGACCGCAGGGCTTCTCCCGCAGCATTGTGGAGAAGTCAAAAGCCTCCATGTCCTGACGGTACGCCTCCGCCACTGCCGCCGCATCCTCCGGCTGCAGGGCCATCACCGCCGCGCCGTTTCTATAGGTCATCGTCTTGACGCTGTCTGCGTGGAAGCTGTCCGCCATAATCTGATAGACGCAAGTCTTGTATGCCGGCGTGCCGACAATACGGTTCAGCAGCTCCTCGTTGGCCGGGTTCTCCAGATCCACCCAGAAACGTCTCTGCACCTGCCGTCCGGATTTCAGGCGGTACAGAACCCGCGCCTCCTGCGGAAAAGCCATATCCTCGTACCGGTCCTTCTGCGCTTTCTGCGCCAGCTTGACCACCGCCTCCGCATCCGTAAGAAACATATGATCCCTGCCGTTTTCCGCCGTCGAGAGCGGATGGCCTTCTTCATCCCAAAGCAGCTCGGAATAGCCCAGATTGACGGCATAACTCTCCACCCGGTCAGGCTCCGGCACATACTTATCATACCCTGTCAGGTCATAGCGGAAGACCACATAGACTGCGAGGATCAGCGCCAGCGCCGCGCCGTCCGACCACAGATGTCCGGCCAGACGCCTGATGTCAAATTCGTACAGAACCTCCATCGCACCGCAGATCAGAACGCCGCCCGCCAGCGCCCCGGCCAGCATCAGAAGCGCGCTGCCGCCGGACGCGCCGTATACGAACACGCCGATCTGCAGGGCGCCGGGCACGGCTGTAAAAATCTTCACCGCCGGCTTCATCCAGCCGAAGGCCAGCGCCTTCTGCGCCGCCTCGGGAGGCCGCTTACAGTATGCCAGCCAAGAGAGCGCCAACAGTACTATTGCAAGTATAATCCATTTGCCGTAATAAGGCAATATGCCAATGAGCATGGCGCGCGACGCCGACCGGAAGCCGGAGTAGGGACGCACCGGCGCAGCGCTCAGATAGTCGTACAATACCGACAGCTTCGGGCCGCCATGCTGCCAGTAGTCCGTAGCGGTATGGTAAAACGCCGTCCTAAGCGCCTGCAGCAGCCCGTACAGCCACCACTCACAACCCAGCAGATATGCCGTAAGCCCCAGCGCGACAAAACGGTTGCCGGTCAGCATAACCGCCAGCACCGTCGTATGGTACGCCGTCAGATAGAGCAGCAGATTCCGCACGAATCCGGCGGCGATGTAGACAAGCGACTGTCTGGTCATCGCATCCCACGGCAGCGCTATGGCAGAGCCGATCAGGATGCCGAGCACCGCCGGCAGCACGTAGATGGCGATACCGTTGCCGTAGATCACCAGAAACCGACGCTTCTTGTCCACCGGCACACTGTAGTACAGATCCACCTTCCGCCTGTCGTTGAGATAGCCGAAGCCCTGCGCGCCTGCCGCCACCGCCAGAAACAGCACCACCATGATAAAGTGACGGCCAAACCCCAGCGCTTTCACCGCGGCGCTGCACAGGTCAAACCGATAGAGCTCATATGTTTTATAACGGCCCTCCGCATACGCCCCGCTGACGCGGCTCAGGTACACGGTCAGCACGCCCGCATAGGCGGCGAGCTGGACGACGAGCGAGACCACCCACACCCAGATCCGTCTCTTGTGGTTCTCGATGCAGTTACCCCAGAAGGAGCTTTTTGATGTCATAGCCCACCACCTCCGTTTCGCTGATAAAGATTTCCTCCAGTGACAGGGGAAGCACCTCATAGAATACCGGGTGCGCCGCCGCAAGCCGCCTCTCCGTCTCCTCTCTGGTGTCTCTGACGGTGTAGGTGCAGAGCGATCCCCGCTGCTCCTTCTTGAGCACTTCCATGCCGGCAAAAGCCCTCCGCTCGTCCTCCGGCGTGCGGAACACGCACTGCACCTTCTGGATATGGCACTTCATGTCTTCCAGATCTTTGGAGAGCAGCACGCCGCCCCTGTGAAGCAGGCCCACATGGTCGCATATGTCCTCCAGTTCGCGGAGATTGTGGGAGGCTGCCACGGGCGTCAGTCCGCGCTCCGCCATCTCCTTGGCAAAAATGCTTTTCACGCCCTGCCGCATCACGGGGTCCAGTCCGTCCAGCGTCTCGTCGCACAACAGATATTTCGTCCGGGCGCAGATGCCCAGCAGAAACGCGAGCTGCTTTTTCATCCCCTTAGAGTATGTGTTGATCTTGCGCGTTTTGTCCAAGTCAAAACTTTCCAGATATTTATAAAATCCCTTCCGGTCAAATCCCTCGTAAATACCGCTGTAATATTTTTCCATCGTGACCGCGTTGGCGTTGGCGAAGAAATACGGCTCGTCCGCGATAAAAAAGAGCCGCTTCTTGGCCTCCACATTGTCATAGGACGGCATACCGTCTACCGCCACGGCGCCGCTGTCCGGCTTTAGAACTCCTGCGATCAGCCTGAGCGCCGTGCTCTTGCCGGCGCCGTTGGTGCCGATCAGCCCGAACACCGTGTTTTCCTTTATCGTTACATTTACATGATCCACCGCCCTGATTCCGTCAAAGGCTTTGGTCAGCTCGTGTACCTCTATCATGACTTGCTCCTCTCTGCCTAGAGAGCCTCGATCTTTTGGATGAGTTCCGCTTTAGGCATACCGATATCCAGCGCCTCCCGAACCAGCGCAAGGATACGGTCCGTATATTCCGCCCTGCGGCGTTCCGCCAGCCCGTTGTCCCCGGAGACAAAGTTGCCCCTGCCTTTGACGGTGTAGATAAATCCCCGCCGCTCCAGTTCCGTATAGGCTTTCTGTATCGTGTTGGGGTTGATGGACAGTTCCACTGCAAGGCTGCGCACGGACGGCATCTGCTCGTCGGCGCGCAGGACATTTTTCAGGATTAACGTTTCAAACCGCTCGACGATCTGTTCATAGATCGGCCGGGCGTCCTTATAATCGATCAGTATCATCCTACATCTCCCCCCCCCCTTTCGTCCTTTGCGGCACGCGATGTATGCCGGTTTTGTGCTGCTTATTTGCCTCTGCCGGATTTCATCAGGTACAGGCAGATAGGGCAGACTATTTTGATAGTTGTTGTATTTACCTGTACCGAATTTCGTCAAATATCGGCAGGCAGAGCATACCGTCTTGTTGCCTGATGGGTATGCTATATGTAAATTATGTGTACTATTATTGGTAGTACACTCAGTATATAAAAGATTGCGGGAAATGTCAAGACAACACATCGCCCGCAATCGCAATTCACATCCGTTTTCTAGCCGCGCTCTGTCAGCCGCCCGATCAGCTCATAGAGCGTTTCATACAGTCCCGCCGCCCGCGCCTTGTCCAGCGCGACACAGGAACCGAGCCGCCCCGGAATTTCCACGGCGGCGTCCCGCAGCGCCTCTCCCGCCGCCGTGACGGTGACGATCAGATCCCTCTCGTCCTCGGCGGAGCGCCGCCTTGCCACATAGCCCTTTTCCTCCAGCCGCTTCAGAAGCGGTGTCAGCGTGCCGGAGTCCAGATACAGGTATTCCCCCAGCTCCTTAACCCCCAGCTCCCCATGCTCCCACATCGCCATCATCGTGATGTACTGCGTGTAGGTCAGATCCAGTTCGTCCAGATACGGCTTGTATGCCCGGACGATCTCCTTAGCGCAGACATATAGCGGAAAACAGAGCTGGTTCTTCAGTTTGAGCGCCTCATATCGATCTGCCATATCATTCCCCATTCCGGAACGCCTGCGGGCCCAAAGTTCCCGCCGCCGTTCCCATCCTGCCGTCCTGCCTTTGCACTATGCGTTCTGCTCCGCCTCGTAAGCCTCGCGCACCGCCTTGGTGAGCTGGTCGGCACAGGAAGTCTGCCGCTGCCCGCACAGGACGCCGGACAGCTTCCCTTCGATCTGCTCTACCGTCAGCCCTTCCACCAGAATCGGGATCGCCTTGAGATTGCCGTTGCAGCCTCCCATAAAGCTCACGTTATGTACTACGTCGCCGTCCAGATCCAGACTGATGATCTGGGAACAGGTATTATGTGTCTTATAGTCATAATGAAACATTACAGTACCTCCTCTACCTTTTCTTTCAGCACATCCATCGACTCCGTAGGCTCGAAACGCGCCGCGATCCGGCCCTCTCTGTCGATCAGGAATTTGGTGAAATTCCACTTGATGCTGCCGTTGTTTTTGTAGTCCTTGTCCATCTTCTTGACAACAGGCGTCAGAATCAACGCCATCGGGCTCTTGCCGAAGCCGCCGAACGTGGTGTTCTCTGTCAGATACTTGTATAGCGAAATGGCGTTCTCGCCGTTTACGTCGATCTTGGAAAACTGCGGGAACGTGATGCCGAACCGCCCGGTGCAGAACGAGTGGATCTCCTCGTCGCTGCCCGGCGCCTGCTCCTTGAACTGGTTGCACGGAAAATCCAGAATCTCCAGCCCGTCCTTCTGATGCTGCTCGTACAGTTTCTGCAGCTCGTCATACTGCGGCGTAAATCCGCATCCCGTCGCGGTATTGACAATCAGCAGCACCTTCCCCTTATAATCTGACAGGGAAACTTCCCCGCCGTCCCGTGTTTTGACTGTAAAATCATAAATGTCCACCTCATGTCCTCCTTTGAATCCGGTAAATTTATTTTTCGCAATTTGATTGTGCGCTACCGATTTAAATATATAGCATAGGCAGCACATTGTCAAGGGGCTGCAGGTAAAATCCACCCTAAGTTTCCTGACACTTTATAGGTGAAACTCCTCGATACGCCGCGCCTTGGCCGCTGCCTTATGCCAGCTGCTCAGCGTAGACAGGTCTGTTTCCGCCCTGATCCGCTCCTCCATCTGTGCCGGTATCTCGCCCAGCTCCCCCAGCAGTTCCAGAATATCCTCTACCTTGCTTTCCAGCCGCCCGTCCATAATCAGATCTTCTATCGCCTTGCACATCCTGAATTTCTCCTTCCCATCTTCCACCGTTCTGTACTGCTCCGCGTCGTCCAGATAGTCGTACTGGTATGCGTCTTTTGTTCCCATACGTTTCCTCCCTTACTATCATTTGACTGTCATATAAGGGATTCTTCGCGAAAAGACGTTTCCTGCAGATATGCGGTCAGAACAGTAGATGCCCCTGATATGCCTGTTGGATTTATCGTAGCATGACGGATGCCGTATTGCAATAGCTTTTTTGAGATTTTATAAACGGGATTTCGTTAATCGCATCGGGAGGATCAGTACATCATCCTGTCATCGCACAATCCGCCCATCCCGGATCATAATCGTTCTTCCGGTCTGTTCCGCCAGCTTGGGATCATGGGTGATCATGAGAATCGTGATCCCATATTCGCGATTCAGCATTTGGAGCAGCTGCATGACATTCTCTCCCGACTTCTGATCCAGATTGCCGGTAGGTTCATCACACAACAGAATCTCCGGACGGTTAATCAGCGCCCGGGCGATCGCGGCACGCTGCTGCTGGCCGCCGCTGATCTGTCCGGGAAGATGTTCGAGACGGTCTGACAGTTCGAGGGATTCCACGATCTTCCCCAGTCTCTCCTCATCCGGTTTTTCCCGTGCAATCTCCACAGGCAGAAGAATATTTTCACGCACCGTCAGTTCCGGGATCAGATTGTAAGCCTGAAAAATAAACCCGATCGTTTTCAGGCGGAACCGTGACAGTTCCCGGTCGCTCATATCAAAAATATTGCTGCCGTGATATAATACCCGGCCTTCCGTTGGATTATCCAGTCCGCCGATGAGATTGAGAAGCGTTGATTTGCCGCTGCCTGAAGCGCCCATCACGGCCACGAACTCTCCCTTCTCCACGGAAAGCGTCACTTGATCCAGCGCCGTGACCAACGCCTCATCTTCACCGTATTTCTTCGTGAGATTCTCTGTACGCAATAGTTCCATACTGTCTTTTCTCCTTCCTGCTGCCCTGAGGCCTGTCGCATCCTAGAAATCGTCCGTCCTGATACCGTCCACGATGGACGTCTTCTGCATCCGTCTCAGAGGCGAGACGGCGGCTGCAATATTGAGCAGCACCAAACATACGAAAGCCGCCGCCATGATAAGCGGTATCGGCTGCTTCCACAGTTCGATGTACCACGGGAACCGCATTGCCCAGTTATCGTAATAAATCCCTTCCCCTATCAAAATGCTATGATTGTGCCCCAGCTCGAACAAATAGTACTGCGCATAACGCCGAACCAGATCAAAGACGGTGATTGGCAGCAGGGAGGTGAGAATCGCGCACAACGGCCACAGAAACAATTCGCGGATATGGCATACTGCCAGAGCCCGCCTGTCGATGCCGACGGCGCGCAGAATCTGCAGATTCCGCATATTTCTGTTGACCGCAAACCGGTAAGCGTTGACCATACCGAAGCATCCCGTAAAGATGACAAGGGTGATCATGGCCGCAAACAATAGCAGATTGGACCGGTCGGTTCTCTCTATGCGCCGCCAGATATCATTCTGTACCGTGCTCTTTACATTGCCGCTCCTGCCGATGATGGTGTACCACAGAAGTTCAAACCGGTCTATGTCCGCAGACGGTTTCAAATTCACGCGGACATCCGTGTAGCATCGGTCAGGCAGTCCCCATGCGGATGGCGCGCCGGTGCAGCAAAGAATACCGTAGCCCGGCGAAAGATATCCTGTGCGTGTCTCATTGTCCACATAACTGTCCGTGCACAACAGATCGGCCAACTGCTCGTCGTCGATCCGCAGAATAGCGCATATCTGCGACTGAAACACAATCTTCTCACCGTAGGCGTACCCCGGCAGATCCACCGCGCTTCCGTCCGCGTAATCATAAGTAAACGACGGCGCGACTCCATCCGGCATCATATTGCGCGACATATCCCAGTTCTCCACATAGTCATCCGATATGACCGCATCCGTCAGCGTGACAGTATCGCCTGCCGCAAACGGATCTGGCAGAGAGGCGTCCGGGTATTCCGCTATCACAATCCGGCTGCCGTCCGCCAGCCCTTCCATGTCCAGTTCGCCGGAGATCACATAGGGCGCCAGACTCTCCATGAGGGCGTCGTCGATCGCCGCGCTGGGCAGGCGGCAGATTCGGTCGTCCGGCGCATAGCCGATGGCGGTCTTGGTTTTTCCAAAGAGGTCACGGAGAAACTCGTCCACGTTATGGTCGATATCCAACGGGGCCAGCGCCTCCTCCTGCGCCGGCGTGAGTCTCTCTCCGTCGCATAGCACCTTCAGTCCGGGCAGTTCGATCACGCCCTGTATCGACGCGACATCCCCGCTGGCGGACAAGGCGGCCATATCCGCCGCCGAGATACCTTCGCCGTGGCGGTTAAACACCGCATTCCCGCACATAGTGCTGCGGATATCCTTCTGCGCCATATAATCGGCAGTACCGTTTCCCGCTTCGGCAAGCTGATTGTACAGGGAAAAATTGTCAATATCGGCCTTGGCCATCATAAAGGCGGCGCCGAACACAAAGCTCCAGCCCGTGACAAAAATCAGCAGGGCTGCCAGTCTGTTTCCGCTCAGTTTTTCACCGGTAATCTTGTTGAGGATTTTATCCGCAACCTTCCGTTTTTTGTTCCTGACGCGGGTTGCGGATTTTTCATGGAGCAGCATCGCGTTCGGCGAAAGGCGCGTGGCAAAAAAGATCGGAGAGACCAGCGCCGCGCAGGAGAAAAGAAAACCGAGCGCCCACGGCCAGATAAAAGGATCTATGCTGATCGCCCGCGCAATCGGATGCACGTGAAAAGCGTTATACACATATACATCGCCGGCCACATGAAAAATCCCAAGATAGATAAGATACAACAATATACCCAATAAATATCCGGCGGCCACGCCGACTATGTCAAAAAACAACGCCTCAGAGAGAAGCCTGCCCCTCACTTCCCGGACAGACATCCCCATGCTGCGGTACAGGCCAAATTGCCGCATACGCTCTTTCATAGCATCCGCCATGACCACATATACGGAGATAAAGGACACCAGCAGCACGATTCCCAAAAAGACAGGAATCAGGATAGAGGAATAAAAGTCATTATAAGACAGACGCGCCCGATCAAACAGATCCCGCTCCGTTCGAGCGTCTACGCCGGCAATCGAACAGAGCTCCATTATCCTGTATGGATACGGCCTCCAGAGTGGTATCCCCTGCTCCTTTAAGACGATCTCCACACTTTCTTCTCCTATTCCCGCGGGCGCCGCATCCGGCACACAACGGATCATGGCTGTGATGACGGCTATGTCCGGCATATCTTCCGAGCAGAAAAACATTTCCGGCAAATCAAGATCCTTCTCTGGCGCAAACCCAACGCCTGTATTCGAAGAAGCATCGCGCAGGGTACGCGCTTCTCCGTAATAAGAGTCGGCTTCATTCAAAACGCCTACAATCGTAAATTCCCGTTCGCCGATGGCATTTCCCGCCGAATCATACATCTCCAGTGAAATGCGATTGCCCACGACCGGAGCGACGCCAAGTGTATGAAACGCCTCTTTATAGCCGCAGACTTCACCGGACGCTATGGGATATCTGCCGCCCTTTTCCGGCGTATAATGGAACATTTCCTGCGCCTGCGCGGAAGCAAATGCCCCGAACAAAACCGACTCGCTATACTGCGTCCGGCACGTTCCGCCATTCAATATGACGCCATATTCCGCTATCTGGTCATTCTGCTGCAGTATCTCTAACTGCGCTTTTTCGATGGGAAGCGTCAGGAGATCATAATCGCCGCACGCATTCAATATTTTTTCCACATCTCCCTGACTGGCAGAGCGCGCAAGAAACACGCCGACGGTCATCGCCATCGTGCTGACCGTGATGGCGCATATAAGCGACAGGGCGCGTTTTTTATGATGAAACCAGTATTTTGCGGACAGACTCATACTCCTAACACCTCTTAAAATGGCCGCCAAACAAGCATTTACATAACCTTTGTTTGGCGGTCATATCGATTATTGTGCAATACTGCACTCAAACATAGCTAGTTACTCCAAACGTGCAGGCTGCCGGCTGAACCAAGATCTCCGGCTTCGCCTCTAATAATTAAATTTGTTGCGGGATTCTCCACATTCACTGCCCAATCATCAACAGATACCTGATAAGGAAAAGTATGTGAGCCCTCTGCCGCCCCAGACAAAACAATTCTTACGTCGCCACCACTGGAAGGGCGTGTATTCAAATATATCTTCGATGTACCCGGAACGAAACCTGCAATCTGTTTACTCGCATTCGGCCCTATTGCATACCCATAGTATTCATTAAACGCCTGAACGGGCAGTGAAACTGCCATACATCCGACTGCAACAAGCGCTGCAATCTTTCCCTTTGTTAATTTGATTTTATTCATAATGAATGTATACCTCCTATTTTGACGAAATGTTTGTTGTTCCATTTTCTTGCGAAATCAATGATAGTTTATTTTATCTAAAGTTTGCCCATATTGCAATAGACTGTGCACGAAACGACACGAAACGGCGTTTTTTGGTAAAATTTTCTCTATAAGGCACGGATATTGCAGCCATGCGGAGAGAATCATACCGACCGACATACATGATGCCGCTCCTGCGTTTCCCACCGTCTCACACAGTAGTATCAACAACAAAAAGCCCAATGCCAAACGGACGGTTATTTTTTTACAATGTCTTTTCTCCGATATCGTCAGTCTGCGGTTTTCATTATCCAAAGGACTGCACAAAATCAAACTGACTGCAGCATAGGCCGACAGGAACACAACCGCTGCCGCATGGGTTAAAAGAAAAGAACACTTTATACACACAACCAGCAAAATACTGGAGCCTGTCATGCACACCCACGCTTGTTTGACATGAAACCCGCCGCTATACTTGCGAAGAAATACAAATGGCAAGATAACCAGTACCGCTCTGACCGGACATTTCATCAGACACCCGAACACTAATGCCATCGCCAAGGGAAGAATAGACACAACAAGACTGTATGCTCCATATACATACACCTCTTTCTCTTTTGTCTGAATGACGTTATTCCCGACCAGCCAGTCCGCTATCCGCTCTGCACATTTCCCTATCATTTGGTCTTCCTGAATCCAGCCAGTTCTTTCGGCGCTTTCGGCTGATATACTATAAGGCAAGATGCCGAATTTGCGTCTGTACGCAAAAATGCGTTTATAATTTTTGCAACACTGGCTGCAGAAATTTTCGCAAGATTTTGTTTCATGGTTCGATCTCCTTTCTTCGGATTTCACTGATTCCGCATATAAAATGATAATTGTAATTTTATAAAATGTCGATATGCTTGACGCAAAAAGTACAATTCTCTCTTTTTTTGGGTAAAAAAATCCCATTCCTGTCTAAAAATACAGATTATACAAAATAATTTTTTGAAATTTGTATGATAATTATATTTTTAAACGAATTATTCATTTTCACATTCTTCATTTTTCGGAAAATATTTCTTAAAGTTAGAAGAAAAAAGGAAAATACACATGAATTTACAATTCAGCGATATGGGCAAAAGAATTAGGGAGCGCCGTAAGGAGCTGCACATAAAACAGGCGGAAATGGCGGAAGCCATCGGCATCTGTAACAATCATATGTCGTCCATAAAGACAGGACGGCAGAAACCAAGCATTGACATATTTGTAGCCATCTGCGAATATCTGCGTACTTCTCCCGACTATCTCCTTCTCGGAACACTGCATGGATACAATATACCGCAAAATATATTGGATAAACTGAAATTATGTAGTCCGGCAGATATCGAACTCGCAGAAAAATTTATTGATCTGCTTGTTGCAAGAAATGAGCACGGCAATATAAGCGAGGGATATTTGCAGCAGTAGCGTTTTACTCTATCTAAAATCTAATCATTTTGTCTTTTTCTGCCCAAAATCGACCTATTTTTGTCTTTTCGTGCATTACCCCTGTCCTGTTTTGACATTTTATGGTAAAATAGACGCAGATTCCGCAATCTGCGTCTAAAGAATTGCTTCGCAATTCTTCCGGAATGGTTTACGTTACTGGCGTCAGAGATATGGTAAAATAAGCGCAAACCCGGCAGCCTGCGCTGCCGGAATCAGGAAATAGGATTTTACTGTGAGGACAAAAATTCATGCGTATCGTAATTTGTGATGATGACGCCGCGGCGACAGAGCAGATCGCGTCTCTGATAAACGGCTACTTTGCATCCGTACACCTGAAATGTCCGGAAATCGTTGTCTTTACGGACGGCGCAGCGCTGCTGGCTGATCCGGGCGCTATGGATATCGTATTCCTAGACATAGAGATGCCCGGCACAAACGGCGTCTACGTCGGCCAAGAGCTCACACACCGCAATCGCCGGACGATCATCTTCGTTGTCACATCCTATCTGGAATATCTGGACGACGCCATGCGTTTTCATGTGTTCCGCTATCTCTCCAAGCCGTTGGACAGGCAGCGGTTTTACCGGAATATGAACGATGCCCTCGCTCTGTATCATATCGTAACGGCAACAGTCGCAGTGGAAACAAAGCAGGGCGTTCACTCCGTTCCCGCGGACTCGGTGGTCATGGTGGAAACCACAGGCCGCAAAGTTACCGTGCATACCGTCGCGGCCGCTTACGATTCTGTCCACTCCCTGCAGCACTGGCTGAAAGCTCTGCCCTCGAATAATTTTTTTCAGACGCATCGCAGTATCTCGTAAATTTTGCATATGTCACGGCGTTTAACCGCACGACGGTGCGTTTAGGTGCGATTGACAAGAGCGCGTACCTGACCAAGCGGCGGTATAGCGCTTTTAAAAACGCCTATCTGCTCTATCTGGAGAGCACGCGCTGATGCGGCGCTGATAGACCGGTCGAAAGGAGAACCATGCCCTACATTGTCGGATATTCAGTCGGTTATTTTGCGGAAGGCGTCGTGCTGTACCAGTATGCCTCCAATCTCTTTGTGCCGCGCAAAAAGGATTCCCATAGCAATCTGTATACGCTGGCGGCAATCTATCTGCTGCTCTTTGGGGCTGCGTGCTGCTTCCGCAGCAGATTGTTCAATTTTATAGGGTTTTTTTTGGCAACGATGATTTACCTGCTATGGCAGTACCGCCTGCGGGCATTCCTGTGTCTCTTTCACACGGCTCTGATTACGGCTATCATGGTTGTTACCGAAATCGTCGTCTATACCATCCAGCAGCAGCTCCTTCCAAATTCCCTCGCAGTTGAAGATACCGTATACGGAATGCTGCTGCTCGGCGTTTTCAGCAAACTCTTGTATTTTACGGTGATGATGTCCATCGTCGGAATATGCAGGAAACACCCGGTGGTCAATCCCCACGACAGGCATTCCGCCTCCCTGCTGATCCTGATACCGTCCGTCTCCATTTTTGTCATGCTGATTCTGCTCTGGATCATCGACAAATATACGCTCTCCGACAACCTGAAGAATATGATCGCGTTGTCGTCTCTGCTCCTTCTGCTGGCCAGTCTTCTGATATTCTGCGTCTATCAGTACATTGAAAGCAAAAACGAGCAGTACACCAGACTCATGCTGCTGCACCAGAGAGAAAAAAACCAAGCGGAATATTATGAAATGCTGAGGGTACAGAATGAGAACCAGCGCATCCTGATCCACGACATCAAGAAGCACATACAGTCGATCGATGTGCTGAATGAAAGAGGGGAACGCGAGAAGATCCGCGCTTATATCCGGCAGCTTTCCCTGTCCTCTGACCTGCAGGATGTGCTGGTTGTATGCGGTTATCCGCTGTTAAACGTGGTTCTGGGCAGATATCGCCAGACGTGCCAGGAGAAAGGGATCTCTTTTCATGCGGACATTCGCGCCGGAACGCTGGATCGCATGACGGATGACGACATGACATCTCTGTTCTGCAATCTGCTGGACAATGCCGTAGAAGCGGCGCAGGGGATTGCAGACGCCTATATCGAACTGTCCTGCAGCACCAGAAACTATTCGCCTTATGTCCTGATCAGCGTCATCAATTCCTGCAGCGGAACGCCTTATGCCGGAGGCGGCGCAGGACGGATGCTGTCGGAATCCGATCTGCCGTCTACTAAGGAGGATCGGTCTTCCCACGGTTTCGGCCTAAAGAGCATCCGCAAGACTGTGGCGCGCTACAACGGCGATCTGCAGATGTATTACCTGAAGGACGCCGGTGCCTTTCACACGATTCTCACGCTGCAAAGATAAAACCCGCGGGCTCTCCTGTCTCCCGCGGGTTTTGGTCTCTTGAAAGCATTGTTCTAGGCGTCCGCTCAGCCCTTGATCAGCAGCGACTTGCCCGTCATCTCCGCGGGCTGCTCCATCTCCATCAGCTCGATGATCGTAGGTACGATATCCGCCAGACAGCCGCCCTCGCGCAGCTTGTAGGACGGATCGGCATTGACCAGAATAAACGGCACCTGATTGGTGGTGTGTGCCGTAAACGGCGCGCCCGTCTCATAGTCGATGAGCTGCTCCGCGTTGCCGTGGTCGGCGCAGATAAACAGAAAGCCGTCCACCTCCTTGACCGCTTCCACGGCGCGGCCCACACACTCGTCTACCGCTTCCACGGCTTTGATCGCCGCAGCCTCCACGCCGGTGTGTCCCACCATGTCGGGATTGGCGAAGTTGATGATGATCACGTCGTACTTGCCGGATTTGATACACTCCACCAGCCTGTCGCACACCTCGTAGGCGCTCATCTGGGGTTTCAGGTCATAGGTCGCCACATCCTTGGGGGAATTGACCAGAATCCGCTCCTCATCCCGGTTCGGCTCCTCCACGCCGCCGTTAAAAAAGAACGTGACGTGCGCGTATTTTTCCGTCTCGGCCAGTCTTACCTGTTTCATATTATGGGCGGCGATCCATTCGCCGAAAGTGTTGGTCACGGAAATCTTGTGGAACGCCACTTCCTTGTTCGGAATCGTCGGATCATAATCGGAGAAGCATACATAGGTGAGGTTCAGCTTCTTCTCCCGCGCAAAGCCCTTGAAATCATCGTCGCAGAAGCTCCTTGTAATCTCTCTGGCGCGGTCGGGACGGAAGTTAAAGAAGATCACGGAATCGCCGTCCTTGATCGTCGCCACGGGCGCGCCGTTCTTCTTGACCACGGTGGGCTTTACAAATTCGTCCGTCTCGTCTCTGTCGTAGGAAGCCTGAATGCCTTCCGCCGCGCTCGGCGCTTCCAGCCCTTCGCCTTTGGTCAGGGCGAGATACGCTTTCTCCACCCTGTCATAGTTGTTATCCCTGTCCATCGCATAATAACGCCCGGTGACGGTAGCCACTTCGCCGACGCCGATCTTCTGCATCTCTTTTTCCAGCTCCTCCACGAAGCCCTTGCCGCTGGCCGGAGGGGTGTCGCGTCCGTCCAGAAAAGCGTGGACATACACTTTGCTCAGGCCGTTCCGCTTCGCCAGCTCCAGCAGCCCGTAGAGATGGGTATTGTGGCTGTGCACGCCGCCGTCCGACACGAGGCCGAACATATGCAGCGAAGAATCGTTCTTTTTGCAGTTATTGACCGCGTCCAGCAGGGCGGGATTTTCAAAAAAAGTGCCGTCCTCAATCTCTTTGGTGATCCGCGTCAGCTCCTGATACACGATGCGCCCGGCGCCCATGTTCAGATGCCCGACCTCGGAATTGCCCATCTGTCCGTCGGGCAGCCCCACCGCCATACCGCTGGCATTCCCCCGCACAAAAGGGCACTCCGCCATCAGCTTATCCATCACCGGAGTGTTCGCCTCCGCGATCGCGTTTCCCTCCGTCTTATCGTTCAGACCGTAACCGTCCAAAATCATCAGAACCGCCGGTTTCTTTCTCATACTCTTATCTCCTTTCACTGCTGCAGTAAATGTGATAAATGCCCGCGGGCTATGCCGCATGGCTTGTTCGGTATATTTTCCGTACCTAAAACATACTAGCACATTTCATGCCCTTTTGTCCATAAGTTCCTCATGACGCGCGCCGATCTTTGCCGCGCTGATTTTTCTCATGATGCCGCGCTGATCTTTACTGCGCTGATTTTTGCCGTACTGATTTTTCATGACGCCGCGCTGATTTTATGGTATGCTGAAAGTGAGGTGACTTGCATGGCACAGGCAGCAGATTCCGCGCCGACGATGCGCATCCAATACCAAAGCAGACTCTACGAACTGCCCTACACGCTGGTGCGGAGCAGCCGCAAAAGCTACGCCGTCTCCATCGATCCCGACAGCGGCATAACGGTGCGCGTGCCGATGCGCACCACGCAGAAAGAGATCGACCGCCTTCTGGTGGAAAAACGGATCTGGATCATCAAGCACTATCTGGAAATGCAGAAGCGTCTGGCGGAAATCCCCCATTCCGATCTGACGGACACGCAGCGCGCCGCGCTGGAAAAAAGATATATCGACGCGGCCAGAGAATATATTCCTAAGCGTGTCGCCTATTATCACCGCTTTACGGGCGGTTCCTACCGCCGCATCACCATCCGCGACCAGAAGACACGCTGGGGAAGCTGCAGCGGAACGGGAACCCTGTCCTTTAACTGGCGGCTGATGCTGGCGCCGCCCGCGATACTGGACTATGTCGTCGTCCATGAACTGTGTCATCTGACCTACATGAACCACTCCGCGGACTTCTGGGAGATGGTGTCCTCCGTCTTTCCCGACTGCCGCGCCGCCCGCAAATGGCTCAAAGACCACGGACATGAGCTGCGCCTGTAAAAAACGCCTGTGCAGCATAGGGAATCGCTGCACAGA
Source organism: uncultured Lachnospiraceae bacterium (assembly GCA_947630025.1). Taxonomy (GTDB): domain Bacteria; phylum Bacillota; class Clostridia; order Lachnospirales; family Lachnospiraceae; genus UBA3282. The sequence goes on from CANRFZ010000001.1 coordinate 118,806, forward strand.
CGTTACGCTGCATGGTTTTATTTGACCGCTTACGCCGTATAAATCCGGCGCAGCCTGCTGACGGCACGATCCGCGATCAGGCACTCGCCGTGCTCCTGCAGATACAACATCCGCTCGTCGGAGACCGCGATCAGATTGCCAAACTCCACGGCCTGCGCGCTGATCTTATTGAACATCTTATAAGAAATCCTGCCTTTTTCCATCACGAGATAATACACATCGTCAGCCTTATACAGACTGCTCTTTACGGAGACGCCGGACGGAACCGAAGCCGTGTACTGCATGGCCTGATGCAGCGAGGCAAAGACGAACATACGCCGCCTCTCGTCAAAGGCATCCGCCTCTGCTCCCTGCGCGGACTGCCTGCCGTCGTACTCCGCCTTGTTCAGCTCCGCGTTGACGCCCTGCAGGACTTCTTTGAGATGCTGCAGGATATCCCGGAACACCGCCGGGCTCTCGTTCGTAAACGTGACTACAAGGCCGTCATTCTGGAGCGGCGTGATCTGCATGGCGATATTTCCGCCGGTAATCATGTACCCCACCTCGTCGTGCGCCCGCTCGATGATGTCGCGCAGGAACCCTTCGCCCTTTTCGTTGCGCTCAAAAATATCGGAGAGCGTCAGCCCGTATTCCAGCATATCCTCCGCGGTGATAATACATTGTACCGTTGCGTCGTTTATTTTCTTATACTTCATAAAAACCACTATCCTCTGTCTGCATCGCGCCATGCGCATAATTACCGAGTCTGTGTTTATTACCCTATGTCTCTGATGCCAATAATGTAAATCATTTCGGGAGAATCCCGCAGGGATTCTCTTGAAGCAGGCTGCTGAGCCTGCTTCTATTGTATCACATCCTTAGGGAAATTGCAAAACCGCGTTTCTCGAAGTCCGCGCCGTTTCTACCCTCTTTTCGCCATTTTGCGTAATTTTATTTAAATTTAATAAATGGTTCCGCTATTTTCCGGCGCAATTTGCGCGCCGGCACCGGAAAACAACCGCAGAAAAGATACCGCGGACGGTTAAGAAACGGAACAGTCCTGCCGATATATTTGATAGAACAAGAGGTTCACGATAAATATCCAAGGAGGGATCACAGCAATCTATGCAGCAGAGAGGAATTATAAAGTGGAAGCGGTAATGGCGATGCCCGCGTTAAGGAAGGTTTCTTCCAATGACAAAAGACGCCAGCCCAAGCAGAACCCGTCCGAGACTTTCGCAAAGAAATTTTTTGCGGACATTCTGGACGAGGCTTGTGAAAAGGAAGCGGAACAGACTCACGCGCAGACCATTCAGGTGCAGACCGCTGGTTACACGAGAAACGCCCTTCCTTTTTACAACATCGTTAAGATGAGAGAATATTGTTAGCAGCGATGGCAGAGACACCGGAAGTCCCTGCCATCTGCCGTTTATGCGGGAAGCCTGATTCCGCGCGTCATTTTCTCAGCCTTTTTCGCCATTCATCTGCGCCTTAAAGGTGCGCACATAATCTTTGGCCACGTCCGTACTGTAATTGCTTTCCTCCATCAGCCGGATAAAATGGGAGCCGACGATGCAGCCGTCTATCGTATTTTTCATAGGCTCCACGTCCGCCGCCGTGCGGATGCCGAAGCCCATCATCACGGGAATCTTGGACACCGCCTTGACCTGCTCCAGATAGCTGACCACATTCCGGTGGAAATCCGCCTCCTGCCCGGTAACGCCCATGGACGACACGCAGTACACAAATCCCCGCGCATTTTCCAGAATCATAGGAATCCTGTCTCCCGACGCCGGAGTCACGAGCTGGATCAAAATCGGCGCGCCGGGCGTCTCATCCAGCACTTTGGTCATCTGGGGCTGCTCCTCATAGGGCAGATCGGGGATAATCAGCCCGTCCACGCCCACTTCCGCGCATTTCGCCGCAAAAGCCGCCAGACCGTAATACATCGCTGTATTGAAATACATCATAAACACGATGGGCACTTCGCAGCCTTCCGACCGCACCTGACGCACCATCTCGAATATTTTCTTGAGATTAGCGCCCTTCTGTATCGCCCGGTAGGACGCCGCCTGAATCACCGGGCCGTCCGCCACCGGATCGGAAAAAGGGATGCCCAGCTCTATTACGTCGATCCCCGCCTCCGCCTGTGCCTTTAAGATGGCCGCGCTTCCCGCCATGTCCGGCAGTCCCGCGGTCATGTATGTAATGAACGCTTTGCTGCCGCGCTCCTTTACCTGCTGCAATCTTTCTTCGATTCTGTTCATGTTTCTCTCCATTCCTTTATGAAATTTAATTCATATAGCCTTTGCCGCTGAAATAGGACTCGATCGTATGGGCGTCCTTGTCGCCGCGCCCCGACAGACACAGGACGATGGCCTGCTCCTTCGTCATGGTCTTCGCCTTCCGAAAGGCGTAGGCGAGGGCATGGGCGCTCTCGATGGCGGGGATGATCCCTTCGAGCCTGCATAGCTCCGCCAGCGCCTCCATCGCCTCATCATCCGTGACCGACACGTACTGCGCCCGTCCGCTGTCCCTGAGATAAGCGTGCTCCGGCCCTACGCCGGGATAGTCCAGCCCTGCGGAGATCGAATGCGCCAACTGCACGTTGCCGTCGTCGTCCTGCAGCAGATAGGATCTCATGCCGTGCAGCACGCCGGGACGCCCCAGCGCCATGGCGGAGGCGTGTTTGCCCGTCTCGATGCCCATGCCGGCAGCCTCCACGCCGATCAGCTCCACGCCCGGCTCGTCGATAAAGTCCGCAAACATACCGATGGAGTTAGAGCCGCCGCCCACGCACGCCATCACCACATCCGGCAGCCTGCCTTCCTTTTCCATAAACTGCCGCTTCGCCTCGATGCTGATGCACTTCTGAAATTCCTTGACCATTCTGGGGTAGGGATGCGGCCCCACGGCGGAACCGATCACATAGAACGTGTCCTCCGCCTCCTTCGCCCAAGTGCGGATCGCCTCGTTGGTGGCGTCCTTCAGCGTGTTGCTGCCGGACTGCACGCTGACCACCTTTGCGCCCAGCATCTCCATGCGCATCACGTTCAAATGCTGCCTCTCGATATCCTCGGAGCCCATATACACCTTGCATTCCATGTCAAAAAGCGCCGCGCCCGTGGCCGTCGCCACGCCGTGCTGCCCCGCGCCGGTCTCCGCGATCACCTTCGTCTTGCCCATTCTCCGGGCCAGAAGAATCTGCCCGATCACGTTGTTGATCTTGTGGGCGCCGGTGTGGTTCAGATCTTCGCGTTTCAGATAAATCTTCGTGCCATATTTTTCCGAAAGACGCTTCGCATAATAGAGCGGCGTTTCCCTGCCCACATACTCCCTGAGATAATAATGGTATTCCTCCCAGAACTTAGGATCTCTGATGGCGTCCTCAAACGCCCGTTCCAGCTCCGCCAGCGTGTTCATCAGCGTTTCCGCCACATATTGTCCGCCGAACTCTCCGTAATACTTACTGCTCATCTCTCCTCCATTCCGAAACGTCCTCGTTTCCTTCTGCCTCTCTATGCTTCCTCCCACACGGTTCTGACCTGCCGCACGAACCGCCGGATCTTCTCTCTGTCCTTGCCGACTCTGGCAGGCGTATGCGCCGCGCTATCCGCCGGGGAATCCGCCCCGCAGGAACCTCCCCCCTGCGAATCTGCCCCATGCGAATCTGCCGCCGGAGATCTGTCCGCCGCTGGCACGTCCCGCTCCACGCCGCTGGACACATCCACCACATCGGGCCCTACGGCCAGAATCGCCTGCCGCACATTGTCGGCGCAAAGCCCGCCCGCCAGAAACAGCGGCTTCTCATCCCGCGGAAACTGCCGCAGCATCTCCCAGTCAAAAGTCCGCCCGCTGCCGGGGTTGCCCGCGTCGAACAGATACGCCTCCACCTTGGGGCAGTCATGGCACTTCGCATACAACTCCCGATCCGGCCCGTTAAAAGCCCGGATCATCGGGATCTCCAGCGCATCAAAAGCGGTTTTGGACAGTGGGCCGTGCACCTGTATTCTGTCAAATCCTGCCCATTGTATCGCCTCGATCTGCTCCGCCTCCGGCGACACGGTGACCGCCACCGTGCGAATCGGCCCGCCGGAAAGCGTCCTGCCCTTTCTGAGGACGGTAAGCAACTCCCGGGCCTCCTCCAGCGTCATATTGCGATGGCTCTTGGGATAAAAAAGGACGATCCCCGCATAGTCCACGCGCTCCTCGACGATCCATGCCGCCTCCTGTGCGGAGACAAGCCCGCATATTTTAATTTTCGGAATCTTTTTTCCTGTCTGCATCTGTCACAAAGCCTTCCACCGGCGCGCCAGCGCCTCCGGGTCCGGCGCTTCCATAAACACCGTGCCGATCAGGAGCGCGTCCACGCCCACACCTTTTAAAAACGCCACATCCTCGTCTCCCATAACGCCGCTCTCGGACACAAGCAGCGTGCCCTCCGGCTTTAGGGCGGCCAGCCGCTTGGTCGTGTGCAGATCGATGGAAAAATCTTTCAGGTTGCGGTTGTTGACGCCGATGATCTGCGCATCCAGTCCCACCGCCCGCTTCATTTCTTCCTCGTCGTGCACCTCCACCAGGGCGTCCATTCCCAGCGCGTAAGCCAGTTCATAAAAAAGCTGCAGCTCTCTGTCAGTCAAGATCGCCGCGATTAACAGGATGCAGTCCGCGCCGATGACTTTGGCCTCAAAGATCTGGTACGGATCGATGATAAAATCCTTGCGGATCATCGGCAGCTCCGAAATAGCCCTGATCTGCTTGAAATAGTCCACGCTTCCGAGGAAATAATCCTCCTCCGTCAGACAGGAAATGGCGTCCACCGATGCGTTATACTGATCGATCCTGTCCGTCAGCTCGATCTTGCTCGCCATCCTGCCGTGGCTGGGCGAGGCTTTCTTAAACTCGCCGATAATCGACAGGCCCTCTCCCGCCATGGCGTTGTAGAAGCTGATGCTCTCCCGCCCGCACGCCGTCGCCAGCGCCTTCATCTCCTCCTCCGGGATGCGCGTCTTGTGCTCCGCCAGCCGTTTCTTTTTGTCCGCTACGATCTCGTCTAATATCATACTATTCTCCATTCCGGAGCGTTTTACGCGACAGGGGCAAAAAGTAAATTCCTTTGGAATTAACTTTGCCATCAGGGGAGTTTGTGGCGCTCCGGCACAAATTCCCAAACGAACAAAGTTCGTTTTGTGAAACAATCTCAGCACATCAGTGTGATTTTTCACACTATTCTCCATTCTTTTCTTCCTGTTGTCGGACGCAGCACGCTAGATAACGCCGTTGACAAAATTCTCAATCAGCCGTTTGCCGTGCTCCGTATAGATGGACTCCGGGTGAAACTGCAGCCCAACCACCGGATAGTCCCGGTGCCTGATCGCCATGATCTCGCCGTCCTCCGTCTGCGCCTGAATCCGCAGGCACTCCGGCAGGCCCTCCCGCATGACCGCCAGCGAATGATAGCGCGCCACCTTAAAAGGCGAGTCGATCCCGGTAAAGATCCCCGTGCCGTCGTGGGTGATCCGGCTCTGCTTGCCATGAAAAATCCGCTTCGCGTAGGACACCGTACCGCCCAGCGCCTCGCCGATGCACTGGTGCCCCAGACAGATTCCTAAGATCGGCTTCCTGCCGGTAAACCGCCGCACCGTCTCCATACAGATGCCGGCCTCCTTGGGACTTTTGGGCCCCGGAGACAGTACGATCTTGTCCGGATCGAGCGCCTCGATCTCGTCCGGCGTGATCTTGTCATTCCTGACCACGCGGATGTCGCCCGCAAACGTTCCGATATACTGATATAGATTATAGGTAAAAGAATCGTAATTATCAATGAGCAAGATCATAAATTCTCCTCCTCCACCAGCGTCTTGGCTAACGCCATCACCTTATTGCAGCATTCCCGGTACTCGTTCTCACCGACGGAATCCGCCACAATGCCCGCGCCCGCCTGCAGGTAGACTTTGCTGCCCTTCTTGATCATCGTGCGGATCGTGATGCACAGATCCATATTGCCGTTAAACCCGATATAGCCCGTGGCGCCGCCATAGAGCCCTCTGCGCACCGTCTCCAGTTCGTCGATGATCTCCATCGCGCGGATCTTGGGCGCGCCGCTGAGCGTTCCCGCCGGCAGGAAAGACGCCACCAGATCCAGCGGGTGCCCGCCGCCTCTCTTTTTGCCCTCCACCAGCGACACGATGTGCATGACATGGGAATAATTCTGCACGTTCATAAACTGCGTCACCTTGACCGTGCCGAACTCCGCGATCCGCCCCATGTCGTTTCTGGCCAGATCCACCAGCATCACGTGTTCCGCCCGCTCCTTTTCGTCCTGCAGCAGCTCGTCGCGCAGAAGCTGATCCTCCTCCGCGTCACGGCCCCTCGGTCTGGTGCCCGCGATGGGACAGGTGAACACTTTATTGTCGGTCTGCTTGACGAGCATTTCCGGGCTGGAACCGATGATCTCGAAATCGCCGAAATGAAAATAATACAGATAGGGCGACGGATTCAGCTCCCGCAGCTCCTTATACAACGTCAGGCCGTCGTGGGCGGTCTCGATCGTCCATCGCTGGGACAGAACCGTCTGGAAAATGTGGCCTTCCCGGATATAATGTTTGATTTTCTCCACCTTGCCGCTATAGTCTTCCAGCGTGTCGGTCTTGTGGACGATCCTGCCGTCGTGCACGAACGCGCGCCGCTCCTCGTCCTTTGTACTGCTGCGCACCAGCGCCACCAGCTTCTCCGCCTTGGCCTCGCCGATCTGCCTGCCCTCCGGCGTATCCGCCTCCAGCACGACGCCCGTCATCGTCTCTGCCCGGTGGTCGATGATGATAAACTCCCGCGTAAACATGAGCTGCACCGTCTCGATCCCGATCTCGTCCGGGTTGTCGTCGGGCAGCGTCTCGCTGTACCGCACGAAATCATAGCCGAGGCTGCCGATCAGCCCGCCGATCATCGCCAGCTCGCCCTCGTCCTTGACCACCTCAAACTCATCATAATATTCCTTCAAACGCTCCAGCGGATTGCCCTCCCGGATCTCCTCGCTGCCGTCGGCCCGCGTGATCACGAGGCTATTGCCCCTAGACGAGATGATCTCGTCGGGATCGATGCCGAAAAAGGAATACCTGTCGTAGTCCTTATCATAACTCTCCAGCAGGAAACATTTTCTGCCGGTCGCGATCCCTTCAAACATGGAAATCGCCTTTTCATTTACGATGCTGACCGTCTTGCGGTACGCTCTCAGTCTTCTTTTCATATCTTCTCCGATTTCTGCGCCGCCTCTATACTCCTGTGTCTGACGCTCCGGGCAGGCAGCGCGCCGCCGCGGAACGGATGGATGGCAGACCGCCGGCCCGCCGCTTTGTCCGTATAAAAAACGGGTATCTTCCAATCGGAAAATACCCGCCACCAATTCAATCTTACTGACACGTTACAGATACGGGACTTGCGTCCGATATCCTTCTCTTTAACGCAGAGTTACGGCGCGGTCTACTTGCGGCGTCCGTCGTTTCGACCTGCATCTCACAAACCCATTCCCGAAAGTGTTCCATACCGGCTCCCACCATGCCCGGCTCTCTGCGATGTTCCTGCTTACGGTACTCTTTTTGCTCACAGATTTTGGCTATGTATCTGTTCAAACCGAGGCTATAGCCGGTACGCTGCCTCGCATACGCGGCGCCTCAACGGTTCCATCTTAGTACATTGTCGCTCTAAAGTCAACTGTTAATTTACTGTAACTGCTTGGCCAGATTTAAAATCTCCTCCAGCATATCCTTGCACGCCTGCATATCCTGTACGGTCGCCTCGGAGGTCTTGAGTCCTTCCATGCTGGAAGCGGCCACTTCCTCACTGGTCGCAGAGAGCTGCGTGATATCGTCGGAAATCGCGTTGGTGCTGTCCAGAATGCCGGCCATAATCTTTTCGTTGTCCCGGACGCCCCGCGCCATATTCTGTACTTCTTCGTCCACCGCCGCAAATTTCTCTTTGGTGGCCTCGATCAGTTCATTCTGCTTCGCTATGGACGCCACCGCGCTATCGACGCTCTCGTTCACGCTCTTGGTATCCTGAATCAACTCGTTGATAATATTCGTAATACTGTTGGAGGCATCTTTGGTCTGCTCAGACAACTGCCGGATCTCCTCGGCAACAACCGCGAAGCCTCTGCCCGCCTCGCCTGCGCGCGCCGCCTCGATGGAAGCATTCAGCGCCAGCAGATTGGTCTGATTGGAAATGGAGAGGATCACGCCGATAAAGTTCTGCACTTCCTCCACCTTTTCGTTCAGGCGGTTGCTGACGGAAACGGTAGCGTTGCTGGCCTCCTCCACGTTCTGCGCCTGCTTCCTCAGGCTCTCGACCACATCCGCGCCCTGCGCAACCATACTGTTGGCTCTGCCGGAGGAGTCGATCAGCTTCTTCATGCTCTCCTCGACGATATCCGTATTGCTCCGGATATCCATGCACATATCCGCCTGACGCTGGATCGACTGCGCCGTGGCGTCCGTGCTCTCCGCAATATTGGTCATCGCAAAATTGCTGGCGTCAACGTTGCCCTGCAGGTCGTTCAGATTCTCCATCGCACTGTCAAAGTTGCGGATGATATTCTCCGCCACCTGAATCATCTTCTGTTGGTTGGCCTCCTGAATCGCCGCCGCCTCGCTGACCGCCGCCACGTTCTCGTCGTTAAACACGATCAGCAGCTTAGAGATCTGGATCGACGAGTATGCCACCAGCAGACAGGCGATAAAAGCAACGGAGCATTCCGACTTGTCCGTCACGATCAGCAGCTTGATCAGATTGATGAGGACGATCGCCACGTTGCCGCTGATCAGCAGCTTCCGGTTATGATAGGCCATAGCGCCGAAAAGCACTGCGAACGCATAGGCATAGACGCCGATGTTGATGCCGAAAAGGACAATCGCCGCATACGCCAGCGTAGCGCATCCCATCATGACAATAGCGCCCTTCTTCTCCCCGCGCCACAGGAAAAAGCCCACTGCCGCGCCTATGAGTCCCACGATCGACAGGAAGATTCTCAGATATCCCTGCCATGCCGCCGAGACATCGGACGCCGAATATACCGAAACCACGATAAAATAAAGCAGGATAACCGCCGTGACTGCGAATACTGTCTTATTGGCCCGTCTGTATTGTGACTCTGTCATGTTCTACCTCCCACATTCCTCTTTTACGTTTGCACTGTCGCCGCGCACCCTCGTGAACACTTCGTGCTCACTCGGTCGCCGGGCTTGCGCCCTATGAAGCTGCCGTCTGACAAAACTGCCTTGCGCCCAGCCAATCCGCACTTCGATTTACTTAAGCCGTGCGCACCCTCGTGAATCTCCGATTCACTCGGTCGCTGGCTTGCGCCCTATGAATCTGCCGTCTGACAAAACTGGCTTGCGCCCAGCCAATCCGCACTTCGACTTACTTAAGCCGTGCGCACCCTCGTGAATCTCCGATTCACTCGGTCGCCGGGCTTGCGCCCTATGAATCTGCCGTCTGACAAAACTGCCTGCAAGCAGTCATTTTGTCATCCGCCAGCTTCGCACGGCTTATTGCTTTCCTGAACATTATATCACATTTCTAACTCATTTGCAAAACATTATCTTTCATATGCAGAGCAATTTTTGCATAAATACTCGCAAGCCGTGCCTCCGGCACTCTCTGCCTGCTTCGCAGGCCCTTGCTCGTTATTAGCGCCGGAAAAACAAATGCCGCTTCGCGTCGCTTGTTTTTCCTTGGCTTTTTACGTTATGAAATACTCGCAAGCCGTGCCTCCGGCACTCTCTGCCTGCTTCGCAGGCCCTTGCTCGTTATTAGCGCCGGTAAAACAAATGCCGCTTCGCGTCGCTTGTTTTTCCTTGGCATTTTACGTTATGAAATACTCGCAAGTCCGTGCCTCCGGCACTCTCTGCCTGCTTCGCAGGCCCTTGCTCGTTATTAGCGCCGGTAAAACAAATGCCGCTTCGCGTCGCTTGTTTTTCCTTGGCGCTATTATATTATATGATATAGTTATCTGTCAGTTGTTCCTGCCACTCTACTAAGTCCGCCAGCGTCACCTTGTCCACCACGCCGCTGACCGCCTCGTCCAGCATCCGCCACAACCGCAGCGTCACGCACCGCTCCTGCCGCGGGCACGTATTGAGCTCGCCCTCCAGACACGCCACCGGCGCCAGCGATCCTTCCGTCAGCCGCAGTATCATCCCCACGGTGTATTTCTCCGGGCTTCTGGCCAGCAGATAGCCGCCCTGCGGCCCCCGGACGCTCTTGACATAGCCCGCTTTATTCAGAACCGATATAATCTGCTCCAGATATTTGTCCGATATCTCCTGCCGCACCGCGATGTCCTTGATCCTCACGGGCTCCCCCGTATTGTTCAGCGCCAGATCCAGCATCAGCCTGAGCGCGTACCGCCCTTTCGTCGATATTTTCATAACCCTCTCCGTTCCGGCGCGCCTGTTCTGCCAGCCGCACCTTCTCTTTGATTTCCTATTTTTTTACTAGACTTTATATGATATTTATACACTGAATCCGCGGTTTTGTCAATGCACCGCAGAGCAGCGCCGGATTTTCCACTGTATATGGAAAACGCTCCGTCGACTTGTCCTCGTCCGGAGCGTTTTGATTCTTACCGTTCTTAACCTTAATCGAGACTTAACCTTACCTTAATCTTCCCTCGGCTATCCTCCTGCGCCCGCCTTTAGATAGCCGGAGATAACCCGCGCCCGCTATGGCTGGTGCGGTGTCTATATGCTCAGAAGTTCTTTTCTTCTTCTCTCCTCGAAGAAATTATCGATGTACTCCACGATCTTATCCGGCTCCATCGATTTCAGCAGATAGCCCTGCGGCTTCAGCGCCATTACCTGTATGATCGTCTCGCGGTCGCCCTTGTTGGTCAGGAAAATCACCGGAATATCCTCAAATTCCGTCTCGCTCCGTATCATCTCCAGCACCTGCTTGCCGTCCACGATCGGCATCTCATAATCCAGCAGCACCAGATCCGGCCTGTTCGTGGCCAGATATTTGATGGCCATGGCGCCGGAATTGGCCAGCGTCACCTGATACGTCTCCTCCAGCCAGCCCTTGACGTTGCGCAGCATCGTGCCGGAATCGTCCACCACCAGAATCTTTTTCTTATTCTGCTTGCCGTGCTCCTTCACATATCCCGTGATGGCACTGACCGCCTCGCTGACATTGACGGGACGGTAAAACTTGCGCCGGATCAGGTTGCGGGAGATCATCTTTTCCACCAGCGCGAGCTCCTGCGCGTCGCCTATGGCAAAAATCGGAATGTCCTGACTCACCGCCATGTCCTTGATATAGTTGAGCACCGACTGCGCCTCGCCCAGATTCTCGTCCGCATAGATCAGGAAGATCCCGATCGGTTCTTCGATCTGGTTGATCGCGTCGATATCCGCATCCACAATGATCACTTCGTATTCCGCTTCTTCAAACCATTCCTTCAGGGATACGATCAAATAACTATGCACTTGCGAAACGATTACTACATTCTGCATAACCAAACACTCCCCTGCCGACTCCGTCCGATACGAAACGACCTGTCACACAGTCCGATACCATACTGAGTATACCAAAAAACATTCGGATTCGCAAGTCATATCGTTACGGTTTGCCGCATCTTATTTTATTTCGCCGCGGTATGCCGGAGAAAGGCTTCCGCCTCGTCCACGGAACTGTTGTGGATCTCCATCGTCTTGGCGTGATACTCTTTAATATACGCGGTCAATTCCTCTTTGTGCAGCGCGCCTTCCCGCTGCAGCTCGTTGCCGGCCTTTTCCAGACCGGCCGCCTCCTCCGACAGTCTGCGGGCGCCGACGCTCAGCGCGGAGGACTTCAGGCCGTGTATGCGTATCGTGTAGTCTTTCCAGTTTTCCTGCTTAAACGCCTGCTCCAGAGCCTCCCGCTCCTCTCCCGCCACGTCGCAGAATTCCTGCAGCGCCTCCCGGTATACTTCTTCACTGTCGCCGCAGTACCGGAGGCCCATATCGGTATCGATCCACTGCAGCTTGGGCGCTTCCTGCACGCCGCTTCCGTCCTGCATAGCCCTGCCCGCGCCGTTGTCCGCGTCGTCGGCCTGCTTCGTCACGATCTCGATCTTGTCCGGCGGCAGATATTTTTTCAGCATCTCCTCCAGCGCCGCGCTCTCCACCGGCTTGCTCAGATAATCGTTAAAGCCTTCCCGAAGATACATTTCGCGGACGCCCACGATGGCGTTGGCGGTCAGCGCGATGACCGGCGTATCCTGACACTTGTGGTTGTGCACGTCCCGCATCACCCGGATCGTCTCGATGCCGTCCATATCCGGCATCATGTGGTCCAGAAAGATCACGTCGTAATGCTCCTTCTGTATCATAAAGAGACATTCCCTGCCGCTCAGACAGGTGTCCACCTGTACGCCCGTCTTTTTTAACAACTGGCTGATCACGAGCAAATTCAGGGAAGTATCGTCCACCACAAGCACCTTGGCGTTTTTGGCCACGAAGCTCTCCTGATAACGGCTTACCTTTTTCTTCATCTCCTGCCGGTATTTCTCCTGAAAATCGCCGATCACGCCGTCGCTCATGACGCCCTGCGGGAGTGTGACCGTAAAAACGGAACCGATGCCGTATTCGCTCTCCACGTCAATCTTGCCGTTCATCTGCGTGACCAGACGGTAGGTGATCGCCAGTCCCAGCCCGGTGCCCTCCACGTTCCTGTTTTCGCTCAGATTCAGCCGTTCAAAATTGTGGAACAGTTTGGAGAGATCCTCCTGCCGGATGCCGATGCCCGTGTCCTCCACTTTGATTTTCAGGATGATCTTCTCGTCCCCGATGCGCTCCCCCGCCACCGTCAGCGACACGCCGCCCTGCTTCGTGTACTTGACCGCGTTGTTGAGGATGTTGATGATAATCTGGCGGTTCCGCATTCCGTCGCCCCATAGCTCCTCCGGGAGATTTTCGTCGATATTGATATAGAACCAGAGGTTCTTGTCCTCTGCCTTGACGCGCACCATGTTGATGACGTCGTTTAACATCGACACGGTATCGTAAGTGCCGTCGATGATCTCCATCTTGCCCGACTCGATCTTGGAAAAGTCGAGGATATCGTTGATCAGGGAGAGAAGCGTCTGGCTGGCCCCCTGAATATTCCGCGCGTACTCTAAGACTTCCTCCTGCCCGCTCTCTCTGAGGATCATTTCGTTCATGCCCATGATCGCGTTGATCGGGGTGCGGATCTCATGGGACATATTCGCCAGAAAATCGCTCTTGGCCCGGTTCGCCCGCTCCGCCTCCTGCTTGGCCCTGCGCAGCTCGTCGCTCTCTTGGGAGCGCGCCTCCGCGCCGAACAGATAAACCATGCCGATGAGAAAAGCGGCGATCAGCATCACAAACACCCACAGGACGAGCATGACGAGATAGCTGACGCCCTCCAGCGCCACGCTCTCCGGCACGATTCCCACCACCAGCATATCCGTCTCCTCGATCTCCGAGGCAAAAAGGAAATACCCCTCCAGCTTCGTCTCCACGTGCTCGGAGGCCGACGTCAACACCTGCATCTGTTCCCGAACCCGCAGGAAACCGTCATAGAGATTGTCATCCGCCAGAAAACCGGCTTCCGCCCTGCTGCCACTGCCGTCGGGAATGACAATCCGCTCCTGCCTGTCCATGATTAACGCCCGGCCCTCGCCGTCGTAGCAGGCAAGCCCGAAGCTGTCATATAGCGCAGCCTCGTGATAGAGTTTATACAGGACATACCGGACGTTTTTGCCATGGTACACCGGCGCCGTAAAAAGAAGGCCCTCGCCGTCGCAGTAGCTCACCGCGCTCTCCCCGCGGAAAGAGCGTATGATGCCGTCAAAAGCCCTGAAATCCAGCGTTTCGCCGCACACGGCGCTGCCGTCGGACTCTAAAAGCCCCGACGTCACGCCCGCCTCGCCTTTGCCCAGATGCGCCGTCACATCCTGCAGCTCCCCGTCGTGATCCTGCAGATAGGCCGCGTCCCTCTCCAGCTCGCCCAGCCGGATGGCAAATTCCTGCTGCGCCGTCTGCGCCAATAACTGCGCCTGCAGCGCCGCCTGCCGCTCCACATAATAGTCCAGAAGCGTTTTCATCTTGTCGTGCATCAGAACGCCCACCACGCCGAGAACCGCCACGCAGACGATCATGCCGACGATGATTCTGTTATTGATTTTCATCCGCTTTTTCTTCATCCAGCACTACACCTTCCACATACCAGTCAAATGCGTTGAGCATCTCCTCGTCTGTCATGCACTCCTTGTCCCCCACCCGGAGATTTCCCTCCGTGTCCGTGATCGGCCCATAAAAAACGTCAAAAGTGCCGTCTAAAAACTGCCGCTCCGCCTCCTCCACGGCCTTGGCGGTGCCGGGCTTTACGTTGCCGCTCAGCGGCGCCAGCGCCACGGTTCCCGTCTCCGCGCCGTCCCAATAATGCCGCGGGCTGAACTTGCCCTGCAGACATTCGAGAATGTGCGGTTCGTAGAAATTTTCCCACCGGAACACGGGCGCCGTCAGGAATGTGCCGGGATAAAGCCCGGCGTTGTCCCGATTGTACCCGATGCACCAGATTCCCTTTTCCTCCGCGATTTCAAGGGGACGGTTGGTATCCGTATGGATCGTCAGCACGTCGATGTCGTGCTGCCCCAACAGCCGCTCGGTGGCCTGCTGCGCCTCGTCGCTGCCCACCCACGACTGCGTCCACTCCACATAGACATGGGCGTCGGGATTCACCTTGCGCACGCCCAGCGTAAAGGCGTTGATGCCCCGGTTTACTTCCGGAATCGGAAAGGCTGCCACATACCCGATCTCGTCCGTCTCCGTCTGCAGCCCCGCCACGATGCCGCTCAGATACCGCATCTGGTAGATCCTGCCGAAATACGTCGCCAGATTGTCCGTCTCCGTCACGCCCGAAGCGTGGAAAAAGTAAATATCGCGGTGCGCCTCCGCCTCCTCCAGCTCGTAAGCGCCGAAGTCAAACGAATTGCAGATAATGATCTCGCACCCCAGACCGATCAGCTCCTCGATACAGTCCTTGCACCGTTCGTCCGCGGGTACGTTCTCGCGGTAATACACTTCCAGATTCAAATCCGCGGCGCACTGCTCCATGCCCTCATAGTGGGACTGGCCCCAACTGTGGTCGTCGATGGCGCCGTTTAAGATAAAGCCTACTTTCGTCCGCTCCTTCGTCACCTCGACGTCCGTCTGGCGGACGCTGATCAGTACGATCCCGGCCATCACGATACCGATGATACATCCGACAATGATAAATACCCTTTTCATGCTTTCAGCCCTCTCACGGACCGGCGGCCCGTTCCACCGAAATATCCCCTCTCTATACCATATCACATTCCGCCGGAATCTTCCAGACATAACCAAAGGAAAAGATTTGCAAAGCAAAAGAAAAAGGTATACAAAGCAAAAGAAAAAGGTATGCAGGACAAAAAGAAAAGGCCGTCCGCCGCATGACAGCCCGGGACGACCTGCTCAGACAGGGCTTTTCGCCCTGCGCATGGCTATGATTTTATTTCCCCGTCAGTTCCGAGAGGGGCCTGAACGAATACCCCATGTCCTCCCATTCCGTCAGCAGCCCGTCCAGCATCTCCGCATTGGTCTGCGAAGTGTTGTGCAGCAGGACGATAGCGCCCGGATGGATGCGGGAGGTCAGCTTCGCCGCCGCCTCGACCGGGTCCGGCTGGTCATCCTGTATCCAGTCCACATGGGCCAGACTCCAGAAGATCGTACTGTACCCGAACTCCTGCGCCATCTTCAGGTTCTCCGCGCTGCACTTGCCCTGCGGCGGCCTGTAGTAAGGCGCAAGCTCCTCTCCCGTGATCTCATGGAAAAGCGCCGCCACATCATCCAGCTCCCGGCGAAACGCCTCGGGTTCTGAGATCGACGGCATATCCAAATGGTGGTAAGTGTGGTTGCCTACAGTGTGGCCCTCCTCCACCATGCGTTTCACCAGTTCGGGCGCCGTCTCCAGAAAATGCCCCACGACAAAAAACGTCGCCGGCGCGTCATGCCGGTGCAGCGCGTCCAGAATCGCCGCCGTGTTGCCGTTCTCATAGCCGCAGTCAAACGTCAGGTAGATCACTTTTTCGTCCGCATCGCCCACGTAGTAGGCGTCGTACCATGTCAGATCCTCCGCCGAGGCGTTCCCGACAGGCTGCGTGCCGGATTCCCCGAAGGACAGGCCCCAGTCTTCCGAGAGCAGCGTCAACTCCCAGCCCTCCGGCGGCTGCGGCTTCTCCGCCTGCGCTTCTGTTTCGTCATTCTCCTCTGCTGGCATAGCATCCGCCGCGTTTCCGGTTTCCGCCCTGTCCGTCTCTGCCGTGGAAGCGGTGTTTTCCGCCTGCGCCGTGCCATTGTCTGCGGCGGCATTATCCGGGCCTTCCGTGTTCTGTGCGGCGGCATCTGTTGTGTTCTGCTGCTCCGCGTCGTCTGCCATGTGCGGCGCTGCGATGTCTGCCGCGCTCTGCTCCGCCGCATTCTCCTCTGTGACGGCTCTGTCCGATACCGCCGTTTCACTGCCTGTGTCTCTGTCCGCCGCGCTCCCGCAGCCGGCCAGCGCTATGAGCGCCAGCGCCGCCAACCGGACGGCTGCCTTTCCTCTGCTATGTGTACCCATGCTGCTCCTCTGTCGTAAAAATCAGCACATCAGCGTGATTTTCACACTATTTTCTGCCGTAAAAATCCGCGCGCCTGCATAGTGCCCTGTTTCTGAGAAGCATTATAGGATACCCATGTATCAGAGTTGTATCAAAATTGCATCAAAGTTGCATCATCTGTACCCGCGGGGCAGTATCACGCAAGCGGGGCGGAAAAATTACTTCCCCTCCATCAATCACTTCCCCTCCATCATTTCCGGATAGGCAACCAAACTCACATTTCCCATTTCATCCGCCCGCTCGATACACCCTTTTGTAAAGCCGGATTTAGAGAACAGATAGTAATGCTTTGTTTGATAAGGAAACAGTTCACTGCGTTTTACAAGAGTTTCCAATACGCCAAGGGCAGTCTTTTCGTTCGTCCATTTGCACTCTGCAAACAGAGCCGTATTCTTATCCTGCTCGCCCATAATATCAATCTCGGCCTGGGCTTTCTCTTGGGGATCGCTGCCCCACCAGCGGCCGAGAGAATGAAACTCTACCGGGCAGTTTCCGGAAAGAAGCCGTTTCCAAAGGTACTGTCTGCAGATTTCTTCAAAAACCTTTCCCATATAGTCAGAAAGCTGCGGTTCAATGCGTTTATAAACCAAATCGGCGGCGCCGCGGGAAATGAGAGAATTATTGTCCAGCACAAAGCGATACCAGAAACGGAACATATTATCTTCCATAGAATAGATTGCTTTTCGGGAAGCCTTCTCGCCGTACGGCGTCTCTTTCTGCACGATGCCGAGGTCGATCAGATTTTTGATATAATTTGCGCAGACATTTGTATTCTCCCCGACTTTGCCTGAAATCTCGGACATTCTTGACGCGCCTGCCGCAATTGCCGCAATAATGGCCGTGTAAACAGCAGGCTCACGGACTTCCTGCTTTAACAGGCTGGCCGGTTCTTCATAAAGGAAGGAGGCAGGGTTGAGATAGGTATTTTTGATATTATCTTCCACGCTCAACTTGCTGCTCATCTGTAAAAGGTACTGCGGCGTGCCTCCGGCAATCCCATAAATCAGCGCCTTATCCTCGTCTGTCATACCGTGAAGGCACTCGCAGGTTTCCGCAAAGTCAAACGGCAGAAGTTTCATCTGCGCCGTTCTTCTGCCATAGAGAGGGGCTTTATACGCAAGCACATGGTCTTCCATATACGACATGGAAGAACCGCAGAGAATCAGCATCAGCTTTGAGGTATCCTTATATTTGTCGATCAGGAGTTGTAATGTGGACGCAAGACTTTTGGATGCACGGGCCACATAGGGATATTCGTCCACCGCAAGGATGATTCTTTCTTTTTCGGCAAGCTGAAACACATATTCCAGTGCGGCTTGGAAAGAAAGAAAAGACGATTCCGCTGCAAAACCGTTTGCAAACTCCATAATGCTTTTTGAGAAGTTTTCAAGATTCTGTTTCGCGTTGCTTTCCACGCCCATGAAATATATGGCTCTTTTATCCCCGATAAACCGGTTGAGCAGCGCAGTCTTACCTACGCGGCGTCTGCCGTAAAGAACCGCAAATTCAAACCGGTTCGACCGGTACAGCCTGTCAAGCGTATGAAGCTCTCGTTCCCTGCCTATAAACATAGACGCAGCCTCCTTTCTCAGTTGTGTCTATGATACCATACGAAAAAATAATTAGTCAAGTATAAATGACTCATTTATACTTGACTAATTTGCGCTTAACTAATTTATACTTAACTATTCTATACCTGACTTTTCTATACTTGACTATTTTCAACCCCCAGCGTCCATTTCTCCCGGAGGGCGGTGAAATAGCAGCAGCCGTGGTACAGTCCCCTGCCGTATAGCCGCACCACGATCTCCCGCATCCGCCCGTCCAGCCTGTGGTAGCACACCCGGTCTTCCCAAGGGAGCCCTTCCATGTATTCCCGCTGCCTGCCGTTCAGCGCTTCCAGCATCCTGCGGCAGTCTTCCGAATCCCGCACGCCGGACACGCCGCAGTCCCATGACAGGTACGCCTGCCGTTCTCCGTCGCCGCCGCATCGGTGCAGCAGCTCCGCCGCCAGCTCCTCCGGCCTGCCGTCGAACCGCCTGCACTTCCAGTCGATAGGCAGGACTGTTTCCGCCGCGCCCGTCTCCCGCCGGAAACTCGTCCGGCCATACCGGTTCCTCTCCACCGCATACGCCGGAGCGCCCGGCGGAAGTTCCGCCGACGGTTCTGCGGTGAGGATCACGCCGCTCTCTGTCAGATGCCGCCACACCGCTCTCTGCACTTTGGCATAGGGCATCGGATAGGTGAGCCGCTCCGTGATCTGCCGCACGGTGTAGCCCAGATCCGCCAGATGCCGGATCGCGCCGCCCGCCGCCGCCTCAAATGTGAAGTCCGACAGCGCTTTTTGAAAATCGTTCCGCTCGTCCATCTATTCCTCTCTGGCCCAGCCGTAGGCATACCGCACCGCCCGGTTCCAGCCCCGGAGCTTGCTCTGCCTGTCCTGCTCGCTGACGGACGGCTCGAAGATATGGCCACCCGCGCGGCTGCGCAGCAGATCTTCGCGGCTCTGCCAGAAGCCGACGGTGAGCCCTGCGAGATAGGCGGCTCCCGCGGCGGTGGTCTCCACGCATTCCGGACGGACTACCGTGACGCCCGCCAGATCCGCCTGCGTCTGCATCAAAAAGTCGTTGGCGCTGGCGCCGCCGTCCACTTTCAGGGAGGTAATCTTTATATGCGAATCCGCCTCCATAGCCGCCAGTACGTCCTGTGTCTGACAGGCGATGGATTCCAGCGTGGCGCGGATGATATGGTACTTGTTGACGCCCCGCGTGATCCCCACGATCGTGCCCCTTGCGTACTGATCCCAATGGGGCGCGCCCAGTCCGGTAAACGCCGGCACCACATAGCAGCCGTTGGAATCGGACACTTTTGTGGCCATGTACTCCGAGTCCGCCGCCGAATCGATCAGGCGCAGCTCGTCCCGAAGCCACTGGATCGCCGCGCCCGCCACGAAGATCGAGCCCTCCAGCGCATAGTTGACGCTGCCGTCCAGCCCCCACGCGATAGTAGTCACCAGTCCGTGCTCCGAAAAGACGGGGCGCTCTCCCGTGTTCATCAGCAGGAAGCAGCCCGTACCGTAAGTGTTCTTCACATCCCCGGCCTGAAAGCAGGTCTGCCCGAACAGCGCCGCCTGCTGGTCGCCCGCTGCCCCGGCGATGGGGATCGCGCCGCCCAGATAGGACGGATCGCAGCAGCCGTACACGCAGCCGGACTCCTTGACCTGCGGCAGCATACACCGCGGGATCTGCAGCGTTTCCAGTATCTCGTCGTCCCATGTCAGCGTGTTGATATTAAAGAGCATCGTGCGGGAGGCATTGGAATAATCGGTGACGTGCACCGCGCCTTTGGTGAGCTTCCAGATCAGCCACGTCTCCACGGTGCCAAAGAGCAGCTCGCCCCGCTCAGCCCGTTGTCTGGCGCCCGGAACATGGTCGAGAATCCACTTGATCTTAGTGGCGGAGAAGTAGGCGTCGATCACCAGCCCGGTCTTCTGCCGGAACCTGTCCGTCAGCCCCGCCGCCTTCAGCGCGTCGCACTCCGCCGACGTCCGCCTGCACTGCCAGACGATGGCATGATAGACGGGCTCCCCGGTATTGCGATCCCACACGACGACGGTCTCCCGCTGGTTGCTGATGCCGATCGCCGCGATGTCCTCCGCGGAGGCGCCGATCATATTCATCGCCTCCACCGCCACACCGAGCTGGCTGGCCCAGATCTCGTCTGCATCGTGCTCCACCCAGCCCGGCTGCGGAAAATACTGCGTAAACTCCCGCTGCGCCATGCTGCGCACCGCGCCCCTGCCGTCAAACAGAATACACCGGTTGCTGGTCGTGCCCGCATCCAGCGCCATGATATATTTTGCCATAGGTAAATCCCCCATTTCCCGCGCCGTTATCGCGGCGCCTCTGTCTCCATCTTACCAGTCCGGCGTCAAAATCTCAATCGGCATCTTCGTCTTTCTTCCATTTTTCATAAGGACAGGCGTTTTTCCTGACCGCCGCGCGCAACTCCACATAGCAGCCGCAGGCCCGGCACATACCGTCCGCCAGCAGATCACAACCCTTACATACGGCCAGCCGCTTTTGGTAAAGCGGCCGGTCAGCTTTGATCTCCTCGTCCAGACTGTCGATATAGGCGTGAAGATGCGCAAAATATTCTTTTTCATCCATCTCCGACGTGAGGCACCGTCTGCACACACGCCGTGTCTGTCCGTTTCGTTCCATCGCACCCCTCTAGCGGATATCCAGACTGACTACGCTGCACGCCGGGGCGGTAAACCGGATGACGTCCCCCTCGATGGCGCAGCCGGACAGTTCCGTTTCCCTGATCTGCTCCGGGTTGTCAAAAGTATTGTGCGCATGGGCCTCCCCGGTCAGAACCGAAGCCTTTACCGAAGACGGCTTCAACTGCGCAAAGGCGATTTCCACCGGCGTATCTTCGGACAGGGACAGATTGCCCACGGTCACATGGACGGTTCCGTCCTCTCCTACGGACACGGACTCGCTCAGCAGCGGCACACGATCCTTTTCGTCCGCGCCCACCGTCTTGTTGCCCTCGATGTAACTGTGCAGAAGCTCCGCGTTCTGATGCTTCTTATACATATGGAAGACATGGTAGGTCGGCGTCAGAATCATCTTCGGTCCTTCCGTCAGGATCACCGACTGCAGCACGTTCACGAGCTGGGCGATGCAGGCCATCTTCACACGGTCGCAGTGCTTGTTAAAGATATTCAGCGTCGCGCCGGCCACCAGCGCATCCCGCATCGTATTCTGCTGATAGAGGAAGCCCGGATTCGTGCCCGGCTCCACGTCGAACCAGCAGCCCCACTCATCCACATACAGGCCGATCTTCTTCTCCGGATCGTACTGATCCATGATCGCGCCGTGGCGGTTGATCAGCTCCTCCATGTAGACCGCCTTGGCCATCGTCCTGTACCACTCCGCGTCGTCGAACTGCGTAGCGCTGCCCTTGTGATCCCACTCGTTGGGCACCACGTAGTAGTGCAGCGACATCGCATCCATATAGCCGTGCGCCTGCTCCGGCTGGGGTGCGGCGAAACAGGTTTTCAGCACGCCCTCCGTCCAGAAATAGTCCGCGGAGTTGGGGCCGCAGCACACCTTCCGAATCGGCGCGGCGTTATCGTAATGTCTGACATAAGTCTGGTATCTGCGGTACAGGTTGCCGTAATACTCCGGCGTCATATTGCCGCCGCAGCCCCAGTTCTCGTTGCCGACGCCGAAATAATCGATCTTCCACGGCTCCGCGTGGCCGTTAGCCTTCCGCAGATCCGCCATCGGCGATACGCCGTCGAATGTGATATATTCCACCCACTCGCTCATCTCCTGCACGGTGCCGCTGCCCACGTTGCCGTTGACGTAAGTCTTGCAGCCGAGCTGCCGGCACAGTTCAAAATACTCATGGGTGCCGAAGCTGTTGTCTTCCACCACGCCGCCCCAATGGGTATTGATCATCTTTTTGCGCGTCTCCTTGGGCCCGATGCCGTCCATCCAGTGATACTCGTCCGCGAAGCAGCCGCCCGGCCAGCGCAGCACGGGGATCTGCATCTCTTTCAGCGCCTCCACGACGTCCGTGCGCATACCGTTTACGTTGGAGATATCGGAGTTCTCCCCGACATACAGCCCTTCATAGATGCACCTTCCCAGATGCTCCGAGAAATGTCCGTAGATCTCGGCGTTGATGTGACCTTTTTTTTCTTTCTCATTGATGTGTAATACCGCCATACTTTCCTCCATTCTTACGCTTTCTTTCCTGCGGCGGTCAGGCCGCAGCGTAACCCTCTTTATTTCCGGCCATCGGTTCCCTGAAATGTCATATCCCGCTGGTACGCCAGAAAATTCTGCTGAATCTGTTCCGCCGAGAGCACGCGGTGATAGAACGCAAGCCCCGCGATCCGTCCCCGGAACGATCTCTGGTATTCATCGCCGCCCAGCATGACCTTCTGCGCAACTTTCAGGCTGGGAACATCCTCCCTGCTCCCCACGAGAAGACCGTTAAAGTACAACCGCGAAACCCCCGCCACCATATCGTAGGTGGCGCAGATGTAGGCCCACTCTCCCGGCACCGCCTGACGGCATACAATATCGTACCACACATTCGGTTCCCTGTCATCCTTAATCCGAAAATAAAATCCCAGATCCGTGTTGGGAATCAGACTCATAAAGCCGTCCTGATACATGACATAGACGGCGCTGGCCCAAGGCTGCTCCTCGTCGGGCCTGATCCACAGACAGACGGAATAACTGTCACTGTGCATCAGACGCCCCGGAAACTCGACGACGTTCTTCTTGACGCCGCCGCCCGGAAAAACCAGCGCGCTCTGCGACGCGACCACGCCCGGGCCGTAAGACAACCCTTCGCCCACGTACCGGCCCTCGATCTCCCCGCGCTCGTCCGCCAGCCCGCCTGCAAAGGCAAAGGCCGCCGGCGTCCGGCTGCTCAGCAGATACAGTCTGTCCCGGTAGGCTTCCCGGAACGCCGCCTCGTCCATCGCGTCTCCGTAGAAGCTGCCGGTGCCGAGCTGCGCGCCGTAAGCGGTCAGGGCTGCCGTCTGTCCGGCATTCACGATTCCCTGTCCCACGATGCTGCGGCGGATATCCCGCCCCAGACTGATCACGTTTTTTAAAATCTGCATGGACAGGCTGTTCTCCCTGCCCACATCGCACAACTTTTCGTCCAGTTTCAGGATGCGGGACGGAATATCCTGCAGCACCGTAAACGACGACGACGATCCGAAATTGTCGATGGCGATTTCAAAGCCCATGTCCATAACGGTCTGCAGCGCGCTCCGGATCTGCTTCCTGCTCTCCAGGAAATCCTTCTCCTGAATGCAGAGCTTGATCTCCTGCGGCGCCACCCGGTACCGCTCCACGCAGCGGCGGATGTGGCCGATCCCTTCCCCTTTCAGCAGAAAAAGGCCGGAGAGTCTGACGTAGAGATCCAGATGCTCGTAGACCGTTCCCTTCCAGCCGGCTTTCCACGCGCAGACTCTTTCAAACACATAGGCATCCATCTGCGACGCGACGCCGTACTGCTCAAAGATCGGCATAAACTTTTCTTCCGGCAGCATCCCCTGTCCGGGGAACTTCCAGTACAGGACGACCTCCGCGGCATACACCTCGGACGTCTGCAGATAGACCACCGGGCGCAGCAGGATGCGGATCTCGCCGTTTGCCAGCGCCGTCAGCGCCCGATCCTTTAACGCCTTGTTCTCCTCCACCATGCCCCTGATCCGGTCATATGAAATATAACTCCCCTTGCCGTTTTTCTTAATATGGTACATGGCCTCGTCGCACTGCTGCAGCAGACTGACGAGACCGCCCCTCACGGGCTGGCCGTAGGAGATGCCGATGCTGAAAGACAGCAGCGTGCCGATAGTCTCGTCGAAGCCGCCGTTCTTTAACTCCTGCTGCAGCACCGGAAAATGCGCCGCAATCTCCCGCTTCTCGATGCCGCCGTCGCAGATCACGACGAACTCATCGCCGCCCATGCGCACCACGATCTGCCCCGCAAAAACATCTTTTAACAACTGCGCCACATAGACCAGCAGCTCGTCGCCCTTGGCGTGGCCGTAGATGTCATTGACCAGCTTGAAATTGTCCACGTCGATATAGATGCCGTGCACGTATAGCTCCCCCGACAGGGCGGCCCACACGTCGTCCAGCCCGCGTCTGGTCAGCAGCCCGGTCAGATAATCCGTCTCCAGTTGTTCCGTTACGATTCCGTCAAATACCTGCTTCATCCGCTTCCCTGTCCGTGGTGAACGCCGCCTTACTTGTAGTGCACCATCCAGATGGTTTGGTTGTTGTCCCCCACCGCCGTGATACATCTCGTCTCGTTGCCGGCCTCATCCTGCATATCGACGATTACGCCCTCGTAGGAGACGCCGTCCGCCGTCACCGTCACATACGGCGTTCCCTTTTCCACCGCCAGCCGGATGCTGCCGTCCGCGGCCTCGCCCTTCCTGCCGATCTCCGTCTGCTGCGCCTCATGGATCTTGCTGCCAATATCCAGCCCGTGGTTCAGCACATACCATGTGCCCTCCATCTGGGCCGTTTCGTACCCTTCCTCGCTCAACGTCTCTCCCATCGTGGCAAAAGGCGCCGCCGCCAGCCAGCCGTTTCTGGTGGTGAACAACTGGTGCACCCTCGGCTCGTGGTACTCCTGCCCGTCGTCAAACCGGGTGTGGTACACGACATATTTCTTACCGTCGGCATCGGTAAACGCCGAACAGTGCCCCGGCGCCATATACGCCTTTTTCATGCCCGGCAGCAGATAATTGCCCATCAGCTTCACGCCGTAGGGACTGTGATCCGGCACGTCTCCCAAGCGTTCGCCCGCCGCGTCCGTGTACGGGCCGTCCACCGCCTTGGAGCGGAAAGTGCGGATCTGATACCCGCCTTCGCTGACCAGCTCCCCGAACGATACGAACAGGTAATAATATTCGGATTCCCGATCGTACATAATATAGGGCCCCTCGATGGAGTGATGCCCGCCGCCGATCAGCCGCCTGCCGTAGTAGGCGTCCGTTTCGCTCTCCTTATCCTCCGCCGGATGGATCGGATAGCCCGTCGCCTCGTCCAGCTCGATCAGGAAGATGCCGCCCGACCACGAGCCGTACACCATCCACATTCTGCCGTCCTCGTCATAAAATACGGTGGGATCGATGCAGTTGGGCCACAACGAGTTCTGATAGCCCAGCCCCGGAAAGACATAATTGTCCGCCTTGGCGCCCTCCGGCATCACGTCGTAGAAGTTGGTCTTGCCCATCTCCGACTTGATATAGCCGGAATACAACACCGTGTCCACATACTCATAAGGGCCCTCCAGCCGGTCGGACACCGCGAAGCATATGTTGGATTTAATATAGGAAGAAGTGGTGCAGAAGTACATCACGTACTTGCCCATGGCTTTATTGTAGATGACGTCGGGCGCCCAGACGGAATACCACCCTTCGTCGTTTTTGCCCACAAAGGCAAACGCCTCAAAATCCGGCTCAAACAGATTGGTAAAAAGCGGATTCTTACTGTCCACGCCCGACGCAAACGACTTCCATTTGCGCAGGTCTTCGGAGACCGCCGCCTCCATGTGGGAACCGAAAATATAATATTTTCCGTCGTCCCCCAATACGATCGACGGATCATGCACGCTGACGCCCGCAGAGAATCCGCCCGACGCAATATTTTCCACCGTCGTCTCCGTCATCCGGTCCGCCGCGCCGCATCCTGTCAGTCCCATCATCACCAGTCCCATTCCCAATAAGCAGAGTATTTTCCGACGTAACATATCTCCCTCTGTTTCCGCGCCGTATTCGGCGCATGACTTTCTATAACGCCTCTTTGCCGGAAGGCTCCGGTAAAGAGGCGGCTGCTTTTCATAGCATGATATTTTCCGTTCTGTCCGTGCAGGCCGATTATCCCTTGACGGCTCCCGCGGTCATACCTTCGATAAAGTATTTCTGGAAGCACAGGAACACGATAAATACCGGCAGAATGCCGAACATCGATCCTGCGATCAGGACGTCGTAGTTATTGCCGTAAGGCGTCAGCAGCGTGTTTAAGCCGATCGGCAGCGTAAACTTGGATGCGTTCCTGTATACGAGCATCGGCCACAGTACGTTATTCCATGCGCCCATCGCGCAGAGAATGGACATCGCCGCAAACGCGGGCTTGGTGATCGGGAGCATGATCTTAAAGCAGATGCCGTACTCCGTCGCGCCGTCGATGCGCCCCGCGTCCAGAAGCTCCTTCGGGAGCCCTGTCATGTACTGCCTGAAAAAGAACACCGTCGATGCGCCGCAGATGCCCGGCAGCACCACGCCCGCCGTCGTGTCGATCAGCTTTAACGTGATCATCTCCTTATACAACGGCAGGATCAGGATTTCAAACGGCACCATCATCGTGGCGATGACGAGGAAGAACAGGAAGTTCTTTAACGGATACTCATACATACTCAGGCCGTAAGCCACGATATAGCATATCACCAGCGTGCCCACCACGGACACCGCGGTCAGGAACAGGCTGTTGCGGAACCACATGAAATATTTCTGCGAGTCCGCGTTGCCGCTGAACAGATAGATATAATTGTCCAGCGTCATTGTGCTCACATCCAGATCGATACTGAGGCCCTTGCGGATCAGCTCCGTGCCGGGGCGGAAAGATGCAAGCAGTCCCGCAAAAACGGGAAAGATAATGATGATGGCAAGAATCGCGAACCACGCCGTCGCGAACACGCTCAGGATGCGGTGCTTCATGCTCATGCCCATCTTTTTATCGGTAGAATCCGCCATGTTATCTCTCCTCCTTCTTGAATGTGCCGTTTGCGATAAGCTGTATGATATTGATGACCAGCGCGATCACCAGAAGCACCAGACCGATGGCGCTGCCGTAACCCAGATCATTTTTCTGAATACCGCGGTTATACAGGTAGCCGACGATCGTCAGACCGATATTGTTCGGCGACGCCGGGCCCGCCCACAACATAAAGCTCTCCATGAACATCGCCAGACCAGCGTAAACGCTGATGGTCAGCACATAGATCGTGGTGGGCTTGATCAGCGGAATCGTCACGTAGCGGAACTTCTGCCATGCGTTCGCGCCGTCGATCTCCGCCGACTCGTACAGCGCCGTGTCGATGCTCTTTAATCCCGACAGGAAGTAGAGCATATTGACGCCGGTCCACCGCCAGCAGGCGGTCAGGAGCAGCGCGCCCAGACCGGTGGCTTTCATCTTCAGCCACTTAAACGTGCCTAAGCCGAGCGCCGATGTGATGACGTTCATCTGGCCCGTAGGGTACTCCGAGAACATCAGCCGGAACAACGTGCCGGAGATAACTACGGAGGTCAGCGCCGGCAGATAGAGACAGGCTTTCCAGAAACCCTTGGCCTTTACCAGTCTCGAATCCAGCAGAACCGCAAAAAGCATCGGAAAAGGAATCAGCAGGATCAGCGTTCCCAGCATATATTCAAAGCTATTGGCAATCGCGGTGCGGAATGTGGGGTCCCTGAGCAGCTTGGCATAATTCTTGAAACCGAGCCACTCCGAGGAGGCGGGCCCGATGTCCTGAAAGCTCATCGTGATCGTACTGCACAACGGATATATCCAGAAAAACAGAAAACTCAGAATAAACGGTATGACAAACACATAAGGTGCCGCTTTCTGGGAATAAAGAAATTTCTTTATCTTCATAGTCAATGCCTCTCTTTACATTACATAATGTCCCCGATAATCAAGAAAACCCTGCGTCACAGGAGACCTCTCATGCGACAAAAAGGGCGACGGCCCGGGGAAAGCCCCGGGCAATCTCCCATTGTATTTTTACTGCTCTAACGAAATGACGTCCTGTGCAGTCTGTAATGCTTCGTCCACGCTCACGCCATTCTCCAGAATGTCATTCAGCGTTACGTTGCACATCTGCTCGTTGATCGTCGGGCTGATCGGAACCGTCATAACCGTGCCGATCTGATCCTTGATGCTGTTGAGCACATCATAAGGATAATTTCTAAAGAACGTGTTGTACTGGTTGCTCTCGTCATGTGCGAAAGCGTCGTCGCTCCACAGGGATGTGTTGCAGACGTCAAATCCGAGATCCTCCCAGATCATCGTCTCACCCTCGGGAGACATCTTTGCATAGCAGAGGAAATCCGCTGCCAGCGCGGGATCTACGGACTGTGCCGTAACGACCGTACCCGTACCGCCGATACCTACGGAGCAGTCCTGCCCCTCCTCGAATACCGGGCATTTAGCGATGTACCAGTTGCCCTTCTCCTCGGGCATATAGTTGATGAAACGGCTCATGTACCACATCGCCTTCGGGAAAGATACGATGTTGTGATCCAGAATGTTCTGGAAGCCTGCCTCCAGATCGACGTGGCCGTCCGGGGAAACCTCAGCGAGGCCGCTGTTTACCCACTCCTGCTCCATCGTCAGCATCTTCTTAACGGACTCGAGCTGCACATTCGCCGCAGCGTCCGCGCTGCCGCCCGTCCAGTCTTCGCCGTACTCGGCCATGGCGATCCACTGCCAGTCAACGCCGCCCGTATCAACGGAAGTCCAGTATTTGCCTTCCGGTCTGCCGATCGCGTCGAGATATCTCTCGCCCAGCGCTGCCCAGTCATCCCAAGTAACGACCGCGTCTACATCCTCCTGCGTGATGCCTGCTTCCTCCAGCACTGCCATGTTGTAGTACTGTACGGTAGCGCCTACATGGAACGGAGCGCCGTACTGCTTGCCGTCGGAACCCTTGTAAGCGTCCAAACGGGAGGTCAGCATATCAGCCGCATAAGGAGCCATCGCATCGTCGAGCGGATACAGCCATGTATCCAGACCTTCATATACGTTCGGCACCTGGCCCATCTCTACGTCGCAGATATCCGGCGCGCCGGTGCCTGCCTGCAGGGATGTGAGCAGCTTCGTGTGGTTGCTCTCATAAGGATATGTCGTAAAGGTAATCTCGATCGTTCTGTCAGGATTTGCCTCGTTCCACTTGTCAACCATCTTTGCATAGAACGTGTTGTGCGCCTCTACGAAAGACCAGCACTCCAGATGTGTGCCGTTGGGATCGCCGACTGTGGTGACTGCCTGCGCTTCCTCCTCTGCCGCCGCGCCGTCGTCTGCTGCCGCCGCGTCATCCGCCGCACCGTCGTCCGCTGCCGCGCTGCTGTCTGCCGCCGCGTCATTGGATGCTGCGCCGCCGTCTGCCGCGCCGCCGCCGCATCCCGCTACAACGGAAGCTACCATGGCTGCGCTTAAAATGACCGCCAAAAACTTTTTCTTCATTTCTTTTCCTCCTTTTAGAATAGAGTGATAACACTACGCTTCAAGATATTCTCCCGCAGTCCCTATGCAAGCGCATCTGTAAAAAGTTAAATATTTTAACAAATTATGTAATATCCAACTTTTTATCGGCAATTATGGCGGATATCCAAAACAGTCGATTGTCACTTTGCATACTTTTTGAATGCCGGAGACTATCTTTATGATCATATTCTATAATATTACCCCCCCCCTGTCAACTATTATTTAATAAAATATTAAAATATTTTAATCTTTTGATAAATTTCAAAAACATTTTACGTTTTATGCGCAAAAAAACGGCCTCCCGCCGGAGACCGTTTCTGTCCGTGTGCCGCTATGTGATTCTCTCTGTGCGCGCCGGACCGCCCGACGCTGCCTGTGTTCCGAGCCGTCTGATGCCGCCTTGTCCTGCCGCTGCCTGTGCTTCACTTCGTATCGTAGGAGAAAACCGGCCTGCCCGCCTCGTCCCATGCAATTTTCATCAGCATCGTGTGCCGGTTGGGATTGTAGAGCGGATCGCCGACGATCTCCGTCTCTGTCCGGGCGTGGTACACGAGGATGTCGTTCCCCGCCTCGTCCACCGTGAAGCTGTTATGCCCCGGCCCATAGATCCCCCTGCCCGCATCCGAGCACAGTACCGGGTATCTCTCTTTCTGCCAGCGCCGCGGATCTAGGATGTCGTCGTTCTCGTCGATGCTCATCATCCCGATGCAGTACGCGATCCCCGTGTCGGAGGCCGAGTAGGTCAGAAAGATCTTGCCGTTCCGCTTGATCACGGCAGGCCCCTCGTTTACCCAGAAGCCGACTCTCTCCCAGTCGTAGTCCGGCGTGGTCAGCAGAACCTGTGCCGTTTTGAGACTATAGGGCGTATCCATCAGCGCGATATACAGATTGGAAATCTGCCTGCCCACGCCTACCTTTTCCGCCCATACATAATAGTAGTTCCCCTTGTTCTCAAATACCGTGCCGTCCAGCGAAAAGGCCCGGAACGAAAATTCGTCCTCCGGAGCGCACGCCATCTTGCCCTTTTCCGTCCATGTGCCTTCCATCGGGTCCGCATCCAGGCATTCCAGAACGTAGGGCCGGATGTTCCACACATCGTCCTTGTCTCCCGCCGCGTAGTAGATATACCATGCGCCGTCTATGTAGTGCAGCTCCGGCGCCCACACGTGGCAGCTCATAATGCCCGCGTCGTGCTTGTGCCATAGCTCCTTCTCCGCCGCATCCTTCAGCCCGGCAAGCGTCGCAGACCGCCGCAGCACGATGCCGTCATAGGCGGGAACCGATGCGGTAAAGTAATACATCCCGTCGGAATGCCTGTAAATATACGGATCGGCTCTCTGCAGAATCCACGGTTCATTAAAACACAGTCGTTTGTCGGTATTGTCCATCCTGTCCTCCATTCCCGGAAAAAATAACACGAAAGTGCCGATTTTCCATGCCAGCCTGATATCTTTTTTGCGTTATATTTTTGAATATTCTAAATTATTATATTATTTATTAAACAATTATATATAACCGCCGCCGAAAAATCAACTGTTTTTTTATCTGTATTTTGTGCGTGTTTTGTGCCGCCCGGCTTTTCGCCGCGGTACGGCGCAATCGGGCGCAAAAAAAGCAGCAAACCGTCTGCCGATTTACTGCTATCCTGCGTCTTTTCTTATTTTTCTTATTTTTTCTTATTTCTCTTATTTCACATATTTTTCTTATCTTTCTTATTTCTCTTATTTTTCTTATTTTACAGAAGTGTCATACTTTCTTATAGAAGCGTCATACTTGCTCCGCGGCCTTTTCGTCCGGCACGGCGCCGTCGAGAGGACTGTAGTTGATGTGCACCGATATGTCCTGATTGTAATTGCCGAACGTCTTGCCAAAAATCGTCAGGCCGCCCACGTGCTCCGCATCGTCCTCCACGGCCAGCCTGAGTTTGATCGTGCTCCGGTAGTCAAAGTCAAAATCGCTGATGGTGACGTCGGACACCTGCAGCCCGTCGATAAACGTTCCCTTCCTGTTGAGCACCAGAATTTTGAGCAGTCCGTACTGGTTCCAGTTGGGATACCACCAGTCCGGCGTGAAGATTCCCTTCATATTGCCGAAATCGCCGGGGCTCGTCCAGACGGCGACCTTTTTATTATTGATAAAAAACGAGATGTCCGAGGGCCATATTTCATTGGTGCCCGGCGCCTCGGAGCAGAGCTCCAGCGATATCGTGATCTGATCGATCTTCTGCCCGAACGGAATAAAATTCGGTACCACATATTCCACATACCCTCTCGTGAACCAGAGAATATCCGCATTGTACCTGTCGGGATGGGCGAAATATCTCGTATCGTCCACTTCCCCGATGATGGCGGTGTCGGAGGCCAGCCCGCAGGTGGGGTACACGGAATAGTCCGAAAAATGGCCCACTTTGAGATCCGCCTGATAGACGTCTTTCAGCTCCTCCTGATCGTCCATCTCGATCAGGATCTTATCCAGATGCACGGAGCATTTCTTCTGATTGCCGTGCCCCGCCGTCTCGTTGGAAACCATCACGAGGCCGCAGTCCTCCAATTTCCTGATATGGCCCGTGAGCGCCCCATTGGTGATATTGAGTCTGGCGGCGAGCTCGTTCATGTTCATGCCGTGGTTCTCCATCAGAATCTTGATGATCTCTATTCTGACCTCCGAACCCAGCGCCTTAAAGATGTCCAGTCCTTCTTCCAGAGATTTGATATGCAGCATGGGAATCTCCTAAGTATTAGTATAGTAAAAACTTTTATGCACACGATAATACCCTTTTATTATACCCATTTTGCTGAAATAGTCAAATCCTTTGTAGTAAGTTAAAATATTTTACGATTATATAAAAATCGAACATTCCCACTCTTTTTTCCATGAGGATACGAATTTGTTGACGATGCCACCGCCGATAAAGCGGTTTTTTAATTATTCCTCCAGCCTTTTATGAATCCCGCCAATCCAAGCGGTGTCCCCGCTTTCAAACATCTTTATAAACTTTCCGAAATTACTGCTGCCGGCAGCGGAATCATCTGCGGTTAAATGATTGATTCGTCTTTTCATATCCTCGTAATTCTCTGCCGTAATATGTTCCATAACCGCAGCAATCTGATCCGCTCTTGCCTTGTAATTCTCTATCCCCGTATACTTTCTGATCATAGGCGCATTGATCTGTTTGGTCGAAGATTTTACATTTTCATCGGTCCAGTGCTTAGATATAATCTGCATCGTACAGGGGTTGCCGAATATAACCACTTCATCCGCAGCATGATCCATGCCATGAAATTCATTGATCTTGTGTTTAATATCCTCATACTGCTCATAAGGTTTCTTCTCGGTATCGCAGAACACCAGCACCAGTTCGTCGGCTCCGTTTTGATATCTGTCCTGATACCTCGCCGGGATATTGCCGTTTCCGCAGGCATTCACCAATGATATCTCATATTGGTCATTCCATACTTTTAACTGTATCAGACGTTTCAGGTATTCATATTCTTCGTTTCCTTCACAGATAATACAGATTTTATGATGATCCGAAATTCTCGGTAACCTATTTGGCATTGGCGGCATCCCCCTTTACGTTGCCTTTCATGCTCAGTAGTGAATTGATCAGTTCAGGATCGGGCAGCGCTCCAAGGGCGCCTTTCCTGTATTTTTCGATAACATCTGTCGTATCTCTCACGCCCTGTTGTGCTGTAAAATCCGCAAGCGAATATACATATACCCCTTCTTCGTCCTTATGAACAAACCAGATCTGCTCCTTTCTAAACATCCTTTTGCAATCCATAAGATTGATATCGTGAACGGTAAATATCATCTGCGCATCTGTATTTAATTCATTATTAAACATCGCCACAACTGCTCTGGTGAGCTTAAAATGAATACTGCTGTCCAGCTCATCTACAACAAGAATCCTCCCTTGTTCCAGCGCCTCAATCACATAACTCGCAATCGCCGCAATTTTTTTTGTTCCGGTAGAATCAAATAACATACTTGGTACAGGAACGCCTTTATATGTGGAAACCAGCCTGATTTTGTCCATGACATCTTCCGGTATGGAAAGCACCTTTTCTTCAGCCATCTCCTCGCCCTTATCGCTCTGAAACTTTATCTTGTCCATATCGGCAAATTCAAAGTTATCCATATACAAATCCGCATTTTTGATAAAATCAACGACCTTTTCCTGCAATTCGTTTTTACTTTTCATAAGTTCAATGGTATGCTGGATCGGTATATTATTCATATTGATAATGTCAACTTTCTGCGCGAAGCCGACCAAAATCTGTTTCATCTCTCCTATACGCTCAAATTTGCCTGCGTCCACGACATAGCACAATATATTATTTTTTGACATAACAGGGATCATTTCCTGCAGATTGTGATCCGCACATTCATAGATTTCGTTTACACTGTCTTTTTTAAGCCAGCAGACCGTTTTTTCATTATGATACTGATCCTTTAAAATCTCTGAAAATGCCTCGTAGATATATTCTTCTTTGTCTGCGTCATACTTGAAATCATAGGAAAATTTCCTGCCCGAAAACATAAAAGTGATTCCCAGCGCGCATACAGAATCCCCGGTAAAAATATTGGGCTGCAATCCATTTTTCTTATTTAGGAGCACGCCTTTTATTCCCCTGATACATTTCACCAGACACGTTTTCCCCGCATTATTGGGCCCGTAAATTCCCGCCGTCTTAAGGACATGAAAATTATTTTCTTTATGAACGTTCGAACCGAATTTTTTATTTCTCATATCCGCTTTCATGGAAAATACAATTTCATCCTCAAACACATAACAGTTTTTTGCCCTTACTTCGATAATCATCAGCCATTCCTCCGGTTATTTTTCGGTCTTTTCTATATATTATACTATAAAATATTTTTTATGCAACTTTTTTGCATGAATTATTTTTTCTTTTTCGTGGCTCCGTTTTCGGGCAGCAAAAAACGGCATCTCCGATTTACGGAAATGCCGTTCCGTTCCCCACCCTCACAACTTTTCAAAGGTTCTGCATACCGCTCCTTTGATCAGGGCGAAGCTATAATGACACAATAGCATCTTATGGGCGGCTTCGTGGGCCGCCGGCGCGACCACAAGAATCCATGTCTTTTTGTCTACCAGCTTTTCTATCTCATTCGGATGAATGATTCTGATATTGTCCTTGTAAACACCGGCGGCATAAGTATCTATCGCATACTTGAGTCTGGCGCTGGGATAATGCTTCGACATCTGCTCATAAAGGAGATAAGAATTTGGCATACAGACGCCCCAGATGCAGTATTCAAAACTGTCCGCTGGATTCATCGGAAGCCTTTGCACTGCCATTTCTTCTTCACCGGAATAATCGATATGCTGAATTTTATTGTTGTATATGGCAGCAAGTTCCACCCGCAGCCTCACCGTTTCCAACATATGCCCTGCCAGATCGGTCAGCGTGCGCTTTACTTCTTCCGGAATCCCCGCACGGACACTGTCAAAATCCAGCGTATCCAGATCCTCCGGTGCATAGAGGGGCAGAAACCTGTCGATGAACTGATACCGCTCGTCATAGGTGTCCCGCACCAGCACAATCGGTATTCCCATGGCCGCGCAGGGAGACGCAACATGAAGCCTTGTCGTAATGACAAGCCTCGCCTCATTCCGATATCTGTTTAACTGCTCTCTCGCCTGTTTATGATACTGCGCCGTCTCCTCCGGCGTCAGCCGGAAATCCAAGGCGTCACTGTGCATTCTGATGACCTGCGACAGATACTCGGCCCTTTCTTTGATGGCTGTCGGTATATGCGCCAGAATGCTTTCCGAACAGTCCACCAGAAACACCTTTTCATAGCTGCCGCTCTCGCTTCTTCTCGGAAAAAGCATGGTAAGGCAGCCGGTAAGGAAAGCGTCAATCCCTTTGGACTGCAGATACCGAACCGTATATTCGTCACGACATCCCACAGGCTGATGACTGCGCAGGGAAGCTACTTCCTCGTCGGATAGCTCCCGGTGAAAATGTAAACTGATAAACACCGGATGAATCTTGTCAGACACAGGCAGAAACCGGGTGGCATAGCAGAAATGTTCGTAGTTCTCCGCTCCGTTAATAACCGCTATCACATCTTCTCCCGCATAATCAGTCAGGTCGTACCTGTCAAGCGGCACGATCTCCTCCTCCGGGATTCCCAATTTTTGATACAACTCCAGTACCGCGAAGGATTGGATGGGATCGCCCAGATTCATCGGTCTTTCGTTTCTGCCGGCAAGCAGATGTTTTCTGTAATTCATGTAGCCATATTTCATAAGGTCTCTCCTCAAATGTCCGAATACAAATCTCCCAATTCAATCAGCGCGTCATTTTTGGGAACTCTTTTCAAAAGAGGCGGATACTTCATATGATCCTTGCCGTAGCAGTAATCAAGCACCCCTTTCGTATCCCGCGGCGCCAGAAACTTATAGCCTTCAAACACAATCTCAACAGGATCGTCAAAACACTCCCTTTTCACAAATCCAATATGATACGGACTTCTGTCAAGCCCGTTTAAAAAGAGCATTTTGTTCCTCTTATGCTTAAAAAATGTGGCGGCTTTCAGGAAACGTCTGTAGGCTTCCTTGTTTCCCATCCTGGCAAGCAGCCTGTAATATCCGCGCTTCACCTTATCCTTTTCCGATTCGGCGCCCATATAGGCCCAGCACGCAGTCCGGAAAAACCAGCAGATCCTGGTCTGAATCGCGTGAAGCAGAAAACAGGGCGCGCCGTTAAAGAGGGGAACAATGTCCACGTATACCCCCGGATGATATTTAAAACCGTCACGGCCCCTTTTGGTATAGACGGTGCCGTTCCGTTTCAGATGGGCATACGTGATATTGCAGTCAGCTTCCTTGTCCTGATATCTGAAATAATACTTTTCACTGTCGAGTTCCTCGTCAATGACCTCGATCAGCTTCCGGTAATCTTCATAAGGCATATTGATGTCGGCGTCGTCGTCCCACGGGACAAATCCGCCGTGCCGCACCGCGCCGAGCAGCGTCCCAAACGCAATATTATATTTCAGATGATGTTTCCTGCAGATCCGGTCGATTTCTTTCATCATATCCAGTTGTATTAACTGGATGCGCCTCAGATCGCGCCCGCCGCGCAGCAGCAGCTCCGACACTTTATCCGTTCCGTTTTCCACTTGATTCTTATAATTGCGTTCTATGAACTCCTTGCGGTTTTTTATGACGCTTGCCGCCGTTCCGTAGAAATCTACCCGCTCCGTATCGAACTCGCGGTCTGTCATCCACGCGCAAGTATTGCCGATATTCTTATAGACGAGATAGTTTCCGGCGCGCCCGCTTTCGGTGAGTTCTTTTATCATGCCGGCGATCGTATAACGGCGCTTCTTACTCCTGCGACAGTAATAACGCTGCTTCGTCCGGCCTATTTTCTCTCTAATCGGGCTAAACAACCGCTTGTGCGGCAGCGGACTCCTGCAGTCAAGATAGCGGAAGGCGCGCTCTATAGATCTGCACGTCCTTTGGCATTCGGACATACTGCGCCCGGCAGAAAAGACAGGGGTAAGAACAATTTTGGTCTTATAATAGATTTCGTCCTTTTCCCTGCCTGCAGGAAGCAGATTTTTGTCTTGATGCGTGAGCCATGCCGACAGAGTATCAAACTGCTCCGTGTTGGCATAAGTGGCCAGCGCAATATGATATTCCTCTTTATGATCCACAAGAATCTGCAGCAGTCTGCGATAGTCTTCATATAGCAGACATATCATCAAACCGTTGGGATTGAAATACTCCTCGCCGAGGCGGTATTCATAGTTGATTAAAGCCATGCCGCTCAGCGTATATTTTAGTTTATGATCCTCACAGATCCCATTCACCAGCTTCAGTAGTTCCAGCGCTTCCAACTGTGCATCCGTCAATCATTTCATCTCCCCGCTCCTGATTTTCTTCGGTTAATCTGACATATTCCAGTCCGCAGTCGTCTATTTTTTTAGAATTATCCGTTCTGGCCCAGGCTATATTTTTCCGTGTTATTTTAAAAGGCGGCCCTACCGCAATACAGTTATTGGGCACATGATCACGAATAAAACAATCGGCCCCGATCAGACTTCCGGCTTCAATATGTGCGCCTTCAAAAATCATGGATCTGTAGCCGATCCATACGTGATCTCCTATCGTCAGCGAGCTCTTTTTGCACAGTTCTACCGACGAAGAAATATTGGCGCCGCTTACCACATCAAAGATACTGTGTCTGGAATTATTCATGATCACCACATCAAATGACATCATGCAGTCTTTTCCGATATTTACCTCCGAATATTGATTGACATTGATCCAAAAGTTCTGCTGAATGGCCGTCCTGTCGCCAATCACAAGATCCGCACATTCATGAACCCATAGCTTGCCATTCTTTCTCAATGTCACTCGGCTGCCAAGCTCTGCATGACTGTCATGTAATATTTTAAAATCGATGCTCTCTATATGCACATTATGATTGATTTTCAGACTGGAGTTATCCCGGACAGTCATACAGACGCCATCCATTTGGCACTCGTCGCCGATTTCCACCCGCACGTCACTGCCCACATTCATTTTACTGTTTAAAATCCAAGGGCCGCTTCCTATTCTGACCGTCGATCCGAACCCATAAAACATAATATCTAAATTGGGATGGCGTCCATAAATGATATTGCCGTGGTAATCTTCATAATAGTCTCCGCGTTCTTCCTTGATGCAGTCGCAGAAATAATAATAATCTTTATTTTTCCGGTAGCCAAGCGCCTGCAGTTCTTCTACAATGCACTTTTTATAATTTAACGGAACGACAACATAGTATTTCTCCGCATTTCCCCGCAGGATATCGCTGGCGTATACACCGTCCAAATTCTGCTTCTGCGCATCCGAATCGACAAAAATGATATCACAAAGCCCCGCCCTCTCAAGACGCAGTTTTATCCTTTTTCCCGTATCAAACGCGCCCCAGATCACAACCTGACGGTTATTGTAATAGCGCATCGTATTTGCCAAAATACAAGTCTGCCAGCTATTGGTCTCTATGATCTCAGGATATTTTTCCATTTTCTTCCTCAATCCAGCAGTAAAGATCCGTATCACAGTGATTCTTATTGTGATGCCTTACCGCGAACCGATACTCCGGCACCCAAGCCTTCAGCAGCAGCGGAATCCGATAGTAGTCCTCTCCACAGTGGTACAAAGATACCGCCAGCCGGGGCTTCCATGTCTTAATGATTCTCTCCGCGCCGTGCAGGGCGGCATATTCGCTTCCTTCGATATCCATTTTGATTAACGTAATCTTTTCGTCGGGCGGTATCACTTTATCTAACGTCGTCACGTTTACATCCACATAGTCGCTTTCATAGAGAGCGCTCGTCGCAAAGTCTCTGTTGTCTACGAGGAACGACCCGCTCGGCCTGTTGGTCATTGCAAACTTCATCACGCAGTCGTGGTCAGACAACGCATAAGGCATCAGCGCCATCTCGGGATAATACTTTTTGTTTCTGACATGAGCCATGGCAAGCGCCAGATCAGCGATGCTCTCCTCCATACACTCAAAGGCATATATTTTTTTCAGTCTCAGGCCGTAAGTCTCGGCGAATTTTTTTAACGTATCGCCGTTATATGCCCCGCAGTCTATGATAATTTCATCCTTGGGACATTCCTTCGCATGGACAAACGGAACGCGGTACTCGGCATCGCCCCTGACAATCAAATCCCGAAAATCACATTCCCCGTACAGGCATCTTCTTTTGATGGCTTCGTTATAAATCCATTTGGACTTACCATCATACAAAAGGTCTGTCACCTGTTCTGTCTTGTCCTTGTTTTGGAGCAGTTCCACCGCCACCTGAGACAAAATATCATTCAGCAGGATACGGGCCGACATGATATGATAGGCTCCCATATGGCGGATCTGCTCGTAGATCTCAGGAATGCTGTTCTCTACGGCAATCACCACCAGCGTATTCTGCGGGCGCAGCTCCTTTAACGCTTCCGGAAGTCTGACCGGGATGCCGTATATGGTTGTGCCCTGCTTGTCCGCATCATTGTCAACGATAAAGGAAATGTGCCGCAAGTCCTCGTCATCCAGCCGGTTCAGGAAACGCAGGCAGTACTCGCCGCCGCAGAACACCACCGTTTCCATCTCTCTGCTCGCTTCTTTGAATTGGTCCATGGTAGGTAATAACTCTGTCATTTCTTTCCTCCTATAAAATTTCCGATATTGTCAACGTGCACATCCGGTTCCAAGAAAATCGGATTTTGTAAGATCCGGACGAAATCTTCATGATGTACGTTTCTTGCGTCATAGACATCCATTTGTATAAATTCGTCGGAAGGAATATGCCCCCAGCTATTCAGCTTCATGAAATGGATAAAATCGGCATGAATGCTTCTTCCGTATTGGACAAAATCTGCCATCTCCCTATAGTTATCCGCCTGAATGACAAACGAAACGGACAACCGCTTCAGTTTATTCTGCAGACGCAGCCTGCTGGCAAATTCCATGTTTTTTCTCAGCTTATCCAGATCCCCGCCGCGCAGCTTCCTGTAGGTGTCGGGATTGACCGCGTCCATCGAAACCTCCAGCGATATTTTTTCATACCGGTTTTCCAGATAACTCCAATTGTCCGGGTTAAACAACATTCCGTTCGATATGAGCGCGATCTCGTCACTTTCGTAGCAGTTGAAAATAATGTCCCGGTAATACGGGCTGAAAAAGAGTTCTC
This sequence comes from uncultured Lachnospiraceae bacterium, assembly GCA_947630025.1. Classification (GTDB taxonomy): domain Bacteria; phylum Bacillota; class Clostridia; order Lachnospirales; family Lachnospiraceae; genus UBA3282. The sequence goes on from CANRFZ010000001.1 coordinate 158,997, forward strand.
CGTTTCCGATTCTCATATTGCCGGGCTTACGGAGGCACATCCGTTTGACTTCTTCATGTATCATCTCCACAAGCGCAGGATCGTCCTCCGGCTTTGTGATCCTGTGGTCACGGCACGACGGACACGCAAGGTTACAGCTTCTGTCGTACCCAAGCTGCACGTTAAAATCCTTGATTTCCCGAAGGCTGATTTTGGCCCTCGGATTCTTTTTGATCTCCTCGTCCTGTTCCAGACAATACTGTCTCTCGCGGAACATATAGCACATATCGCCGCAGAAACTGTATGTCCTGTTGTTGACGGACAGACAGATCAACTGGGCTTGGACGCCCCGCAGGATTTCCTCTACGCTTGTATACAAGGAATTGCCCATGGACAATCCCACCGAGGAGCAGCAGGCCATGATATTGCCATGGGCCTTAATGCTTAACGCCTTTGTGGTATAATCGCATGGAATCGTGTATTTGGGCGCGTCCCGCAGAGTCTTGTTCAAATACCATGAGGTCGGATGTCTGGGGATGCGCGGATTATAAAAATGAAAATCCCTGCCAAATTCCAATCCGGCGTCCTGAAATTTTTGTTTCCTGTCCGGACTGACACCATCCGCAATAATGACAAAAGCGTCCTGCAGCGCGCCGATTTGATCCGGCGGTATCGCGGCGAATCCGTAATCATTCTCCGTCTGTCCGTCCGCTATCACATAATCGATCTTTAAATGCGGATTGCGCTGCATCATACGGAATACCTTCTCCTGGCTCCCATAGACGCAGACGGTTCTGTCGGGAAACAGCTTGTCGATATAAAAAGTTTCCAGTTCATCTATCATCTCGTAGAGATCATCCAGCGTAAGCGCCGTCGTGCGGCACTTCTGCAGGATCTCCCGGTCAAAATGTTCTCTCTCCTCGCCGGCCAGAACATAATCGCAGCCCTCTATGGCGCTTACTTCTCTGTCGGTAATTTCCTCTGCGGTCAAGACCTGCGCAAAATGCAGCTCGCAAAAAAATTCCTGCAAATCCGCACAGATCTTCTCACTGCCGACCAGCCCGATTCGTTTTCCCAGCAAATCCCGATAAACCGTCATGATTTCACCTTTATCCCATAATATTCCATCATTCTGGAGGAACCCTCCGAAACAGAGTACCGGCGCTTCCAGCCGAGTGTCCTCAGCTTGGAAGAATCGCCTGTCACAACGGACAACGCCCCTGTCACTTCGATCGTATTCCTCTGTGTATCGTCAAAAACCACTTCTATGTTCCGATCCGCGGTATTGGCGGCCATCAGATCCGCGAGCTCTTTTACGGACGCTTCGCCGTCTTCGGAAACGATATTGTACGCTTCTCCCGGCTTGCCTTTCAGCATCACATACAACATCGCCTTGACCGCATCCGTGATATACAGAAATGTCCTTACCGCGGTGCCGTCGCTTTTTAAGACGATTTTTCCCTTTTCGATGATCTGGGAAATAAAGTCAATGTGAAGCCTTCCGTCGTCTAATGCCGGGCCGGGCCCGATGATCTGAAACGGCCTCACGATAAAAACCGGAAGTCCGTATTTGGCCTGATATGTCCTGCACAGTGTCTCCGCCGCCCTTTTGCCGCAGGAATACGCATTTCTGACATCCAGCGGGTCCAGATGGCCGGACATATTCTCTCGCAGGCGGTCGGCATTTTCCATCCTGCCATACACATCGACACTGCTCAGGAACAGAAAATATTCGCACGGATTTTTCCTCGCCAGCTCCAGCATATTTTCCGCGCCTTTCACATTCGCCAGAAAAGTGTTGACCGGATCTTCATGCCTCTTTTTTATGCCGGCGGGACTTGCGGCGTGGATCAGAATGTGAACTTCCTCCGATACGGCGATCGGCTCGCGCACATCCTGAATCACCAGCCGGAAATCGTCTCTGTCGAGATATTCCGAGAATCGCTTCTCAGCTCTCTCCCGGTTCCTGCACAGTGCCAAAACGCGGATTTTGGCATCTTTGTATTGATTCAGCGCCAGAAACATATGCACAAAATACGCCGGCACATAGCCGTTCGCGCCGGAGATCAGAACCGTTTTCCCATACAATCTGTCGAACGGCAGATCCTCCTCAATGATATCAAGGGCATCCTCACTGATGATTCTGTTCATCATACTTCCTTTCCTGTTCCAAAAAAAGCGGGTGGAGGCTCTCGGCGATTGCCAGATCTTCCGGGTAGGTTACTTTGATGCAGAAGCGGTCTCCCATCACCATATAACATTCCACCCCGATATTGAGTACCAGCTCGCTGTCTTCGGTGACATCTGTTTTACTGTATTCTTCATCCTCCATATACATTTTGTGGCCCAGCATCAGAACTCCGTATCTGAAAACCTGCGGGCCCTGTTGTATGTATAGTTTCTTCTTCTGTAACGTTCTGTTTACCTTTTTTCCGTCATTACTGAAAGTGATGGCGTCCGTCGCCTTCACGACCGTAATCGTCGCATCATACTCTTTGATCTTTTCATAGTGGCTATTGATCGTCCTCTGGGAGACAAAAGGACACACCGAAGTCATAATCATAACGGTGTCTCTCGCTTTGGCGGGAAGCGCCAGCAGACCGTTGTATACGGACTGCTGCCTTTCTTTCCCCGGCCTTGCAAAATATTTTACTTTCGTGATGCCATATTTTTTGATCCAGTCTTTTACGTTTTTTTCTTCCGTCTCCGCCGTCACAACGCATATTTCATCTATATTTTTATTTTTTTCCGCCGTCCGCAGGGAATAGACAATCATCGGCACTCCGGTTAATTCCACAAATTGTTTTGCAATCTTGCCGTTGCCAAAACGCTGCCCCTTGCCTCCGGCCAGAACCACCGCATAATTCATACGCTTGCCCCTAATCTGTCACGCTCATGTTCCCTCATTCAGCCAGCCGAGAAAATCAAAATAGTTTTCGATGGCGTCCTTTGCAAAAAAGATCGCGCTGCCTGTGGAAACCAGCATATTTTCCTTTCCGTCGTTTGTATAAAAGCAGACCTTTTCCCGATCCATAACAAGCAGATGCTTTTCTTTCAGACCGCTGAATTCACGTATCATATCGTTAGAAAGCGGCATCACCCTGTCCGTCAGCACAAAGACCAGATTGTCCCACTGAATATTGCTTTTCAGCAGGTTCCACTTCCCCGGAATGACGGAAGCGTCTTCCTCATGGGGAAAATAAACGGTAATATCCTCCAACTGATAGGTGATGGCGCCGTTTCTGCCCGCCGCGTCATAAAGCGCTTTCGCATAACCCGGCTTCGTCAGTTCCGCCGACAGATAGCGGCGGGGCGATCTGCATATTTTCATAAAATCACCCGGACTGATCCCGGTGTTGATGGTCGGGGAGAGTAACGGCATATCCAGCCAGTTATACATTCTGCCAGCGTTACAGTTATTGGAGAGGATCGTCGGCATCGTCCCTGCCTTCAACAGTTTTCTCCGAAAATAACCCAGCAGGACGTTGATGTCGTATTCCTGCCTGCCGGTCGTGATACGCGGGTACACGGGAACAAGACAGAGCACGTTCAGCCGGTACTTTCCGTCCAGTTCCAAGAGGTCATACAAGATGCTTTGATAGCATTTGGGCGTAACGACCACCCGCAGGCTTTCCTCTTGATATTCCTTTATTTTTTCAGGTTTCCACACGAAATGTCCGTTATAGGAAAGTCCGTCAAACTTGATATCTCTGTCAAAAAAGCCGTCAAACGCCATCGAAAGGCGGTTCATATAATCACTGATCCAGTATCCGGCGTTGCCCGCGCCATACAGAAACAACCGCCCCGTTTTGTTTTCAAAGAAATCCTTGGTGTTATGCGTAATGGAAATCATGGCATCCCTGCTCCTTCTGCATGAAACTCACGCTTCTTTCAGCCGCTTGATAAAATTTTCGATTGCCGTCAGGCTGTCAAACTCCTCCGGCGTGATGGCCTCCAGCGGAATTTTTATTTCCAATTTCTGTTCCAGCGCGCGGACGAGATACAAAAGGTCAAAGGAACTGATCCATCCGCCTGTAACCAGATGCTCCGTATCGTCAAACTGATCGCCCTTGACACTTTTTAACGCCTCGATAATTTTCTCTCTCATACCGTTTCCTCATGCAGCTTTTTCAGCCCGATCCTGTCTACTTTTCCGTTCCGGTTGTGACCGATCCGGTCTACCCTCCGAATGCGGTCCGGCAGCATATAATGCGGCAATAGCTGCCTGCACCGGTCCATGACCGTCTTTTCCTGCGCTTCTCCCGCATAGAACAGAAGAATCATCTCCCGGTCATAGATGCAGCCGCATTCCGCGACGCCCGGAATTTCCAACACTTTCCGCTCTATCCCCTCCAGCTCGATTCTGTAGCCGCGGCGGTTCACCACCCAGTCGTTCCGGCCTGCATAGAGCAGATCGCCGTTTTGGTCGTAGCAGGCGAGATCGCCGGTTTTCACCCAGATATCCCGATAATCATGATGTAACGGATTCTGCACAAACGTTTTTTCCGACAAGTCCGCCTTCTTTAAATATCCCGCCGCGTTGGAGCCGCTTTTCACATAGACTTCTCCCGTGCCGTCCTTCGGTTTCGTGATGCGGTCTCCGTCTTCGGACAATACAAGTATTTCCTGATGCACAAACGCCTTGCCGATCGGAATCGTGTCGGCTTCCAAGAGCCGTTCCGAGGATAACTGATGCCATGTCATCATCCCGCACTCCGACGAGCCGTATACATTGATGTACTTCGTTTTCGGCCATGCGCTGATCCAGTTTTTTAACACTTTTAAGTCCGCCGCCTCGCCGCCAAACGCAATTTTTTCCAACTGCGGCAGCTCCATTTCTTCCAGAGCGCCCGCCGCGTCCAGATACTTTAATAACGCCATGGGCGTGACCATAACATTGATCTGCGACAGGAATCGCATAAGTTTTGCCGGATTCATGATTTCCTGCTGGTTCAGAAGGAAACCGGTTCCCCTGCCCTTTACAACGCCCATGACATCCGCCAGAAAAGCGACGCTGCTGGAGGAGAATACGACGCCCCGCCTTTGTTCCGGCATATCATACCCAAAGACGGAAGTGATATTTTCCAGCATTTCCTTATTGGAAAAATAGGTTCTGACAACTCCCTTGGGCGTTCCTGTCGAACCCGAGGTATAGAGCACGCAGAAGACATCCCAGTCCATGGCGTCCTTTACCGTTAAGAGAGGATCTGGCCGTACCCCCCCCCACGCGCCGGATACGATTTCTTCATACCGGCTTACCGGTTCCTGTTCCAGAAACGCATACGCCTCATCCGTAATCACAACGCAGGCCGCGAAATCCGCCAGCGCATCCCGCATAAAATCTCCTGCTGTCAGATCGGGAGAAAGCGCCGTGTAATAATTCCCGCTATATAGCACGCCGTAGATAGCCGCCATCATCCGACAGGACTTCTGCATCACCAGCGCAACCGGCTTTCTGTAGAGTCCCTTGGACGCGAGGAAACCGCCTATGGCAGCCGCTTCGCGCTGCAGCCTCCTGTAGTCCATGCTCTCATGCGCATCCGCAAACGCAATCTTGTCCGGGCATTCCTCCGCCGCCATCGTAAGATATTCCGTAAAATTCGCATTCATCTGACTTATCTCCTGCATAACCATTCTTCCTCCGGAGCGCTTCTCTCAGTGACGGCAGCTTACGCAGTAATCGAGGAAACTCTGCAGCGGACAGTGTTTTTCATGAATATAGCCCTTCTTTTGTTCCAGCAGATCGCCTGTTACCCGTCTCCTCCGCTGCCTCCGATATTCGTCAGAAATATGGACGATCCGCTCTTTTACCTCTCCCGCGGGCAGCTCCATCTCCAAAAAGCTCTGTCCGGCCTTGCTGTAAATACATAAGGTATTCCCTGCGATCTCCGCAAAAAATGTCTTCACCTGCTGACTGTCCGCACCCGCTAGGCGGGCGGACAATTCCTCCAGGGCTGTCATCTCGGACAGGTTTTCGTCCAATACGACAACCTTGTCTGCGGTTCCCGGCAGCAGATAGCATCTGCCGTCCTTCTCTAAAAGGAACCGGAACGAAAGACCGCTATGGAACCGTAATGCTTCCGGATAATCTGCAAACTGCCCTGCCGCGCCTGTCTCCATATCATAACGCATCACCGGAAGCGGATAACCCTCCGTCACCATCGGCAGCAGCCACAAATCTTTGCCCCGGCAGCACATATCGGCAAACCCATAAGCGTGATCGCTGATCCGGATCGACTCGACGGTCAGGCTCACGCGGTCTATCGCCAGCACCCTGCTGCTGCCCACTACCGAAATAAGCAGTTTTCCTTCCCGGAGGATTCCTTTCTGGAAAAACTGGATCTCCGGCGTCACATCCGGGTTCGGGTTTCTTTGGACGCCCTGCAGATCAAAAAGGTATCTGCTGCACTCCTGTCTCAGCCGCGCCGACGCAAAAAGGTTGACCGCCCTGACTTCTTTGGTCCGCAGATCCAGTCTGACCAGATAGGTGCACCAGTCGCCGATCAGGAACGCATAGTCTTCGTCGATCACAATATCGCCGAATTTTCCTCTCTCCGTCCGGCCCTCCCACCAGTCCACATCCGGCAGCGGAATATATTCCTCGGTTTTCGTGCCGATATGGTAAATCAGAATGGAATCGTACCGGCAGGGCGAAAAAATCAGATCGTCGCCGGAAACCCCCACTTTGGTAAAAAACGAATCTTTGCTTCCCGTTCTCCGGCCCAGGCCCTCGCTGCACTTTAGCGGAACATTCTCCGCAGTCTCCGCTCCGTCCCGGATAAAGAAAAGTCCGTTATAATTCGTGTCCCAGAACCACATACCCCCGCCGTGCCGCACCCAGTTGAAAAATACGGGCCTGACTGCCTGCTCTCTGCCTGATGCTTCTATCTCCTGCAGCATCATGGGTTTTCCCGTCAGTCCATACATCTGCACTACGCTGCTGGGATCGCCGTAATAGGCGTCGCTTGCTATAATCGCCCTGTCAATGTCCGCCGTATCGTCATAGATTCCCCAGCCCTCCGCCAGATATTTGTCGCGGACGGATTTGTATGCCTCCCAGAGCCGGGGCCGCATACTCGTCAGGGTGCTTTCGATCAGCGGGTGTGGCCTCCATAGCAGCGCGATCTCGTCTTGGTTCTCCTTACAGATCGCAAAGACGGATTCCATCTTGGCAATCATTTTTTCGTTGTGCCGGAGCAGGGCGCTGATGCTGTTGTTATAAAAGACAATCTTTTTCGGCGTGCCGTCCGGCTTGTAGATGATCCGCCGCCACTCTGCGGGGATTTCCACATCCTCCCGCCTAGTGTGCGCCACCTTGTCCAATTTCGGGGAACCCGTTCCCTCGATTTTGTTCTCCCAGTATTGTTTCGCGGCGCCGTTTTGGTTTTCCGTCACTTCCATCAGCGCCTTGACATAGACTTTCTTCATCGCCTCGGACTGTACGATAACCCTGTCCGCATGGAGTACCGCGGGCACGGTGCAGAGATGGCTGAGGTTTTTTACCTCATCCGCATTGTCCGGGTCCGGCTCCCGAAGCACGAAATACGGAATGTAAACGAGGCAGTCCGTAAATTGCTTTAACCGGTCGGAATAAAAAAGCGGGTCTACGCTGGTGATAAAGTTGCAGGCGTCGTAGCCGTTGTGGATATAGATCTCATCCGGCCTGCGCTCCTCCAAGTCGTACGCATCATATTTTGTGATCGGAACGTAGGACGGGTACTGATCTCCCTCGTAGTGCATCTTGCGGAAGCTGCCGTCCGGGTTCTTGTCGTAATAGGGGATCGGTATGACATACGCATCCGTGTTTTCATCCGCATCCGCCGCTCTCCAGACGCTTTCCAGCGAATCCCACATACTCGCCTTATAGGGCAGGAACACCACTTCTTTTCTGTCCTCAGGCAGGTCGTAGGTGATGCCGTGCCGGAACAGGCTCAACTGCTTCTGTATTTTCTTGGCGATCTTGCGGCACCGCACCTCATCCGGAACCGCCTCGCTCATCTGGTAGACGTTCTCACAGTAATCCTCTAAGAGCCTCACCAGACCGGCATATTTCTCATCCAGACTCTCCAGGTACGTGCCCATCAGGATTGCGGACTCTTGGCACGAGGCGAGAGCCTCCGACACGCCGCCGGGATTGGCCCTGACCGACTTGACGATCGTGTCGTTTGCCTTGATCAGCGTGGATACGCTTTCCAGCAGTTCCTTCTTTTTGTAACGCTTCAACGCTCCACACCTCTTTTTCCTGCCGCTTGGCGGCTGCTGCCCGGCCTGCTACTTGTAACAAACTTCCCGGTTCTTTTTTGTCATAACCATTATCGCAGCGCCCTCTCATAGGCGCCTGCACAACCAATCCCGCGGGTATTGATTCCTCCCGCAGTTCCGGCTCTGCTTCGCTCCGTGTAAGGCCACGGTCCTGGCATACGCGAAAGTGGTTTCCCACCCAGTTAATGCCGACTCTTTGCCCGCGCAGCAGATCGCTCCCGCCGCGCGTTTTCTATCAACACACCCTTCCGGCGATCCTTTCGAATGCCCAAGAGACGACGTTTCCGTCGCGCCTCCTCCGGCAGTCGTACCACGGTAAAGCGGGCTTGTCCCCGCTTATTCCCCGGTCCGGTGAATCAATCTGCTGTCAAAAAGGATTCAAATGTTTGTATCGCTTCCCCATCCTGATACTTTTTCTCTATATTCTTCGCGGTATTTAAGGCAATCGTGGTGTGATTCCCGCAGCGCTCACAGACAAAATCATCCTTCCACATCTTCCCCTCCGCTCCGCAGGCCGCGCAGAGGCGTCCCGTCCCTTTGGAGTTGACTTCCCATAGCTCCACACAGTGAATCCGGCACTTGAAAGCGAGCCTCTCCCGCACATAGCCCCGAAAGCTCCGCGTCAGCTTCAGATTCACGGTACGGGAATAATGCTTCGTGCGCCCTTTCAAAACCCTGCTGGGAATGACGATGCGGGCAGGCTTCTTTTCGCGGAGCATCCTGTTGATTTCCGTATTGATATAACGGATCGTATCGGCCCGCTCCCTTGCCTTCCTGCTGTCATACTTCTTCCGGCCGAGGTTGTTGTCCTCTATGGATGCCGCCTTGTCAGGCCGTCCGTCTGCCCGGTACGCTTCCGCCTCCCGCATCAGTCTGCCCCGCTCCCGGTTCTTCCGGTCGAGACGCAGCGTTTCCGGAAACACCATCCGGCCCAGCGCTTCTCCGTAGACGGAACCGTCCGAGAGCGTAAACATCACTTGATCGCCGATGTGCATGAATACGGTATCCGTATAGTCCTCATGCTTCCTGATCCTTGTCTCCACCGGTATATGCAGCGCAGCGCCGGTTTCCTCCAGAACGAACAAAATCTGGCGGTCGTACTGCTCGCCGCTTCTCAACGGGACGAATACGCGGCGCCGCGGCGTCCTGCTCACAAGATAAATCCCGCCGTCTCCGTAGCGGCAGCCGTTGGGCGATACCTTAAAGACCCGCGCGGATTCTGTCTTTGGCTTTGTGAGGTGTTTCCGCACCATCCGCCGCAGCCTGTTATCCAGCCTGTCCGTGTCAAGCGGGATGCCCTTCGCCCGATCCGGCAGCTCGTGCGGCTCTCCGTTCAGAACCGCCGCAAAGATACTGTTGACTTTCAGCACGGTACGGAGGTACATCTTCTCGTCGTCGCCCAGACTCTCATCCGCCGTCACTAGCCCATTGATCTTTTTCTTCAGAAACGCCCAGTTGGTCTTGATATTCGCCACCGCATCCGCCACCGCCAGCTCGTAATAGACTACCGGCAGGTTTAACTGCTCCCTGAGGCCGCAGGCGCGCATCTCATTTAAGATGCCGTACACGGGCGTGAGACTGTTTACATGGCGGATGCCGGAGTACCTTTCATACACGGCGTTTTTGACCTTCGCATAATCTTCCGCGATACCGCGCAGAAAAGAGAGCGTCTCCTCATCCAGCGCCTTGGTGTGCTGCGTGATCGTCTTTGTGAGCGTTTTCCCCGGAGAAGTCTGCGTAGTCTGTACCGTCTGCATTACCCGACCCCTGAAAAAATCTTTTCTAAGATTAAGCCCATCTGCGAAAAAATCCCCAGAGCCGTTGAAAATAGCGGCTTCTCCGCGCCGCCGACCATTTTTTTGACCACTATAAAAAGTTCTTTTTCACTTCATGATGTCGCCGTAATAGCCGTCCATTTTTCCCATCTGGTTCTGCTTGCTTTCCATGGTGGGATGCACATATCGGTTCAATGTGATCTGCACATTGGAATGTCCGAGAATGTCGCTCAACGTCTTTGCGTCCATGCCGTTCTCGATACAGTTGGTGGCGAAAGTATGGCGCAGCGAATGGAAGCTATATGCGCCAATCCCCGCCTTTTTCGCATACTGCCGGAAACGGTTCTCATAGGTGCGGGGTTCTACGGGCTTCCTGCCGCCCACCACATACTCCCCTGTCCGCTCCATCCCGCCGAGGATCTGCATGATATAGCCGGAGGCCGGTATCTCCCGCAGGGAGGAGGCGCTTTTGGGCGTGGATTCCAGAAGCGCCGTCTTTGCATCTCCTTCTGCGGCGGCGATCCGCTGGATCGTCCGATTGATATGTATGATCCGCCGGTCAAAATCGATGTCCTCCCATTTCAGCGAGCAGACTTCTCCCAGACGCATTCCTGTCGCATGGCAGAGCAGGACGCCCGCCTTGGAACTGTCCGTGCCATCGGACAGGAAACGGAGCAGCGCTTTCTGGTCTGCCCGGCTGATGGTCTTGATCTTCCTCTCCTTTTCCCGGCTTCCGTGGTTGGCAAGCACGGGAACGTGGTAGCCGTGCGCTTCGTTGCCGAATCTTATGACATGGTTGGCAACCTGCGTGACCGTATGCCGCAGGTTCTGCGTATACTGGCCGCCCTGAAAAATCTTTTCTGCCAGCGCCGCGTTGGAAATCTCATTCAATTTGATCCTTTCCAGCGCTTTCAGGTGTTTCCGATAGATTCCGCGGTATTTTACACAGGTGGAATATTTCCTCGTCTTTTCCACGGCGGCCAGCCATTCCCCGGCCACTTCCCCAAAGGTCGGAATGCTGCCTGCGCGTTTCTCATCCGCTTTCTGCATCGCTTTGTTCTGCTCGATGACGAGCCGTTCCATTTTCTCTTTCACTTCCCCGCAGGTCTTTCCGTAGACCGACCGCATTTTAAAGACTTTTTCAGGGGTCAGATACTTATAACGCCCCTCCCAGCGTCCGTCGGCGCGCTTTCGTATGTTGCTTCCTGTTTTCGGCATATCTCGTTCCCTCCATGCTGACCATATTTTGACCACTATAAAATTCCTAAAAACTTTTCCGTGCAAAATTGTACAAAAAATCAGACAAAAATCCCGGGGAATTTTGATATTTTTACTGTCATGGATTGACAAGCGGTATAAAGTTTTATATAATTTTTGTCGATAGAAGATATCGGAGACACAAGATATAGGCTGCAAGCCCAATATTTTGTGTTTAGATTTTTTCGCAGATGGGCTTAATCTGCGATTTTTTTGTGAAAAGAAAAAGCAGGAAGCGTCTGGGTTCCTGCTTTCCTGCTTTGGGACTGTTATGTTGTTTTTAAAAATTGGATGGACTGCTCCGCATCAGACTTCTTGCGGAGGATATAGCTACTTTATCCTAAATTTCTCCGCTTCCTCATCCGTGAGAGGTCTGCCGAGCTGCCTGAACATTTCGATCATCTCTTTCCATTTATAGTGTTTACCGTCCGGCTCTCCAGTCAGCCTGCTGTCTTTTGCATAATAAGAAATATCATGTGAAAAATCTGACTGTTTTCTTTCCATTGTCAACATAGACACACCTACTTTCCGCAGATTACAACACCGCCACCAAATCCTCAACCTTCTCCGCCTTTCTTCTTGATGTGGTTGCCGATGATCTCCGAGATTTCGTTGATGGCAATAAAGGCGCCGGTATCCGCTTCTCCGATCAGTTTCTTCAGCTCATATACTTCCAGACGGTTCAGCACACAGTAAACGACGTCCTTCTTGCCGCTGATCAGGCCCTCTCCTTCCATCAGCGTCACCGTCCGTCCCATCTTCCTGTAGATCATATCCGCAATCTTCCTGCCGTCGTTGGTGATAATGGTGGCGGCCTTGGCCTGATTCATGCCGTTGTCTATGAAGTCCAGCACCTTGGAAGTAATGTAATAGGTGAGCAGACTATACATCGCCGGATCGAATCCGAACTGCGTACCCGCCACGGTATAGATCACGATATTGAGAAAAAGCACCGTCCGTCCCACCGGGAAATCGGTCTTGCGGTTAATCAGGATCGCTACCGTTTCCGTTCCATCGAGGCAGCCGCCGAAAGAAATCACGATCCCCACGCCGATTCCCAGAAAGATGCCGCCGAAGCAGACGGCCAGAAGCGGCTCCCGCGTCATATTCCTAAGCGGCGCAAACACTTCCAGAAATAAGGAAAAAACTGCCATGGCATAGCCGGCCTTGACAAAAAACTCCTTTCCCAGCACCTTGTAGCCGACCAGCAGAAACGGAATATTGATGCCCAGAGTCAGCAGGCTCAGCCTGATATGCGTCAGATGGTTGACGATGATGCTGACACCTACCACGCCGCCGTCCAGAATATCGCAGGGCACCAGAAACTCCTCGATGGCAAAGGCCGCCACCGCCGCACCAAACGCCAGCATCAGATACTCCCACACGGTTTTGCACACCGCCGCGAGTCTCCGCCCGGAGAGCGGCGTCTCCTGTAAGGTCTGTACGTTCTGCATCTCCTGTACGTTCTGCATCTTATGTACGCCTTGTTTGTTTTTCATAGCTGCTGTTTCCTTTTCTCCTATCCTGCTATTTCTTTTGATAATACCCGGAAACGCCCGGTGTTCCTAGCCCGGCATCATTCCGCTTGTAAGTATACCATATTCATCCAAACAAAAATGATTCGGACAGAGGTAAGTGAGACAGGCTATTCTCTGTAACATCAATTACAACACCGCCAGCAGATCCTCCACCCTCTCCGCCAGATACGTGGCTCCGGCGTCCTCCAGCTCCTGCCTGCTTCCGTAGCCGTACAGAACGCCGACGGAGTCAAGCCCCAGCTTCCTCGCGCCCAGAATATCATACTCCCGATCTCCGACCATCACGGCCTGCGCCGGGTTCGTGATGCGGCAGGCGCCGAGCGCATAGGTCATGACTTCCAGCTTCTCCGTCCTCGTCTCGTCCATGGCGGCTCCCGCCACGAAATCAAAATACGCCGCGATACGGAAGTGCTCCAGAATCCTGACGGCGAAAGGCTCCGGCTTGGAAGTGGCCAGCATCACCTTTCTGCCCGCCTGATGCAGCTTCGCCAGCAGTTCCCCGATACCGTCGTACAGAACGTTCTCAAAGATTCCGCGGTCGCTATAATACTCCCGGTAGTACCGGATTCCCAGCCGCGCCTGCTCCTCCGTAAAATGATAAAATCTCTGGAAGGAATCTTTTAACGGCGGCCCGATAAACGGGTACAGTTCCTCTCTGTTCTCCACCTCTATGCCGAACCTGCGCAGCGCGTACATCACGGAATTGGTGATGCCGACGCCGGGATCGGTGAGCGTGCCGTCTAAGTCAAATAATACTGTCTGATACATAATATTCCTCACTTCAGAGCGTTTATGCGACGAGGCAAAAAGTAAATTCCTTCGGAATTAACTTTGCCATCAGGGGAATTTGCAGTGCCCGCGGAAATCTACGCTTTACAATACCGCGTCGATCTGGACATACCGATCCGCTTGATCTCGCCCCGCTTCACCATGGCTCCCAGAACCGCCTCTACAGTGGTGGGGCTGACATCAGGCAGTATCTTGCAGATCTCCGCCTTGGAAATCGGCGTCAGACTGTTCAGCACCGTCGCCTCTATCCGGGCTGTTTTTGTGATTTTTGCGCCGTGCACCACCGCAAAGCGTTTATCCAGCTCCTTATAGCACATATAAAGCATCGACAGAAAATTCTCGACGAACGGGAAATAGCTATTGGCATTGGTTTCCCATCCCGCCGAGGACTGCAGCAGGGCGTCATAATAGTACGCCTTGTAATGATTGATCTGTTCTTCAAAGGATACGTACCTGCCGACGTCATAGCCGTTTTTGTAGAGAAGCAGCAGCGATAAAAGACGCGACATTCTGCCGTTTCCGTCCCGGAAAGGATGAATACACAGAAAATCCAATATCACGCAGGGAATCAAAAGAAGCCGGCTGATATTCGCATGATCCCGCGCTTCCAGATAGGCCAGCTCCAACTGCTCCATGCACCCCGGCGTTTCCGCAGCGCTGGCCGGTCGAAAGCGCACCTGCCTGTTTCCCGCGGCATCCACTTCCATAATGACATTGTCATCCGTTTTATAGCGCCCGCCGAACTCATGACCGGCAATCGACAACATCACCTCGTGCAGATGCAGAATATCTCTCTGCCGAAAATCCATGGAAGAATAATTCGTATGGACTTCATTGAGAGCGTCCCTGTATCCGGCAATTTCCGCCTCGCTATGGTTCAACGGCGCACTGTTCTGATTGACAATCGCCGCGATACGCTCGTCGCTGGTGACAATTCCCTCAATGGCATTAGAGCTCTTGACAGACTGTACTTTTGCGACTGCCTCCAATTCCGTAAAAATTTTGAGATGTTCCGCTTTCCGCACGCCGGCCATTGTTTTGAGCGATGCGATATTGGCTGTCAGGTTCACCAGATTCGCAGGCAGCAGGCCGTTCTGTAAAAAAGAATAATCAAATTTTCTCATGTGTCCGCCCTTTCTGCATATTACTTTATCATATAATATGCAGAAACGCAACAAAATTGCACCGTTTTCTGCATATTTTCTTTTCATTTATATGCAGAAAAGCAAGAGGCTGCCTGCAAAACGTCCCCCCCCCACTCCGTCAACGCGAAAACGGGCCGCATACACTGCGGCCCGCCCTTATATTTTATGTCTTATTCTTTTACGCCGCCGATGGTCAGGCCGGTCACGAAATATCTCTGCAGGAACGGGTACAGACAGATAATCGGAAGCATCGTCACGACGGTAGCCGCCGCGCGGATCGTAAGCGGTGTGATGGCCGCCGCAGCGCTGCCGCGCTCACTGGCCGACGCCGCGCTGCCGCTCTGCTGCATAACTGAGGACAACAGTTTCATCAGCTCGTACTGCAGCGTTGTGTACTCGGTCTTCATTCTGTTATACAACATCGCGTCGAACCAAGAGTTCCAATGTCCTACCGCCACAAACAGGACGATGGTCGCATATACCGGCTTGCACAGAGGAGAAATGATCTTTAAGAAGATCGTCATGTACCCCGCGCCGTCGAGCTGCGCCGACTCCTCCAGACTGTCCGGCAGTCCCAGCATATAAGTCCGCAGCACCAGCATATTCCACGCGCTCACCATGCCGGGGATGACATATACCCAGAAGGTGCCTGTCAGATGCAGGTTTCGGTACAACAGGAATACCGGGATCAGACCGCCGTTGACGTACATCGTCACAACCCAGAACAGAGACAGCTGCGATTTGAACAGGAATCTCTTGCGGCTGACCACATAGGCCAGCAGCGCGTTGACCACCAGCGCGGTCGCCGTTCCCAGCACCGTTCTCGCCACCGTGATCTTGGCGCCCGTGATCAGGTTTTCCATCGCCAGCACCGTCTGGTAGTTCTTGATGGCAAATTTTCTGGGCCACAGGTAGATGCCGCCGCGCACCGCGTCGATGCCGTCGTTAAAGGAGACGGCGACCGTATTCAGAACCGGGTACAACGTGATCACAACGAATGCGATCATAAATAAAGAATTAAGTATCGTAAAAACTTTACTTCCCGTAGAACTTTTTACTTTTCTTGTATTCATCTCCGCATCCACCTCCTAGAACAACCGTTCTTCACCGGCGCGCTTCGCCAGTTGATTACATATCACGATCAACGCGATACTTACCGCGCTCTTAAAGATACCGGCTGCGGTACCGAGCGAGAAGTCGTTCTGGCTGATACCCCAGTTCAGAACGTAGATATCGATTGTCTGTGACACGCTCTGTACCAGACCGTTACCCAGCAGGTACTGTACTTCAAATCCCGCGTTGAGCACGTTGCCGATGTTCATCAGCAGCAGGATCATGATCGTGGGTTTGATGCCCGGAAGCGTTATATAACGTATCTTCTGCAGCCTGCTGGCGCCGTCGATGGAGGCCGCCTCGTACAGACTGGGATCTATCGCAGTAATAGCTGCCAAATAAATAATTGCATTCCATCCGGTCTCCTTCCAGCAGTTGGCGAACGCCACGATCGGCCAGAAGTATTTGGGATGTGCAAAAAAGTTAATCGCACTGTCAATAATGCCTGCCCTCATCAGCAAGTCATTGATGATACCAGTACTGGAGAGGGCGTCATGCAGAATACCGGTAACAACGATCCACGAAAGGAAGTGGGGCAGATAGGAAATGGTCTGCACCGTTTTCTTCGCGATCGAGGAACGGATCTCGTTTAATAGCACCGCAAACAGGATCGCCATGACCGTGGTTGTGACCAGATTCAGCACACCCATGCAGAAAGTGTTTCTGATTACCCTGATAAAAGCGGCGTCTTCAAACAGAAACTTAAATTTGTTCAGTCCGATGAACTGGGAGCCCAAGATTCCTTTGGCCGGTTTAAAATTCTGGAACGCCATAATCCAGCCGGTCAGGGGCCAGTAATAAAAGATAAAACCATAGACCGTCACCAAAAAGGCTATGATGAGCAGGGATTTCTGCCGCTTGACCTCTTTCCAAGTGATTTTTTTGTCTTTTTTTGCCTTTGTCTGAGCCATTACATCACTCCTATCTCTACAAAAAAGGCAGCAACAGTCTTCATTATGGAATCCTTATTGCTGCCTTTCGTGCAACTATTTCAGAATGCTGCCATTCCGATTCCCCTGATTATTTGAAGGTATCGAGGATAGCCTGCATCTCACTGATGAAATCCTGCGGGTTACAAGCGTTGTACTGTGTCATGTACTCATCCCACGCCGCATCAAAATCAGGAGCCATAACTACCTTAGGCAGATACTCGTGCTTTACGTCGCCCATCTTAGCCCATGCTACACCGCCGGGTGTCTCTGTCGTGAAGTTGTTGGAGTAGCTGTACATCGGGAACCAAGGGCCGTTCGTCTCCTGTACGGAACCGATCATGTCTACGTAGTTACGTGCGCCGTATGCGTCGAAGCAGTTCTTCAGAGGCTCAGCCATACCGTTCTGGAACTCAGACGTCTGCTCCTCGGGCTTGTTGGCGTTGATACCGTCACGGCTCGTGCCGCCCCACTGAGGCATATAGGAGTACTGGCACAGGTGGGATGCCTGATAGGAGGTGTCCGCACACTTCATTCTCTGGTCTTCCGTTCTGTAGTATAAGCCGTCAGCGTCTACACTGTAGTCTACGTCCTTTACGCCCCAGAATCTCAGGTCATGGAGTTCCTGATCCATCGCGCAGTCTACGAGGAACTTGAACGCCTTGTCTGGATCTTTGCAGTCAACCGTGATCGCCACGCCGGATGCCTGGTTTACCGTATCGTCATAAGTATGCCATCTGTTGTCCATGCCTTCGCTTGTGGTCAGGCCCAGCGGAACGTAGTTGCAGCCCTGCTTGTCAAGGCCCTGCTGCTTGAATACATCGTTTACCGTGTATGCGAAATCCCACCACTGGTCAACCATGCCGAGAACACGTCCCGTGGACAGCTTCGCGATGTACTCGTCATACGTCTGCGTTGCAAACTCGGTGTCGATCAGGCCGGCATTGTATGCCTCGTTCAGCTTCTGCAGATACAACTTGGTATCTTCGGAAGTGTTGTAATCCTCAACGGTCATCGTCTCTTTGTTGACGATGACGGAACCGTCGTTAGGATAGCCTGCCAGGAACTCGCCGGCATTCTCCAGACAGAAATATCTCCAGTCTTCGCAGAGAATCGTGTAAGGGATGTTCGGCGTGCCGTCTTCCATCGTCGGATTTGCCGCCGCATAGTCTTCCAGTACCTTGAAGTACTCATCCAGCGTGTTGATCTCCGGATAGCCTGCCCACTCCAGAACTCTTACCTGAATCCAGAATGCCTCGTCGTTATGTGTCGTCGTCGTGCTCTCGCCCATCGTGTTGCCGAACGGATTGATCCAGTAGATATGTCCGTCGGGCTGGCGGAACTTCTCCCACTCGTCCTCGGTAAACCAAGTCTCCTTGAACTCAGGGTACTGGTCGATATAATCATCCAGCGGAAGCAGCGCGCCCGCGTCTACCAGCTGTCCCATCTCGTCACTGTCGATGTAGTCGGGGTACTCGCCGCCGGCGATCAGCGTACCGGTCGCCTCGGCAGCCGTCTGGCCTGTCAGCCATGTCTCTTTGATCTTTACGCCCCATTTCTGAGCGATCATGTCCGCGATCTCGTTGTCGCTGTTGATCTCGGAGCCGGGCATCGTGATAAACATCGTGAAGTCCGTCACATCTCCGGATGCCGCCGCATCGGAACCAGCGTCAGCCGCGTCTGTGCCCGCAGCATCCGTAGACGCCGCGCCCGATCCTGCGGAACTGTCGGAAGCAGCTCCCGAACCGCCGCAGCCTGCCAGCGCAGATACCGTAACCGCAGATGCAAGCAGAAGTGTTATCAGTTTCTTCTTCATCTTTTATCCTCCTTTTGGTCGCAATTTATGATTGCTTTATCATTATTTTACAATTTATTCATATTTGCTCAACCCGACAAAGCATAGAAAAAAGCCCGACAAATTATAGTTGCACAACGCACACTGTAATCTGTCGGGCCTTTTGGTCAAAATGCCTCCGCTATTTGACCTGTTTCCGGTATTTTGCCGGGGTACACCCCTTCAGCGCGATAAACTTGTTGATAAAATAGTCCAGATCCTTGTACCCCACTTCTTCCGCGATCTCATAGATCTTCTTGTCGGAATATAGCAGAAGCTCCACCGCTTTCTCGATGCGGACGCGGTTCAGATAATCTTTAAAGGATTCCCCGTACTGCTTCTTAAAGCTCTGCCCCAGATAGGCGGCGTTCACATAGTATTTCTTCCCCATGTCCTTTAAGGTCAGGTTCTCCTTATAATTCTGCTTGATATCCTCCTCGATCCGGCTGAGCACGCCGTGGCTCTGGCTGGCGCGCAGATCCATCAGATAATCGCCGTATTCTAACAATAGCGCCGTCAGGCTGGCCTCGTTGTCCTCGCTGTCTGCTTTGTCTAACGCCGCCTCGCGGATAAACTGCACCACATCGCCCTGGCTGCAGTTCTCGTCCTGCTCCGATGCCAGATGCAGCAGCTCGAACATCAGGTAGTTCACGGCCATATTGATCATGGCCGCGTCGGATTTTTCCTTGGTCATATCCGCATAGAGCTGCCGGGCATAACGGGAGATGTCTTCCCTGTCGTTGATCTTCACCGCGCGGATCAGCTCGTCGATGAGCTGCTTGTCCACCGTCCTGTCCGCGTCGTTCCGGTTCACATCGCTACCGGGATCAAAATTGCGCAGCGATGTCAGGAAGTCCGCACCCCCCCCCAGAAACGCATTGGTCTCCCTCTGCTTCTGCCGCAAGGCCTCGAAGCACTGTCTGACGCGGTCGAGCATCCGCAGCAGCTCCTCCTTGTCGATGGGCTTCAGCAGATAGTCCAGACATTCGTTGTGCAGGGCTGTGCGGACATATTCAAAATCATTGTAGCCGCTCAGCATGGCAAAATAGGCGCCGGACAGTTTCTCCCGCCGGATCTTTTCCACCAGCTCCAATCCCGTCATCCCCGGCATCTTGATGTCGGTGATCATCAGGTCGATCTGCTCCCGCGCCAGAACTTCCAGCGCTTCATAGGCGTTGGACACCTTCGCCGCGATCTCGAATCCCTCCTTGTTCCAGTCGATGAGCACGGACAGGCCTTCCAGAATGAAAGGCTCGTCGTCCACAAGCAAGACCTTCAGCATTTTGTTCCCCCGTTTCTACACTTCCGCTTTCACTGCTTCTTTTCTCTATCTTTCTGCGGTTTCCGCTTCCACTCGTTGTTCTTCCGCGGTTTCCGCTTCCGCGCCCTGCTCCTCCGCTTCTTCCGCCGCCTTTGGCAGCTTTTCCGTCGGAATGCGGATAAGCACCATCGTGCCCGCGCCGGGCTCGCTGTCCATCTCGAAAGACACCGTATCCTCCGACGCCATTTTAAGCCGCAGCGCCGCGTTCAGGATTCCCACGTGCCTGCTGCTCTTTAACATTTCTATGCGGACGTTCCGCATATCCTCCAGCATCTGCCTGCACTGCTCCTCCTGCATTCCGTTGCCGGTGTCCTCCACCTCCATGACCAGCCTGCCGTCTTCTATATATATGCGCACGAACACCCGGCTTGCCAGCGTCTTCTTCTCCATGCCGTGAACGCAGGCGTTCTCCACAAAGGTGACTACCGACAACTTGGGAATGCGGTAATCCATGCACTCCTCATCGACGTTGATCTGATAGGACAGGCGCTCTCCGAAACGGTATTTCTGCAGTTCCAGATAGGCTTCGATAAACCGGATCTCGTCGCCGATGCGCACCAGATCGCCGCCCCATTCCACGTTCTGCCGCTCCATCAGCGCCAGCTTCTGCACCATGTCCGCCGTCTCGTACTCCCGTTTGAGCACACTGTGCATACGGATGCTCTCCAGCGCGTTAAACAGAAAATGCGGGTTGATCTGGCTATGGAGCGCCAATAGCTCCGCCTTCTGTCTGGCGATGTCGATCTCCTGACTCCTGAGCCTGTTCTTATAGACCGTCTGAATCAGTTCGTTCATCCGCCGCGCCATCCGGTTATAGCTCTGCATCAGCGAACCGATCTCGTCGCTGCCCCGGACTTCCGGAAGCTGCACCAGCTCGTCGCCCTCCACGCCGCCAAACACCTTTTCCATCTGCCGCAGCCTCTCGGTAAAGGAGCGGTTGATCAGTCCCATCATCAGAAACGGCAGCAGCACGTTGAGACAGAGCAGCCCCGCGATCAGCGGCAGATTTTTCAGCAGCACCTGCCCGGCGTCGATCTCAGGCTGCATGGCATAGATATCCAGAACGCTGCCGTAAATATTCATCGTCGTGTGCGCATCCGCGCGCGACGCAAGCTCCGCATCCATGCGCTCAAACGGCACCTGCAGGCCGCCCCTTCCGTCGTTGGAAAAGAGAATCCTGTCGCCGTCGCAGACATAGAGCACCGCGTCGTACTGGGCGTTCAAAATCTGCTGGGAAATCCCGCTGTAGTCCAGATCGATTCTGATCACGCTCTTTTCATTGTTGCGGCGGTAATAGTCCATATGCCGCACCAGAGAGACCGCCCGCTGCTCCTTCCTGCCGTCTTCCACGTACTCGGAAAAAAGCACCACTTCCCTGCCGCTGTCTTCCAGCTTACGGTACCACCAAGCATCCTGCGCCATATCCAGTCTCTGAAAATATCCGCCGTTTACGATGCCGTCATTGTCGCAGTAGATCACGGCGTTGTAATGGCCGTTGCTGACTCCCACCGCATAGAGGGAATCCTTGGTAAATTTCAGATACTTGTCATAGTAATCTAACGGCGACGTAAACTCCTGCTTGATAAACTCGTTCACATAGCGGTTGACGTAGATATTCTGCATCAGGCCCACCGCGCTTCTGACCGAATCGCTGATCGTATACTTCACCGCCTCGGCAGCGTTGTACGTCTCCTGCCGCGCCGCCCGCCGCTCCTCGTTGATAATCAGCGAGAAGATCACGCTGTCGCTGACCAGCAGCGGCAGCAGCACGCAGAAAATCTGTATCAGCCACAACTTCTTCCGCAGGCGCATATGATCCAGCCGGTTCAGGATCTTTTCCGTAAAATAATGTTTTCCCTTCGTTCCTTTTTTCATACTTCCCTTTTTATGATGCCGCCGCCGCTATCTGATGCAAAGACTATCCGCCCGTCGCGGGATTCTACCTGTCTGCCGCGGCTCGGTGCGGGATTCTGCCTGCCTGCCGCGCCTTTCGTTACTTGGCCGCGCCGCAGCCCAGCGTAAACGATTTCAGTCCGGCCACGCCGCCGCCCCTGTAGGTGATGTAAAACGCATATACGCCGTCCGGCAGCTCCACGTCCGCCGTGTAAGTCTCCCACACATTCGTAAAGGCCACCGGCAGCGTGGCGACCACTTCGCCATCCCACGCCGTCCGTATCTCGAACGCGCCGTCAATGTAACCTCTGGCCGTGACGGAGATGCTGCGGACATTCCGGCAGTCGAAATATTTAAACCCGGCGGTGGCGGAGTCCTTCATATTGGCCAGATAGCCTTCCTCCTCGTCGCCGTCCCTGCCCTCCTGCACGATCTTAGGGAAACGGTCGTCGCCGACATACACCGAAGGCTCGTCGGTAAACAGGTTGCACGCCAGATAAGCGGGGTGCTCTCCCTCGCCTTTAAGCGGCCCGCCGTTTAGCCCGCAGGACGTCATCTCCACCTGCGGAATGCCGCCGTCCTCCCGGAACGAAATCTCCTCGGCGCAGCCCTGTCTGCTATACCATGTACCGTTAGTATGTCTATGATAAAAAATATACCACTTTTCGCCGATCCGCACAATGCTGCCGTGATTGTTCGCCCCGTATGCCATCGGCTGCTCGGCGGGCTTGTAAGTGTCGATATGCAGATCGCAGTTGCTGATGATCACGCCGCCGTAAGTGAAGCTGCCGTCAGGTCTGTCACAGGTGGCGTAGCATAGCTCGTGCATCACCTGAGAGGAATAGATCAGATAGTAGACGTCCCCTCTCCTGCGGATCGAGGGCGCCTCAAAGAACGCATGGCCCTCATAGCCCGTGCCGTCGCTATACTCGCAGCCCGGCGCCACGATACGCGGCGCCTGCCGGACGGTCAGCATATCCTCTCCCAGCAGCGTACACATCGCGCCCGTTCTGGAGCGGTCTCCCTGCCCGCAGAACCCGGTATACAGCCAAGTGTCCTTCCCTTCCGTCAGCACGCCCGGATCGAACTGCGGCTCGTCGCCGGGACGCTCTCCCAGCCTGACGCCGTCCTCATAGTGCACGTAGCCGTAGAAACTGTATTCGCCCGCCGGCGTATCGCACACCGCCACCGAGACGACGGAAACCTTGTCCAGCACATAATACAGATAATATCTGCCGTCCGGCCCCACCGTGACGTCCGGCGCGTACAGATTCATCTTGCCCTCGCGGTTCAGCGGATCAGCGGTCTTACGGTAGATCACTCCTTCGCACCGCCAGCTCCCCGGATCGTCCACCGGCGCCGACCAGCAGACGTAATCCCCCATGCAGAAGACGTAGCCGTTATAAAAATCGTGGGAACCGTACACATATACCCTGTCGCCGAAGACATAAGGTTCTCCGTCGGGAATATACTCCCACGACGGCAGGTACGGATTGTATGCTTCTTTTTTCATAGACTCTCTCACTGCCTCCGTTTCCATAGCTTGTCACACTGTCCTTTTTCATCTGCTGCGGTGTCTCCGGCTGCCCCTCCGCGCCGCGGTCCGGTGCAAAAGGCTCCTGCGGACTTCACCGTTTCGGTGCGCCGCGCGCGTGCTAAGCCTCTGACGCAAATAGGAGTTGGCATAGCGGCCAACTCCTACATCATGCCATATTCTCTCATGCCGGCGCATAGCCGTAACATCACTCATTCATGCGTTCTGCACGGCAGTTTACTCATGTCAAGCGCGCGGCAGTTACTCATGTCAGGCGCGCAGCGGTTCTCCGGCGGTCACGCATCCGCATGGAAACGGTTGATGATCTTTTCCAGTTCTTTAATCAACTGCTTGTTGTTGTCGGACTGGACGCGGATCTCGTCCGCGATATCCTTGGTCGTACCACTCTTTTCCGCAATCACGTCGATGGCCGACTCATTCTCCTCCGCAATCCGTTTCATCGAAGATACGCTATCGGAAATCTGCTGCAGCGAGCTGCTCAGCGTATCCGTGGAGGAATCCAGATTCATAATATCCTGTCTGATGCCGTCTACCGCGATACTGTACTGCTCCGCGCTCTCAGCGAACTGCTTGAACTCCGCCATAACCGTTCCTTCCAAGAACTGCAGGATTCTGTCGAAGCACTGCTTGACGACCTCGATGCTCTCGTTGGCATTGTTGCAGATGCTCTGGATATTGGAGGCCGTCGTCGTGGACGTCTCGGCCAGATTGCCGATCTCTCCCGCTACGACCGCAAAGCCTCTGCCCGCTTCGCCGGCTCTCGCCGCCTCGATGGAGGCGTTCAGCGACAACAGGTTCGTCTGCGACGCGATATTCAGGATGTTGTCGGTCATGGCGTTGATCTGCGAGATATCCTGCAGTCTCAGCATAGCGTCCTGAACCGCCTGCTTCGTCTCGCCGAACGTCTTCCAGCTGTTCTCATACGCCTGCTGCGCCTGTTTGCGCATCTCGCTGGAGTTTTCGATCAGCACATCGCTGGACTTGATACTGCTCTGCAGATTCTCCAGCGTCTCGTCAACCCACTGGTCGATGCCGACCACTTTCTCATGCACATCCGTTACCACCTGCTCGGTGCTCTCCAGACTCGCGGACAACTGCTCGATCGTGGCCGTGTTATCCGCCACGCAGTCTACCAGTTTATAGGAATATTCATCCAGCTCGTTGGTCTTGTCATTCAGCGAATAGCAGCACTGCCCCAGCGTTTCCACCACTTCCTGCAGCGACTGGATCAGCACATCCGTCGCCTGCGCGATGCTGCCCAGCTCGTCGCCCCTACCGGAGAACCGCTGGATATCCGGCTGATAGGAGATATCGCCGTCCTTGACCTTGCCCAGAACGTCGCCGGAGATCTTCACCGGTTTTACCAGATAATTGATCAGCAGATACGTGCAGACGATCATCACCACGATACCGATCAGGCAGATCAGCGACAACACGATCCGCATCCGGCTGATGGAAGAAAATACCTCGGCGGCGGGATCTGTGATGACGAATACCCATCCTCTGTCCGCCATATAGTTGTAGCACGCCAGATAATCCGTGCCGTTGTCCTCATAGTTCATAACAGCGGTGTCGGAAGCGCCGTTCTTTACCGTATTGACGATATCGGTTATATACGGCTCCTCGGCAACCGTAGCGATCAGCTCAGGGTTGCTGTTAAAGATGTACTCCCCTGTGTTGACATTGACCATGCAATACTGTAACTGATCCATGCCGCCGCTGGGAAGCGACTCCAGCATCTCGATCAGCCCCGTGGTAAAGATACCGCCGCCCACCAGACCGATGGGATTTCCGTCGGCGTCATAGCAGGCTTTATACATGGAAATGATCTGCGCGCCGCTGGCAGGCGAGATGATAATGCCGGTATTATACACGCCGTCCGTAGCCATCATCGCGTCCTGCAGCGCCTTCAGCGGATCGCCCTCTCTCGTCGTGATGCCGACTACCGCCGCGTTCGTATGCGCCAGTACGTGCGTATTCCACTCGCTGGCGTAGATGCCTTCCAGATTCTCCCTGTCGCCGCTGAACACTTCCGTATAGGTCTGCGCCTTAGCGACGGCGTCCGCATCCGTCGGATGCAGCAGCAGATCCGTAATCTCTCCCGCACGGCTGTATGCGGTCAGGTAATTCTCCGCCTCCGTGACGTAATTCTCAATGATCTGGGAACGCTCCTGAACGATCGTCTCCATACTCTCGATCACACTGGATCTGATGTTGCTGGACATGGCGGAGTTCATAAAAATATAAACGAACAGAAAGACCACCAGCATGAGCGCCACCTGAGCCAGCACCATGATCGTTACAATACCAACACTTTTTTTCTTCATTCGACTGTACCCCTTTGTTTCCGTCAGTTTGTTAGTTTAACAACGCTAATCTAGTAAAAAGTAAAACAACCTAAAAATAAAAAGGAACAAAAATTATCCCAATTTCAGTATATCTTTTTTGGTCATAACGTTCTATCTAATTATTGCGCTGCGATTCCTAATTGTTGCTGTTTGACTCCAGCTCCGATCCGCACATTTTCAAATGCTCCGTGACGGGTAAATGCTGCGGGCACGCGCGTTCACACTGTTTGCAGTCGATACAGTCGGACGCCCGGCCCCGGCCCTGCACCGCGGCGGCGTAATCCGCCTCCGCCTCCGTCATCTGGCCGTTGCCCAGCCGCTTGTTCATGGCCGCAAAAATATCCGGAATCGGGATCTGCTTAGGGCAGCCCTCCACACAGTACCGGCAGCCGGTACAGGGAATCGTGGACGACTTTCCGAGGATTCTCTGCGCCTCGCGGATGATCTCCTGCTCCTCCGCATTCAGCGGCTTGAAATCTTTCATGTAGGAAATATTGTCCTGCATCTGCTCCGTGTTGGACATCCCCGACAGCACCGTGATGATGCCGTCCAGCGACGCGGCGAACCGGATCGCCCATGACGCATAGGACATATCCGGATGGTATTCCTGCAGGATTTTGCGCACCTTCGCCGGAGGGTTCGCCAGAGAACCGCCCTTGACCGGCTCCATGACGACGATGGACTTTCCGTGGGCCCTGGCCGTCTCATAGTTGGCGCGGGACGTCACCGTGCGGCTCTCCCAGTCGGCATAGTTGAGCTGGAGCTGCACGAAATCCACTTCGGGATGTTCCGTCAGCAATTGATCCAATAGCTTCGGCCCGGCGTGGAACGAGAAGCCGATATGTTTGATCAGCCCTTCCTCCTTCTTCTCCTTGACGAAATCCCACAGGTGGAATTTATCGTATCGCTTGTAATTGTTCTCCATGAACGCATGGAGCAGATAGTAATCAAAATAGCCCGCGCCCGTGCGCTCCAAACTCGTCTGGAACTGCTTCTTGGCCGCCTTTTCCGTGGGCGCCATTAGGAAAGCGTTCAGTTTCGTCGCCAGTGTGTAGGACTCTCTGGGGTATCTGTCCACCAGCGCCTTGCGGATCGCCGCCTCCGAACCGGGATACACGTAGGCCGTGTCAAAGTATGTAAAACCCGCCTCCAGAAACTGATCCACCATCTGCTTGGTCTGCCCGATATCGATCGCGGGGCCCCTCCGCGGCAGACGCATCAGGCCGAAACCCAGCTT
Organism: uncultured Lachnospiraceae bacterium; assembly: GCA_947630025.1. Taxonomy (GTDB): domain Bacteria; phylum Bacillota; class Clostridia; order Lachnospirales; family Lachnospiraceae; genus UBA3282. The sequence goes on from CANRFZ010000001.1 coordinate 185,972, forward strand.
GGGCACTTCTTTTCCGAAATATTCCGACATATTGTTCTCCTTTCCTTACCTTACTTTACCTTACTTTACCTTACTTTACCTTACTTTACCTTACCTTGCCTTTCCTTACCCTTACCTTACTTTACTTTACCCTGCCTTCTATTCTTCTGCAGGCTTGTTCTCTCAGTCCTGCTTAATCACTCCACATAACCGAAGCCCAGAACGGTAAACTTTTTGTGTGCCTGCCCCGGCGCCATGCGGATCTCTACACGGTGTAACTCCGGGCTCCTGTCGCGGAAACAGATGACCGCGTTGCAGTGCGTCCAGCCGTTGCTATGCGGATCGGCCAGAACCGTCCGTTCACCGTCCACCCACACCTCGGCGCATCCGACGTCGGCATCCCCGGAGTCCTTGAAAACCAGAAGCAGCGACCGGCACCGGATTTCCAGTACAAAAGGTTTCCCTCCGCCCGCTCCCGCCGCGCCCGGATACATCCAGTTGTGCGGAAACTGCGGCGTGGGAACCACGTCCATATCCGTCTCCACCGCCTGCAGATCCCGGTCGGTCTCCGTAAATGCGCCGCAGTCGATCCGAAACACCGGCGCATTTCCGGCGGTATCTCCGGCGGTATCTCCTATGACGGCCCCGGCGCATTCCGCCGCCGCATAGACCGCCCGATCCAGCAGCCGCACACCGGCAAACCCGCCGCCGATGGGTGCAGCGGTCTGTTCCAGACACAGCGTATCCTCCCGCCGTCCGGCCTCGTCCGCCTGTCTGATACAGTGCATCACGCAGTCCGCCATGATCCGGTGGCCTGCATTAGACGGATGGAAAGCGTCATAAAAAAACTGGTTCTTCGTCGCCACACGCGCCGCGCCTTTCCGATAGAACTGCTCCACCACGGCGTTTCTGACGCTGACCATCGGCAGGGCATAGGCATAGCCCACCGGCGCCAGCCTCTCCTGCAGATTCCAGTCGTCCGCAAATACCGCAAAGAGCAGGATCACCGCCGGGGCGTTCTCACCGGCCAGAATCTTGCGCACGAGAGAGTCATAGCATTCTCCCTGCGTCTCGTCTCCCTCGTCGTTGACCGCGAACTCCACCACCACGATATCCGGCAGCGGTTCCGTGATCCGGCCGTCCGCACTCATCCGCAGCACATCCCGCTCGTAGCGTATCATCCCCAGCTCCGACGGCGTTCCGCCCACGCCGGCCTTGCGGTAATGGATGCGGGTGTCCTTTTCCACGCCCAGACAATCGCACAGATCTTCGTACACACGGCGGGCGTAACACTGCGTATGGATGGGAACGGCGCCCGCGCCCTGCGTGATGGAACCGCCGATAAAGGCCACCGTAATGTCCTCTCCGGCCCGCGCCCGATCCAGCGCTTTCTGCAGTCTGGCGGGATTGCCCGGATGTAACAGTGACCGGGATATCATCGCCTCGTAGACCGGGCCTTCCAGAACCACCGGTTCCTCCCCGGACTCCTCGGGCGCGTCGTATCCGTCGTTTAAGTACAGTCTCACCGAGACGTCGGCCTGCATTCCAGGACGGGCGAACACGAACCGGATCTGCCCCGGTACGTCGTCGTCATCGGACCAGTCCTGCTCCTCCAGAACGATCAGATTCTCCATGCCGTCGCCGCGCACGGCGCGATGAAGCTGCGTGCCCGAACGGTAGAGATCGCTCCTGCCGTACATCTGAAAAACAAAGTCCACCGTATCCGTGCCGGAGGCCGTCTCCACGCTGACGCCGATACTGTGCACCACTCTGCGGAAGCCCTCCACGGTAGCGAGCTGCTCCAATAGCCCTTCGTCGGTGACATTTCCCACGATGCGGGCGCTGCTGATCATGCGTCCGCTGTCCTGATATAAGAACTGGACGCCGCTGCCGTCCGGCTGCGGGGACGCCATCACCGCCTTGCCGCGCATTATATAAAACCCCGGCCTTTTCTTCCGGGCGTCCCGCGGCGCCTTGGGGCCTTCTTTTGCGGGAATCATGCTCTGTGCCATTTTTATCACCTTATCGCCTTATCACCTTATTGCCTTATCACCTTATTACTTTATCACCTTATTACCTTGTCACCTTATCGCCTTATCACCTTATTACCCGATCACTTTATCGCCTTATCACCAAATCCGATATCTGCCGCTCAGCGCCAGAAAAGCAAAAAAGTACAGGCAGTTGTCATAGTATCTTCTCTTGCCCTCCCGCAGCGGCAGACGGAAGAAACGCCGCACCCATTCTAATCGGTGGGGACTGCGGGACGCCAGAGACGCCTGCGCTGTCGTGGCGGTGATGGCTACCGGGTGGAGTACCGCCGAGTCCGCGATGCGTCCGTCCACTTCGTAAGTGTGGTAATCTCCGGTCTCTCCCGCCTCGAACAGATAGTCTTGGATTCTGTCCGCCGCGGCGCGCTGCCCGCAGTCGATACCGAACCACTCATAGTCCAGCCCGATATTCGCCGCCGTCCGATAGGCGTCGCTGTAGAACCAGTCGTGCCGGCTCTCCGTCCAGCGCAGGTTCCTGCTCATCGGCGTGCCGTCAAACTCCGCGTACTCCGCCGAGAAGCCCGTCTCGGGATGGCAGGCCGCGGCCAGATATTCCCGGCTCGCCCGCGCCGCCTCGCGGAAGAACGCCCTGTCCTCCTCGTCCGCCCACAGTGCGAACAGTTCGTAGAAATGCGGCAGATGATAGGACGGATCTGTGAAATCGCTGCCCGGCACAAACAAAATCTGGTGGTTGTCGTGATTCCACATCGGCTGCCCCGGCCTGCCGTTCTCCCCTTTGTGCAGACACGCTTTCAGGATTTCCCTCGCCTGAGTGGAGTAATGGTAGATCCCCTCGCCGTCGCCCCATCTGTGGGAGGCAAAGAACAGCGCCATCGCAAAAAATTCCTCGCCGTCCGGCGCGGGGCCGTAGGCATTCTTGCTGCCGTCGGTGCCGCAGGACCATGCAAAATACCCTTCGTTGACGCCCCGATCCATCCACATATAGGTCTTCGCCCACTTCCAGATGCGGTCAAACTCCTCCTTGCGATCCATCTGCACGCAGATCATCATGCCGTAGGACATCCCTTCCGTGCGGGCGTCGTCGTTGCCCGTATCGCACAGATACCCCATGTCATCCCCCGCCGGGTAGTAGATCCGCTCATCTTCTTTTCCGTAGAAAAAGGTATGCCAGATTTCCTCCAGACGGCGCTCGATCTCGTCCTCTCCAAAACCCGCTTCCAAGAACAGGTTATGGTACTGTTTCTCCTGCCATGCACTCATCTGCTGCCTCCGCCTCCTTATGCAAAAGGTCTGCTCTACATTCCGCCGCAGCGCCGCCGTGGATACGGCTTGTGATACGACCTATTTATTATATAGCCTGTTATATTTTATTATGAAGCATATCCCGCCCCATGTAAAGATTCCGCCCACAAAAAAATATCTCCGATTCCGCCGGATTGTCTGGTATGATAAATTTTTCTCAAATTGGCACTTTTAACAATGCCACATTCAGGATATACTCTATCAAAAATATCACACTGATGTGCTAATTAAGGCTAGTACGAAAAATCACACTGATGTGCTGATTTTTCGCACGGGAATTTGTGCCGGAGCGTCACAAATTCCCATGATGGCAAAGTTAATTCCGAAGGAATTTACTTTTTGCCCCGTCGCGTGAACGCTCCGGAAGGAGGAAACAATGCAGCAGGAAAACAGATACGAACTGAATAAGCAGCTTGCGCAGATGCTCAAGGGCGGCGTCATCATGGATGTCACGACGCCGGAGCAGGCGCAGATCGCAGAGGAAGCGGGCGCCTGCGCGGTCATGGCGCTGGAACGCATTCCCGCCGATATCCGCGCCGCCGGAGGCGTGTCGCGCATGAGCGATCCCAAGATGATCAAGGGCATCCAGAACGCCGTGTCCATACCCGTCATGGCCAAATGCCGCATCGGGCATTTTGTGGAGGCGCAGATTCTGGAGGCCATCGAGATCGACTATATCGACGAAAGCGAAGTCCTCTCGCCCGCGGACGACAGATACCACATCGACAAAACACAGTTTAAAGTGCCTTTTGTGTGCGGCGCGAGGGATCTCGGAGAAGCGCTCCGGCGGATCGCGGAGGGCGCGTCCATGATCCGCACCAAGGGCGAGCCGGGCACCGGAGACGTCGTACAGGCGGTGCGCCATATGCGCGCCATGAACGCGGAGATCCGGCGGGTGCAGAATCTTCGGGAGGATGAGCTCTTTGAGGCCGCCAAGCAGCTTGAAGTGCCGGTAGAGCTGCTGCGCTATGTCCATGCGGAAGGCAGGCTGCCCGTCGTCAATTTTGCGGCAGGCGGCGTGGCAACTCCGGCGGATGCCGCGCTGATGATGCAGTTGGGTGCGGAAGGCGTGTTCGTGGGCTCCGGCATTTTCAAATCCGGCAATCCCGCCAAGCGCGCCGCGGCCATCGTGCAGGCGGTGACCAACTATACCGACGCCGGGCTTCTGGCCGAGCTCTCGGAGGATCTGGGCGAAGCGATGGTGGGCATCAACGAACAGGAAATCGCCCTGCTCATGGCGGAGCGCGGCAAATAAAAACAAAAAACGCCGCCCGGTTGAAAAAATCAGGCGCGTAAAAGAAAAAAGTCCGAATGGACAGAAAGCCGGGCGGCAGAAAGAAAAGCCCGGATGGGCGGAAAACCGCGCGTGTCAGAAAGGTGCAGAACCGCCCGGACACAAAGCAACATATTAGGAGAACACAGGCATGACCATCGCAATTCTGGCCCTGCAGGGCGCTTTCGCGGAACACGCCGCGATGCTGGACCGGCTGGGCGTAAATCACTTTGAGATCAGGCAGCTGTCGGATCTGGGCCGTCCTTTCGACGGCCTGATCCTGCCGGGCGGCGAGAGTACCGTGATCGGCAGGCTGCTTCACGAACTGAAATTATACGAGCCGTTAAAGGACAGAATCCGCGCCGGGCTGCCGGTGTTCGGCACCTGCGCGGGGCTGATCCTGCTGGCCGGGGAAGTGCGCGGCGGCGCGATGCATTTCGGCACTATGGACATCTGCGCCCGGCGGAACGCCTACGGCAGACAACTGGGCAGCTTCCGCACGGAGGCGGACTTCCGGGGAATCGGCGACGTGCCCATGACTTTTATCCGCGCGCCCTACATTGAAAGCGTGTCGGGGGACGCCGAGATTCTCGCGCAAACGGGCGGTCACATCGTGGCCGCCCGACAGGGAAATCAACTGGTCACCGCGTTCCACCCGGAGCTGGATCGGGACACGCGGATACACTCTTATTTTATAAAACTGGCCGCAGAACACGCTTCCGCGCCGCAATCTTAACTGCAAGAGAAAGGCCGCAGCGGGACATACCGCATCCGGCGGCGCAACGGTAACTGCAAGGAAAAGCCGCAGCGGGACATACCGCATCCGGCGGCGCCACAGTCTGCAGGCGTCGGGCAGGCGTCCTGCCGCCGCCTAGAAATACCGTCCGTACAACTCCTGCCGGGAGCTCCGCCTCCGCAGAAGTCTGGCCACCGTGGAATGCACGGTGTCCATATCGATGGGCTTGGCGAGATGGCCGTTCATGCCCGCCTCCATGGAGCGCTGCACATCCTCCGCAAAGGTATTTGCAGTCATCGCCACGATGGGGATGATCTCCGCGTCGGGATGGCCGCAGACACGGATCTGCCGGGCCGCCTCGTAGCCGTTCATCACGGGCATCTGCACATCCATCAGGATGAGGTCGAAATGGCCCTGCGGGGATTCCCGGAAAAGCTCCACGGCCTCCTGTCCGTTCTCCGTCGTCTCGTATGCGGCGCCTTCCATCTCCAGCATCGTGGTAATGATCTCCGTATTCAGCTCGTTGTCTTCCGCCACCAGCACGGTTAAGCCGCGCAGCACATCGGCGTCCGGCTTCTCCTGTGCATCCGCAGCCGCGCCGTACTCTGCCGCTCGGTTCTGTCCGGCCTGCGCCGCTGCCGCATCCGCCGCTCGGTTCTGTCCGGCCTGCGCCGCTGCCGCATCCGCCGCTCGGTTCTGCCCGGCCTCCGCTATTGCCGCGTCCGCCGCTCGGTTCTGTCCGGCCTCCGCTGCTGCCGCGTCCGCCGCTCGGTTCTGCCCGGCCTCCGCCGCTGCCGTGTCCGCCGCTCGGTTCTGTCCGGCATCCGCCGCTGCCTGTCCGCTAGGCTTCTCCGCACTGCCCTCCGGCAGCGCAAAGGACAGTTCCACCGTGACCACGGTGCCCTCGCCCTGTCTGCTCTCCAGACGGATGACGCCGCCCATCAGATCCACAAGGCTCTTGGCAATCGCCAGTCCTAAGCCCGTTCCCTGCACCTTGTTGATGACGGAGCTGACCTCTCTGGTAAACGGACGGAAAACGTCCTTCTGAAATTCCTCGCTCATGCCGATGCCGTTATCCCGCACGACGAAGCGGATGTCCGCAAACTGCGCGGCGCTCCGGGAGATTTCCGACACGGTAAATTTGATGTCGCCGCCCTTGGGCGTAAATTTGACCGCATTGGACAAAAGGTTGATCAAAATCTGCGTCAACCGCTGGACGTCTCCCATCACGGTCTCCGGCAGTTTCCCCTCGATACTGACCTCCAGGTGCTGGTTCCGCGCCGCCGTCTTCGGCACCAGCAGGATCGTCAGCTCCTCCGTCAGCTCCCGCAGGCTCATGGGCTTTACGTTCAGGAACGTCCGCCCGCTCTCGATCTTGCTCATATCCAGCACGTCGTTGACCAGACTTAACATATGATTGCTGGAAACCGTAATCTTGCCGGCATACTCCCGCACCTTGTCGGGATCGTCCGCGCATCTGCCCAGCAGGACAGAAAAGCCCGTGATGGCGTTCATCGGCGTGCGGATGTCGTGGGACATATTCGCCAGAAAATTGCTCTTGGCCTCGTTCGCGCTCTTGGCCGCGTCCAGGGCGGACTGCAGATTCTGATTCAGGTTCCGCTCATAGGTGCGGTCGGACATCACCAGAATATATTTCTCCGCATTCTGAATGTTCATATGATAGAGTGTCATCCTGTACCAGCGGCGCTCCCCGGTAGACTGCTGCACGTGCTCCGCCTCCCAGCAGCGGCTGCCCTTCAGCGGGATGCCCGCGAGCTTTTCGCGGGGAATCGTCCTGCTCAAATCTCTGGCATACTGCTCCACCACGCGGATATCGCGGTAAACCTCCATCGGCGGGATGTCCAGAAGCCTTTCGATATTCGGACTGACATAATCAATCACATAGTTTTCGGCGTTCACCATAATAAAAATATCGTCCACGTTATCCGAAAGCACATCAAACATCAGCTCCCGGTACAGAATCTCGCGGCGGCTGTTTCTCGTCTGCTTACGGTTGGCGATGACAAACCGGACGATGACCGTGACGCCGATCAGCAGGAAAATGACGAGCAGCACGTAGATCGTAATCACCTGTACCGTCTGGAAGCCGGCCCTGACCACATCCTCCGGCACGATGCTGAGCAGCATATAGTCCTGATAGCCCGTGGGCTGGTAGAAAAGATACTGCCCCACGCCTTCCATGCTGCAGCGCGCCACACCGCCCCTGTCGTCTTTCCAGTCCTGCAGGATCTGCGCCAGCTTCTCCTCTTTCATATCCGAAACGGCCCGCAGATGGGCCACAAAGTTATCGGGTGCGCCGTCGCTCTGGGTGGAGGCCAGCACCGTGCCGTCCCTATGTATGACGAAGCATTTCGCGTTGCCGGAAAACGCATCGACGTTGAGGGATTTCGCCAACGCGTCGTTGGTGTAGGAAATGGCTATCGCGTCAAAGGCAAACCCCCGATAGCGCTGGCTCTGCACAGGAACGGCAAAGACCGTAACCCGGTTTCCCGACGCCAGCGTCACGCCTTTCATGACGGGCTCCCTGTCGTGCATCAGAATCTGCGACGCCTCCTCCAGATCCATCGTTCCCTGCCCGCCGTCCAGCGTCATAAAGCCGCCGTCGTCCGCAAGAAAATAAAATTCGGAGAAGCCCAGATGCGCCTGCCTGCCCTTGATAAACCCGGCCATCTTCTCGTTTTCCGCATCTTCCGTAAGCGCGATATAATCGCCCCAGCCGTTCAGGATGCCCCAGTTCTTTTCGATAAAAGAGCCAAAGGAACTGTTCACCTGATTGTAGATGCCCGTCAGATAGTTGGTGCTGTCCACATAAATTCGTTTGGAAATATATTTCAGATATCCGGCGCCGATGGCGATCGCCGCCGCGCCGACCAGACAGATGATAAGTACAGACCGCAGTTTTCTCTCTTTTTCTTTCATTTGAATCCTCATTCCGTCCCAGCCTGCCGAAAAAGCCGGCTGCCGCCTGCTGCCATGAGACACAATACGCACATTCTAACACAGGAAATAAAAAAGTTCAAATGTTTTTATTTGTTTCCTCCTCCGCGTCGTACCGTTCCAGAAAATGATGCCGCACGCCCTTCTGCTTGTAGGCCACCACCGTGTCCAGACAGACGTTTTCCACGCTCTTAAAGATGTTCGTCTCAACGTATGGTCTTGCGGAATTTTTTGCGGAGGCTCTGTTCGGCGCGCTCCGCGGTCTGCTCTGCCGCTTCTCCTGTCATCGTCATCCCTTCTCCGTCCCTTGTGCCGGCTATCTGCCGCTCCCCAGCCTGCCCTTAAAATCCTGATAGCCCAGCTTCCGCACGAACTGCAGCTCGCCGTTCTCTCTCAGCACGCGGATCGCGGGCACTGGCATTCCGTTGAAATGATTGGTCTTGCAGGTGGTGTAGATCGCCATATCGCCAAAGAGCACCATGTCGCCGACCTGCAGTTCTTCGTCGAAGCCGTAGTCGCCGATCACATCCCCCGCCAGACAAGTCGGCCCCGTCAGGCGGTAACGGTAAGCCGTTCCCTCCGCGCCGTACACAGGCGGACGGTAAGGCATCTCCAGCACGTCCGGCATATGGCAGGCCGCGCTGGTGTCCAGAATCACATTCGTCACATCCTCGCTCTCCACGATATCCAATACCCTCGACGCCAGATAACCGGCGTTGAGCGCACAGGCTTCCCCCGGCTCCAGATAGACCTGCACGTTCCATTTCTCCTGTGCGTATCGGATACACCGCTCCAGCCTGTCCAGATCATACCCCGGCCGGGTGATATGGTGGCCGCCGCCCATGTTCAGCCATTTCATCCGCCCCAGAATGTCCCCGAACCGCTCCTCCACCGCCCGCAGCGTCTTCTCCAGCGCGTCCGCGTCCTGCTCGCACAGGGTATGAAAGTGCAGGCCGTCCAGCATGGCGGTCAGCTCCGGCGTCATCTGCTCCTCCCACCGGGCGCGGGTAGTCCCCAGACGGCTTCCCGGCGCGCAGGGATCGTAAACGGCGTGCCCCTCCTGCGTGGAGCACTGGGGATTGATGCGCAGCCCGATGCTCTTGTCCATGACGGCAGCCGCAGGGCCGAAGCGCGCCAGCTGCGACGGCGAGTTGAAGATGATATGGTCGGCATAGCGCAATAACTCCGGAAATTCTTCTTCCCGATAGGCGGCGCTATAGACGTGCACTTCCCCCTCCGACATCTCCTCCGCGCCCAGTCTGGCCTCGTATAAGCCGCTGGCCTCCGTTCCCGCCAGACAGGGCGCCAGCGCCGGATAGAGGTCATAGTTGGAAAAAGCCTTCTGCGCCAGCAGAATCCGGCAGCCCGTGCGCCGCGCCACACCCGCCAGTATCTCTCCGTTTCTCTTTAGCTGCCCTTCGTCCAGAATATAGCAGGGCGTCGGCAGGATGCCGAAAAGCTCCTCCGGCGTTCCGTCCTCCAGCGCCGCAAAAGGCGGGCGTCTGTCCGGCGCGCCCATCAGTCCACCATCCTCGGCGAGCGGTTCTCGCTGCGGGGCAGTCCGTACCGGTCCAGCGCGTCTAAGAACGGATCGGGATCAAATTCCTCCACGGTGTGCACGCCCGGCATCTTCCACTGCCCGGTGAGCAGCATCAGCGCGCCGCACATCGCCGGCACGCCCGTCGTATAGCTCACCGCCTGACTCTCCGTTTCGCGGTAGCACGCCTGATGGTCGCACACGTTATAGAGATAGTAGGTCTTCTTTCTGCCGTCCTTTTCGCCGGCAAAGATGCAGCCGATATTGGTCTTGCCGCGGGTACGCGGCCCCAGACTCGCGGGATCGGGCAGCAGCGCCTTCAGGAACTTGATCGGCACGATCTGGTGTCCCTCGAACGCAACCGGCGTCGTCGAAAGCATCCCCACGTTTTCCAGACATTTCATATGCGTCAGATAGCTCTGCCCGAACGTCATAAAGAAGCGGATGCGCTTCACGCCGGGAATGTTCTGCGCCAGCGACTCGATTTCCTCGTGGTGGAGCAGATACATATCCTTCTCTCCCACCTGATCGAAATCGTACTCCCGCCTGACGCTCATCGCGGGGATCTCCACCCAATGTCCGTTCTCCCAATAGCTGCCGGGCGCGGACACTTCTCTGAGATTCACTTCCGGGTTAAAATTCGTGGCGAAGGGGTAGCCGTGGTCGCCGCCGTTGCAGTCCAGAATGTCGATGGTCTCGATGCGGTCAAACTCGTGCTTCGCCGCATACGCGCAGTACGCCTGCGTCACGCCGGGATCAAAGCCGCAGCCCAATAGCGCGGTGAGCCCTTTCTGCGCGAACCGCTCCCGGTAGGCCCACTGCCAGCTATAGTCAAAATAGGCGGAGAAACCCTGTTCCCTGCAGCGCTTCTCATAGACGGCGCGCCACGCGGGATCGTCCGTATCCTCCGGCTCATAATTGGCCGTATCCATATAGTTGACGCCGCAGGCAAGGCAGGCGTCCATAATCGTCAAATCCTGATAGGGCAGGGCGATATTCATCACCAGTTCGGGCCGGTAGCCGTTAATCAGGGCGATGACCTGCTGCACGTCGTCCGCGTCCACCTGCGCGGTGGTGATTTTGGTCCGAGTCCTGCCTTCCAGCTTCCGCGCCAGCGCGTCGCACTTATCCTTCGTGCGGCTGGCGATGCACAGTTCCGTAAAGACGTCGTCCGCCTGACAACATTTCCGAACGGCCACCGACGCCACGCCGCCGCAGCCTATTACCAATACTCTGCTCATAATTCCCTCCGAAATTGTGTAAATAACATCAGTACCCTGCCGACAATGCCGACAGCACCGGCATCCGCATACCGATGACAAGACTGTATCAGTGGTCAGCGCCCCGCCGACAATGCCAGCAATAACTCCCGCAGCACTTTGCAGGCGGCGGCGGTAGAGACGCCGCTGGCATCCAGCATCGGCGCAAGCTCCGTGAGATCCGCGCCCACCACTCTGGCCCCGCAGACGGTACGGACGGCCTCCAATAGCTGCAGGAACGTGACGCCGCCCGCCTCCGGCGTGCCCGTGCCGGGGAAAGCCGACGGGTCCAGACAGTCTAAGTCCACCGTCAGATAGACCGGCGTGCCGGCCGCCCGCAGGCCGTCCACGACCTGACGCAGCCCGGTAAAGTCAAAGGGGTGCAGATCCGTGTGTCCCGCCTCCGCGAACGCCCATTCCTCCCTGTCGCCGCTGCGGATGCAGAACTGGTGGATTCTGGCGTCCCCCAGCAGATCGTGGCACCGCCTGAGCACACAGGCATGGCTCAACGGCGCGCCCAGATATTCGTCCCGCAGATCGGCGTGGGCGTCAAAATGAATGATGTGCAGATCCGGGTACTTCTCCGCCGCCGCCCGCACCGCGCCCAGCGTCACCAGATGCTCGCCGCCCAGCAGCAACGGCAGCTTGCCGTCCGCCAGAATCTCCCGCGCCCGCGCCCGGATGTCCTCCAGCGCCCTCTGCGCGTCGCCGAAGCACAGTTCCAGATCGCCGCTGTCAAAAACGGCGCAGTCGCACAGATCCGCGCGCTGGTAGGGACTGTAGGTTTCCAGCCCGAAGCTCTCATGCCGCATGGCGGCGGAGCCGAAACGCGCCCCCGGACGAAAACTGGTGGTGGAGTCAAAGGGCGCGCCGTAGAGCACGATCCGGGCCTGCTCATACGCGCAGCCGCAGCCGATAAAAGTCTCCACATTCCTGTTCATCACGTCTTTTCCTCCCGCCTTTTTCTTAATTTATTCCTCATCTACGCCCTCTACTTCCCGCAGCTTCTGTTCCAGAAAGGCCGGGAGATAGAAGGAACCGACGTGCAGCTTCGGCGTGTAATACTGCGTTTCCAGCCCCAGCTCGCGCCACGCCTTGGCGTCCAGATCTTTGATGGGATGGTACTTCTTGCTGGAGAAGCCGAACAGCCAGTACCCCGCCGCATAGGTGGGGATGTGCGCCTGATAGATCTTGCTGATCGGAAATGTCTCGATGATGCGCTTGTGGCTGCGCTGCATCGCCTCCGCATCCTGCCGGTAGAAAAGGCTGCCCTGCTGCGTGATCAGTATGCCGTCCGACTTCAGGGCATGGTAGCAGTTGCCGTAAAATTCTTTGGTAAAAAGTCCTTCGGACGGGCCGAACGGGTCCATCGAGTCCACGATAATCAGATCGTACTCCTTGTGGCAGCGGCGCACGAACCTGAGGGCGTCCTCGAAGCTGATGTGCACGCGCTCGTCGTCCAGCCTGCTGGCATTGTCCGGCAGATACGCCCGGCAGATCTCGATTACCTGCGGGTCCATCTCCACCAGATCGATTCTTTCCACCCTGTCGTAGCGCGTCAGCTCCTTGACAACACCGCCGTCGCCGGAACCGATCACCAGCACGTCATGGATCTCCGGGTGCACCGCCATCGGCACGTGCGTTACCATCTCGTCGTAGATGAACTCGTCACGCTCCGTCAGCATCACGCTGCCGTCCAGTGCGAGCACCCTGCCAAATTCCGGCGTGTCGAACACGTCGATCTGCTGACAGGCGCTGCGCCCCGAATATAAATGTCTGTTCACCCGGATGGAATGCTGCACATCCGGCGTGTGGTATTCGCTAAACCAAAGTTCCATACGCCCTCCGTTCCCTTACGATTTCTCTGTCAAATCCCTATTACAGATCGCAATACCTCTGTCTGCTATGGTTCTGGTTGCAGATTGTAATCTCTCTGCTTACTATGGTTCTGATTGCAGATTGTAATACCCCTGTTTACTATGGCTCTGATTGCAGATCTCAACGTCCAGTAACACCCGGCTTCGTCGTCACGCCAGCACGTTTAAGCGCCATATCTCGGGGTCTTCCGGCCCTGTCAGCGAGCAGCCCTTCTCCCGCGCGTATTCGATATAGTCCAGTATCGCCTTCGTGACGCGCTCCCCCGGCGCCAGAATCGGAATGCCGGGCGGGTAGCACATGACGAACTCGCTGCACACCATACCCTCGCTGTCCCGGATCGGCACGCTCTTTTTGGCCGCATAAAAAGCCTCCTGCGGACTGGTCACTACCACCGGATCGATATATTCCTGACTCATCAGGTCGCGGGGATCGCGCTGATACCGCCTGCGTATCTCCGTCAGCGCGCTGACCAGCCGCTCTACCTCCTGCTTGCGGTCGCCCATGGAGAGGTAGGCCAGTATATTGCCGATATCGCCGAACTCGATCTGGATACCGTACTCGTCCCGCAGCAGATCGTAGACCTCGATTCCCGCCAGCCCGATATCCCTCGTGTGGACGCTCAGCTTGGTCGTATCAAAATCATAGACGGAGCCGCCGTTAATTAACTCCCTGCCGAAAGCGCAGTAGCCGCCGATGTCGTTAATCTCCTCTCTGGCGTACTCCGCCATCTGCACCACCTGTGCAAAAGTCTCCCGGCCCCGCAGCACCAGATTCCTGCGGCTGATGTCCAGACTCGACATCAACAGATAGCTGCCCGACGTCGTCTGCGTCAGGTTGATGATCTGGCGCACGTGCCCGGCCAAGACACGCTCCCCTGTCAGAAGCAGGCTGGACTGCGTCAGGCTGCCGCCGCTCTTGTGCATGGACACCGCCGCCATATCCGCCCCCGCCGCCATCGCGGAGACCGGGAGATTTTCCCCGAAATAAAAATGCGTTCCGTGGGCCTCGTCCACCAGACACAACATCCCCGCCTCGTGCGCCATCTTCACAATGGCGCGCAAGTCGCTGCAGATTCCGTAATAGGTGGGATTGTTGACGAGTATCGCCACCGCCTTCGGGTGCTCCCGGATTGCCTTCTCGATCTGCGCCCGCTCCATCCCCAGCGAGATGCCCAGCCTCCTGTCCACCTCCGGATTCACATACACGGGCACCGCGCCGCACAGTACCAGCGCGTTAATCACGCTGCGGTGGACGTTGCGCGGCAGGATGATCTCGTCGCCCCTCTTGCAGGCCGCCAACACCATGCTCTGCACCGAGCTGGTGGTGCCGCCCACCATCAGAAAAGCATTGGCCGCGCCGAACGCCTCCGCCGCCAGCATTTCCGCCTCACGGATCACGGAGATGGGATGGCAGAGATTGTCGAGGGGCTTCATACTGTTCACATCCACACTGACGCAGCGTTCCCCGAGGAATGCCGTCAGCTCCGGATTGCCGCGCCCGTGCTTGTGCCCCGGCACATCAAAAGGCACGATGCGCATCCGCCGGAACGTCTCCAGCGCCTCATAGATCGGCGCACGATTCTGATCCATCTCCCGCCTCCTTTCCGTCAGACCGGCTAAAACCCGCCGGCCCGCGTAAAAGCCGTAAAATCCGCCCTCAGATCCGCCAAACGGCGGCCTGCATCTTTGCAAAAACATATAAAACAAAAACTCTGCCGCGGCAGAGTTTATCTCGCTTTATTGCTATCTTACAATAGGAAACAAAATCTGTCAACAAGACTGCGGCATTTCGACAGCCGCCTGCCGGTGCGGAGCCGGAATGCCGGAAACCGCGCAAAAAACGCGCCAATTATTCGGTTACTTCTTGATTTCTGCGCCTGACAGTGCTATGCTAGATAAGTCCGTGACAGGATAGCGCCGCACATTTTAACGTGCCTATTACCGCGCTTTCCGCAAAAGCCTGCGGCTGCGGCGCCGCCGCGCATAGGACGGGCCACGGATGTGAGGGGACAAATGATAACACTGATCGACGGAAGAATACTGCTCCTGATACAGGAGCATCTCAGAAATACGGTATGCGATATCTTTTTTAAGGGAATCACCCATCTGGGCGACGCGGGGATCTTCTGGATACTGCTGACGATCGCTCTCCTGTGCTTCAGGAAAACGAGGCGGGCCGGCATCTTCTCGGCCTGCGCCCTGATCGGCTCCCTGGTGGTCAACAACCTGATCTTAAAGAATCTGGTGGGCAGAATACGGCCCTATGAAGTCGTGGACGGCCTGCGGTGCATCGTATCCCTGCCACATGATTCTTCTTTCCCGTCGGGACATACGGGCGCCAGCTTCTCCTCGGCGGTGGCGATGTTTCCCCACCTGCCGCGCAGATACGGCATCCTCTGTCTCATCTTGGCGGCGCTGATCGCCTTTTCCAGACTATACGTGGGCGTCCACTACCCCACCGACGTGCTGGCCGGTCTGGTGACCGGCACCGCCATCGGACTGTGCGTTAATCTCATCGGCCAAAAGATCACGGCCAAAAGGAGCCGCGGATGAACACTGTAGTCATTCTGCCCTCCTACAATCCGGATGAAAAAATGCCGCGCACCGTCAAAGGGCTGCTGGACGAGGGATTTACGGATATCGTCGTCGTCGATGACGGCAGCGGCGCGGAACATAAGCGGTTTTTTGAAGAAGCGGAAAAGTATCACGGCGTCGAAGTATTGACTCATGAAGTCAATAAAGGAAAAGGCAGCGCGATCAAAACCGCTTTTTCCCATATTATACAGACACGCCGCGGTATCGACGGCGTTGTGACCGTGGACGGAGACGGCCAGCATCTCCCCAGGGATATCCGCCGCTGCGTCGCGCGGATGGAGGAATGCGGCGACAGGGTGGTGCTGGGCGTCCGGGACTTTTCGGGTTCCAATGTGCCCTTTAAGAGCAGATTCGGCAATCGGCTGACCAGAACGGTGTTCCGGCTCGCCTGCGGCATCAAAGTCAGCGACACACAGACCGGGCTGCGGGCGATCCCGGCGGCTTATCTGCCGCAGATGCTATCGATTCCGGGCACGCGGTACGAATACGAGACGAACCAGCTGCTCTATCTGAAACGCCTCGGCATCGGCACGGAGGAGCTGGTCATCGAGACGGTCTATCTGGACAACAACGAATCCTCCCATTTCCACCCGGTCCGGGACTCGGTGATGATATACGGCGTGATTTTAAAATTTATCGCCAGCTCGCTGGCCTCGTCCGGCGTGGACATCCTGTTATTTACGCTGCTCAACCTGCTATTGTCCGCACTGCACTCCGATCCGGCGCTGCGCCTTCTGATCGCGACGGCGGGCGCACGGCTGGTCAGCTCCCTGTGCAATTATCTGGTCAACCGGGGCATCGTCTTCCGTTCCGGCGCCTCCGCCGCCAGCACGCTGCCGAAATATTATCTGTTGTGCGTATGCC
Organism: uncultured Lachnospiraceae bacterium; assembly: GCA_947630025.1. Taxonomy (GTDB): domain Bacteria; phylum Bacillota; class Clostridia; order Lachnospirales; family Lachnospiraceae; genus UBA3282. The sequence continues at coordinate 202,364 of CANRFZ010000001.1, forward strand.
AGACGGCGGCATCCTACGGTCTGGTCTATCTGGTGAGCGCGCTGACGCATTCCGCCGGCATATGGGATACCGTGATCAAAATCATCATCGATCTGGGGCTCTTTTTGGCCAGTTTTCAGATCCAGCAGAGATGGGTTTTTAAGAGATAAGAAAGGATATCTGTCATGGGTAAAAAAATCGCTTCCGTCATCGGAAAAATACTGCTGCCGCTGTTGGTTACGCTGCTGCTGCTTACGGGCACGCTGTACCTGATGCTGCAGAAATGCTGCAACGGGCCTTCCATGGCCGCGCGCGACCTGCTGATCCCGACGCTGCTCGAAACCGGCCAGCTCAAATTTCTGGCGTCTCTCGTCTGCAGCGAGGAGGAGATACAGGAGATCGTAAACCGCAATTCCATGGAAGCCATGTCCGCGGAGGTCGACCCTTCGCTGATCCGGATCGACCGGGAGGAAAACGCGGCGCAGGATACGGACGGCGGGGAGGCCGACGGCCCGGAGGAGACGTTCGACGAAAACGGCATCCGGATCGAGGAGATCTCCGGACGGGCGTTCTTTGCCAAGATGATGATCGTCAAGGACCCCGCCAGCGTGTGCGTCGCCAGCACCTATCCGTGGACAGCCACCGGCAAGAATCTGGACAAGCTCGTATCCGACGCCGGTGCGATCGCCGGTATCAACGGCGGTATCTATGTGTCCAAGGAGAACAAAGGCGGCCAGCCCCTCGGCGTCGTCGTGCAGGAAGGGCAGATCACCTACAACGATCCCTCTGGGCAGACCGGAACCTATATGATCGGCTTTAACACGGACAACGTGCTGATCGTGCAGGACTTGTCCGGCATGGGCCGGAGCGACTTTAAGGCATATGTGGAGGAGGCGCATATCCGTGACGCCGTGGCCTTTCAGGAGGAATCCTCCGACAAAAACAACCATTTCGTGCAGCTCATCGTAAACGGCGAAGCCCGCAAGATGGACGGACAGGGCAGCGGCGCCAATCCCCGCACCGTCATCGGCCAGCGCGCCGACGGCGCCGTGCTGATGCTGGTCACGGACGGACGGGGCGCCGACGGACATCTGGGAGCCACCGCCGCCGACCTGATCGACATCATGCAGGACTACGGCGCCGTAAACGCCGCCAACCTCGACGGCGGCAGTTCCTCCACAATGGTATACAAGGACGCCTACGAGATGGCCAGCGTCACTTTTTACTATCAGAACTCGTCATGGCGGCTGCCCACCGCATTCGTGGTCAAGCCGGCGGAGGAATAAAGAGCGCAAGCGCTCCGGAATAAAGGGCGCAAGCGCTCCGGAATGAGGATAACATGAAAGAAAAAACGGAAGAAACCATGAAAGAAAAAACAGAAGAAACAAAAGCGGCGCAGGAAGCGCCCGCCGGAGGAAAGCGGAAGAAAAAGCTGCCCGTATACTGGATCGCGCTGGGAGTCTACACGCTGGCGCTGATCGGCGTGTGCTGCGCTTTCCTGCGCTATACGGACAAATCTCTGGTGCAGTACGAGGCTTCCCTGCCGGAGCATAAGATGGCCGCCTACGCCTCGGAATTTCAGCAGAAAGCGTCCGACGGGAGCCTGACGGCGTCCCTGACCATGCCCGAAGCGGAGAACCCCTTCGAGACAACGCAGATGTATAGCGACCTGTACGCCTCCCTGCTGGACGGCGTCCGGGAGTATACTTACGAAAAAGACGCCGGCGCCTATTCGGAGGCCGAGCCGGTCTATACGCTTCTGGCGGACGGCGCTCCCGTCGCGCGGGTGGCGCTTAGCGCGGCGGATACCCGGATCGTCTTTGGCATTCTCCCGATCACGGACTGGGCGGTGCGCGAAGTGACGCCCCTCTTTACGCAGGAGCCGAGAGACTACACCCTCTGGATTCCCGACTGCTATCAGGCCGTCGTCAACGGCATCCCCCTCGGCGCAGACGACCTCACGGGGCAGGAGACGCCGTACCCGGCGTTCGCCAACGTCGCCCCTTATGTCAAGATGCCCGTGCTGGTGGAATACCGGATATGCGGACTGCTGGCCGAGCCCGACGTCGAAGTCCTCGACGAGCAGGGACAGACGGTGGCCTTTACGCCGGACGAGCAGGGCAATATCCGTGTGGACTACAACACGGAGCCGCGGCCGATGCCAGAGGAGTATGAAAAAGAAGCGCTGCAGATGGCGCAGACTTGGGAAAACTTCATGACGGACGATCTCTCCGGGCCGTACCACGGTCTGGAAACTATCCAGAAATACCTGATCCGCGATTCCTATTACTGGGAGATCGCCGACAGTTACGCCCATAGCGTAGACATCACCTTTATCAGCTTCCACACCCTGCCGGCATCCCCCTACACGGACGTCGCCGTGACGGACTACGTGCCCTACGGGGAGAACTGCTATTCCTGCCATATCTATTTCAACAAGACGATGATACTCGGTTCGGGAAGCCGCAGGACGGACACGATCAACTCCACGTTCTACTTCGTGTACTACGACGACACCGACGACGGCGTGGACAATCCCCACTGGGCCATCGCGGATATGCTCGCCTCGTCGGAGGGGACGTGACGGGCTGTGGAAGCGTTAGCAGTGGAATCTGCACTATTCTACAAATTCCACTTCCACGACGAGATCCGGCAGTTCGGAATTAAGGCCTTTGACCAAATCCGAAATAATTGTCTGGGCGGCTGACTTGGCGCTCTTATAAAATTGCGCATTGGACTTCATGTAATTACTGAGCGCCGCATATCCGGCATTTCTCATATCAACTGCCAGTTCGGTTCCGACGGAATTACTCTCATTAAATCCGCCATCCCGCCAAAAAATCCAATTGGCTTGCGTTATTCTGCAATTTGTCAGTTCCGGTCTGGGAACCCTTACCAATACATACTGCCTGTCGGAATCAATCACAAATTCGCTTGCCTGCATATTTACGGTATAGACGCCATCTCCGTAAAACTCCATCCATACTTCAATTCCATTCCCAGTATCTTCCCGGGGCTCAATCACATATTCCACATCATTTACCTTGAGCACCTCAAGATTGGCTTCTTCCCTTACCGATGCCACTTCTATCGTCACATGGTTCGATACGTGATATTTTCTTTCCGCCGATGCGAACGCCGTATCATAAAACTTATTATAAGCATCCTCAGCGGCCTTGTTTTTTGCGTTTTGATACGCTTCTTGGGCAGACTCGGCGCCTCTATGAATAGCATTGGAAAAAAGCCATGCTATGACAATGACGATCAACACTATTGCCGCAACGCACACGTTGTTCAGCGAAAAGATCTTTTTCCACCGGGATATTTGGGGCAGCTTATCGGCAGGAGCGTCTTGTTCTCTTTCACTGACTTCATTTTCATTGATTTCATTTTCATTATTCATCAGCCTGTCCCTCCTTAAAGCCCACTATAACCTCTTTTTTATTGCCTGTCGCGGCTTTCGCGATCAACGCAACCTGCTTAATTGCCGCATCCTCTGCCGCCTCGGTTAATGCCGCATCATCTTCCATCGTTTCCCTGACTGATTGATCCGTAGCGCTTCTGGTGTTCATATATTCCACGAAACCGTCTTCCGCGCTTCCGGTCCAAGAACGCTTCTGGTATTCGGCTAATTTTTCTGTATCTCTTTCATCAATATAAACTTCCACCGTTATCTCCGGCAACAGGATTTCCAACGTATCCGCGTCAATATCATTGATTTCTATATCTTTGAGATTAACGGAATAAACGGCCACGCCTTTCAGAAGAAACAACGCCGCATAATCATCTCCGAGCGTATTCACATTTTTTAATTTAACGCCCGCTTCAAGCACTTCCAGATTTCCGATTTCACTGAATCTGTTCCGGATCTCGGATTTTGTATCCTTGGCGCTCAGTCCTTCTTCTTTTCCGTCCGCTGCGCCTTTGGACAATCCTGTTGTAATGCCGTCAAAAGAACCGATCACATTTCCCACAACCGCGCCTGTCTTATCTCCTATACTGACACCTAAATTTTTGGCATTTTGATAGATGGGCAGCGCGTATCCTATCAGACACGCTATTGCACATAACAAGCCCGCGATAACTACGAAACGTATGATACCCTTTCGCTTTTTTCTTTTTGCATCATCCATCATGACTGCTCCTCTCCGGAATGTAAAAATAGTGGTAACCGTGCGTGGTAAGCACAAATATTTTCACACATTTCTATAGATTGTTGATCTTGATATACATCTCTCTTGTAACCGCGGCGCCATCCAAGGATGAGGTGATCGGTATTTTGACAGTTTCTTTTGTTTTACTCTTTGTCTTATTCCAGTTATCTTCGACCCAGTTTTCACCTTCTCTGGCAATCACATGATTCCCATCCGTTATTTCATATGACATTTCCAGCTTTTGTTCCTCTTTCAACTGATAAGTCCCTGCTGCTGCCGCTTTTCCATCAATCTCATATGTCACCGTGCCATACGGATCTGTTCCGTCGAGAGTGATACTGTAAAGTTTTTTGACCGAATGCTTGGTCAGTATTGTTTCTATATCAGATACATACTTGGAATACTTCATCGTATCGGTATAATCTTCCGTCTTTCCGCTGTCTTTGACATAATATCCGCTCTTGGCAGAAATCGTGATCGTGACTTTGCGCGATTTTTCTATCACATCTCCGCCTTTTAAATATCTGTTGCTGGTCAAATCCGTAGTCGCAACCACAATACTTCCGTTGTCTATCACAGGGCTGGAAAAAGGAACCACCTCCACTTTGCTTACCGTGATATCGACCGTTTTGTATACCGTGCTGCTATCTGCAATATAGAGCGATATCTTCAGACTTTCCGGCAGCTTCTGCAGATAGCGGATGTCATACTCCTCACTGCCGTCAACGGTTTCCTTTTGGATTTCTACTTTCAGCGCTTCCCCTGCCAAAAGCGCTCCGTTTGATGCAGTGATGGTCAGATCGTCCTTTGTCCCGACTTCTCCGAGTTCTATTTTTTTCTTTTTTTCTTCGTCCAGTTTTAACGCGGATTCATGGACATCTACTGCTTTGACCTCAAATTCTGTGTACATTCCGACGCTCTTATCAATCGTGAATGACACATTGGGCTTATACTGCTGCTCCGTAAAGACATCATTGACATCTTTTCCGTCAACATTAACTGTCTGCACTTCCCTTGCCTGAACCTGATAAACAGTGCCATCCTGCGCGTCGCACGTCCATCCGTTTTTACACTCGAATGTCATAACAATCTCAGCGCCGATAAACGCTTTTACCCTGTCACCCGTAAGGGTTCTCCCATCGAGGGAGTAGGTAATGTTACCGCCTTTCTCCGGCTGCGGGAGCGTTATTTCAACCTGCTCCTTCTTACATACAAGATTTGCAATTGTCTCAGCGACATCGCCAACTTCGACTTCGCCCTTTTCATCACCCGACGGCACCCAATAACCGCCATCGGTACGTGTAATTTCATAAGAGATTTTACCGCCGTTGGGAATAAACATAGAATCTTCTATCACAACGCCCTGATATCGATATACGATCTCGGCGTGTTCCACTTTATACTTGTTCGGATCAAATTCGTGATCTCCGCTTTTCTTATGCAGTTCTACAGAAAAGCTATCAATATTTTGATCGGCAAAAAATTCCTCAAAACTGACAATACCGTCAGTCTCGTTGTTATATAGACAGGCCGGTTCTGAACCGACAAACACATAGTCACTAGCATTGTATGTATAAGTTACCGCATAGGGCGCTACAGGGCTGACGCTTATAGAATTACCGGTCGTCGTTTCCCCGTTAATATTCCAAGTTCCTGCCAGCGATTCTTCCACGCCGTTGTTATCCTTATAATAATCATTCAAAACAATGTTCCGCGCCGTGTACTCTCCCAACGGAACGATTGCTATCTCTCTGCCGTTATAGTCCATAGGGATTTGGAATACAAGCCCATCCTCAAACGGCGCTGCTTCCAATTCCTTTTTCTTATTTCCATTCTCGTCATATTCCCACACTTCAAAACCGCTAAACCGGTATGCCTCTGTGTTGGGATTGTTAATCTCCTGAATATCCGCATAAATACAATCATTGGTATGCAGATAGGCGCCATAGGAACTAAGTGGATTGGTCATCGACGGATCATCAAAGTACTGCACCGTAATATAGCTATTAACTGCAAAAGTCACATGAACGGCATCAGAATCCTCTAAGACACCATAATCGACTTCGTCGGAATAAAAGAATCCTTCTTCGTTTATGGTTTCGTCCGCTGCGATCTGCTCATACCGAACATAATTTTCGTCTGACGTTATGGCAGACCGTTTCATTACCAAATCTTCCACGCAAGAATCAATCCAACTGTTTAATGAAGCTTCGTTCTTTTCGCATCCCGTGAGAGCCATCATGCACAAACCTAATAAAAATGCACTGCTCTTTCTCACATTTCCCATAATGCCCTTATCCTTCTTTCTATAATGAATCATTGATCGACCGTTGCCATATTTGACAAAACAATGACAATTCTCATACACTTTCCATTTCTTCACCGCCCGCCATATTTATAAAAGGCATCCGCCATTCACGATTGTATTTTTGCGGCGGATATGATAGGATATAAGAGAAGCAGACTCAGCAGTCTACTTCTAAAGAATTGCTTCGCAATTCTTATATGATATAATATGCTATGAAAAGCAACTTACAGAAAGGAGACTTGTGCTATGCAGAAATATTTCTGTAACCCCTGCGGCTATACTTATGATCCCGAAAAAGGCGATCCGGAGCACGGCATCAAACCCGGAACCGCATTTGAAGATCTGCCGGACGACTGGGTATGCCCTGTCTGCGGCATCGACAAATCCATGTTCCAGCCCTGCATCGACAACTACAACTAAACGCTGCAGTCAAAGAGAGCCCGGCGCATAGCGTCGGGCTCTCAGCAACTTATTCACCGGCCTGTCCCTATCTCTATAAGCGTCTCTATCATACCCCCCCCTCGTATTTTGTCAATAGGATACGATTTTTGTAAGGTGGGCAGGCCGGTTATGTAAGGCAGCGGCATCAGACGAAAAAGCGCGGTCTGCGCTATCGGTTCCCGCCCGCTACTGCTGCACGGTTACACTACTGTCAAACGCACTCGCATCCACAATCGTACTGGTATTGGGAATCGTCACGCTGGTCAGACCGCAATATCCAAAAGCGGATGAGTCAATCAAAGTCACGCTGGACGGGATCGTCACGCTGGCCAGATTCTGACAACCGCAAAAAGCCTCCCTCCCAATGGATGTCACGCCCTCCGGAATCTCCACGCCGGTCAAACTTTCGCACTGAGCAAAAGTCTGCTCTCCGATAGTTGTCACACTCCCCGGAATCGTCACGCTGGCCAGATTCTGACAACCGTAAAAAGCCCCTCCCCCAATGGATGTCACGCCCTCCGGAATCTCCACACTGGTCAGATTCCGACAGTAGTAAAAAGCCTTCTCCCCAATGGATGTCACACTGTCCGGGATCTCCACGCTGGTCAAACTTATGCACTCATCAAAAGCACCCTCCCCGATGGATGTCACGCCGTCTGGGATCTCCACACTGGTCAGATTCTGACAGTAGCAAAAAGCCTCCTCCCCAATGGATGTCACACTGTCCGGGATCTCCACGCTGGTCAGATTCTGACAACCGTCAAAAGCCTTCTCCCCAATGGATGTCACGCCGTCCGGGATCTCCACACTGGTCAGATTCTGACAACCGCCAAAAGCCTTCTCCCCAATGGATGTCACACTCCCCGGAATCTCCACACTGGTCAGACTGCTGCAGTTGACAAAAGCACTATTTCCGATGGCCGTGACGCCTTCTTCCAGCACGACCTGCAGATTCTCTACCCTGTCGATTACTTCATTGGCGCCGCTCGCCTCCAGCGCATCCCGATTCAGTACGCCGCTGCCGGAGATCGTCAGCACGTTACTGTCATAAGTGTAAGTAAATGTGCCCGGCCCCTGCTCTGCTGCTGTGTCCGCGGCGTCGTCAGCCGCCTCGTCCGTATCCGCCGCCTCTGTATCCTCCGCGGCGTCCTCCGAGGTATCCTCCGAAGTATCCGCCGCCGCTTCCTCGGCAGCCGCGGCGTCGGGATCAAGCTGCCCCTTGATCTTCCTCAGCAGCTCATTCGCCGGCCCGTCCACGTCGTCCCTGTCCGCGCGGTCCTTCCGGTCCTCGTCGTCCTCGTCATCCTCCATCTCCTCCTCTGCCGCGTCCTCCTCGGCGTCCTTGCTGCCGCAGGCGCCCAACGCCAGCGCAGATGCCAGCATCAGCATAGCCAGCCATACTTTTCTTTTCATCGTACTCTCCTCCTTCGTATATCAAACTAAGCGTTTCCATCATACCCCCCCCTTGCATTTTGTCAATAGGGAATGGGCGGGGAGGTTGATGAATGGGGGTGGGTGGGAAAGCGGATAGGTGGGGATAGGCGGAGGGGTGAGGGTGGAAGGGTGAGAATTGTAGGGGAGGGTGAAGGGGTTTATAAGGAGGACGGAGGGATGGGAACCGGTAAGGAGGTTGGCGGGTGGGAGGCGGGAAGGGGTTGGAGCCGGAGGGTATTGTTCTGTATTGTGCCATATTATGCCATAAAAATGATGTTGTGTTCGAAGGAAAACATGATATACTATAAGTAGCCACCATCATTCCGTCGTGATGACAGAAAGAGGATCATCTTTGAGCAACAAGGCGAGAATCCGCGAGGAAGCGAAAAAACTGAATCCGATCGACGACCTGATGTTTCGAACTATGGCCGAAGATGAAAAATTCTGTGAGGAGATTCTGCGAGTCATTCTTGGCGACGCTGGACTGACCGTTTTGGAATCAACCGCTCAGTATACCGGAACCAATCTGCAGGGACGCTCCGTGATTCTTGATGCGAAATGCGTGCTGGGCGACGGAAGAAAAATCGACATTGAAGTGCAGCGGGCCGACGATGACGACCACCAGAAGCGCGTGCGCTACAACGGTGCCGTCCTAACGGCCAACATCACCGATCCCGGCACGAAATTTAAAGATGTTCCGGACGTGTGTGTCGTCTTCATCTCAAAGTTTGATATTTTTAACGGCAATCTTCCCCGGTATCACGTAGACCGTGTTATAAGGGAAAACGGCCAAACGGTCGATAATGGTTTTGAAGAAATCTATGTCAATGCCAAAGTCAAGGACGGATCGGATGTATCGGAGCTAATGGAAGTATTTGTCAACGATACCGCCTACAACAATAAATTTCCTATCACATCCGGCAGCAAACGCCGGTACAAGGAGACAGAGGAGGGTCAGCAGACTATGTGTGAAATTATGGAAAAGATCGCCCAAGAAGAACGCAGCGAAGGCCGCGAAGAAGGTCTCAAGGAAGGTCAGGTTCAAGGCGTTGCCCGTATCAACAGGCTCAACTCCATTCTGATCGATCTGGGCAGATTTGACGACATGAAACGCGCCGCCAAAGACCATGCCTATCAGACGCAGTTGATACTCGAACTTCTACCCGAAGAAGCGTAAATACAAATCTGAAAAATCCCCGACTGCATTTCTGCAATCGGGGAGTTGTATTTTAGATATAAGCGTTGTTATTTCAGTTCCGGTTGTCTTAGTTCCTGCTATCCTAGTTCCTGCTATCCTAATTCCTGCTATCTCAGTTCCGGCCATCCTTGATTGCCGCCTGCGTGGGGAGGTGATGGTTGGACTATTTACTGAAACTTATTCAAGAACTCCGCCATTGTCACAATTTCTGGTGTTTCTATATCTTCCATATATTATGCGTAAAACAAAAAAATCAATAACTTTTTCATTATCGCTCTATCATTTTGTAAATGATGAATAGGCAGCACCGGAATGCCATAGTAAAAGAATGCCCTAACAAAGATATGCGTCAAAATCTGTTGAAAAAAGCCGGCTGACAACATATAATATTCTCTAGGAAAAATTGGAGAGGGGAAGACAAAAGATGAAACACTATCGATATTCTATAGGAATTGCGGTGCTTGTGATGGTGATGACCGTCATGTCCGGCTGCGGGACGGAAAAATCCGGCGCCATGGCGGTATCGGCGCAACAAGACGCATCACAGGAGCAGGAACAGAAAGAATCCGCACAGGAAGCTGCGGAAACGCCCGCCGAAGAAATAGCGGCGGAAAATGAGACGGCAGAGGAAATTGCCAAATATCAGATAGATCGATCCGATATTCCCGACGAGGCCAATGTGCAGGCTATAAATCTCAAAAACAATACGTCAGTGACATACGGAGAAGTCTTGGATGTTGTGGAACAACAGGGCGATACAGGGCTTGCGGATGTCAGGAATTATCAACTGAGCCTGCCACAGATACAGGATTTGACAGAGCGTTATCAGGACGGGGAACTGATGTGGGAACTGGACGTGGATGGCGTCAAGGTTACGCCGGATGTCCGAGAACTGGATTTTTCCGGCCATGATCTGGCCGCTCTGGATCTCGACCTGTATACGCTTTTTGGACTGCTTCAAAATCTGGAAAAGATCGATATGTGTCAATGCGGCTTTTCCAATGATGAGATGGCCGCGCTGCAGGATGCGTTCCCCGAAATCAAGATCGTCTGGGAGATTCAACTGTCCCACTGGACAATCCGCACGGATGCGGTGGCTTTTTCCACGATGAAAACCTGTTCCCAGACCTTTTTCCTAACGGATGACGAGGCCAAATATCTGAAATACTGCACGGATCTTGTGGCGCTGGATCTGGGGCACAATTATGTGACGGATCTGTCATTTTTGCAGTATATGCCGGAGCTGAAAATACTGATTCTGGTGGACAATGTGAAAGGATGGGAAGGCGGCAAGATTCACAGGATCGACGACTTATCCATGCTGCAGTATGTGCCCAAACTGGAATATCTGGAGTTCTTCTGCGACGGCGTGGAGGATATTAGTTTTTTGCAGTATACGCCCAATCTGGTGGATCTGAACATCAGCTACAATCCGATCAGCGACGCCACCTATTTATTTGAGCTTCCCAAGCTGGAAAGGCTCTTTCTGGAGCACACGAGGATTCCCTACAGTGAGTTTGAACGGCTGCAGGAGACCTATCCGGACGCGCAGATTGAGTATTACGGAGAGGGCTCCATTGACCACGGCTGGCGCGAGCACGAGAGATATTACGCCATGCGGGATATGTTTAAGAACAATTATGTGCATCCGTTATTTGAAGATTGAAAAACTGAGGATGAATTTATGGGAGCATAAATAATATCAGGCAAAGATAAGTATTATACAAAAGATGATAAATGAGTTACTATTCCATTTTACTTAAAGCAATCTCAATAACTGCACAAACTCATGCGGCTCATCTGTGCTTGATATGGTCTGCCTGGTGTCAAACTGGGAAAAACGGTTGTCATGGTAAAATGATAGCAGTTTTTCCTCGTTTTCCGCTTCCAAGAAAGTTACCATGCCGCCACCCAAATACTGTATTTCCTTAATTTTGTTCCATGCAAGTTTCAGCAGTTCTTCGCCTGTGATTTTTTTCCCTTCATATTCCGCATAATTTTTCCCAAGTTGTGCAATAAGATATGCAGACATGGTGTATGTATCAGACCTCTCATCCAGCTCACTGATCCGCAATAGCTTTCTTTTCGTGGTATTGCTTACCGCTTCACCCCGTACTGTCAGTGGCTTCAATGCAAGGGTAAAATATCCCAACAACCGAATATCCTCTGCCGAAACAACGAGATATGTAACAGATTGATTTTTTTTAGTAAACTCAATGGCGCTTTTTTTCAAAAACCGCTCAACATCCGGGTTCTTCGGGCAGGAAAAACCGGAAAGCAACTCAACAAGCGCTGGCTCTCCGGCTTCCTCATC
>CANRFZ010000002.1 GCA_947630025.1 uncultured Lachnospiraceae bacterium
CGAGTCGATGCAGGCGCTATTATATTTGATACCGTTATAATTCACCAGAACGATCGCGATCATCACGGCTCTTTCCTTTCTTTTGACGGCTTCCCACACGCATCTTGGGAACGGCGCCGCGCTAGGCGAGCTCCCTCAATAGCAGCCTCAGATAACGGTCCGTAAGTTTCCCCTGCTCATAAGCGCCGAAATCCATCTCACCCGCACGGTTTCCCGCGCTTTCCATCACTCTGATCCATTCCTGTGCATCGTACGGATCGTGCACGTAATTGGCCTTATGCTGCGTCACCTCGGGAATACAGGCGCACTCCGTCGTAACCACAACCGTACCGAACAACATCGCCTCGATCAACGGCATACCGAATCCCTCAAACACACTGGGAAACAAAAAGGCCCTGCTATATCGGTACAACGTATTCCGCTCGGCATTTTCCACGAATCCTGTCAGCGTAATCTGCCGCTCTAACCCCTTCTCTCTGATCTGCCGTTCCAGACTGTCCCGACTCTCCCCATTGACGCCCGATATCAGCAGGCGGCTGGGAAGCGGCGCTCCCTGTTCCCGGATGAGGCGCATCACTTCGATCAGCGTGCCGAGATTTTTGTGGGGAATCATCTGCGAAACCGTATAATAGTATTCCCGTTCTTCTATTCCGTATCTGTCCGCCAGCGCCGCAAAGGGAACCGTCTCCTCCGGTTTTACCGTGATGGGGTTATAAATCGTCGTAATGCGTTCCGGACTGATGCGATATCTGTCGCAGATATCTTCCCTCACCCAGTCGGAGATCGCTATAATATGCTTGGAAAAATGCACATCCAGCCACCAGCACAGTCGGGAATACGCGATCTCATGAAACGGATGGTACTGTGGATAATGCGCCGCCTGCAGGTCATGGATCGTATTCACATAGGTGACGCCGCCGTTGGTCAGCGGCCTGCAGTAAACCGGGCTAAAGCACCGGCGGATGCCGTGTTTTTTCAGAAAACGATTCTCACAAAAAAACTGCCACAGGATACGCCCTGCGATATTGGCAGACACGACGTTTGTCTCCAGCAAGGTGAATCTGCCGTCTTCCGCGTAATGAGCAAATGTGTCTTTATTATCCTGCGAAACAAGAAGCACGAAATCAAACGGTTCTTCCGTCTTCAGGAAACCGTCCAAAAGGTTTCTGATATAAGATTCCGTTCCTCCTACCCGCTTAGGCCGCAGCCACAACAGGTCGATCGCTATTTTTTTCATCGCTACGTCCTATTTCCCGAATAAAATCTTTTTCCACCAGACGGACAGTTCAAGCAGCCCCGCAGCGGCGACGCATAAGGCCGCTATGACAACCGCTTCCGCAAATGCCACGCACAAAAGCGCCAGAGGCGACTCGATTCCTTGGAGGCTGATCTGTCTGTCGCAGAAAAATCCGTGCAGCAGATAGATTTCCATGGAATATCTTCCGAATAGCCGCGCCATTCTGCCGAGAATCCCCCCCCCAGATCAGTGTTCCCCGCTCCCGCAGTTTCCACAGAACCACGATAGCGCAGAGCGAGAGGCCGATCCGCAGCGCCTGTGTCGTCCACCCGGTATCATAGAACGAAAAGCGGGGAAAAACAATCACATAGGCTGCAATCGCTGCCGCAATAACCCATTGGCTCCTGACACATCTGTCAATCTGTTCTCTCTCGGCTATCAAGACCGCCGCAAAATACGGTATGGCATAACTCACCATATTGACCAAAAACGGAATCCGCAGCGTCAAAGCCGCCGCAGCCGTTACGCTTTCCAATCCGGCCAGAATAAGCAGCGGCTTCCACAGACCGCCCGCACCAATCCGGTCACTGATCTCCCAATAGAGAAGATGCAATACTTTCAGCCCGAACAATACCAGCAGGAACCACAGGCCGTTTCCCTCGTATTCCGTCAATGCAGCGAGCAGGCTTCCCGGAGTTATGCTATGGAAAGACACTTTATAGACGGCATAAACAATCGACCAGCTGACATAGGGAAGCAGCAGCCCTGCCGCTCTTTTCCCCAGCATCCGCCATCTGCCGCCCGCATATTTGTCTCCGCCGGCCTGCTCGACATAAGCGGAAACAAAAAACAACAACGGCATATGAAAGGAGTAAATCACATTAAAGATGCCGGCGCCTTCGGAAACGCCTGTCAGCAGATGGCCCATGACCATCGACAGAATGGCGGCCCCTTTCAGCCAATCCATATATTCGTCTCTACGCTGCCCCATCTCCGCCTGCATTTTTCGGCTTCCTTTCTTCCAATTCCCGTATCCGTTTTTCCAGCAGACTGACTTCCTGAATCAGTATCCTGATCTTATACTGCTGCCTCGATACGATCGCGGTAAGCGTCATCAGGATCATCATGATAAACGCAATACAGAGGATATACAATCCGTTCATATTGCTCTCGATGCCGAGGAGCTTCACGAACCACACCAGAAGCTCCGGGAAAAAGACCATAATCCCCATGACCAGCCCTGCCGCGAGCCAGACAAGCGTATATTTGAGCTCCAGCGTCTTCCGCTTCAGATAATACAAAATAATGATAAAATAGCAGACCACCGCGATCGAAAGCGTGATCTGCAGGGTATGTGGTATCATTTCTGCCTCCTCACTCCGAAGCTGAGCCGCCGAATCAGCATGGCCAGCGTTACCTTGACCATATAATAAACAGAGCGCTTTAACGTGATGGAGCTTGTCCCATTTTCCCGCTCCCTCATGACCACCGGATATTCCTTGATCCTGCCGCCGTGCACCGCCGCAATCACCATCGCCTCCGGTTCAGGGTAGTCGCTTGGGTAATCCTGCGCAAAGATCCGGATAAAACGCCGGTTGACGAGACGGTAGCCGCTGGTGATGTCCCGCACCCTGACGCCGGTGAGCAGCCAGCCCAGAACGCTCAGAAACTGTATGCCGATCCTGCGCAGCCCCGAAGACTGAAAACCCTCTCTGTCCACGAAGCGCGAACCGATCACGCAGTCAGCCTGCTCCTCCTGCATATAACGGATCATCTTTTCCAGAAACGCAACGTCGTGCTGCCCGTCCCCATCGATCTGCACCGCTATGTCATAATCATTCTCAAAAGCGTAGCGGTATCCCGTCTGCACGGCGCCGCCGATTCCCATATTGATCGGCAGGTGCAGCACTTGATAATGCTTCTTTGCACAGATCTGCCCGGTGGCGTCCGTAGAGCCGTCGTTGACGATGACATAATCGTACTGCGGATAATGGGTTATTAAGTTATCGATTACTTTCTCAATATTCTCCGCCTCATTGTAAGCGGGAATAATGATGAGACATTTTATCTGATTTTCCATCTCTTATCCACTTCCGGCTTGCGCCAGTAACGTCAGTTCTGATAAGCCGTGCCGCCCTCGTGAATCAAAGATTCACAGAGATACGCAGTATCTCATGGTCATGGGCTCGCGCCCTATGAATCTGTCGTCCGACAAAATTGCCTGCAAGCAGTCATTTTGTCATCCGTCAGATTCGCACGGCTTATTGCTTTCATGAATAGTATATCACATCTCTGATGTCAGTAATGTAAATCATTCCGGGAGAATCCCGTAGGGATTCTCTAGAGTTAATTGCGAAGCAATTTACTCTTATTGTACCACATTTTCACCGCAATTACTACGCCCGTTTCCCGCTTCGGCCCGGCCCATACAGCCGCGCCAGCTCCCGGAGCACCAGATACGCCCCGCAGTAGAAAATTCCCATGGCGTACACGACATAACGCTGCAGTCCCACGAACAGGAGATTTACGCTGGTGACCATAATCAGGATAAACCCTGTCACCGTCAGCATAAACACAGCTGCGGGGCATCCCCGCTCCTTTTTCAGGCATAAGACGCTGCCCGCTATGGCATACAGATAAATCAGCGCCGTTATGATATGGCACAACAGATAGATCGGTTCTATCTGCCAGAACACTGCCGCGATAAAACCGGATACCATCAGGCGGAAAGTGTGATACAGATATCTCCCGAAATGATGGAACAGAAGCGTATATCCCATCTCGCGCATGGCGTCGCCGCGCCTCAACGTCGCCTCCGGGTACACCGTGATATACTGGGTAAGCGCATCAAGGACGACCATCGGAAGGCGGTCACAGACCAGATCCTTCCACATATACAGATCCTTCCTCGCGTGAATATACAAATAATGCTGCTCGTCTGCCGCGGCGTAGGCCATATCGAACGCCTCCTGCATTTCCGCGGTTTGGAATAAATCCCGGTCTTCGGGCTCCGCCTCGTAGAATCCCCGTATCACCACGACGGAAGAAAGCTGCGCAATCTGCAGCTTGCCGGTCCGCAGCCCCGCAAAGAACAAGGTGCCGACAGCGGCTGCCGCGCACACCAGCCCCAAGGCCGCCTTCACCGCCGTCTTTCGGTCGGGCATCCTTCGAAGCAGCACATAGAGAAAAGCGGCGAAGCTGCTGAGCAGCAGCATAAACATCTGGCTCCTGACCAGAAGCAGGACAATCGCCATCCCATACATACACAGTCCCCAGCGGCCTTTCCGATCCATCACATAATTGATGAGAAACAGGAAGTAAAGATAGAACAGAGCGTAGGACAGGCCCTCCGTCATAATCATATGCGTGATGCCCGCCTTCGGCAGCTCGATCGAAAAGGGCAGCATACACGCCGCATACAACAGGATCACTTCCCACAATTTCAGCGAAAACCGCTTTTTTAACGCCAGCACAAACACCATGGTGCACACCACAGCCAGACAGGACTGTACCACCACCACGCCGTCCAGATAATGCTCCGCCCCTATCACCAGTTTCATCAGCCGCAGGAAAGCCGGATAGACGGGCATAACTCCTTCGTATCCGTTATAATCCAGATAAATGGGGGAATCGTCTTCCAGACTGATCCACTGTCCGCTGGCGCAGAAATAAAAGAGAATCCCCATCACGGCGAGCACCGCATATTCATACGGCGGACGTTTTTTACCTGTTACGCTGCTTCTCATTCCCCTGTCTCTCCAATATCTTCTCAACCTGTTCATAATAATTGTCAAACTGAAAATGCTGCTGCACGTGCCGATACCCCGCGGCGCCCATCTTCACCACGGTATCTCTGCTGCTCACGATCAGTTCCAGCTTCTTTTTCAGATCTTCCTTATCGTTGTCCTCAAACACGTACCCCGTCTTCCCATAGTCAATATAACTGGCCGTTCCGTTGTCGCTGCCGCTGATCGCCGGCACAGAGAAAGCCATGGCCTCAATCAGCGTGATGGACGCGGGCTCGCCGGTACTTGGGAGCACATAGACATCCGCCCTGCGGTACTGCTCGTACACCTGCGCCCGGTTCAGGTTCACCAGAAACGTCACCCTGTCCTCCAGATGATGCGCCTTTACATAAGACACCACCCCGCGGTAATATTCTTCATGAAAATGGTTAGAGATCTCTCCCGCGATCGTAAGGTGCAGATCATACTTGGGGAGCAGCTCCTCCACCGCCTCTATCATCATCTGATGATTCTTGCGCTCCTGATATTTGCCGATGCAGAATATGTTGATTCTGCCACCTTCAAAATAAGTCTTCTGCTCCGGGGCAAGCTGCGGTTCCATCAAAAACGGCGCCCAATAAGCGTTCTCGTCCCTGACCAGTCCGGTAAAATCGATGCCTACCAGATTCGTAGGCGTGATCCGGTACTTGGGCGTCAGCTTCCACACGACTTTGTGCGCCAGATCCATCTTCTTGGGTTTATCCCACACGGGACTCAGGTTGTAGATAATCGTCGGTATCTTGTAATGTCTGCAGATGGCGTTCATGCAGATCGTATAGACAGACCGCTCCCGTATGATCGCCAGATCCGGGTGGAACTCCCTGATATACCGCGCCAGCTTTCCGATAGGCGGCACTCCCAGTTTCAGCTTCATGTCGATGGCCACCGGATCTTTGCGCCGCAGCAGATGGACGTAGAGATAGTCAAATGCCCGGAAAAGTGCGGCGTACCCCACAACGATGGGCTGCACATAGGTGTGGTCTTCTATTTTTCCCTCATACTGGCTTAAGAATCGAATCTCATGGCCGCGCTCGATCCAGCCCTTCATAATCGTTGTCTGGTTGGTATGATACCGGTGTGACATATAAATGACTCTCATGATAATCCTCATTTCGGAGCGTTCTCGCGACAGGGGCAAAAAGTAAATTCCTTCGGAATTAACTTTACCATCAGGGGAATTTGTGACACTCCGGCACAAATTCCCAAACGAACAAGGTTCGTTTTGTGAAACAATAAGCTATCGAGCTTATTTTTTACACTAATACCCTTTTTTTAATCTGGGACAGATACGCCCCATAGCCGCACTCCCGATTGGCGGCTTCGCCTGTTACGCCGTGTTTCGGGATTTTCTCCTTGCCCTTCGCCCCGGACAGATACCACTCGTATTCCATGTCCAGATTGCCGATGTCGAGCGCCCTGTACCCCTCCAGAAACAACCGCTCCGTCAGCGGTTTGGCCGCGGCGCCCAGAGAGATCAGGAATAGCCTGTCCTTGGGATATTCCCGGCAGCACGCCGCTATTTCGTCCAGTCTGGCATAGGCGTTGCTGGACGGGCCGATGATGCGCTCCACCGACCGGGCGGTATCTAACAGATCGTTTCCCACGCCGTTATGGGTTCTCTCCCCCTCCACGACGACCACATCCTTGTCCTGCCAGATCCGGCGGATGCCTTCCGCCCACCGGCCGCATATGCTTTTGTCGGCATAGGCATAATAAAATCTGGAAACGGACGTATTATAATATACTTTGTTCCGGTCGCAGCACCGTTCATACACCCGGCGGCTGAACAACAGATGATCGCGCCAGAACAGGCGGCTCTCCTTCCGGTAGACGGACAGATTGCCGAAAATATCCGGCACCGTCACGATCATGCCGTCATACTGATAACCCAGAATGCGCCTCAGATCCTCCATAAGTGCGGGATCGGTCTGCTGCAGCTTCAGGCTTCTCCCGCGGATCATCGTGATCTCGCCGTCGCCGAATCTGACCATGCTCTTGCCCGTGCGGATCAGCTCGTCTATCGTCTCGTCCACGGAATGTACGCGGATATGGCCTTTTCTGATTCCGGCCCGGTACAGGCCGTAATCCGCCAGCGCGAGTATGTCCTTTACCTGTCTCTTGATATTCATTCCACCTCAAACACTTCCTGCTTTTCTTTGTAAGTTACGCTGCCGTTTCCGACCTCGTATATCACGTCGGCGTTGCGGATCGTCGTCAGCCTGTGGGCGATGATCAGCAGCGTCTTATGGCCGTGCAGCCTGTCGATGGCTTCCATGACCGCGCTCTCCGTATCGTTGTCGAGGGCCGACGTCGCCTCATCCAGCACCAGCACTTCGGGATCATGGTACAATGCCCTCGCGATGCCGATGCGCTGTCTCTGGCCGCCTGACAGACGGACGCCTCTGTCGCCCACATATGTGTCCATCCCGTTGGGAAGCGACTCCGTAAAGTCATAAATCTGCGCCTGCTGCAGCGCGCGGATCACGGCCTCCTCATCGATCTGCGCCTCCTCGACGCCGAAAGCGACATTGTTCCGGATCGTATCGTCCGACAGATAGATCGTCTGGGGAATATAGCCGATCTCCTTCTGCCATGTGGCCAGATTTTTGTAGATATTCATGCCGTCCGCATAGATCTTGCCATACTGTGGCGGCAGGAGGCCCAGCAGGATATCCACCATGGTGGACTTGCCCGCGCCGGACGCCCCTATGAACGCCGTCGTCGTGCCGCGCTTAATCGTAAAATCGGCGTGTTCTATCACGTTGACCTCTCCGTCGGGATACGCATACGTAACGTTCCGAATCTCCAGCTTGTCCCGGAACCGCCAGTTCTCGTCCGCCGGCTGCCGGGCCACGTCCTCCTTATCGATCTCCGTCAGGTCGTCGTAGATCAGATCCAGCGACGGGCGCGCATACAGAACGGCGGACAGGTGCTCGTTGATCTTGCCCACGGAGGGGAGCAGCCGGAACGCCGCCACCGCAAACACCGCGAGCTGCGGCACGAACGCATCCAGGCTTTTCTGCCCGAACAGGATCTTGACGATCACGGCGGTCAGAAGTCCCGTCATACAGACCATCTCGATGATATATTTCGGGATAGTGCCGATCAGTCTGTTGAGACGCAGCACCCTGACATATCCCGCAAACTGCTCGTCATACTGTCTGATAAAGCTCTCCTCCCGGTTCAGCACCTTGATCTCTTTAATGCCGCCCAGCGACTGGTTCATCCACTGATAGATCTTGGACTTATACTGCTGCCCCTGCCTGCCCCACGCGCTGGAATACCGCTTCGAGATATAGGAAAAGACCGCCAGACAGAACAATAGCAGCGCAACCACGACAATCGTGATGGACTTGCTGACGATAAAAAGATAAATGCCGATAGCCACACAGACACAGATTTCCGCCACCATCTCCAGACTGTGGATGATCCCTTTGGTAAACTGATCCGTGTCCTCCTGCATACTGCGCTGCAGCACGGATATGTTTTTGTTCAGGTGGAACGTATATGGCTCCCGCATATAGGCTTTCAGCAGCTTGGTTGACATCGTCCGCTGGATACGGTAGGAAAACTTGTAAATAATATTTTTTTCCACGATGATATAAACATTTTTGACAATATAGATGGCGATAATACCCGCCGACAGGAACACCAAAAAGTGCCGGGTGTCCGTAAAATGCAGAAAATGGTACAAAAACGACATGACGGTGCTGTCTTCCAGCGAATCCATATCCATAATCAGGTCGATAAACGGCGAAAAAACGGATATCGCCATCAGTTCCAGAAAACTGCCCGCCACCACCATGATCATCAGCAGACCAATCTGCAGCTTCTCTTTGCCCGAAAAAATATAGCCCAGTTTCTTTATCATTCCTAATTTCCTCCCGGCAGAGCGTCGTGCTCATTCACCGTCTCCTGCGTATAGGGATCGAACGCTCCCGTGTTTTCGTTGCGCGCAAACAGCTTTGCAAAGGGATCGGTATAGGACAGTGCACAGACTATAACCGCAGCCATAGCGCCGACCGCCAATCTTTTCTTCCATCTGCCGCCTTCCGCAGACTGCCAGCCCGCGGACGCGATTTCCGTCTTCATGCCCAGCAGACACGACCTCCACTCCGCCAGCCCGCAGACGCCCAGCGGAAGCAGCAGCGGAAAGTACAGGATGGAATAAAGCCCTTCCGCCTCCCAGAAAATATGAAAGAGAAACCCGCCCACAAAAGTCACCGGCAGCAGGATCTCCGCCATGCCGCTCTTTTTAAAACGGCGCAGCGCATACAGGAACGTCCCCGCCAGAACCCATGTCTGCAGCAGATTCGCCCAGAAGATAAACAGATACCGCCCGGCGCCGTGCAGGAGCCACGACAGGCCGCCCGCGCCGTCCCTGCCGTCGATCACCCACAACGACTGAAACGTCGGATTGTTCCACTGGGAGGAGATCTTTTTTACAAAAAAGCTGACGCTGGTGGAAAAATCCTTGGGATATCCCGCCAGAATCCGCATGATCTCCGTTCTGACGGCCGCGGACGTCTTCTCATAATCATAATCGTTCTCAATATAAACCCCGTTGTTATATCCGTTATACCAGCCGGGCGCCGCCTTGCCGTCCTGCAGTCCCATCGCAATCCACGCGGTCATGGGAATCCCTTCCACCCGCTCCTGCCCGCTGGCGCTTCTGATACACGCATCGACGCCCAGCCGCCCGGCCCAGAAAAATAAGAGCAGCGCCGCCGCCATGACCAATCTGGACAATAGCTTCTTACGGCCTTCCTTATGTCCGGCCAGACATTTTAACAGAAGGTATACGAGCTGCGCGATCATAAAAATCACATAGTTGGACTTCACCACGGTGGCGATCCCCATACTCAGACCGCCCAGCAGCAGACGGCAGACCGTAGGCCGCTGCTCATACCGCAGCATCATATAAAACGACAGGAGCGCAAACGCCATGCCGACCACGGTGCCGTACAGAAACGTGGCATACAACAGATACGGCGCAAACAGAATACCCATGCACGCCGTACCGATCTGGCAGAGCCGGCCCCTGCGCTGCTCCCCGCCCCACAAGAGCCCTGCGATCTTCATAAACAGATAATAGGTCATCGCAATCCAGAGGCAGTTGACAAGCTGGAACGCGATGTGGTTCCCGTTGCCGAAAATAAGCGACAACAGGCGGAAATACAATACCGTTCCCATCTGAAAGGGAAAGACGAACAGATAGTCTCCCCTGTCAAAATCGGAATAAATATGCTGATTGAGTCTTGCCGCCGCCTCCACTACGTGCCTCTGGTCGAACTTCGGTTCATACTGTCCCGCCAGCACGACGGCGACGGCCAGAACGCCCACGGCGGCACAAATGCAGACTCCCATATATCTGCCGTTCCACAGACGCCGGATTCTGTCCGGGCGCACGGAAACCAGCAGCAGGGAGAGCAGGGCAAACGCCGCGATATGAACCGCCCAGTGGTCGCGGATATAGAAGGTGTGCTCGACGTTTACCTCCATGTCCCCCGACGCGGTGGCATAACTGTAGGAACCCAGATAGCAGGTGCTGAATATGCTCGCCACCAGCAGGTAGCCTATGATCGCCGCGAACAGGAGCCAGATAAACCGTCTGCCCAGCTCCGCCGGCCCGATCCCGGCTTTTTTATCTGACATAACTGTTCTCCTTTAAACTGTATCTGCCGCCTTTCAAAAACTTATGCCGGATCACCCACCATGCCGGCACCCAGATATATCTGTGCATGGCGGGGGAAGCGCTGCCGATCATCCAGCAGTTCCTGTCGCATTTCTTCGTGCATTCCCTGACCTGCCGCGCCTGCTCGGAATGCCATAGCTCGTCCCACGTCTGTTCGCGCAGATTTCCCATCACCGCTTTCTGCGCCATGCCGTTGCAGGGGATCACGTCGCAGAACGGATCGATAAAAAAGGCGTTTCTGGACATATCGCAGGGCAGCAGCCGCTTGTTGCCGTAGATATAATTGATCAGTCCGTGGTTAAAATAGGCGCGGAACCATTTCTTGGGCGATCTGCTCTTTAAAAGCTCGTTGATCAGCTTTTCAAAATTCTGCGCCACCTTGTACTTGTCGTTGATCTTATTATCCGTCTTTCGGAAATAAAAGGAATTGTGCAGGGCAGCCGTCGCAAACTCCATCCCCATATCGTTGGCGATATGATACAACGGCACCAGATCCTCGCAGTTCATATCCTGCACCGTCATGCCGAATCCCACATCCGGGTGCCCCATCTCCACAAGCGTTTTCAGCGTCTCATATCCCCGGCGGAAGCCGTCCGGAATCCCGCGGATCGCGTCGTTGGTCTCCTGCAGCCCTTCGATGCTAATGCGGATTCCCACTTTGGGAAACTCCCGGCAGAGCGCGATGATCCGGTCGGTAAAATAGCCGTTGGTGGATATGACAATCCTGTCGGATTTTCGGTACAGTTCCCGCACAATGTCAGGAATATCCTGCCGGATAAAGGGCTCTCCGCCGGTAATATTCGTAAACGCCATCTCCGGCAGTTTTTTGATGTCCTCCAGCGTGATTTCTTCTTCCGGTCTGGTGGGATCTCTGAAGCAGTCGCACATATTACAGTGCGCGTTGCATCTGTAGGTTACGATGACCGTTCCGTATAGTGTTCTCCGTGCCATAATGTGCCCCCGCTGCTGCCTGTTTTGCTCCGCATCGTCCGCCATGCGCAACCAGCACTCCGTGCTGCTTGCTCTGGCCCAATCATATTCAGATAAAATCCGATGCTCCGCATCGTCCGCCATGCGCAACCAGCACTCCGTGCTGCTTGCTTATGTCGGATGTTCGTCAAGTATATCAGTAAAAATATGCAAGCATATTTTTACTGATATACTTTCCTCACTATTTTATCACAATATTCCCGAATTGTATCGAATTTTATATTTTTACAGTTTTCCCTGTATTTTTGGCACAGTTCTGGCTGATTCCAGAGGGCCCTGATATGCTCTGTCAGCTCCTCGACATCGCCGCCGCGGAACAGTTCGCCCGTCCGCCCCGCCTGCACCAGCTCCGGCGCGCCGCCCAGATCCGAGACCAGCACGGGCGTGCCGTACATCTGGGATTCCATCACGGAAAACGGACAGTTCTCATACCACTCCGACGGATAGACGCTGAACCGCGCGCCCTCAATCAGCCCGCGCAGCGTCTCTCCGCTCACAAAACCGCGGTTTTCCACGTTTGGCGCTTCCTTCAGGCGGTCTTCCAGCGGGCCCGTTCCCGCAAAGACAAAGGGGATATCCGGCAGCGCCCTGCAGGATTCCAGCAGGGTTCCGGTGCCTTTTTCCTCTGCAAACCGCCCAAAATACAATACGTAATCTCCGACCGGCGCACGCCCCGCTGTGTCCGTTGTTCCGCCGTCCGTCATGCGTTGTCCGGCAGGCGCGGCGCTTCCTTTCGACTGCCCGGCGTCCGTCGCGGCGGCGTCATCTTCTCTTTCGATAAAATTATGCAGCATCACCGTTTTGCCCGCCAGCAGCGGATCGGTATCCAACTGCTTTTTCATAAATTCGCTGGGACACACGATCACATCCACCAGACCGTAGGTTCTGCGCAGGGCGTAATATTTGGCCTCCGCCGTTCCCAGCAGGCTCTTGAGCCGTGAGTTGTGAATACATCTGTTCCGGCTGCACTGCGCGTAATTTCCGCCGCGGCAGGCGAAGCAGATCTCTCCGGTGGACGGAATCCGCATCATGTGATTGGGACATACCCACTGGTAGTCGTGGGCGGTATACACGATCCGGCACCGCCGCCCGTACCGTTTTTCATACGCTTTCACCGCATAGATGACGGAGGGCGTCAATTGGAAATTGATATTGTTCAGATGCACCACATCCGGCCGGAAATCCTTCAGCACGCGGCGCATCTTGCGCTTGGCCTCCCCCGAATAGATGATCCGGAACGGATAGAGCAGCTTTTTGAGGCCGCCGCCGTGGAAATCCATATCCGTCGTATAACATTCCGCATGGTTTCCGACGATTCTGCCGGAATGTTCCATGCCGAAATACTGCACTTCATGCCCTTCCTTCTGCAGTTGCCCGCCCAGCTTGAAAATATAAGTTTCCGAACCGCCGTTGGGATGCAGGAACTTATTCACCATCAGAACCTTCATAGCCGCACTCCGTTTCCAAAGCCCGGCGCGCCATGCTGACGACATGACTGCGGACTGTTTTTACATCCATCTGCTATTGTATATCAAGATGTCGTCATAGACCGGAATCTGTCTTCTTACTTTTTCGTCGTTATACCGGTACGTCCACCCCTGATAGACGGAGGCGTCGTATTCCGGCAGATAATCGAACTCCGCGCCGTCCATGACTTCTATGACGTCCACCACGCCGTCCCGGTTGGCAAACGTCACGGTGTGCATCTCGCCGCTGGAGGGCGGGACAAATTCTTCATGCGCGACTCCCCATTCCACACACAGTTTGTTCAGCCGTCTGGCGATAAAATACTTGGTGTATTTTACGTTGGCGTCAAAATCCGCAAATTTGCCGCCGGCCCCCTGCTCCGCGCCGTACATCTCCTGCCATCTCACCGCGTCCATGCCCACGGAGGCCCGGATCTGCTGCGCATACCTGTCTATTCCCGCATCCAGAAGTTCTTCCAGATATGGCAGGAGTTCCTCGTAAGCGCCCGCCACATACTGCCGGAAACGTGCGTCGTCATAGAGCTGCGCATACCATTTCAGCCGGATGTCTTCCTGCAGGCAGATGTTTCTCACGTTGTCGTCATAATCGTATCCGCTCTCGGTGTCCGAATTGCGCTCGCCGAACGCATTGTCATAGTCCCACGCCGGCCCCGTATACAGAGTGTCGTCGCCTCTTTCTTTGTAAAAAAACAGGCTGGTCAGCCCGGCATCCGTATTCAGCGAAATTTCATCCGTCAGGTATCTTTTCCCCAGACTTTCCAGGTCAAGGTATTCCCAGACGTTGTCGTCATGGTTCTGCACCATTCGGTCGATATCCTCGACAAAAGACTGTATATATTGGATCTGCCGGGCAGAGGCATGGGCCGGTTCCTGCACCGTGAACTGATCTCCAGCTGAGGTAATAAATCCGCAATTCTCCGCCTCATAATGGCCCGGATAGTCCTTTTCGATAAGATAGCCGCCCGTGATATCGCCCTCGTCGTCTATCAGATATCCCTTGTTGTCTTCCTCCTGATAGGTCTGCGCCTGATCGATGTCATCACAGTATCTTTTGTTCTCCTTCTCCAGATCCGTAATCTCGATCCGCCCGTCGCCCACCGAGACCGATTCCGTCAGAAGATAGATACCCGCATACTCGCCGTTTAAGTAGAGATCCGTCCACGTTCCCTGAATATGGTAGGCAATTCCCAGTTGTTCCGCAATATCCAGCGCGATCTTGTTGTCCATCTTACTGCCCTCCCTGCAGAGAGCCAGCAGTTTCCACTTATCTCCTTTGTCCATCCCGCACAGGGGATATTTTTCGGATAGCTTAATCCCATAAGGCTTCTTACTGTATACAAAGGTCGAATTGCCCCTTGTCGATATCCTCTCCAGCCTGCCCTGATACTCCGTATTGCCGTCCTCACGCACCACGCGGATTTCGCCGGTCTCCTCGTTCTCCTTATTCTCATGCAGATACGCCATGCTGCCGCTGGCCGTGTCGATAAAGATCGCCGGAATATTTTCCGACTTCATAAACGAGAGCTCATACGTCTGTACTTCTTCTTCCTGGCCGACAATCTGCATCCGGTATCCGGCGCCCTCCTCCCATGTAAAAACGGCGCCCTCCTGCAGCCGTCTGCCGTCCATCCACACACTGCATCCCGCCAAGTCCCCCACCGCTATCTTGTGGCTTTGGACGCAGGAAGGCAGGAAAAACCATGACCGGGAATCGTTGTCCCCCCCCCAGAGCCTCACGGCGCTGCTGCCCTGTCCCGTGCGCACATCGATATAAGGCGTCTTCCGGGCGTCGATCTGCAGCACGGCTCTATGGGCATCCGCATAACGGATGCCGCAGACGCCCGCCAGTGTCAATATGGCCAATATCCCTGCCAAAAGATATCTTTTGCGCATGATATGTCTCACACCTCTTTGGAACGGCGGCTCTTACGCCCCATCGCGGCGCGGTACAGCGCCAGCGTTCTGCCGGTGACTTCATCCCAGTTGTATTTTCCGCAGATAAAATCCGCACTCTGCGCGGCGCAGGCGTGCACTTCCTCCGGGTGATCCAGCAGATACCGGATCTGCCGGCGCAGGTCGCCCACATCGCCTCTGCGGAATACGAACGCCTTATCCTCCACGACTTCCGTATTTTCGCAGATATCGCTGACCAGACAGCAGTTGCCGTAGCTCATCGCTTCCAGCAGGCTGAGCGCCATGCCCTCCACATCGCTGGGAAGCACGAACGCATAAGCGTTGGAGTATAGCTCCTCCAACATCTGCCCCTGCACGAAATCGGTCATGATGATGCGGGAATCCTTGGCCGCCATTCTGTGGACGCGGTGCATATATTCCACCGCCTGACTGCTGCCGCCGGTGATGACCAGCTTCTTGTCCGTGTCGATTCTGCGGTACGCCTCGATCAGATAGTGCAGCCCCTTCTCCGGCACGATCCTTCCCAAAAAGAGCAGATAGCCGTCCTTTTCCAGCCCGTACTTCTCCCGGATCAGCTCCGCGGGCCGCCGCTCAGGTCTGTTGATGCCGTTGGGGATATACGTAACCTGTCTGTGGTAAGTGTCGGCAAAATACTGCCGCACGTTCTCGGACAGTACGATCACCTCATCTGCGTACTTTGCGGCCATTCTTTCGCCGAATTTGATTACGCCGGAGGCGAAATGCCCCCACTTGGCCCTCTGCCAGTCCAGACCGTGGATCGTGGCCACCACGCGCATACCGAACAGTTTCGGCAGCCAGAGCATGGCGCAGGGCCCCTCCGCATGGTAATGGATCACGTCATAGCGGCCAAACAACGCCCGAACCGTTGCGAAGAAACTGTAGACGATGGCGTTCAGGCTGCTGGTCTTAAAGGTGGGGATGATATATACCCTCACGCCTTTGTAATATTTCCTGCCCTTCCACCCGTATTCCTGCTCGTACTTTTTGCCGGAAACATGGTGGCCGTACCGGTTATACACATCCACGGAATGTCCTAGGGCGGCCATGCGTACCGCGAGCTGCTCCACTACGATCTCGATGCCGCCCTCTCTGGACGGTATGCGCTTGTGCCCGATCATCGCGATGCGGAGACGTCCGTCCGCTTCCCTGCAGGCACGGCTCTCACGGAACACCTGATACAAGAAGGTAAAATTCGTATTCAGATAGCGGGGCAGCATCCTGCGGGGGTTCTGCATAATGCGGAACATCCATTCCAGACATAGCTTCTGCATCCACATCGGCGCGCGTTTGGTTGTGCCCGCGATAAAATCAAAGGCGGCGCCCACGCCGATCATCAGCCCGCAGATCTTTCCCCGGTGGTCGTACATCCATTTTTCCTGCTTGGGCGCGCCCAGCGCCACCCAGACAAAGTCCGCGCCGCTCTCATTGATCCTGCGCACGATCTCCTCATCCTCCTGCGCGGTCAGCTCCCGAAACGGCGGCGCATACATCCC
This sequence comes from uncultured Lachnospiraceae bacterium, assembly GCA_947630025.1. Classification (GTDB taxonomy): domain Bacteria; phylum Bacillota; class Clostridia; order Lachnospirales; family Lachnospiraceae; genus UBA3282. The sequence goes on from CANRFZ010000002.1 coordinate 16,623, forward strand.
GGCGATCCGCAGACCGGGATAGGCCCGCAGGATCACTTCCTTCAGCCGGCCCAGCGTATGCTCGGTACTTCCGTAGAAATAATGCGTATAGCCTTTCTGCAGCGACAGTTCCAGTATCTTGGGCATCAGATCAGGGCCCGGCACCCGTCCGGCGTTCTTGAAGCCGCGCCTGCGGCTCACGAGGGAGAGCGGCTGTCCGTCCGGCAGCGCCATCGCCGCACTGTTCTGGATATGGCGGTACGCCGCATCCCGAAACGCCATGACCGTCGTATGCACGTTGGCGACGCAGATATAGTCCCCTTTCAGCCTGTCCAGTTCGGAGGTGATGTAGGCGATCGTATCCTCCATATTTGTCACATTGATCTTTGTCTGTAAAATCGTACAGTAGGTCAGATCCGTCTTATCCATTTCCGTCAGCCTTTTTCCTTTCCGGACATTCCCGCCGTCTTCCCTGTACCGCGCCGAAATACGCGGTTCCCGCCGCCGTTCCGCACAGGACGCCGATTAACGCGGAGCCGAGATAATACCGCGCCGTTTCCAGCGTCACCGCGCTGCCCTCCACCGTCTGCATGGGCGTATCGGCATCTCGGTAGTTCATGACTTTCCACCCCACATAGGCGGGATCGTCCACACTCGTCAGGTACACGGATTCCTGCTGCCTGCCGTCCGTATAAAACCGAGGCACCACGTAGCCCGCGGGCTGCGTGTAGACAAGCGCGCACAGAAGCGCCCCCGCCGCCGCGCCCAAGACGCCGCAGACGGCCATCCCCGCTTTCTTCCCGCACCAGATCCGCCGGCAGCGGGCCAGCATCCGATCCGGCAGCTTCACCCAAGGCACCGCATACGTCTTCTCTGCCTTAGGGAACAGGCAGTATTCCGCCGCCCCCTCTTTCTGCAGGAACAACAGATGCCCCAGAAAGAGCAGCGTCACGTTCTTAAACGAAGTGTTGAACAGAAGCTGCTCCGTCCAGCCGGCCCCCAGAAAGCAGACCAGAATCACCAGTTCCCGCGTCTTCTGCTTGTGGGTATCGTAAAAGAGCAGCGCAAAATATCCCAGAAGAATGATGGCAATCGGGATCAGCCCGTAGTTGATATAGCCCCACACATAGGAATTGTCCAGCGTCATGGAGGAACTGACCACCTGAGAAATATCCGTGCCAAACAGACTCCGGTACTCCGACCGCAGGAACTGCTCCGCCAGCCAGATTCTTGTATTCAGGATAAAATTCAGCCTCTGCACTTTGCCCGCATAGGGATTGTCATACAGATAGAACGGCGCCACATAGGACAATAGCAGGCAGACCGGCAGCACCAGATTGACGGGAATCTTTTCCAGCAGGCAGAACCGCGGGCGCAGGCGGACGTAGAGGCATCCCGCCAGCAGCACCGCCACGATGCCGAAGCCCGTGTAGCTGACGGAATAGACAAACACCAGCACGTTGCCCGCCATCATCAGCAGGAAATGTCTGAAACGGTAGGCGTCTCCCAGCTCATACAGGATAAAGGCGCACAGGGCCAGATACGTGATATGCAGTATGTTGGGATGGGTAAAGCCCAGACTCCACCGAAAGATCGGGCCCAGACCGAGTTTTTCGTGCACGCGGTATATGGTGTGCTCCAGCCGGAAAAAGGAAAAGACGCTGAGGACTACCGCGCATAATGACCACACCCACAGTCCCACGCGGAACACTTTCTCCACGGATATGTTTTTCATGCCGAGCACGGTGAACGCCAGGAACAGAATGCCCCTCTCATGGGATCTGACAAGGACGACAAACGTCAGCGCAAGCAGCAGCGTCACCATAATCCACTGCCGCTTCGTATAAGGCGTGACGGCGATCTTGACCGCTCCCAGCAGAAACGCCGCGGGTACCAGCAGTTCAAAAATCTTCTGCCCTTCGTAAAACCCCAGCCCTTTTGTGACGGACAACAGGACAAAGAAGCCGAAATAACAGATTTCCGCCAAGGTCATTTCCACACTGTTCTCTTTTCCCGCCCTGATGATTCTCTCTTTCATAAAAATCCCTATTCCGGCCTAAAGGCCCAGCGCCGGGCCCAGCGACCACGGATAGCTGCTGTAGCGCTGGGGATATAGTCCGAAGCCTTCACACTCTCCCGAGCTGCCGTAAACCCTGCCGTCCCTGATAGCTCCCGCGATCGCGCGTCTGCCGGCCTCCAGCGCCGCATCATACCGCGCTCCCGCGAGGATGCCCAAATCAATGCCCTGCCTGACGGCGCCGCAGATCAGTCCGGCTGCCGAGGTGTCCGAGGGCCCTTCCGCCGCCGGAAGCTGCCAAGAGAACAGGCCGTCTGCCCGCTGGTAATTCAGCGCCCTGTCCGTCAACTCCCGATAAGAATCCTGCAGCCGTCCGGCCCCATAAGCCGTCGTCAGGCACCCTGCCATGCCGCGCATCAGCCATCCCACGGCGCGGCCCCATCCTATAATACCGCATTTGCAGTCCGCCGAACAGTCGTATCCGTGATAGGGCAGCCCGGTGGCGCCGTCCATCCCATAGGCGAGGAACCGGTCGATCTGTCCCACCGCGGCCTCCATAGCCTCCGGCCTGTCAAACGCCGCTCCGTACCGGTACAGATACGGACAGGCCAGCCCGATGGCGTCCACGTAGACACTGCTCTGTCCCCGTCCGGCGCGGTAATACCAGCCACCCGTCCGGTCCGTCGGCCAGTGCAGCGCAAAATCCGCCATCTTCTCTATGGCCCGGCGGTACGCCTCCGCATTCTGCCCATTGACCGGGCCGCCGTCGCCGCCCTCCGCCTGATACCGCACATAGGCGTCCAGCATCGCTTCTCCCGCCAGCAGGTCGTCCGGATAAAAGAGCGGGCAGCCCTTTTGCATCCAGCGCGCATAGTAAGCGCCCAGCGTCATGTCAATCCGGCGGATCTCCTCCCGCAGACTGTCGCCGTCTTCCGCCGCGCCGCTCTCCTGTGCCTGCCGCAGCTCCTTCCGGTACTGCCAGAGCCCCTGTGCCACGATGCCGCTGATCCAGAAGACCGTGTCCCGGGGCGCTGCCGTATGGTGCGGCAGGACTCTTTTGATCTGATGCTTGATCCGCTCTTTTCCGCGCGGCATACCGTATGACATAAGCTCCTCGCAGGCCGTGTGCGCCAGCGCTTTTTTCGTCTCCTGATCGAGACGGCTCTCTGTTATTTTTCCCATGGCTTCCCCTGTTTCTGCGCCGCCTTCCGCGCATGGCGGGCGAGTTTTCCTGCCGCCAGATTTCTGAGATACCGAAATTCATCCGTCCTGCCGAATAGCAGCAGAAATACCGCGTTATAAACTGCCGTGATCGCCACCGCCATCAGCGCGAACGTTCCGATATTAACCGTTCTCATGCACAGGTTCCGGAGCGGTATCAAAAGCGCCGAAATTCCGGCGACGGCGCACAGGTACTTTGCGGCATCCGCAAAATAAGTCCACGTCCTGCGCCGGAAATGATCCCTGTATATGATAAACGGCTGGATCAGGTTGCCCATCAGCCCCGACACCACCGTACCCACGTACACGCCGGCCAGCCCGATATACCTGATGCCCACGATGGACAACACCAGATTGACGATTCCCTTGCACAGAGCCAGATATTTATCCTGTTCAAAGATGCCCGCCGCGATCTTAAAATTGACCAGAACGGTTCTCTCGCCCTTAAAATAAAAGTCGATCAGAATCAGCGTCAGCACGGCCTGTCCCAGCATCCAGCTCTCATCCAGCCAGAGCCCCGTGATTAACGGCGTCAGGAGGAACCAGAACCCCACGGCGGCGAAGCCGTATAGCCAGCAGGCAAAAAAGCGGTATACCCGAAACATCGCGTACTGCTTGTCCTTGGACTCCGTCGCCACCAGATTGCCGAACCCCGATACGACGGAATTAAAAATAACGCCGATATAGTTGGTGGCATAGGTAATGATCAGCGTATAGTTGCCCACGACGCCAACCCAGTTGATGTCCATAAAGTAGGTGATAATAATATTGTCGGTGGACGTTCTCGCCACATCCCCGATCTTGTGGAACATCAGCGCCTTCGATTTGGTGACGACGATCTCCTTTTCTTCCCGGTCCAGCTTCTGAACGTTCCTGTCGCGCAGATACGGATAGAGCCTGTTCAGATAGATGCTGACAAAGATCTTCTGGAGCAGCTCGATCACCGACTGGGAAAAAAGAAAAAGAAGGAAATTCTTCGTGGTGATCAGCACGATAATCTGTACGATGACCGTGACGATCTTCGTCACCGTATTGATGTTGGTCTGGATGTACCCCCGCTGCTGCGCATTGACCAGACTGTACTTGTATGCCACAAAATACGTGATCACCGTGTTAAACAGATAGATCAGATAGTACAGAACCAGATCTCTGGGCGGTATTCCCCGGCTGTTCCTGATCAGCCTCGGCAGAAACGGCACCAGCGCAAGCCCCACGACCGCGATGACGGCTGCGATGGCAAGGTAGGCTTTTTTATAAAGCCGCATATAGGACTTGATCTTCTCCCGGTCGTCGTTGGCCACCGGCTTATACAGGCTGTAATTCATCGCGCTGCCGATTCCCAGCTCCGCCATGGAAAGCACGCTCAGGATATCCGTATACAAGGCGTTGACGCCCAGCAGGGTTCTGCCGAGAACGGCGATAAAAACGGTTCTCTGCAGCAGTCCCATCAGCATGATGATGAAATTGCTCACATAGCCGAAAAAAATATTTTTTTCCGCCTGTTTTACTCTGCCCATCTTACTTTCTTTCCTGCCAAATCTTTCTGAGCTCCCCGCCCGCTTCCTGCGCTAAGGCGCAGTACGACGGCATCTTCTCCCGCAGGCGTTCCGCGATCTGCTGCTCGTGCCGCATCAGCCAGTCAAACGCCTGTATCAGCTCCTCCGCGTCCTCCAGCGCCTGCACCGGAAGCACATAATGTTCCTCCTCCCCGAACAGGTCTCTGGCGATTCCCCGCGCCTTGACGGAATAGCCCACCACCAGCGTGGGAACGAGGCTGGAATAGGCCGCGATGGTGGCGTGCGTTCTCGCCCCGATAAAAGCCTTGCACTGTGAAATAATATATTTCAACCGCCGGCAGGACATATCGGGAAAGAGCATCACCCGCTCGTTGCCCTCATATCCGCGGTACAGCTCTTTCAGCGTGATCCTGTCGTCGTTATTGCGCCACATGACATGGGGAATCAGCGCCACGCAGTTGTCGGTATCGCGCAGGATGTGGTCGATCAGCCTTCTGTAATTGTCCAGCGCGATGCCGTCTTTCTGCTCGTACTGCACGATCATCGGACTGATGTTGATCCCGATGGTCTTCCCCGCCGCGAATCTTGCTGGCAGCTCCGTCTCCTCCGGCTCCAGCGCAAACGCCGGATCGGGGAAATATTTGACATTTTCGGTGATTCCGGCTGCCCGCAGCGCTTCCAGCGTAATCGATTCCCGCGGCGTGATCAGCGTATACCGCTTCATGTCCTCTATGATCTCCGGCTCCCGCAGAAGCTCCGGCTCGATGGAGCAGCCCCACAGAACCGTCGCCGCGCCGCTTTTGCGGAACGTGCGGTTCGCCAGCACCGCTTCCTTTCTGGTCGTCTCATAGCAGTACATATCGCCGCCGACGGACAGATAGAGGGGCGCCCTGTTCCTGCCCAGAACCCCGCGAAAACGGTACCGCATAAAGGATTCCGCGTCATGCGTCACGGCGCGCCACAGATAATAGCACACATGGGCGGCGAAATGCCGCTCCATATCGTTCTCCTCCAGAATATCGCACAGAGATGCCAGCGAATATGCCTCGTCCTCCGCCCGATTGTGGGTGACAAGGAGCTTGGGAATATCTCCGAGCATATGGCAGGTGCTGTTGACGATGGCCTCGCAGCCGTGATTGCCGCTGCCGCCGTGCAGATACATAACCAGTCGTTCTTCCACGCCTATCATCCCTTTCCTGCGCCGGATTTTGTGCGCCTTCTCCCCGCCGCGCGGTCATATCTCCGGATGACGAAGCGCAGAAGACGGAGCAGCGTTTTATCCGGATAACACATTCCCAGATAGAGCAGCGCGTTGGATTTTTCCTTGACGGAAACCGGCGTGTTCATGATCTTCCGACGCACGTCCTCCCGGGTGAAAATCTCCCGTGTTCTGGCCAGATAGTCCTTGTCCGGATTCCTGAGTTCGTTCTTCATGACAAGCAGAAGCATATAGCAGTATTCCCTGTCCAGCGCGCTTCTGTCCATCGTGATCTGCTTGCCGTCCAGCACTCTGTTCCACAACTGCCAGACTCGATCGACGCTGTCCATAATATCTCTGTTGTAACTGTGCACCATCGACTGTTCCACATAGCGGTAGTGGTAGAACAGCGCATCCTCCATGATGACCAGTCTGGTGCAGTCCCATAGCGCCGGGTAGACCAGATTAAAATCCTCTCCCATATGGATCGCCGGATCGCAGTACCGCTCATTGTCCGCAAACACCGACCGCTCGTACAGTTTCATGCAGCGGGAAATCGGCAGGATGCGCCGCTCGTTCCCCAGAAGCTGCTCTTTGATCTCCCGAAGCAGTCTGTCGCCCTCATACACGCCGGGCTGCGCGGGACATATGACGGGCTCCGGCTGCCCCGGCCTCTCGATCACATGGTTGCAGCAGACGATCTCCCCTTTCCGGCCCGCGAGACGCTTCCCCATCTGCTCCAGCATTTCCCTGTCCACATAGTCGTCGCTGTCGATAAACATACAGTATTCGCCTTCGGCGTGCTCCAGCCCTGTCAGGGACGCCGCCGTGCATCCGCCGTTGGCCCGGTGTATGACCTTGACGCGGTCGTCATGCCGGGCGTAATCGTCGCAGGCTTCCCCGCTGCCGTCGGTGGAGCCGTCGTTGACCAACAGCAGTTCAAAACAACGGTACGTCTGCGCAAGAATACTTTCCACGCTCTCCTTGAGATAGCCGCCCGCATTATAGACAGTCATGATCACACTGATCTGATACGGTTTCTTCTGCATAGAATCCTGTCCTTTCTTCCCGCCGCATCCGTCACACGATCCCGCCCTGCGGCGTGATCAGCGTCCAGCCCTTCCACAGTTCCTTCATCTGCTCCGGGATGCAGCGCTGGGTGTTCTTGTGGACGGAGGGGCGTATCATCACTTTGCCGGCATCGGGATTCAGCCGCGCGCCCCAGAAGCTGAACGTGCTGTTGGCGCAGATATGATGTCTGCATCGGCTCATCAGCATCATATCGTACAGACTGTTTCTGCCCCGGTTCCAGTCGATCACATGGCAGCGCGCTCCCCGGTAATGTTCCCTGACATATGCCGGATCGTCCGAAAAAAAGAAAAACTCCGCCTGCGGATATCTCTCCCGCAGATAGGCAAATGCTCCGTCGTAATAGCGCTCCGTGCAGATGCCGCCAAACAGCGCCCGATTGTGCTCGTCCAGATAGTCGCCGCGCCGGATATGCACGCTGACAGACACCGTCTCCTGCATCTGTCTTATGACATCCTCGTTGCGCCTGCGCACCTCGTCGTCATCGCACCTGGGGAAAGTGATCTCCCGGCGCAGGATGTCCATGATATCCGCATAATATTTGTCGGCGGCCCAGTATCCCGCCAGATAGCAGTTATCCCTGTCCCAGACGGCATCATGGTACATTTCCGTCTCCTCGAAAAAAGGCTTGGAGGCGGGAAGCAGCCTGTATTTGATCTTCTGCGCGGCGCTTGCCGGTTCCTCCCACAGTCTCCCCAGCACGGCGCGGATCTCCTGCTCGTCGGCCTTTTTGTAATCTGGCGGAACAAGCCGCTCCATCTCCAGCTCTCTGCCGGCGGAAACCGACGCCTGAAATGCCTGATTGTCAAACCAAGAGGTATCGATACGCGCGTCCCTGCCGATATGTTCCAGCTTTCTGTATAGTGCATACTGCTGGAGCTGGTTCCCCAGACCGCCCATTACCCTGACGATAATCATATGTCTCTCCCGAATTGTGATGCGCCGTCTCAGCCGCCGTTTTTGGCGGCGCTCAGTATGTGGTACAGATACAGATACAGGGACGGACACATCCAAAACAACGCCGTCTTGAAGCGGTAGCCCGCGGACAGTCCTCTGACCGCCTCCGTATCCCGCATGGCCTCCCGCAGCCGGTCATGACAGATTCGGACATAACTGTTGTTATTCTTTCTGTCTCTGTGCGGAAGCGCCGCCAGCTTGCCTGCCGTCAACATGATCCCCATGAGGTACAGGGTGTTGACTCTATGCTCCAGACTGCCGTCCAGTTTCCGTATTTCATCCCGCGCCAGCTCCCAGCAGGTGAGCTGATCCATATACCGTGGAACGAACTTCCTGTTCATGGCGCCCACCGGATTCTGATAATAGCCGTACCCTCTGTAATCTGTCTCCGCGATCCGCGTGACATGGGGCAGCATTCTGACCAGCAGCAGCATATCCTCGCCGATGGTGAGCCCTTCGTCAAACGCCACCCTGTCAAAAAGTTCCCTGCGGTACAGTTTGCTCCAGCAGCGGCTATTGCCCTGCAGCAGCTCCTCCCGCAGATACCGCGCCGGATCATACCGCACCGTCCGCCCTGCGCCGTCCGCGGCAGAGACGCCCTGCTGCCATTCCGTCTCCGTGTGCCAGGCAAAGAAACGGCAGCCCGACACGTCGCTTGCGGCATCCTGCATACACTGGTACAGTGTCCGCAGCATGGCGGGGTGCAGCCTGTCGTCCGCGTCCACAAATGTGACGAGCTCGCCCCGTGCTGCCCGGACGCCCGCATTCCGCGCGGCGGAGACGCCCCGGTCGTCCAGCGTCAGGATGCTGACGCCGCCGTACTTTTCCCGCAGGGTATGGCACAGTTCTCCGGTGCGGTCCGTGGAACCGTCGTTGACTATGATGATCTCCCGGTTTCCGTACGTCTGTGATGCGATGCTCCGTATACAGTTTTCCAGATAGTCCTGCCCGTTGTAGACGGGCACGATCACGCTGATCAGCGGTTCTTTATCTGCCATGGTACATCTCCGCGCCGAGGACTTCCGCATAGACCGACAACAGTCTGTGGATATGGTCTTCGATGGAAAAGGACGCCTCCGCCGTCTGCCGCGCGGACTCCCCCAGCCTGCGGCACAGGCCGTCGTCCGTAAGAAGCGCAAGGAGCGCGTCATGCAGCGCCTCGGTATTCTTGGGCTCGATGAGCAGTCCGTTCTCTCCGTCGCGGATCAGATCGGGAACGCTGCCCGTGCGCGTCACGACGATGCCGCACCCGTGGGCCATGGCCTCCAGCACGGACACCGGCTGCCCTTCATAATAGGACGGCAGCACGAAAATATCACACTCGTCCAGCCGGCGGTTCTTTGCCTCGCTGTCCAGCCACCCCAGATCCGACACCGTGCCGTCCAGCGCCGCCGCCCGCTTTCGGAGGGAGGCGTCCTCCCAGATCCCGCCCAGATACAGGCGGACGCCGGGGCACTCCCCGCGCAGGGCGGCCATCGCATCCAGCAGCTCGCCGATTCCCTTGTCCTTACATATTCTTCCCAGATACAGAATCTTATGCGCGCCATACCGCCTGTCCGCGCTCTGCGGAATCGGAACGGCGTTGGACAGGATTTTGATCTTGTCCGGATCGCTGATCCGCCCGAAAAAATCTCTCCATGCCGTGCCCAGCACCAGAAGCGCGTCGCACATGGCCAGCACCTTTCTGACACGGGCCCGCCCTCTGTCATCCAGCTCCTGCTCATAAAATGCCGGAAAATTCCCGCCGTGCTGGTGTATGACGATCTTCCGGCCAAACAGAAAAGCCGTCCTGATAAAAACCGACTTCCGGTAGTAGCTGGCGTCGGAAGCCATGTTGACATGAACGATGTCGCAGCGGGGCAGCCGCACGAGGAAACGGACGTAAGCCTTGGCCGCCTGCCATAGCTTCCTGATTTTGCTCCCCTCCACCATCGTGCCGATATAGCACAGATCCACCAGCTCATCCAGTCCGGCGCCGTAGTAGTTGTTGACCACGCCGGAGATCCCGCCGTGTACGCTTCTGGCCGGGCCGATCATCAATACCCTTATCTTTTCCTGCTCCATCACTTTGACCCTTTACCCGTCAGAACAACCCACACGGTCTTAAACAGGATCTTGATATCCAGTCCGATGGACCAGTTATCGATATATTCCAGATCCAGCTTCACCACTTCGTCGAAATCCACGATATCGCTCCGCCCGCTGATCTGCCACAGGCCGGTGAGCCCCGGCGTCATACTGATCCGCCGCCTGTAGTGGAAATCATACTGTTCAAATTCGTCCTCCGTGGGCGGTCTGGTGCCCACCAGACTCATGTCCCCCTTGACGATATTAAAGAACTGCGGGAGTTCGTCGATGCTTGTCTTGCGGATAAAACGCCCGACACGGGTAATGCGCGGATCATTGTCCATCTTGAACATCAGCCCCTGCATCTCGTTCTGCTTCTCCAGCTCCTTCTTGCGCTCCTCGGCGTCGATATACATAGAACGGAATTTGTAGATCTTAAACCGCCTGCCGTTCTTGCCGATGCGCGTCTGGGCGAAAAAGACCGGCCCCGGCGAATCCAGCCGGATGGCTGCCGCCACAAAAGGCGTGACGACAATCGTCAGGATGCACCCCAGCAGACCGCCCGCGATATCCATCAGACGCTTGACGGCCATGCGCCTGTGGTCGAAATGCGTCAGCGAGTAAGTCACCACCGTGTACCCCGCAAAGTTTCCGACATAAACCTCTTTCTGCGCGCGCTCCACGATGTCGATATTGTAATGGCAGGCCACGCCCATGGATTCCAGATCGTAAATCAAATTTCTTACATAGTCCATATTTTCATCCGGCAGATTTAAAAACACCTCGTCGAGCGGCATCTGTCTGGCCAGCTCCAGCACGTCGTCCCTGCCGGCGTTGACCGGGATGCCCGCCGCCTCGCTGCCCTTTCTGTCCTCGTCCACGCAGGCCAGCGCCACGATCTCGTAATTGATGTCCACCGCCTGTTTCAGCCGCTCCACCGTCTTCTCCATGACGGCGCTCTTTGTGATGATCATGATCTTCACGATGTTGGCCTTCGCCATAAAGTACATCCGCAGCGCCTTTTTCATGACGAGCCTGACGGCCCATACGATCAGCACGTCCAGCACGCCGAAATATCCCATGACGAGACGGGAGAACGCGGCGCCCTGCTGCAGCAGGAACAGGAATGCCATCATCGCCAGAATCATAAACATATTAAATTTGAGAACGGCTATAAATTCTACGAGGATTCCCCGCTTGAGAAATTCCCTGTTCCAGTCGAACAGGAAACTGTAAACCGTGCAGAACAACAGAAAACAGATGAAACCCATAAAGTGAAGCTCCGGCTCATCTACCCATCTGAATCCATGATAACGTATTAAAATGGCAATACAGTACGCGATGCTGATACTGACCAGATCCGTAAAAAGAAGCCAGTATCCTTCTATAATCGTTGTTTTACGGTTCATTCCAATCCCTCGGGCGCCTCATCCTCTGATTTAAAAATATCATATCAATTTAGCATACCATTTTTCGGGAAAAAATTCAATCACTGCAGCGTTTTGGTACAGACGACGAAATCCCCCCGCACATCCGTCTGCCGGAATCCCAGCCGCTCCGCCAGACGCAGGGACGCTGTATTGTCCCTGTGGATCGTCGCTATGATCCGCTCCACGTGCCAATATCCGGCGGCCAGCCCGCACAGGCCCGCGACTCCCTCCGACGCATAGCCTTTCCGCCGCGCCTCCGGCGCTATGAGATAATTTACCTCCGCGTCTGCGCCGTCCCGAATCAGGCCGAAAACCCCTGCTTTTCTGCCGGAACTTTTTTCAAAGCACATAAAGTCGCACCGGCTGGGATCGTGCAGGTAATGTTCCTGGTACCAGCGGATGTGTTCCTCCGCGGTCAGTCGGCGTGGCTGCTTAAAATACCGGTAGACCGAAGGCTCCGACCGCCATGCGACGATCTCCTCCGTATCCGACAGATCGATCTCCCGGAATGTCAGCCGCTCCGTCTCAAAATCTGCTGCCATATCCGTTGTCATAACAGTTTCTCCAAAAATTCCTCCGTGACGGGCTCCCCTCTGCCAAGCGCCATCCCCGCCTTTTTTCCCAGCATCCGCTCCAGATGCTTGGGCGCTATGCCATAGCCCGGACGGATACTGCGCACGTTCCGCGTCGTGATCTCGTCGCCGGTTCGGATGTCCTCCACCGCAAAGAGACTCCTGCGAAACACCAACGAACTCCGCTCCTTGGGCGACAGTGTGTAATCCGGCCCCCACGCGGCCTTCACCGTGTTTCTGACATCCCGCACCATACCCGCGAAATCTTCGATGTCCATGCTGAAAGCGCTATCCACGCTCTCCACGTCCGGCAGCTTGATATGCTTCTCGATCACACAGGCGCCCAGCGCCGCCGCGGACACCGCGCCCAGACTGCCGATGCTATGATCCGACAGTCCCACCGGCACCCGGAAACGCTCCCGCATATCCGGAATGTTGCCCAGGTGCATATCCTCCCATTCCGCCGGATAAGAGCTGCAGCATTTCAGCAGCACGATCTGTTCGTTGCCGGCGCTCCGGCAGGCATCCACCGCGTCCTGTATCTCCTCCGGGGAAGCCATGCCGCAGGACAGGATCATCGGTTTTTCTTTGGCGGCGGCATATTTGATCAGCGGCACGTCCACCAGCTCAAAGCTGGCGATCTTGTAGGCTTCCGCGCCCAGCTCCTCCAGAAAATCCACGGCGGCGGCATCAAAAGGCGTGGACAGGAAATCTACGCCGCACTTGGCGCATTCCTCCAGAATCGCCCGGTGCCACTCGTAGGGTGTGCCCGCCTCCCGGTACAGGTCATATAGCTTATAGCCGTCCCACAGGCCGCCCTGAATGCGGAAATATTCGTTGTCGCAGTCGATCGTCAGCGAGTTGGCGGTGTAGGTCTGGATCTTCACGCAGTCCGCCCCCGCCTGCGCCGCCAGACGCACGATCCGCAGCGCGTTCTCGAGGCTGCCGCCGTGGTTGGCGCTCATCTCCGCGATGATATACACTTCTCCGTTTCGGATTCTGTCATACAGACGAAACATGGCTTCTCTCCTTATCTGTTCAGAAATACGGCAAACTTGGCCTGAGCAATCTCCCAGTCGGAAGGGCTATCGATATCCTGCACTTCCTCGTCGGGCACGACGAACGGCACCGTGCCGGGCACAACCATCGTGTGATACCGCCGGAAAGCCTCCGTGCGGCACAGGTAGAACTGGCCGCAGTCGTGGTAGATGGGCTCTAAGTCTTGGCTTCTGGCATTGGCATATTCGGGGTACTGATAGGACAGTTTTCCCTCCCGCACCACCATCGCGCGCTGCGGCGGAAAACTGTAGCGCACCACCGTCATAACGGCGTCCGCGCCCGCCTCCTCCATCTGCTTGGCGGCGCGCTGCAATTTGTCCGGCGTCACAAAAGGCGCCGTCGGATAGAGGCAGCCGATCCTGTCAAATACCAGTCCGCGCTTCTCATACTCGCCCACCACTTCCGCCAGCACATCCGCCGTCGTCGCGTAGTCCCCGCTGGTGTCCGCCGACCGCATAAACGGCACGTCCGCGCCGTACGCCCGCGCGATCCGGGCGATCTCATCCGCATCCGTGGAGACCATCACCGTATCGAATACGCCGCTTTGTAACGCCGCCTCGATACTGTAGGCGATGATCGGTTTGCCGTAAAATTCTTTGATATTTTTTTTCGGGATTCTCTTACTGCCGCCGCGGGCAGTGATAATGGCGAGAGACGTCATCCTTTTTCCTCCTTCTCCGCCGCTACCACAGACGGAGTCTTCGCGGTAAACAGATAGTACGCCGCGATCATCAGCACATAATTCCGGCCCAGATACGGCGACACCAGATGGGCCTCTATCACGGTATACACCGCCAGCACGGTAAACAAAAGCAGGCCGCATCCGTCCCGGTGTCTGTAGAGCTTCCACAGGAACAGAAGGCAGAAGCCTATGCTCAGCGCCGCCGGAATAATGCCGTAGCAGTAGAACAGTTTAACCCATCCCATGTCAAAATAGTGTACCCTGTGATCCGGTTCCGAGAACAGCGACCACGTGGGGAGCGTTCCGTCGTTCTGCTCCGTGTCCGTCAGCGAGGAAATCCTCCCTGTGATGCCGTCGTCCAGCTTCGTCAGCAGCGCGATATGCGCGCTCTTGGGCTCATGCCCCAGAAAATAAATATTCCACTGCGCATCCCGCACCTGCTGGGCATAGGCCGCCGCGTCCACGGAGAAGCCGATGCACAGAAGCAGTACGAAAAGCCCGCACAGATACGAGAGTTTCCACTGCCGCAGTCTCTTACAGTATGTCAGGATGCAGGCGCCGGCGATAAACGCCGCCGTAATCAGCCCGCACGTCTTGGAGCCTGTCAGGGCGTAAACGCCCGCGTTAAGCCCCATAACGGCCAGATAGCCGTACCATTTCATCGACGCAGACCAGAGATAGATTCCCAGAATCACCAGCATCAGGAACATACACGCCAGCGTATTCGGATGGCCCATCCCCAGCGTATATCTGGTCTCCTGATACGCCTCGTTCATCGCGTAGCGGGACGCATAGCGCGCCTCCTCCCCGCCGCTGCGTCCGTACACCTGCGTCAGACTCACATCGCCATAGAGCCCCGTCACCGACAGCAGGATAATCACAACGCACCCCGCCAGCGTCACATAAAAAACGTACCGCAGCATCTGCCTGAGCGGTATGTTCTTGCAGGCCGCCGCAAAAGTGACGGCACGGATCAGGTCGTTGCCCCCGGTGACGCGGTAGGAGACAAAGGCCGCCGCCTCCAATAGCAGGATTGCGGCCCATTCCTTCTTTGTATAGTCCGTCAGCAGCAGCTTCATGGCAAAAAGCAGGAACGTGACGCGGAAGAACTGTCCCTCTATAGGATTGGTATAGCTGCTTTTTTCCACCAGAACGACCAGCAGTTCCACGGTCAGGCCCGCATAAAAGAGGAACCACGGCAGCCTGCCGTCTTTCAGCCTGCGGTATGCTTCTCCCATAACTCTCTCCTCCTAGCGGCGCAGCCTTCTGACCGCCGCTCCGTGTAACCGCCTGAGCTGCTGCAGGCACCACAGTTTCCCTTTCGTCCAAGTCCGTCGGAAGACTCCCACCTTGGGCGCGATCAGGAACGCATACTCCTCCTGATGCTCCCGCAGATACGCTGGATAGCTCTCGTCGATGGACGCCCGGACATACACGGCGTTCCGCCCGAAAATATCTTCTCCGCACAACAGTCTGTCCACGGCTTCCCTCAGATACCGCGGCGAATTGTACTCCTGATGGGCCGCCGCGCGGACTTTGTCGCCGATGCGCTTGGCCACATCCCGCTCGCCGTTGCCGCCCATATAGCCGAAATGCCAGCCGCCGTCCTCCACCCGGACGCTATGGGCATCCGCGGGAGACACTTCCCGCAGGAAAACGATGCCCTCCGCCGGGATATTTCCGAAGCTGCATACCTTCGTTCCCAGCCATTTCTTATGGGCCACGCCCTCAAATTCGCCCGTGATGGACAACAGATTGCCGGACACTTCCTCCATATTCAGGAAGCAGTAGAACAACCGCTGCGCCAGATGGTAGATTTTAGACGGATCGAACTCCCGCAGAAGCCGCTCTAACGTCTGCGGATTCGGGATCTCGTCCACATCGCCGAAGATAATGATATCCTCCGGCTTACAGTTTCCCATGCCGCGGATTAACTGGTTTTTCTGATATTTATCCCGCTCATGGGTGGTCACGCCGCTCATGGGCGAATCGTCCACAGGCACGTATATGATCTTGTCCGCAAACTCCGCAAACATCTCCCGATGCTTGGCAAAGACCATCTCCTTGGGCTCCGCCGAAAAAGTGACCGTCGATTCCTCCAGCACAAATCTGTCCACATAGGGCGCGAGAATCTGCATCCTGAGTTTCAGAATATCCAGTTCGTTAAAAAAGGGAATACAGTCGTATATCATGACTTCTTTTTCCTCCTGCGCCAGAAAAGCAGCGGGCGCACCGCGTTTTTGAACGCCTGCCACCTGACTCTCCACGGATTGGCAAAATGCGGATACTGCGCGTTCCTGCCGCGCCATTTGTGGAAGACAAAAGGCTTCTCCACATCCATGACCTCCGGGATCATACACTCGTGCCCGAAATATTTGGCCACCTCCAGCGGGGCGAACTTCATGCCGGCGTCCTCGATCACATTTTTGTACCTGCAGCACAGAAACGTGTCTTCGTTATACAGGCCGTCCTCCATCCTCTCCCATTTCAGATGGGCCTGTGCCGGAAAATCCAGCAGCCGCTTACTGCGGATCGACACGCTGTTTCCCACCCGGCAGATCTGCCCGCGGGAGTCGCGGTAGGCAAGGTCGTCCTCAGGCAGCGGCCACGGGGAGCCGATATAGTCGTAATCCAGAAATTCCGCCCGCCAGCTCTCGGGGTGCACCACGAACCCGTCCGCGTGGACGAGCAGCACATAATCGGTGTGGATATGACGGCCCAGCTCATAGACCATCTTATAGTTGAATTTGTCAATATTGTCCAGCCGGGACGTGTGGGAATACCGTATCGTCCGGGGCAGCGTGAGCGGCCTGCGGTGCGTGATTAGCACCACGTCGCCGAAACGGATGCCCCGCATACTGTATTCCAGCGCCTTGATCGTCTCATAGAGATTCACACTGGTCATCGCCGCCAATGTGACATTGGGTAAATTGAGTTTGTCTGTCATATTCCTCCACTCCAAGCGTCCTCACCGCTATTTTCCGTCCGCAACCCGCACCGACGCCTTATGATAATACTGCGCCACGGCGAGATTCATCCAGTTATCCGCGTCTTCCGACAGATCGGCGTCGCCAAAGAGCGCCGGTCGCGCGGAGTAGGGCGCTACCACTACGTCCGCCTCCGTATCGTCCTCATACAACGCATGGCGCTGCATCGCCTCGGTATAGAACACGCGGCCCTCCCCGTTGACCAGCGAGCGCAGGGCGCTGATGCCGGTATAGGTATTCTTGTCCGCCGTAAAGAGCCAGATAAAAAGCGCCAGCGCGAAACAGACCGCCGTCGCCGTGCGCCCCGTCCGCCCGACGAGAGAGCCGAAGACCGCGGCAGCCGAATCCGGCTCCTTAGCCGCCCGGTGGGAGAGGTAGCCCATCCAGTACGCCGTCACGCCGAACAGACAGAGGTAATACACGAGCTGTATAATATTGTCCACGCGGGAAAGCCCTGTCATTCCCACCGCATAAAGCGTCGGCGTAAACATCGCCGACACCACGCATACCGCCCCCGCCGTCACCCATACCGGATGCTCAAACTGCCTGTCGGAAGCCGCCGCCAGCTTCCACAACACGGGCACCAGCATCAGCCAGATCACGATCACCAGCGCGGGCGTCCAGCGGATCGCAAAGACGCCGGCATGATAAAACGACAGAGCGATCGACGACACCGCGGAATATCCCTCTCCCATATCCACCATATCCCGCTGCGCGTTGCCGGGCGCGAGGACATTGACCAGAAAGCTCGCGCTCCCGGCGGCCAGCGGAAGCAGCGCGGCTGCGATTCTGCGCCGGTCTGCGATCGCCGTCCGCACGAGGAGCAGCGCCAGCAGGATCTCCATCTGCAGGCCGGTCACCAGATTGCCGCCGCCCACCAGCACGGCCAGAACGCTGCCCGCCGCGCAGCACAGGACGGTGCGGGCCGTTTCCCTGCTCAGCAGTCCCGCCAGAACAAACGTCAGCGCAAAGAACCACAACGATTCCATCAACATATAGTGCGTGGCGCCGTTGTACCAGTAGATCCCCTCAAACGGCGCTTCCATCACCTGATAAAACAAAAATAACACCACACAGAGCACAAAAGCGGCCCCCGTCTTCTCAAACCCCATCCATCTGCACAGAATATGCTTTCCCAGCAGATACGACGACACCCCCGACATACCGAGCATCACCACGGGAACGATCCATGCGCACCCATAGTCGAAATTCATCGGGCACAACTGCATCAGCATACACGACACGTAAGTGCCCTGCCAGTTGTGATAGACCTCTATGTTATGCCGCCACGCGGCCACAAGCGTCTGCCGGACAGATCCGGCGGCCAGCCACGTATCGTGAACAACGCGGCCATAGTCGTAATCGTCGATGCACATGACGTTATAACGGCCCAAAAGCAGGATCGGCGCCAGCGACAGAAGCAGCAGAGCCGCCGCACAGACAGCCGGTTTTTTCATGGATTGTGTGTACTCCGCCTTGGTCATTCGGCCTTCCTTTCCCTGATTATGACAGACTTGTCACCGTGATTTTCTCGTTTTCCACTTTATAGATCACATCGCACTTGGCGATGGTATTGAGCCTGTGCGCAATAATCACCATCGTTTTTTTGCCGTGGAAACTGTTGATGGCGTCCATCACCGCCTTTTCCGTATCCGTATCCAGCGCCGAGGTCGCCTCGTCGAATACGAGAATCTCCGGATTGTGGTACAACGCTCTGGCGATGCCGATCCTCTGTCTCTGCCCGCCGGAAAGCCGGGTGCCCCTGTCCCCGATGGCCGTGTCCAGCCCCTCCGGAAGCTCCTCTACGAACTCCTTGAGCTGGGCTTCCTCCAGCACTTCCCAGACGCGCTTCTCGTCGATTTTGTCCGCGTCGATGCCGAAAGCGATATTGTCCCGGATCGGCTCGTCGATCAGATAGATGGACTGGGGAATATAGCCGATCATCGAAAGCCATGCCGGATAATTGTCAAAAATGCTCCTGCCGTCGCAGGTGATCACGCCCTCCTGTGTCCGCAGAAGTCCCAGCAGGATATCTACGATCGTGGATTTTCCCGCGCCCGACGGCCCCATGATGCCCACCGACTGTCCCCGCTTCACTTCCATATGGGCGTCCGTAAAAATAGGCTTCACCGTGTTGGGGTAGGCGTATGTGATATGATCCAGCACGATTTTGTCGCGCAGCTTCAATTCGGGAAGCGCCGGCGCACCCGCCGCCGTCAGTCCGGTCACGCTGCCGTTGACGTCCATCTTCATGCTCTCGTTGAGATTCTCGTACAGATAGTCCAGACAGGGCTGCACATAGGCGATCTCCGACAGGTAAGTGTTGATTCTGTTGGTGCCCGGCAGCACGCGGATCGCCGCCACCGCGAACGCCGAAAGCTGCGGAATCAGCACCGTCACATCCCCGCCCCGCAGAATATAGAGCAGGATATAAAGGAGAATAGACGCCATAAACACCGTCTCGATCAGAAGCCGCGGCATATTGTTCAGCACGGAATAATTGCGCGCGACGTTGGCGCCGATGTAGCCGCTCTCATAATAATTACGCACAAAAAATTCTTCCCGGTGCAGCACCTTGACGTCCTTCAGTCCGTATATGGCCTGAATCCGCCACTTGGCGATGCGCGACTGGATTCTCTGGTTCTTGTGTCCGATGGTGTTCAGCCGGGGCTTCAATACTTTGGTAATCAATAACGTCATCACCAGAAAGATCACCACGATAAACAGACTCATGGCAGGGCTCTTGATCACCAGCACGGTGCAAAGGCACACGGCCACGACGATCTCCGTGACCATCTGGATCAGCGCCAGAATCAACTGGCACGCGCTGGGGATGTCACTATCCGTCAGCCGGAAGACGGTAGGGATGTCCGCCCCCAGATACTGCTCGTAGGGCCTGTTCAGAAATTCCCGCAGCACCCGCGTGATCATGCGGTTCTTACAGTGCGCCACAAAGGTATTCTGCGCATAGACCTGAAACAACAGATAAATATTCTTGATAACATAAAGCGCGATCAGCGTGCCTAACATCAGAATAATCATCTGCCTGCTGCCGCTGATCCCCAGAACATGGACGATCTTCTGCACAAGGCTATTGTTCATAACGGCGTCGGGGTTCATGATGATCTCCACCACCGGAAGCAGCATGGACACGCCCAGCGTCTCCAGCACGCCGCCGATCAGGATCAGCACGCCGAGCCCCACGAACTGCCATTTCTGTTTCCTGTCAAACAAATATCCTACTTTGCGGAGCATTGATACGCCGGCTGCACTGCCGTTGTCCCTGTCTGCCCGTTTTCCCATCTGTGTCAGTTCCTTTCCTCCGTACCGCCGGAAGACGCCGTAACCATCTCCATATCGCCGCGGTAGATATCGCTGCAGTCCCAGCCGCCAAGCCATCTCTCCGGCGCCAGAACGGTCTTGTCCCGGCGGGGATTCAGGTACGACGCCCACCAGCTGAAACTGCTATTGGCCAGTATGTTGTGCCTGCAGCAGCTCATCAGGGCAAAGTCCGCATAATCGCCCAGCCCGCCCGCATCCACGATCTCCATGTCAGACGCATCCGCATCCCGCCGGATCTGCGGCAGCATTTCCCGCGCCGCCCACTCCCGGTCGTTGGTAAAAAGGTAGAAGCGGCAGCCCGGATGACGGCTGCGCATACAAGCCATCGCCTGTCTGTAATAGGACGGCGTGCAGATGCCGCCATACAACGGCTGATTCTTCGGGTACAGATAATCGCCGCCGCGGATATGCACGCCGACGGACTCCTCCGACTCCATCCGCCGCCGCAGACTGCTGAAGCGCTCCCACGCCGCGTCCGCCGGCACACCGGTCATACCGGCGGTATCCGCCGCAGCGGTTCCGTCTGCCGCTTCCTGCGCCGTTTGCTGCCGCCGCAGTCCGTCCAGCAGCCTGTCTATATCGTAAATACGTCTTATTTCTTCTGCTATGCCGCTGAAATATTTTTCGCTCTGCCAGTACCCTTCCAGATAGATGTCGTCCCAGTCCATGATCTCCGGATGATACCGCTTGTCCTCCTCGAAATACGCCTTTTTTTTCCGGCCAAACAGCCTGCGGCGCACCCTGTTCCACGGAAGCATCGAGGAATCCAGCATTCTGACCATCTCTCCGGACGTCGGCCTCTCGTAGTCGATACCGAAAAGCGAAAGCGACGGCGTGCGCTTTTCATCCCGGACATATGCCGTCACGTCATCTATTTTTACTTCTTTGCCGGCCTCTTGGAGCTGCCGGTACAGGGCGTACTGGAACATCTGGTTCCCGAGGCCGCCGGCTAACTGGATAATGATCATTTCTTTAAGATTCCTTTGACCTTTGCCTTCAATGGGATCACAACGGTCTCCTCCCACGTGACGAAGCGGCTGTAGCGCGCCGGTGATTTCAGGAATAGTCTAAGCCTCCGGCCATCCCGCGGCTTCGCCTCGGAACACGTGCATACCTGTCGGAAATGCGCCGCGTTATCCCGAATCATCTCCGCCAGCCTCGCCATAAATTCCTCTCTGTCGGGAGACTGTGATCTCTCCACGATGCGGTAGAACTGCAGGAGTCTCTTACAGAAAAAATAATCATGAATATCCGCCAGATCATCCCGCCCCATTTTGCGCAGCAGCCCGGCCTTCTCATAATACGCCGGGATCTGATCCGTAAAAGTGCGCCTGTTGACGTTCGTATTCATGATGCTTCCTTCTCTGTCTATTATATAATTATAGCAGGCAGTGTCAAGGTAAACACTGCGCTTTGCACGGCCCAGCACCTCGGCGGAGAACACGATGTCCTCATACCATTTTCCCACAGGAAAAGAAAGGCCCGCCAGAAGTTCCCGCTTATACAGTTTGTTCCACGCGGCGTTCTGAATCCGGTAGGAAGCCGTCTCTTTTACCTGCTGCTCCAGCGCCTCCTGCCCCTCGAAGATTACCGCCCGATCCACGGAGCCGTCCGTGGTGTGCGTCTTGTATACGCAGCGGTAGCGGCATATCGCCAGATCCGCCTGCTGCTCCTGCAGGGCCCCCAGCAGCTTTTCATACATATCCGCATCGATCCAGTCGTCGCCGTCCACGAATCCGATATAGGCCCCCGTCGCCGTGGCGATCCCCGCATTACGCGCGTCGGCCAGCCCGCCGTTGGCTTTGTGGATGACTTGGATGCGCGCATCCTCCGAGGCAATTCTGTCGCAGATCTGCCCCGTGGCGTCCGTGGAGCCGTCGTCCACCACGATGATCTCCAGATGCCGATAAGTCTGCCCCAGAACGGACCGCAGGCTTTTCTGTATATAATCTTCAATATTATAAGCAGGAATAATCACGGAGATCAGCTCCCGCTGCCTATCCGCAGGCAGCTTTGCCGGACTGTACGGCTGCAGAACTCTCATACCATACCCCTTTCTCACGGCAGGCTTTCCCGCCTCGAACGCTCCAGAAAACGCCTGACGCCATAGCAGAATTCCTCCTCCGGCACGACAGGCCCCTCCACCGTCTCCCAATCTCCTCCGGCCCGCACATAATGTCTTTCAGACAGGCTCATGGCCTTAAAACCGAAGAAAAGACACTGAAATTCTATCAGATGGCAGGTTCCCTCCCCATCGAGACAGATATCGAGCGACAGCCATGGCGAAGAAATCTCATCCGCGCACGCACCGGCATAGTCCAGAATCCGCTGCAGGCCGCTCCCGTCCTCATCGGTGAATTTTCCGCTGCCGCTGGCGCGAAAATCATTCTCCCTGTTCAGCCTGTGAAGCACAAAATAGTGATCTCCGAAAACGAGCACCTTGTAATCTCCCTGCAGGCCCTCAATATAATTCTGGGTGACGAACTTCGTATTGTGAATCAAGACCGGCTTCTTGCCGAGCAGCCTCTGCTTCACATTCACGCAGGAGAGATAATAAAACTGTTTCAGATCCGCCATGCGCGAAACCTTTTCGGCGTACCGGAACAACTCCTTCCGGTCATGCGCCAGAAAGACGCCCAAACCGCCGGCTCCCGCGGCTTTTTTGACAATCACCGGAAACTGCGTCGGCGGCGACGCTTTCAGTTCTTCCAGAGAAGACCATACTTGGGAGGAGATCGTCTTCAGCCGCTCATCGCGGAAGCCGCAGCGCAGTATCTCCATCATCACCTTATTGTCATGTGCGCGGAAAAAAGGAAAATCCGGCAGCAGCACCGCTCCCTGCATCTTAAGATGCACCAGCACATCTTCCATAAATGCCTTGGAGCCTCCGCAGTAGTCTTCCGCGGACGAATATAAGACGATATATCCCTCATAATCTTTCTGATAATGAAATGCGTGGTACGATGTGATCTCCACGTTGTAGCCGAGATCCGTAAAATATCGCTCCAGATATCCCGTATCCAGCGAGACGGATTTCACCCAGTCGGGATAGGTGGACCAGAACCAGTCCCGCAAATCTTTAATAATAAGCATTTTCTTCATATTTCTTCCTCCAGCCATTCCCGCCAGCCGGACGTCGGCTTAAACGCGCTCGCCAGCCGCCGGATCTCATCCGGCTTTTTCCCCTGAAACAACGGACTGTTGGAAGAAATCTGTATGTCCTGTCTGGGCATCCGGTATCGTTGTCCATAATCTGCGTTGGCTATGGTGGGAAAACGTTCGGCGCAGTACCCCATCAGCGCGGCAATCACCGTATCCGCGGCGATCTGCTCCCAGCCGCCAACCAGAATACCGGTCGCTTTCGGCTGCGGGCACAATGGGCCTTCCCCCTCTCCCGCGATCACCATATCCGCCAGAACAAACATCTTCCGCTGCTGTTCGGGCATCAGTTTCCCCTCTTTGTCCGCATACAACACAATCCGGCAGATATCGCACACCGTCCGCCAGAGCGTGTCGTTGCCGTACCAGCTTCCCTCCACATATGTGTCCGCTCTCAGTATTCTGGCGGCCTTATACAAAAGAACGCCGAAAAAATCGGACAGGCCGCAAATCCGCCCGCCAGCGGCGGCAATCCTGTTGTTCCTCTCCTCCATGTCCGTGCGCATTCTTTTCAAAAACGACGGTTTCAGGTACTCATCTCCGTTTTCCCGTTTGCTGCCCTTCGTGTGATGCGGAAGACATTCCTTTTTGGCGACGCAGCCCACCATGTTTTTGACAGAGGCCGTGATCCCTGCTTTGCGGTGCGTCTTGGGCTTGGGAAGATTGATGATGACGTCCGCCTCCATAACGGCGCCGGCTAGGGAATACCTGTGCAGGCCGCCCTTATGATACCGCTCCATCTCCTCCGGCAGATAATTGGTGATACGGTACTGCGAAAGCCGCCCGCCGCTCTGCGGCGCCCTGCCGAACGCGCTGTCGCTCCCCATATCCACTTCCACATCCGGCCCGCCGGCGGCATAACCGTCATGGCCGCCGTTTCGTTCTATCCGGACGGAGGATAACTGCCGCAGATCGAGTAAAATAACATCCGTTCCTTTTCTTTTAAAATCTTCGACAATCGCATCGTAATGCAGCTCGTGCACCAGCTCCTCGAAATTGCAGCTCTGCACGGGCGCATCTGCCAACAGAATCCTGCCGCTGCCCTGCAGGGCTAAGACGACATAATCCAATACGGCTCTGACCACAGAGGGATGCGTGACCAGACAGTCCAGTCCGCCGTCCTTCGCCCGGTTCACATGATTCACCATGTTCGGCTTCACCAGAACCGTATTGCCCGGCTCCACAAAATCCGCCAGCGGATTCCAGTCCTTCGTCCCGAAATGCTCTTTGTCAAGCCCCAGCGCGGCCAGCGTATTCCGCACCATCTCATATACCTTGTTTTCTTCGGAAAGACAGGTGTTATTCTTCTCTTGAAACAGTTCGGGATATCTTTCCGCCGGTGCATAACACGTGTGATCATTCCACTGCGGATAGCTTACGCCCGGCATATATTCAATGTGAACCTGTGTCTGCAACGTGAAACCACCTTTCCTTACTCCTGCTATTCTTCTTCCTTGACGGCATAGTCCTCATTCTCGATCCGCTCCCGGATCGTCTCCCGCGCCGTCTCCATCCGCGCCTGCCACCGCCGGTATGCCTCGTCCCACGACGCATATGTCACATCACGGTCAGGCTCTACATCATGGCGGTGCGCCAGACTGTAGTGCGCCTCCAGATACCGCTCCAGAAATGCCGTGCACTTCTCGGCGCCCACGGCGTTGGTGTGGCTTCCGTAATCTGCGAAATCCTCCTCAAACACAATCCCGATCTCGTCATAATAATTGTTCATGTTGACGAACGGATACCCCTGTGCCGTGACGATTTCTTCCATATAATTATACATCTGCTGCTCCTTAAGCGTCTCGCCGTAGGGGGAAACGATAAAAAGCGCATCCCTGCCCTCCGCCTTCAAAAAATCCAGCAGATCATACAGATAGGCTTCCTGATCGGCGGGTATGGCCGTCGTCCCCGGCGCGCCGCCGCAGTCGGGCATCGGCTGAGGCCCCACCTCATCCTTGAACGTATAGCCCTTCAGCGGATGAGGCTTATGGTAAGTGATGTTGGCCCACTCCGAGGGCAGCAGCAGCATCTTCCAGTTCGTATGGTACTTCATGATATCCAGATAAAAGCTGAGCCGCCCTTCCTCCTGATCCGCCGGCACCATCGCCTGTATCGTCCTGTACCGCAGATAAGAATAACGCAAGTTATCCGTCACGCCGCGGGTATATGCCATGTTTTCGCGCAGCCCTTCGTCCGCCATCGTAAACATCCGCATCTCAAAGATATACAGGTCGGGAGACTGTGATTTCTCGGCCTCCTGCACCAGATATTTCATCGCCGCCGGCCTCTGCACGTTGGAGGACAACGGGTACATGGCAATCCCGGTCTCTCCCCATATTTTAGGGGCGGCGTAATAAGGAAACACCGGGCTCGAACCGATCATCACCACATCCACCGTGTTGTCCTTCTCCGCATAGAACCCGGAAAACCGGTCTTTGACGTCTCCGTTCGTCCTGACCATATAGGACACGCCCACGAACATCACCAGAAACAACGCGGCAAACAGAACGGCCTGCATAGCCGTGCCGGGCCCGGAGCGCTTCGACGGCGCACCCCCGCAGATCCCCTCAAAATATTCCCGCCACAGACGGTTGACTTGCTCCGGAGCCAGTCTCTCCTGAATGCGGGCCGCCTCGCAGCCCAGCTTCTCCGCATACGCCGGATCGCCCAGCAGCCTGTCCATGGCCTTTTCCAGCGCCGCCGCATCCCCCGCGGGGATAATCAGGCCGTTTACGCCGTCGGTCATAAGCTCCTGCGTGCCGCCGCTGGGCACATCCGTGGCGATCACCGGCAAGCCGGTAGCCAGCGCCTCGATCAGCGCGTTGGACACGCCTTCCGAATAAGAAGTGATGAGAAACAGGGACGCCTTTTCGATCCGCTGCGCGATATCCGCCGCCATGCCCGGCATCGAGACGCGCTCCGCAACGCCCAGCTCCTGTGCCAGCGCCTGCAGGCGGCTCCGCAGCTCTCCCTCTCCGTAGATCGTCAGCGTGTATTCCGGGTAGCGGTTCTGCAGCGCGGCAAAGGCGCGAATCATCATTTCATGGTTTTTGTTGGCGTCCAAGCGCCCCACCGCCACGATTTCCTTGTCCCGCGGTCCGGTATAGCGCGGCCTGATAAAAGCGGGATTCAACGAGTTCGGCAGCACCACCGCCTTTTTCCGTACCCTATCGGAAAAAAAGGCACGCGACCGTTCCGTCTGCAGGACAATGCCGGCTGCCCGCGGAAAAAGAAGTCCGGCCAGCATCGGCATCAGCCTGCCGGGGTATTCCTCTTTCGCTTCCCCCACCACCGACACCACCGCCTTGGTTCGCGTAAACATCGTGGTGGCCACCGTCATAAAATTATTTTTGCCGGCGCAGGACAGAACCAGATCCGGCTTCTCCCGCTTCCATATGCGGCGGAGCTTCCGAAACCGGCGGCAGAAATTGACGACGCGGCTGCCCGTGGTCTCCCCCTCCGTCAGATCGGAGAGGATGCGGTTCACCCCTTCCGGCAGCGCATACTCCTCCGACGGCGGATATTGGTACTGTGTCACCATCGTAACGCCGTACCCTTCCCCGCGGAAGTAATCCGCCAGATTGACGAATACTCTCTCCGCGCCGCCCTTGTGTAATGACCCGATATAAAAAGCGATGTGTTTTTTCGGCTGTTCTTCCTTCATGCCTTTTGAATAAAATCCTTCATATTTTTGCTAAAATCGAAAATTTTTGCAATTTTCTTTCATTTTTCCTGCAAAAATCACCTAATTTTACATTTTTATTAAATTTCCCTTTATTTTTGCGTTTTAAATTGTGTCTGAAATTCAGATTATTTTCAGAAATTTCCATTTTTCAAAAATACATAAATTTATGATGTTATTTTATCAAATATAGTATCCCGCAAGTTATATAACATACACTTTTGCATAAATAGCGGGTGCAATTCATCTATAGTCCGGAAATGTCAATCCAGCTTCCGGCTTCGTAATACATCTCCTCCGGCGTCACGATGCTGCTGCACCCCTGATGATAAAACGTCATCTCGCCGAAGTAGATCCGGCCCTCGATATTATACAGATCCACCCGCACATGGCGAAACGGTTTGGACAGGATCTCGGCGTACTCGACCATCTTGTCATAGTTGGCCGGTTTGGGGAGCAGTTCCGGCGGAAAATTCTTGCGCGTAAAGCGCACGTTCTCTAAGAGGTTATAGTCCCTGTCGTAGACGTTCCTGACGGAATCTGGGTTATGGCTGCCGTCCTCCTGACAGATGCCGATCTCGCCGAACACCAGCTTTACCTGCCCGCCGAAGCACATGAATTTGTAGTCGTCCAGACTGCTGCGTCCGGGCTGCGTCAGTATCTTCTCGCAGATAATCTTCCGCTCGATGTCCTTATAATTCCATTCACGGCTGCCCCAGAACGCATTCCGTTTCAGCCAGTAGTTAAATTCATTCTTATGGTACACGGCGTCAAAGGGCTTCTCCCTGTCATAGATCGCGTTGACATCCGACGTGTGGTTGCACTTGATGATAAATCTGTCCGGGAGACTGTCAAACGGAATCTCCTCAAACGAGTCGTACACGCCGTACAGTTCGTTCAGGATATGGCCCAGCCCGCACTGCTCCACATATTCCCGCACGCGGTATTTGTCGCTGCAGACCGTCAGCAGCGGATCGCGGACGTGCAGCTTCAGATACCAGAGCTTGTCGTCAAAAGTCTCCGGATTTTCCAGATGCAGCTCTCTGCCCGTGCGCCGTCTGTAATACTGTCTGGCAAACTCCTCGTCGCTCAGCTTATTGTACTTGTTCCTTCTGTAGTTGCGGATCACATTGTAAGTCTTGGCCGTGACCGTGTGATGATACAGAAATCTTTTCAGCGGATGTACGCTCATGTCCCTGTCCTTTCCCGATTTTACTACCGCATATAAGCCCGATACCACTGCTGGAATACAAAATACGGCCACAGGATCTTGGAGTAGTTTAAGCCCGTCTGGGGGCCGCCGTCTCCGTTCTCCATATAGGCCGCCGTCAGTCCGGCCACATACCCGCTGTCAAAGAGCCCCTGCGAAGACACAAAGGCGGGAGACGCCATATCCAGAAGCTGCTCCCGCAGCGGCCCCCGCAGCCACTCATCCAACGGCACGCTGAAACCTTTCTTGGGCCGATCCAGCAGCTCTCTGGGGATATAGTCGTAGGCGATGTCCTTTAAAATCCGCTTCTTCGTATGTCCGTCATATTTAAACGAATGAGGCAGCCTGTAAGAATACTCCATGACATCCCGATCCAGCAGCGGGCATCGCGCCTCCAGCGAATATTTCATCGTGGCGCGGTCCACTTTGCAGAGGATATCCCCCGGCAGATAAGTGTCCATGTCCAGCAGCATACGGCGGGCCTGCCAGTTCTTTTCGCCGTAGACGCTCTCCCTCTCGTAGAAAACGGAGAGGCCGTCTCCCGCCGTCATGCGCAGCGCGGCGTCCACATAGCGCTCCGAGTGAAGCTGCG
Source organism: uncultured Lachnospiraceae bacterium (assembly GCA_947630025.1). Lineage (GTDB taxonomy): Bacteria > Bacillota > Clostridia > Lachnospirales > Lachnospiraceae > UBA3282. The sequence goes on from CANRFZ010000002.1 coordinate 45,383, forward strand.
TCTTAGTCTCCCGATTCCGGTTGCCCGCAATCACACGCACCTTAAACGGAAGCCTGTCCAGCAGACGCGCCCGCCGCAGCCCCGGCGCGCTGCAGATGCCGTACAGGATGCCGCCGGGCAGATCCAGCTTCTGCGCCTGCCCGATTCTGTCATATACGTTGTACCCGCAGAAAAACTCGTCTCCGCCGTCGCCGGAAAGCGCCACGGTGACGTCTTTCCTAGCCATCGCCGCCACAAGCATCCCCGGAATCTGGGAGCTATCGGCGAAGGGCTCGTCATAATACTGCGGAATACTGTCCACCATTTCGAACATTTCCCGCTCGCCGATATAATATTCCGTATGGCGGGTGCCCAGATACCCCGCGACCTCGGCGGCATAGGCGGCCTCGTCATACCCGCTGTCGCCGAAGCCCACGGAATACGTCCGCACGGGCTCGCCGGACAGACTCTGCGCAATCGCCGTGACCAGCGAAGAATCATAGCCGCCGCTCAGGAAAGTCCCCAGCGGCACATCGGCGATCATCCGCATCTCCACCGACCGGCATAACAGTTGTTTCAGTTCCGCCTTGGCCTGTCCGTAATCCGTCACGGGCCGCTCTTTCTGCCTGTGATAGACCTCCCGGACATCCCAGTATTTCTCTGTCTTGGCCTGTCCCTCACAAAAAGTGAGAATACTGCCCGGCTCCAGTTTGTATACATCCCGGAAGATCGTGTACGGCTCGGCGATATACTGGTGATAGAGATACCGGGAGAGCACTTCCGTACAGATGCGCCGCTCAAATCCCGGCCATAGCATCAGCGGTTTTAACTCGGAGGCAAACACCAGTTGTTCTTCCTGCTGCCAGTAATATAGCGGCTTCTTGCCGATCCGGTCACGCACCAGATACAGTCTGCCGTCATCCCTGTCGTAAAGCGCGATCGCAAACATACCGTTGAACCGTTCCACGCAGCGAATCCCCCATTTGAGGTAGGCCGCCAGAATCACCTCCGTATCGCAGGAGGAGCGGAACGGATAGCCGGACAGTTCTTTTTTCAGCTCCTTAAAATTATAAATCTCGCCGTTAAAGACGACGGAAACACGCCCGTCCGCCGAGTGCATCGGCTGATGGCCCGACGCGGACAGATCCTGAATGGACAGCCGGCGCTGCGCCAGCCCGACAAAATAACCGTTCCGCGCCGGATAGATCTCAGCGCCGTCATCGTCCGGCCCCCTGTGATACATTTGGTCGTTCATCTTATGAAATTGTTCCAGACTGATCGGCTTTTTGCCGGCAAATCCGCATATTCCGCACATAACGCTCCGTCCGCCCGCCGTCCGCCACCCGCCGCGGCGTTCCGTTCAGCAGTCTATTGCACCTTTTTTTCCAAAAAATAATCCCTGTATTCCCCGAAATCCTTGCACTCGTTATCCACCGACTCCACCAGCTCCGTGTATTTCTCCTGCAGCAGCGCCTTGTAATTGTCAAAATTGTCATACCCGCGCCTGCTCCACGCAAACGGATGCGTCAGAATCTGCACCTTGTCGTGTCCCGTGATATTGGCTTCGTCCGGATAACCGTAACGCCAGATATGATTGGCGTCCGACATATATTTTACCCGCAGCGCGGTATTGCCATCGACGGACTCGGCGAACGTGAAGAAATCGTCCTGATAGGCGTTCAGGATGCCGTCCAGCTTGATATTCTCCCGCAGCACGTCCTTGGACGGCCTGTGCACAGAAAATTCCGTGATCTCAAATCCGAACATCTCGCTCAGAATATTGATCTCCTGCCTGATCCGCTTTCTGATCTGCTGCATATCCGTCATGCCGTTCAGCGCGAAATGCAGCCCGATGTGCTGGCCCCTTTCGTGCATATCCTTAATCAGATCCATATTTCTCCGGGAGAGAATATTGTAGGAATTGTTCGTCCACTGGAAAAAGAACGTGGAAGTAAAATCCATGCTCTGCTCCACCCGGGCGAGCTGATAGGCTCTGTCCACGCTATACTCCACGTCATGCCGCATGATGATAAAACTATCCCTGCGGAGCGCCTCCGCATATCCACAATGCCTGCCCGTGGATTGGATAATTCTGATGATTTCTCTGTAGTCGTCGTAGGAAAACATACCGCGCACCGTCCTTTTTGGTTACAAATATTATATACGTTATCCCTCTGCATGACAAGTGACGCCTGAAGCATTCGCTCCCTGCCTGAAACATTCGCTCCCTGCCCGGACATTCTATCTGCCGCCGCAGAGCTGCTCGATATAATCCCGCCACTGTCCCAGAACCACATCCTCCGACGCCCGCTCCGCGATGCGCCGCGCCTGTGCGCCCAGCCGCTCCGCCAGCGCACGATCCTCGATCAGACGGTTGATTCCGTCCACCAGCGCCTGCTCGTCCTTGATCGGGATCAGCAGACCGTCCGTGCCGTCGGTCATCACCGTGGCGGGCCCGCCGCAGGGACAGTCCGTGGCCACGATCGGAAGTCCCAGCGCCATCGCCTCCATCAGCGCGTTGGGAAGCCCCTCCCAATCCGACGTAAACGCAAAAAGCGCCGCGTCCGCCAGCTCATGCTCCAGACGGTCGGAAGCGCCCATCAGACGGATATAATTCTGCGCGTTGTTGTCCCGGATCAGCTTCTCCAAGATCTCTTTCGTGCCGTCGCCCGAATCCCCGCCGTATATTTTCAGGTCATAGTCGGGATGTTTCTCATGAACCCGGACGAAGGCGCGGATCAGCATCGGCTGGTTTTTAAAGTCTACCAGCCTCCCCGACTGCACCACCGTCTTGGTTCTTGCGGCAGGCGCCGGAACGCCGATATATTTCTCGTTGATGGGATTTAAGATAATGCGGGATTTGTCCTGTAGATACGGTTTAAAAAAAGCCCGCGCGCCCTCCGTCTGGAACACGCAGCCGTCCGCCCGCGGAAAAAGCAGCGGAATCTGGATTTTGTCGGCGCGGCTGTCATAATGCCCCGTGGGATTGGTGCGCACCGAAATCAGCACAGGAACCTTGCTGAAATACGCCGCCATCAGCCCCCGGTAGATCGCCTTGCGCGCAAACGGAATCAGGATATCCGGCTTCTCCTCCTTCAGGAATCTCCGCAGATACTTCACCCGCAGCAGGAACTGCACCAGCCTGTGTTTCTTCTCGTCTCCGTCCCGCAGGCCCACATGGACGCGCCTCACGGCGGGATCGATCCGAAACTCGTTGTCCGCATACCATTCCGTCGCGATAACGACTTCATAGCCCTCTCTGGCAAAACAGTTGGCCAGATTCGTCACCACGCGCTCCGCGCCGCCCTGCTCCAGACAGTTGAGATGAAAAGCTATTTTTCGTGTCATACTACTCCGCCCACTCCCGTATTTTTGCGGTATATGCCTCCGCGGTGTACTCCGCCGCCCGCGCCTTTGCCATCCGGCGGTAATGCTCCATCCGCTCCGCATCCTCCAGCAGCGTTATAATCGTGTGCCCCAGAGCCCGCTCCTCGTCGGTGATGTCCCCCGCGTCGTAATTTTCGTCGGGACTCATATTGGGAACTAGGAGGCCGTACTTCTCCTGCAGGATCTCCCGCGGGCCCGTCATACAGTCCGTGGCGACAGCCGGCAGCCCCAGTGCCATCGCCTCCACCAGCGCGTTGGGAAACCCTTCGTAATAGGAAGTCAGCACATAGAGCGTCCCCTGCTTCAGATAAGGATAGGGGTTCTTCTGCAGTCCCGCAAAAAAGACTTCACCGCCCAGCCCCAGCTCCGCCGCCAACTTCCTGTCCGCCGCGAACTCGCCCTGTCCGATAATCATCAGCCGGGTGTCCGGCAGCTTGGCGTGCACAACGGCAAAACTTTTAATCAGATGCCAGTAGCCCTTCACCGGATCTTCCCTGCCCATGGATACGAGAACGCGCCCGTCCTCCCATGGCAGCCGGACGTCCTCCTGTCCGGCCAGTGTCTCCGTCCGGCGGATATCAAACGGGTTGGTCAGCGTAACCGCCTTGCCGCAGCGGTACTTCTCCCTGATCTCCCTGCTGATGGTCTCGGAGCAGCACACCACCCGGTCGGCCGTCCTGCAGAACAGGCGGATCTGCCTTGGATTTCCCATATCCATATAGCTTCTCACACCCAGCCATTTGACGGTATCCGTGCCGGAAACGATATTGGCCAGATTCGCGGTAGGGCCCAGACTGTACGCCACCGCAAACCGCTCTTTTTTCTTGAGGCGGCGCAGCTTTCTTCCCCTGCGCCAGATATTGACGATCTTGCCCACCGTTCCCGGACGGCTCGGCAGATGCAGATCCACCGTCCGGATGCCGTCCGTGTCATAGACGATATCGCGGGAATCAAACAACGCTATCGTGACGTCAAAATACGGCTGCAACAACCTCGCCGTGACAACGCATACTTTTTCAAAACCGCCCTGATGCAGGGCCGGTACAATCAGCAGAAACTTTTTCATAACGCCGAACAGTCCCCTTCCCGATAAAACAGACGGTACGCCCGCGCCTGCGAAGCCACATCGAAACCGGCTTCCTTTATCTGTTCATAGGTGTCGCGCCTCTCATAGCCCGCAGACGCCGCGATCTGCTCCGCCCAGACTTCCGCGGGGCCGTCGATGGGCAGATAGCGCACCAGATCCGTTACGGCGGCCTCCCTCGTCACCGTATCCGACACCAGACATGACAACCCCGCCGCCTGCGCCTCCACCAGCACGCCCGGAAGCCCTTCGTAGAGGGACGGCAGCACGAAAAAGTCCATCGCCTGATAGTAATCCTCGGGATGTTTTTGATTGCCCATAAACTTCACCCGATCCAGAAGATGCAGCCGGCGGCACTTCTCACGGATCTGCTCCATGCCGCTGCCCTCTCCCAGCAGCAGGAGTACGGCGTCTGGCCTGATCCGGCACAACGCCGCAAAGATATCGATCAGATAGGGATGGTTCTTGGGATAATGGAAACGCCCCACGTGCCCTATCACAAGCTGCTCTCCCACGCCGAGCCCGTCCCTGATTTCCCGGCGTCTGCCGGCGTCAAACGTATATTTCGCTGCGTCCACCGCATTGTAGATGACTTTGACACGGCCCTGCCGCACGGCCTTATCGCCGTAGACGTCGCGCCCCGCCAGCTCGGAGCAGGCGAAGCAGAAATCCGCCCGATCCGCCAGATTCCTTCTGAGCAGTTTCGTGGCAGCCCCTTTGAGTCCGGGAGCCACACCCGCGCTTCTGGCGTGGGCGGCAGTGATCGGAACGCCGTATTTCTTGGCAATCGGCAGATAGATGGAGGCCGTACTCGTCATGTGGCCCTGTACCACACGAAATTCATGATGCGCCTGAAAAAAACAACTCACCGCTTTTTTGTAGGCAGCATAATTATATCCCCTAAACTGGGGCAGCACATAAATATGGCCGCCCAAGTTTCTGATTTCTTCGTCATAATACTGCGGCTCTCTCTCCGCCGGGTCTTCCCGGTAGTCCGTGACCGCACCGCTATGCACCAGAAAGTCGAACTGAATCTCGGTTCTGTCCATCTGCCGGTACAAGTCCATAATACGGCTCTCCGCACCGCCGAGTCCGGTGCCGCCGAGTACGTGCAACACTCTGATCTGCCCTGTTTCCGGCATCCTTCCACCTCCGTCCTTTCTCTATAGGCCGTCGGACAAGCTCTGTCCGGCGTCTCCTCTATGTCAGGATGTCTCCCCTGCGGATCGGTTCCACGCACTCGTACCGGTCGATCAGAAGCGATCCGTCCACCGTGCGCACGATGGGCCTGCCGTCAAATACCTCGATCACTTCCCCCGGCGCATAGGCCGAGAAATCGATGATTTCATCAAAAGGATGGGCCTCCCATATCGTCACCCTGTCGCCGCCGCACATCGCAAAAGCGCCCGGAAACGGAGCGGTAACGCCCCGAATCAGATTGTAGATATCCCGCGTGCGCGCGCCGAAATCAATCCTGCCATCCTCGGCGGTGCGCTTTTCGTACCACGAATCAAAATCTTTCGACTGCGTGCGGATCGTGATGCTGCCCTCCTGATAAGCCTGCAGCAGTCTGCGGATCAGGTTTCTGGAACAGATCATATTTTTGTACTGCGCCGTTCTGATATCGTCGTGGGGCGTGAGCGCAAACATTTCCGTGGCAAAGACGTTGGGACTGTCCGCCTTCTCGTCGTACCGGAACAGATTCAGGTTAAACCGCGTATCACCCAGTATGATCGACCAGTTCAGCGGGGAACGCCCTCTGCCGAAAGGCAGGTAGCCGCAGTTGCCGTGAAAACCGTAGATGCCGCAGCGGAAGCGGTCGAGCACGGACTTAGGGATCAGCCGCTGCCACCCCATAGAGATGCCGATGTCAAATTCGTTCTCCGCGAGAAACCGCTGCGTCCTGTCGTCCGTCAGGAAATAACTGTCGGCCTCATGCACGGGAATCCCGTATCTGTCTGTCAGCGACGACAGTCCTTTGTAACCCGATACCTGATTTTTCTTCGTCACTTCCGGACTGATGGTGATGACCAGATCCACCGGACAGATCTGCTCCTGTATAAACGACGCGATATTTTCCGAGGTGTCCTTGACACCGAACAAGACGACTTTATATTTCATGCGCTGCTACCCTCTCTTGTACCGTTTTCTGGCCCTGACCAGAATATATTTGCAGACCGCCAGCAGATATTCCGCTCCCCGCTGCACCCCCCCCCGCTTGGCCGGAGGCATCTGCAGATATTCGCTATAGGAGATCATCCTGTCGCCGTATTTTCGGAACAGATCGGCATAACTCTGCCTGTCGGCGTCGGTCATATGGTTGGCGTGAATCACCATCGTCGTGGCGCCGTTCTTCTGCTTCAGGCTTCTGTTCAGCATAAAGGAGATCGGATAAAACGTCATGCCCGCCCAGAGGTAGGGCCGCCTGCCGAACCCGTCCGTCAGTTTGGTAAAGCCTGTCTCTCGCAGCGCCTTCAGCGTATTTCGGTCGTAGGAATGGGAAGGGGCCATAAACAGATCCGTATCCAGTCCGGCTTCCCGCATCTTCTGTCTGCCGTGCAGAAGCATCTCCTTCTGCCGCTCATAAGGCACTCCCGCAAATTCGGAAGCGTGGTTTAGCGGGAACATACCGCCCTTTTTCGTCGTATACAGATGATGGCAGCCGTGCATGGCGATCACATAACCCCGCTCCCTAAGCTCCCGCATGGTCTGTGCGAACCTGTCGTCCGCGGGCCCGCAGGAGAGCGACGAATCCCGGTTGTCCGGCACGATTCCCAACAACGGCGTTATCCCGGTCTTTTCAAATAATTCCACAAAAAAAGAAAAATTTTCCCAGTTCATGTCCGGCGTAATATCGTCCATCCGAACCGCTATCCTGCCACTCATCCCGCACTCCCACACACGGCACTAGACGCCGCCGCCTTTTTTTAATATTCTTTAATACCAGATATTTTTTATTTCAGATATTCTTTGTACCAGTCGATCGCCAGCGCGATTCCCTTGGCGAAATCGTACTCCGGATCATACCCCAGAAGTTCCCTCGCCTTACCGATATCCGCGTTGGAATCGCGTATATCGCCTTTGCGCGGCGGCCCGAAAATCGGTTCTACATCCGTTCCCAGCGCCCGGCACAGATGATGATAAATATCGATCAGATACAACCTGCCGCCAGCGCCGATATTAAAAGCCTGCCCCGCGGCGTCGCCGGAAGCCTTGCAAGCCTTCAGATTGGCCTCTATGACGTTGTCGATATACGTAAAATCCCTGGACTGCCTGCCGTCTCCGTTAATCGTGGGCGTCTCGCCGTGCAGGAGCTGTTTGATAAACTTCGGAATCACCGCCGCGTACATACCGTCGGGGTCCTGCCGGCGGCCAAAGACATTAAAATAACGCAGGCCGTACGTGTCCAGCCCGTATAGCTTCTTGTAGAGCATTCCGTATTCCTCGTCCACCCTTTTGGTCAACGCATAGGGGGAGAGCACCCTGCCCTCCTGCCCCTCCTTCTTGGGCAGCGTCGTGGAATCTCCGTAAACGGATGAGCTGGAGGCGTACACAAACTTCTTTACGCCGTTCTGCCGGGATGCCTCCATCATGTTTAACGTGCCGCGGATATTGATCTCCTCATAGAGCTGCGGCATCTCGATGCTGCGGGGCACACTGCCCCACGCGGCCTGATTGAGCACATAACTGACGCCCTGCACCGCCTCCGTACAGGTATCCATGTCGCGGATATCGCCTTTGATAAACGTAAAGTTCTCCCGCTCGGCCAGCGCCTCGATATTCTCGTATTTTCCGGTGGAAAGGTTGTCCAGGCACCGCACGGCATACCCCATATTAACCAGCGCTTCGCACAGGTTGGAGCCGATAAAACCGGCGCCGCCCGTCACCAGAAACACGCTGTCCTTTTCAAATGTAATGTTCTGATAACCCATCTTTATGCTCTCCCTTCCGTCCGTGCCGGAGCCTTATCCCACAGAATCTCCCTGCCCAGCAGGAACAGTGCCATATAAAAAATCGAAAATCCGTAGATCATATACCGCGACAGACACATGATCGTAACCGACGTCGCGCCCACATTCGCCGCGATAAACAAAAGGGCGAATGCCATAACCCATGCCGCGCTATCCTGACGGCGGCGCCGCACCGCCGCGCATAGAAGCGCTATGGCAGCCGCGTACAACGCAAAGGCCGCCCAGTTGACCAGCGGATGCACCACCGCAATACTCCTGATCAGTCCGTAAACGCACAGACGCAGATAATCTGCCGTCCACTGCCCCAGACACACCGGCAGCAGCCGGGCGGTCATACGGCGGGCCAGATCGTCCGCCATCAGATCTTTCTTATAATAATCGCCGCCGCCCACCGTAAAGAAGTAGGCGCTCATATCGGCGTCCAGCACATCAAATTTCAGCCTGTCGTGATATTCTTCCAGATGCGCCGTCTTCTCCGCAAACGTGCTGCCGCCGTACTTATAATTGGCGCCGATGGCATCGGCCTCCCGGTAGAACTGCTCAAAAAACGTCCGCTCTGTGCTGCCCTCCGCAAATACCGCCCCGTCCGCTTCATCCGCAGCGTACATGACATTGGTCAGGATATTGACCGGGCCGTAGGTATTGCCGATAAAATACCCGGTGATAACGTAATTGTAAGTGTGCGTCACCAGCGTTCTGGCGCCGAAAGCCGCCGCCAGCGCCAGCGCCGGAAGAAGCAGCCTCCGATACCGCCTGCGCAGAAGCAGCAGAAATCCGACGGCAAGCGCCCAGAGCAGGAGCGTTGTCACCATCTGCGTTCTCGTAAGCGATAGCAGAAACGCCAGTGCAAAACTGCAGACAACATCACATTTCTTCCGCTCATAAACCATCCGCAGCATAAAAAGCGTAAATAACTGAAACAACGGAATGCACAACGCTTCGCTCATAATGGCGCTTTCCATGAAAATGCCATAGTGGGAGGCATATTTGGTGACGATATGCGGCGCGAGCTGCAGGGCGATCAGCAATAACTCTCCCGGAAGCCGCAGCCGAAACCTTCGCCGCAGATATTCCGCAAGGGCTATGATGCCCGCAGCCGTCAGCAGATTCTGCGCGGCCACCGCCAGCGCTAACCCCCCCCCGGCGATTTTCCGGAACAATGCCAGAAATAGCGGATACAACGGTTCCCGGTGGACGTGCATCGTGATATACTGTTGGGAATCTCCATAGATTCCTATGCCGGAGGCGGCGGACATCCCGCCGAAGAATGCCAGCAGCGCCAGCGACAGTACCAATACTCTCTTTCGGTCAGCGGTCACTTTACAGTCTCCAATAAGAATAATCGTCCGTCATATATTCGCTCTTGTCCAGCAGCCCTTTGATATCCGCCAGCACTTTCTTTTCGCTGCCCTGCCGGAAGAAACCGTCAAAATCACGCCTGCTCAGCTTCTTAAACTGATCGTGGGCTACCGCCACGATTACCGCGTCCATATCCTTTACATCCGCAAGCTCCGCAAAGGAAATGCCGTACAGCCGCATGGCCTCCGCCGCGTCCGCCGCGGGATCGACCACCGTCGGACGGATGCCGTATTCCTCCAGTTCGTTACAGATATCGATCACCTTTGTGTTTCTGGTGTCGGGGCAGTTCTCTTTGAACGTAAAGCCGAGAATGGCGACTCTGGCATTTTTAACGGGCGTTCCCGCCTTGATCAGATTCTTCACGAGGCTCTCCGCCACGTACTTGCCCATTTCGTCGTTAATCCGCCTGCCGGACAGGATAATGCGCGAATGATATCCCAGCGCATCGGCCTTGTAGGTCAGATAATACGGATCTACGCCGATACAGTGTCCGCCCACCAGACCGGGCTTAAACGGCAGGAAATTCCACTTCGTCCCGGCGGCCTCCAGCACCTCCAGCGTATCGATCCCCATCCGGTGAAAGATGATGGACAGCTCGTTCATAAAAGCGATGTTGATATCCCGCTGGCTGTTCTCGATCACCTTGGCGGCCTCCGCGACCTTGATCGACTGCGCGCGGTACACGCCCGCCTCCACTACCAGCTCGTACACCTTGGCGACGGTATCCAGCGTCTCCTCGTCCATACCGGACACGATCTTGGTGATCGTCTCCAGCCTGTGCACCTTGTCGCCCGGATTGATTCTTTCGGGGGAGTAGCCGATCTTAAAGTCGGTTCCGCATTTCAGCCCCGACTCCCGCTCGAGAATCGGCACACAGATCTCCTCCGTGACGCCCGGATATACGGTGGACTCAAATACGACTACGGAGCCTTTTGTCAGGTTCTGTCCCAGAATGCGGCTGGCCCCCTCCACCGGGGATAAATCCGGCGTGTGATCGTCTTTTACCGGCGTAGGAACGGCGACGATATGGAATCTGGCCTCCCTGAGTCTGGCCGCGTCCGCGGTAAAGTCAACGGAAGTGTTTTTGATCACCTCGTTCCCCACCTCATTGGTCGGATCGATGCCGTTCCGGTACAGTTCTATTTTTTTCTCATTCAGGTCGAAGCCCACCACCTTCACCTTTCTTGCAAAAGCGACCGCGATCGGCATTCCCACATATCCCAGCCCCACCAGGGATATCTTTTCCTCGCCCTTGACGATCTTTTCATATAAATCCATATTCCTACCTCGCTTTCTTATCTGTGGTATCCGCATATGCGGTTAAGACAAAATCCCGTGCACCTGTTCCACATAGGCGGCAGTGACCAGTCTTCTGTCAAATTCTCTCTCCATCTTGGCTCTGGCGGCAAGTCCCATCCGGCGCCGCTCCTCATAGGACAGGGCGAGGAACCGCTCCAGCGTCCGAATCAGCGCCTCCGCATTCCCCGGCGGAAACCCGAAGCCCGTCACGCCCTCCTCGAAGGTCTCCCGGCATCCGCTGATGTCGGTGGCGATCACAGGTCTGCCGGTGGCCGACGCCTCCTGCAGCACATTGGACATCCCCTCGTGGTAGGAAGCCACGACGATGGCCGATGCCTGCGCCAGATACGGATGCACCTGCGTCTGAAATCCCAACTGCCTGATGATTCCCTGCTTTTCCAGCTCATCCAGCATCTCCTGATAATCCTCGTCGCACGCGCCCAAGATGTCAAAAAATACCTTGTCACTGTGCAGTTTCCGGGCCGCCTTGATATATTCCAGTATCCCTTTCGCCCGCATGACGCGCCCTACATAGAGGAAATGCGTCTCCTCCGTCTGCGGATAAGGCTCGCAGGGATGCTTCTGCAGATTGACGCCGGAGCCGGACACCAGCCTGTCTGCCCGCCCGGCGATACGGTACTTCCTGAAAATATCCCGGTTCTCCGCATTCTGAAAAAATACGCAGTCCGCCTTTTTTAAGGCCGCCCGGTACATACGGACGATCAGCTCCACAAACAGCCTGTTTTTCTGAAAGGCGCCGCCCAGCCCCGTAACCGTCACAAGATAAGGGATCTTCTGACGGCGCGCGCAGAACCCGCCGTATATATTGGGCTTAATCGTATAAGTAAGCACTAGGTCGGGCCGGAGCTCTTTCATCAGGCGGCGGTAGGACAGATAGATTTTGATGTCCTCCAACGGATTGATCCCGTGGCGGTTGATGGGCGTCTTCACGATCTGCGCCCCTTCCTCCCGCAGCTCTTTCGTCTTTACATCGTCCGGCAGGCTGATAAACACTTCATGCTCGTCCAGAAGCGCTTGGACAGTCTCGTTTCGGAAATCGTACAGACCGCCGGAAAAATTTGATAAGATCAGTATCCTGCCCATTTTCTACTGCTTCCTTGCATCCTCTGTGTGGTATTTGACCGGTTTCGCAGGATTGCCGACGGCGGTGCACTCCGGCGGCAGCTCATGGATGATAACCGCGCCCGCGCCCGCAATCACGCCGCTATTGATCCTGAGCCCCTGTATGATATGGCTGCCGGTGCCGATCTCCGTCTCCTCGCAGATCTCCACGCACCCCGACACGTTGACGCCGGGATATAGCGTCACATAGGAGTGCAGGATATCGTCGTGGCCCACCGTGCAGGCCGCGTTAATAATGCAGAAATCGCCGATGCGGATATCCACCGACACGATATTTCCGGCGAGCATCACGTTGCCCCGCCCCATCGCGACACGGCCTGACATCACCACCGACGGATCGATGATATTCGGGAACGTAAGCCGCTTATTTTGCTCCAGCTTGCGGATAATGCGGCGTCTGGTCTTGGCATTGGCCACGGCGCATACCACCGCCGTCTCCCTGTCGCAGTCCGCCAGCCAGTCCACCGTGCCGAGAACGGGCCTGTCGTCCACCAGCGTACCGGGCGCAATAGCGTCGTCGATGTAGCCCGCTATATTCCATACCGCGCCACGGCTGTTGATCCGTTCAAGCACCCACTGTATGTCTTTTCCAAGGCCGCCGGCTCCGACGATCACGATATCCTGCATGGTAACTCCCTGTATTATTTCTTTTATACTTCAAACTCCATAAGCCGTGCGCTATTCGAGGACACTTCGTGTCCTCTCATCGCGGGCATTCGCCCTATGAATCCGTCGCCCGCCGAAACTGGCTGCAAGCAGCCGTTTCTCCGTCCGCCGGATTCGCACGGCTTATTTGCCTTCACGAACATTTTACCATATGTCGGGAAATTGTGCATCCGGATTTCACCCCGTAAATTCTTTCATCGTGGCGCTGTCTTCGCCGCTTATGCCCTCGTGTTTCAGCACGGCACGTATCGTGCGGGCAAAAATCCTGCAGTCCAGCAGAAACGAAACGTGTCTGACGTATTCCACATCATACGCAAATTTCTGCTCCCACGTAAGCGCGTTACGCCCGTTCACCTGTGCCCAGCCGGTCAGCCCCGGCCTCACGTCATGCCTGTGTCTCTGCTCCTCGTTATACAAGGGCAGATATTTGACCAGAAGCGGTCTGGGCCCGATCAGGCTCATGTCGCCTTTCAGGATATTCCACAACTCCGGCAGTTCGTCCAGACTGGTGCTGCGCAGCTTCTTTCCGAACGGCGTAAGCCTGACGTCATCCGGCAGCAGATTGCCGTCGGCGTCCCTCGCGTCAGTCATGGAGCGGAATTTATACAGAGAAAATATCTTTTCATTCCTGCCGGGCCTGTCCTGCCTAAAAATAACAGGTGTTCCAAGTTTGTTCCTGACCAGCACGGCGACGACCAGATACACCGGCGACAGAACGAACAGTCCGCATAATGAAATAAAAATGTCGAGCAGCCGCTTCCCATATTTTCGATACATATGTTATTTTTCCTTTTCTCCGTCTGTTTCACCTGTTATTTATTCTGGCGGTTTCGTATTGTCTGTTGTTCTTTCTTACTATTTCATTTTGATTGTTATTTATTCTGTCATACTATTGCTGCTTTTTATCCGTTACAGATCCCCTTCATTCCGTTTGGGCCGTTATTTATTCCCACAGTTCGATACCGTCCGTTATTTATGAAAGCACTTCCTGACAGTACTGATGATCAGCTCCATGTCCTCCGCCGTATTCTTGATGTCGCTGGGCAGGCACAGGCCCCTGTGGAAGATATCCTCCCCGACGCTGCTGCCGTCTGCATTGTGGGCAAAGAAATCACAGGCCGCATAGACGGGCTGCAGGTGCATCGGCTTCCAGATCGGTCTGGACTCCGCGTTGATCTCCGCCAGCGCGTCCATAACCATATCAGGTGTTATGTCACTGTCCGGCGCGATCGTCATGCAGGAGAGCCAGCAGTTCGCATCGCCGTCGGGATTCAGCGGATTCATCGCTATCTCCGGGATATCCGCAAACGCTTCTTTGTACTGCGCATAAAGCTCTTTCTTGCGCTTCTTGTGCTCCTCCAAATGAAGCAGCTGGCCTCTGCCGATCCCCGCCGTCACGTTGCTCATGCGGTAATTGTATCCGATCTGGGAGTGCTGGTAATGTCTGGCGGGATCTCTCGCCTGCGTCGCCAGAAACGTCACTTTCCGGGCAGCCTCCTCCTCCGCGGACACGAACATCCCGCCGCCGGATGTGGTGATGATCTTGTTGCCGTTAAACGAGTAGATGCCGTATTTGCCGAAAGTGCCTGTATGCCGCCCTTTGTATGTGCTGCTCAGGGATTCCGCCGCATCCTCCACAAACGGCACGTTATGCTCCCTGCAGATCTCCATGATCTCGTCCAGCTTCGCGGGCGTGCCGTACAGATGCGCCGCCAGCACCGCCTTTGCCTCCGGATATTTCTCAAAGGCCCTCCGCAGCGCATCCGGCGACATATTCCAAGTGTCCGGCTCCGCGTCGATAAAGACCGGCGTGCCATTCTCATAGACTATCGGATTGCAAGTGGCGGAAAAGGTCAGATCCGACACGAGCACCACATCGCCCTGCCGGATTCCCAGCAGCCGCAGCGCCATATGGATGGCCGCAGTGCCGGAGCTGAGCGCCGCCGCATGGCCGCAGCCCGTATACGCCTCCATCTCCTTTTCAAAAGCATTCACATTAGGGCCCAGCGGCGCCACCCAGTTGGTGTCAAATGCCTCCTGCACATACTGCTGCTCCTCGCCGTGCATCGTCGGTGAAGAAAGATAAATCCTTTTTCTGTCCATCACTCATTACGCCTCTTTCTTTCTATATAATTGCTCACACAGACACGTGTTATTCTTCCTCACTGTGATAAGTTTTCACAATCTTCTTAATCAACGGCCTGATATCCGAATTTTCGATCTGGCATTCGTCCTTTAACTCCTTGAGCTGGGCAAAAAATTCCTGCTCGTCCAGTTCAATCGGCCTGCCGATATGAATCATACTGTTGGCCGTATCCTGCAGGCCCTCCTCGTCCATCAGCAGTTCCTCATACAGCTTCTCCCCCGGACGCAGTCCGGTAAATTCTATCTTGATATCCTCGCCCACGCGGTAGCCCGACAGTTTGATCAGATTTTCCGCCAGATCCAGAATACGGACCGGCTCGCCCATATCCAGCACAAAGATCTCGCCGCCCTTGGCATATGCGCCCGCCTGCAGCACCAGCGACACCGCCTCCGGGATCGTCATAAAATAACGTATGATATCCGGATGAGTAACCGTCACGGGCCCGCCTGCCTCGATCTGCTTGCGGAATAGCGGAATCACGCTGCCGTTGCTGCCCAGCACGTTACCAAAGCGCACCGCCACAAACTCCGTGTCGTAGTGTTTGTCGAATGTCTGGATAATCATCTCGCAGATCCGTTTGCTGGCCCCCATGATATTGGTGGGGTTCACCGCCTTGTCTGTGGAGATCATCACAAACCGCTGCACACCGCTCATGGCTGCCGCCTGCGCGGTCTTGAACGTGCCGAACACGTTATTTTTGATGGCTTCCGTGGGACTGTCCTCCATCAGCGGCACGTGCTTGTGGGCCGCCGCATGATAGACGATATCTGGTTTATATTTTGAGCAGATATAGTTCATCCTGTTGGTGTTGCGCACCGAGGCGATCAGCACCACCATATCCAGTTCCGGATGCGTTACCTTCAGCTCCTGCTGGATGTCATAGACCGAATTTTCATAAATATCCACGATCACAAGCTGCTTGGGCCTGTGGGAAGCGATCTGCCGGCACAACTCGCTGCCGATGGAGCCGCCGCCGCCCGTGACCAGCACGACCTTGTTCTGCACATAGCCGAGTATGGAATCCATATCCACGCTGACCGGATCTCTGCCCAGCAGATCCTCTACCTCCACGTCGCGCAGCTTGCTCACATTCACTTCTCCGTTCACAAGCTGGTACATCCCCGGCAGGGAACGCAGCCTGCAGTTGGTGTCTTTGCAGATTTCGAGAATGTTCTTAATCTCCGCCCGGTTCGCGGAGGGCATCGCCACGATGATCTCGTCCACATCATACACGTCCGCACACTCCACAATCCTGTCGCGGCCTCCGACCACTTTGATGCCCTGAATATATTTTCCCCATTTTCCTTTGTCGTCGTCGATGATACATTTGATGACCATAGTGGAAAAATTACTGTTCACGATCTCTTTGATAATCACGTTGGCCGCTTCGCCCGCACCGATCACCATGACGGAAGTCCTGTTCTTCTTGTTCTGCTGCCGGTGCTTCAGGCTTCTGAAAAACCGATAGGAAAAACGGCTGGCAAAGATACAGGTCACCAGCAGGAACAGGTACATAAAATAATAACTTTTAGGCACCGGCTGCGACGATATCTTAAAAAACTGCAGGCCGATACCGTGCAGCACCGTGGAAATCGAACAGGAAACCACGATGTTCTGCAGCTCCGTCTCCCCGGCATAGGCCCACAGGCTGCTATACAGGTGGAAAAAATAGAAGACCACCAGCGTAATCAGAATATTGAAGGGCATGATCCGCTCTATCGGCGTCATGAAATGCGACGGTATCGCGTCTATCGCAAACTCGTACCGCATCAGGATCGCCATGTAGCTTGCGAGCACGACGCTGATCACATCATAGACGATCAGGCAGGCCCGCCTGTATAGAATTTTTACGTTAAACGTTTTTTTATTCTTATCTTTCTCTTTACTCATGTCCATACCTACACTGTCTTTTGTCCGTCAATGATCAGCGGCGCAAGCGTCATCAGCAGGCAGCACGCGATAGGGCAGCATGGGTGGAAGATCCACTCCGTAAGGCCGGCTGCCGCGAACAGAATCAGCATGGCAAGCGGCAGCGCCGCGCACACCCTGTCCTCCCGGTGCCTGTGAAAATAAACCGCCGCCCGCACCAGCGTGGCCACACCGAACAGGATAAATACGATGCCCGTACCGATCCCGAAATCGTATGCCGTCTGGAGATAAATATTATGCGCATGAACCACCAGCGTGCCGTCCGGCAGCATAATACCCGTATCTTCATGCCCTGTTTTGTTTAAATTATCATAATACAGTTTAAATATTTCCAGTCTGCCATTCGCAAATGCGGCGGCGCCGTCAGCATCTCCTTCCTCCGTACCCGCCTCTCCCTGCGGCGCCATATCGACTGCCGACGCAAGCAGGATCGTCTGGCCGGAATCCAATAGCGGAAATCTCTCCGTATCGGCGGCGCTATCCTCCGAACCCTCTGTGCGGATCGTCCGATCCTCCGGAACTCCCAGAATCTTGATCTGAAAGACCTGCACAAACCGCCTGACCGTAATATAATATTCGGAATCCGTATACCTCCCGTGCTGGATCTCCTGCGGAAACTCCTCTATGATAAATACCGCCGGATCAGCCGCCACCGCCGGAACGGTGCGCTGGGCCGTAAAGACCACAGGGAAGCAGCACAACACCGCAGCAGCCGCCATGCCGACGCACCGCAGCAGGGCCTGCAGCCTGCGCCGCATGGAAAAGCACACCGTCGGCACCATAATCACCGCCATCACCAGAATAGACAGATAGCCCGTCCGGGACAACGTAAAGATCAGATAAGACGCCGAAATTCCTAAGAGCAGCAGTTCCTTATATACCGCTCCCAGTCTGCCTTTCCGACGCCATGCGTCCAGAAACTTGATAAGCGCCGCGCAGACCACCATGGACAGATACACCGCCGAAATCGTCACCGTATGAAACAGGAACGGATAACGGTAGTACCGATAAAACATATACGGCCTGTGCAGCAGGCAGTAGCCCACCGACAAGCCAAAATGCAGCAAAACACCGTTGCAGATATTCCGCAGAAGAACCGCCTTGTTCTCCCATGCCGCCATGTTCAGATAGAACAGGACGGAAGTACACACCAGATAGACCGGCCAGAATTTCCCGTTGCGGTTGTAGAGCATCAGCACAAAAAATACCGCCACAGGAACCGCATACCATATGCAGATCCCCCTGATCCGCCCGCGTATCAGAAACCGCACCGCGCCCACGGCAGTAAGCCCCGCCAGCACTGCCGCCCAGACGCCCAGTTTCAGCGCCCGCACCGCCCATTCCTCCGGATTCTCATAGGAGGCCAGCGTCACCGTATAGTATCGGTGCGCCGCGATTCCGGCAATCACCAAATAAAGGAAATTGACCGGATGGAACAGATCCCTGCCCCTGTAAGTCGCCAGCACCGCCAGCGCCACAAAAATAAGCATCTTGCCGAAAGCCGCCGTGTGCTGCAGTTCAAACGCCGCGTTCATATAATCGCAGCACGCCCAGACCGCGCCGGCTATAAATACGGACTGCAGATAATTTCTTCCGTCTGCGGCCAGCAGATCTACCGGCGTGCGGTCTGTCGCAAGCCCCGTCCGGTCATGGTTGACCGCATAGAACAGGATCACGGCGGCTATCGCTATGCCGGCCATATAAAAGGCGACGGACACCGCATCGTCTCCGAACAGTCTGCCCGGCCACACCGCGGCCATGGCAGCGGCGGCTCCGACCGCAATCAGCGGATTGCACACGGTTTTGACTGTTTTTTCCACCGTCAATAGCCGGTTTCTCTCCGGCCGTCTGCCGTAATACCGCCCCGAAAGCCATGTCACCAGTATACCCGCCAGAAGCAGCGCCGCCCCATAGAGAAGCGTCTTCCCCTTGCGCAGCGGCACCTGATAATGGTAGGCCGCCGTAATACAGTGCTCCAGATCCTCCGTCTCACCGTAGGTCAGAGGGCCGATATAGTCATTGTCCAGCAGATTCCTATTTTCATATGCCACGCGGAACGGCGCATCGCAGCCATACAGTTGGAAAAAATAAGCCTGTCCCACTTCCACGTCGTCGCGGATCTGTACCCGGCAGTATCCGGGTATGGCTTTCATCCCGCCGGTATCGATATCCTGCTGCATGATGATATTCATCGCCGCATCGTACAGGATGAAGTGGAACTTGTCCCCCGCCGTTCCCGCCGTGAAATAAATGTCGATACTTTTCAGTTTATCGTATTGAGCGACAAACATCTGCCGAACCCGGCAGTCGGGAACGACATCCTGCGATTCCGTTTCTATAACCCCGCTGCTGCGCGAGGTGACCGTCTCCTGAAACAACCGCAGCGGCCACAGGGAAATGACCGCGCACAGGACGAAGCTCCAGACAACCGCACGGATGGCCTGCCGCCTGTTGATAATTCTGTTCATTCGCTATTTCCAATCCACCTTAAAATGCAGGCTGCCGAATCTGCGTTCCTATATTCCTCCTCTGATGCCAGCAGCGTAAACCATTCCGGGAGAATCCCGCAGGGATTCTCTAAACGCAGATTGCGGAATCTGCGTTTAGTATATCACGAAAACCCCCTAGTTACAACCGCCGCCCTTAATTCATGCGTCTCCGCTGCCGTGATCCACGCATTCCCTGACCACATACTGCGGAGAATTGTTCATCGAAATATAGATCCTGCCAATATACTCTCCCGCCATCCCCAGCATCAGCATAATCATGCCCCCCAGGAATACCACCGCCGCCATCAGCGCGCTGAATCCCATCGGAACGTCGGGATTCAAAAATTTCTTGATTACCGTATAGATGCCGTACAGAAACCCGGCGCAGGCGGTTATGCAGCCCAGCGTGGTGGCGATACGCAGCGGCTTGATGCTGAATGCGGTAAAGCCGTTAAACCAAAGTCCGAATAATTTGCCCAGCGTATAGCCGGATGTGCCAATCTCCCGCTCCCTGTGTGTCACTTCCACATTGGCGATATTTCTGGTGGCGCGCAGCACCAGCCCGATCACATAGGGGTAGGGATTCCGATACCGGAGCATCTCATCCGCCACAAACCGTTTGACGGCAAAATAGCTGGAGATATACAGATCTTTCGGTTTTCCCAGCATAATGCGCGTCATGACCTCGTTCACCCTGCTCCCGAAATTGCGGAAACCGGAATGCTGCTTATGGGTGTATTTGGCATAAACCGCGTCATACCCCTCCTCCAGCTTATGAAGCAGCTTGTCCACCTCGTTGGCCGGCGTCTGGCCGTCGTCGTCCAGACAGACAATAACATCTCCGCGGGCGTGAGCAAATCCGGCCATCAGCGCCGCGTGCTGCCCGAAATTTCTTGCCAGATCGATTCCGCAGATATTGTGCCGCGCTCCGCACAGAGCGCGGATGACCTCGAACGTGTCATCCGGCGAAGCATCGTTTACCAAGATGATTTCATATTGATACGCCTCGTTGTTCCGCATCGTGTCATCGATCTCTTTTACCACGCTGCCGATCGTCTGCGCCGACCGATAGCACGGAATCACAAAACTGACAAGTTTACTCATGCTCTCCTCCGCTTATTCCGCTTCTGTCCTCCATCTGCCGCCTTTCCCATTCCTCGCGGCCAATCTCCATAAACCGCACCGTCCGTCTGCCCTGCAGGGTATCGACTGTCTCCATGCGGTCTGTCATCCTGAATCCGGCGCGCTCATAGCTGATCCGCGCGCCGATGTTATCTTCCATATAGCGCAGGAACACCCGGTTCAGCTCCATCTGCCGGAACGCATAAGCAAGCGCCTGCCGCGCCGCCGCAGTGCCGTACCCGCGCCCGACAGCGTCTTCCTCTCCGATAAAAATGCCATACTCCGCAGTGCCGGTCTCTCTGTCGATATCGCGGAAATACACGCTTCCCACAGGCCGATCCGACTGCGCCAGACATATGATAAACTGCACCACATGACCTGTCTGCACCTGTGTGTGGAACCACCGCAGATGTCCTTCTTCCGTAAAAAGCTCCTGATAGATAAAGTTTCTTCTGACAAAGTCACGGTTGCGCCAGCGCACAATCCGCTCCGTGTCCTCCTGCCTCATCGGTCTAAGATATATCGGCTCCATCTGTCTGCCGGCCCTCCGTCCGCGGCGGCTGCGCTTCCCGCACCCGGTATACGCCGTATTTTTCGATAATGGTATCGATCCGCTCTATTTCTACGGCAATCCCCTGTTCCGCATAATACGCTGCCAGCCATTCGGTACTGCCGTCCTGCAGGCCGTCTTTCTGAATTAAATATACGCCGTCCCGGTGAAGCAGCCCGTCAGACACGGAATCGATCTGAAAACGTTCCAGCTTCTTACGCCAGACGGGGCTTTTACAGGCCCACCCGCCCATAATATCGTAATTGGCCGCCGTATTGTCTACATGGCTGAACATTTCCTGCGAAAAAGCTACCGTAGAATATACGTCCTCAAAATAAAAACAATCGCCGTGCGCCCTGCAGTACGCATCGATGGCCGCTGCCTCGCCGTCAACCTGCCGCCTGACCTGCGCGTCTGTCCGTACCGCCCGCAGACTGTCCGGCAGCATAGCGCACATAACCAGTATTCCCAGCGCCGCAGCCGCATAACCCGCCGCCTGCTTCAGCCGTCCCTGGGAGAGATCGTGCAGCCGCCGCCACACCAGCCCGATTGCCAGCAGCGCCTCAGCCAGACAGAGCGGGTGCAGGATTCTCTCCGGCATTCTCCCACGCATCATCAGAAACAGCCACAACGCCGTCCGCAGCAGGCATAACAGAAATGCCGCCGCAAGAAATGATACCGCATCCCGGCGGACGGTTTTTGTTTTCCCATAGGCGGCGATCGCTTCCACCGCGGCACACACTGCCGCCGCAAACAGGAACAGATAAGCCAGCGCCGCCATGCCGCCGTATCTGCCGTCCTGCCGGTACATATGCAGGACACGGTAACGGTAATCACTAAGCAGTCCGGATATCCGTTCTTTTCCAACGGAAGGCCCTGTCTCCTGCTGCGCCGCATACGCCGCGATCTGCCGCATCATGCCGCTATCGATCTCCTCCGATAATCCGAAATTATAATTGGCCAGCAGCCTGCGCTGCGCCGGAGTGATGCCCATCTCCTGCAGCGTCTCCGCATACGCATCATCCGTCATCACAGAAAGGTGATAATCATACGCCTCTGTGCGGTAAGCAAAAAAATCCAGAAAATCGCGCCATTCCTCGCTGCCATATGCGGCATAATCAATCCCGCGGCTCACGAACATCCCCAGTGCGATGATCCCGAATACCGCCGCGTATCGGAGCAGATGCTCTTTGTGCCAAAAAGGTTTCTCCCAAAGCCACCCTGTCAGTCCAGCGAGCGCCGCCATCGGCAGCAGAAAAAGCATCATCTCCGTTCTGATCTGGTAGGCCAATATGATCAGTACAACCGCCGGCATATTGCGGCGCAGAAATTCCTTAAACGGCAGTCCTGTTTCCGTCGTCGCCATGAGAAAAACCGCGGCAGCACCCATCATACCGGAAGCAACCGTGTACTGCACCGCTGCCAGATGTCCCAGCAAAACGCTCCATATCAGCAGCGACAACAACACCAGACTGACCGCCTTTGCCGTCCGGCTGCGCATCATCGACAAGAGCCTCACACCCACCAGATACAGACTTCCGAACTGGCACAGGCACAGGAACAGACCAAACCACGGAACGTTTCGGAACACCCGGTACAACAGGCTGAGCGCCGCGCCCAGAAGATACAAAGTCTGCATATTGTGGCCGTCCGGCGTTCCGGTATAGACTCCCGCCATAATATCTTTGATCAGCACATCATCATTGATATCGTAGTAAAAATCAAACAACACGCCAATCAGGACAATATGACACAGTATGACGAGCCCCGCCGCCATATGGTTTCCGTATTTCTCCCATAATCTGCGCATCCGCATCGACACCATACATCTTCTCCGTTGCCGGCGGCATCCGTCCTGCCGCGGCTGCCGGGCTTCTTATCGGTAGAACGCCCGCACCTGCTCCGCGATATACTCTGTCTGATCCGCCGTCAGTGTGTAGAACATCGGCAGGCGCACCAGTCTCTCGCTCTCCTTCGTCGTGTATTTATCTTCCCCGTGAAATCTTCCGTATTTGATGCCGGCAGGCGCCGAGTGCAGCGGCACGTAATGGAACACCGACAACACGCCCTTTTCCTTCAAAAAGCCGATCAATTCCGTGCGCTCCTGCAGATCCTTGGTCTTAATGTAAAACATATGGCCGTTGTGCTCACAGTAATCCGGCACATACGGCAGCTCGATCCTGCCCTCCTCCGCCAGCGGCGTAAGCAGCTCCTTATACTGGTTCCATCTGGCGAGCCGCGCCGCGGTGATCTCATCCGCCAGCTCGAGCTGCGCGTACAGATATGCCGCGTTCATATCGCTGGGAAGATAGGAAGAACCGTAGTTCTGCCAGCGGTATTTATCTACCTGGCCTCTGTAAAATTTGCTTCTGTCCGTACCTTTTTCCCGGAAGATTTCCGCATTTTCAATGTACTTTTCATCTCGTATCAGCAGCGCGCCGCCCTCTCCCATGCTGAAATTCTTTGTCTCATGGAAGCTGAAGCACCCGAAATCTCCGAACGTTCCCAGCGCTCTGCCCTTGTAGGAAGCCATAATGCCCTGCGCGGCATCCTCCACTACCATAAGGCCGTGCCGTGCGGCGATATCCATGATCGCGTCCATCTCGCAGCCCACACCCGCGTAATGCACCGGCACAATCACTTTGGTCCGCTCCGTGATGGCGTCCTCTATCAGCGTCTCGTCGATATTCATCGTGTCCGGCCTGATATCCACGAAAACCGGCGTCGCTCCCCTGAGCACAAAAGCGTCCGCCGTGGAGACAAACGTATAGGAAGGAAGAATCACCTCGTCGCCTTCCCTGATATCCGCCAGCAGCGCCGCCATCTCCGTGGCGTGCGTACAGGAGGTGGTGAGAAGGCACTTGGCCGTGCCGGTCTTCTTCTCGATCCACTCGCTGCATTTGGCCGTAAAAGGCCCGTCGCCGCAGATCTTCTGGTTCTCCACCGCTTCCCGCATATATTCTATTTCTTTGCCCGTATAGGGCGGCACATTAAAAGGAATCATTTCTGTATCCTCCGACAGATTCTCAATGACTGATTGCTTCCCCTGACATCTTAACACATTTTACCTATTCTGTCACATATACCGCGTAACTGTCGCTGCGGAAAGTTTCCCGGTATCCGTTCTGCCGCATATAAGCTGACAACTGCCGCAGTTTCTCATCCTTTTCCAGCCTCTCCCGGTCTATGTCAGAGATCGGCGCATCTTGAACACCGCCGTCCAGATAGGCCGCCACCGCGGACTGCACGATGACCGCCGGCTTCTCCCGCAGCCGCGCCATATCCCGCTCAAATTCCACCATCATGTAGGAGTCCAGCTCCGGCCAGAACGTTGACAGGGCCGGCGGCATATCCAGCAGATAGCCCATCCCCGGAATATTGCCGTACAGGATCACACTCCGCCCCGTCAGACCGTCCGCCTCTGCATACGCCGCGAGATCGGCGAGACTCGCCGCATTGTCGGCGGTGGTGCGGATGCCTCTCACTTTATCCGGAGCCGACGCCGTTGTATTCCGCACGGCGCCGTCCATGCCGTCGTGGAAACTGAACGACAGATGGAACCCGACGCTCTGCACCAGCACAAACAGGCCAAGCGCCAGCATCGGCACCACCGCGATATACTTACTGTCCCTGTTCCGCCCGCTCTGTGCCAGCCATTCATAACCTGTACCGAGCAGGAACGGTATGACAAGAAACAGATCATTGATGATCGGATATAATGCGTTATTGCTCCCCAGCGGCGTGACAAAGATCTGCAGCAGCGTCAGCGCCGCCAAGACCTTTTGCTCCCGCGCCGCGCCGCGCCTGCAGATACAGAGGACGGCGGCCAGCGCTGCCGTCAGGATCAGAAGCGCCGCCGGATAATAAATACTGCGGTACTCATAATAGCGGAACGTGAACATCCCCCTGCCCCAGTAAACCCGCAGCAGGACGAGAAATACCGCCGTGTATATCCCCGCACACGCGATTTTTCCGGCCCTCCTGCCGGCGGCCAGCCTGCGCCGCACCGTTTCCATCAGCCATCCGCCGGCGATACAGAGGGCGGCCAATAGTAGCCAGACAAACGAAACGCCGTAATCCCGCAGCATACCGGTAAGCATGGAGGCCGGTTTATAGTCCGCCGCCTGATCCGTCATGGCAAACATCGTCCGAACCATATCCGGGTAAGCGGTAACGCCGTATTTCACGCAGATCGCGGCCAGCGGCACGCCGAAGCCCGCCGCATATCCCAGCAGGCACCACAACGTATCCCTGCACACTCTCCCGATCTGTCTCCGACACAGGAATCCCCCGTACCACACCGCAAGAATCAGAGCCGTCTGCACGACATTGGGCATCCGAACCGCCGCGTTCAGTCCCAGACAGACGCCGGCAGCGGCATAGCAGCCGGAGTTGCCCCGCAGGATACCGCTATATAACAGCCAGATTCCCGCCGCCAGCAGCAGATAAGTGAGATAATTATAGAGAACCGTAGACGGACACCAGCACAGGCCCAGCGCCGTCAGCTCCCCGGCGAAGACAAGCGGCGCCGGAACTTTCGGCTTAACCTTGCGGCAGAACCGGTCGTAGGTAAGCAGCGCCAGCGCCGACTGCAGCAGCAGCGTGTAAAAGTACATCCCCCGCAGCGTGCCGCCAAACGGCAGGCGCATCAGCAGACTCCCGACCGCGTTGGCCAGAAAGGTAGCCACCATCCACGTGCCGTCCATGGAGCCAAAATACGCAAAATTGGCGAGACTGTAAGTGCCGTCCAGCACATCGAGCCCGCGCCCGGCCTTCAGCAGCGGGTAAAGCAGCAGAAGCATCGGAAAAAGAAACCGCTCTATCAAGTTTTGGTATTTTTGATACGCCGCTTTTATCATCAGGATTTTCCTTTTTCATGATGCGCCGCGATTTTTCCGATCCTGCGGAACATCCACGCTCTTGCGGCATCCGCCGCCGTGCCGCACAGATACACGAGAACCGCGCACAATACCATGTGCGGAATAAACAGGAAGCTCGTCCGCACCCTGCCGCTTCCCAGCCATTCCATCCACTGCGTCCGCATCAGCAGATGCTCGTGCAGCAGATAAACGCCAAAGGAGTAGGGCGCCAGCCTGACAATCCCATCGGCCCATCGGCCTTCCCACGCTTTCATATCCTTGAACCACATAAAAAATCCCACCGACGCAAGCAGGCAGAAAATATGGTTATACGACCATGGCGTGCCCGCATAATATGCCAGCGCCTTACTGCCGGTCGTCCGCGCCAGCGCGTGTGTTCCGGCCACCAGACAGAAGATGCCTATGCTCATGCCGATATAAAGCGCGGCGGCATGGCTCTTTTGCTCCAGCAGAGGACATCCATACAGGCGGATATACGCGGCCAGCAGGAACAGAAACAGAAACCATCCGAATTCATACCCCGACCGGTCCGTCGCCAGATGTACCGGCAGCACGGATTTCCATACGCAGAAATACAGTCCTAAGACGCCCAGCGCGATCTGCAGCGTGCGTTTCTGCACCGCCCTGACGCCTGCCGCCAGAAACGGGGCGAACACATACATGAGCAGATACGCCGTGCCGAACCAGTAGTGCTCCGTCTCCACCGGGAGCAGATAGTTGAGCCAGTCGTAAACCGTGAGACTGCCAAACGGCACCGCGCCGATACACAACAACACCGCCGGCACCAGCAGGGAATAGAACAAAAGCTGTCCGGCGATCGTCACGATGCGTCCCGGTTTCCACGGGGACTGTACGAGAAAATAGCCGCTCACCAGCACATAGCAGTTCACCGGCACGATACAGAACGCCCGGATCAGATAGGCGACGCACTCTACCGCAGTCCATTGATCCATATCGCCGTCGGCAATAATCTGCCCCCGGCTCAGATAGTGAAGAACCAAGATCATCAACATCGCCACGATACGCAGCAGTTCAAAATTCGCCTGTCGCTTGGTCTCCATACCGCATCTCCTTCTCTCCGGCAAAACGCCCGCCCGCTCCAAATGACGCCCGCGTCAGCCCGCCCGCCGACCTCGCCGCATTCCGGACAAATCTACTTTTTTTCCTTAAAGATCCACAGTTTACTGAGAAAATAATTGCTGACAATCACCGCTATCTGCCCCACGATCTTGGCCGCGTAGGAATTGGCGCCCGCCACATCCACGAGCAGATACATCAGCAGAAGCTCTAATAATTCCGTGGCGATTCTGGCGCCGATAAACGACGCAAATTCCCGAAGCAGCCCGGCAGAACCCTGATTTTTGCTTTTGAACACAAAGTTCCGGTTTGTCCAATAGGCAAATATCACCGCCAGAACCCACGACAATACCGTAGCCACGATATAGTGCAGTCCCAAAAGCCCTTCAAACAGGGCATAGAGCAGATAATTCAGCACAAATGCCAGAAACCCGAAGATCAGATAGTTAAAGCCTTCTTCATGCTGCCTGTAAATGTTCCATCCGTAGTTCCAAAGTTTTTTCATTGTAATCCCCATTCCGGAGCGCTTACGCGACGGGGCGACGCGAATTTCAAATTCGCGTCTGCCATCAGGGGAATTTGTGACGTTCCGGCACAAATTCCCGTGTGAAAAATCAGCACATCAGTGTGATTTTTCACACTATTCTCTTTCAACGCTCCCTGACCGCTTTGCCGTTTTCGATCCGGTAGACGATATCGCACTGTTCGATCGTCTGCAGCCGGTGTGCGATAATGACCAGCGTCTTGCGGCCATGCAGTCTGTTGATGGATTCCATAATCGCTTTTTCCGTCTCGTTATCCAGCGCCGACGTAGCCTCGTCCAGCACCAGCACTTCGGGATCTTCAAACAACGCTCTGGCGATGCCGATTCTCTGCCGCTGGCCGCCCGATATGCGGATTCCGCGCTCACCGATTCCGGTATCCAAGCCTTCCGGCAGCCCTCTGACGAACTCGTCAAGCTGCGCCTCCCTCAGCGCCTGCCATACCTTCTCGTCGTCGATATCCTCATCCGCATAGCCGAACGCCACGTTCCTGCGGATCGTCGTATCGACCATAAAAATCGTCTGCGGGATATACCCGATATTCTTAAGCCAAGAAGAATAGTGCTCCCGCACCTCCACGCCGTCCGCCAGAATCCGGCCCTCCTGCAGCTGCAGAAGGCCCAGCATGATATCTACCACGGTCGTCTTGCCGGAGCCCGATGTGCCGACGATGCCGACGCTCTTGCCGATGGGAATCTCCATATCCGCATGGTCAAAGATCAGCACGTCCGTGTTGGGATATTTGTAGGTGATCTGCCGCAGTTCTATTTTGTCCCGGATCTCCAGTTTCTCGACCTGCTGTTTCCTGCGGTAGCTCTCCGCATCATAGTCGATATTTTCGTCCCGGATCTCCTGCTGCAGATTGTCGCTGACGCCCATAAAGAACGGTTCGAGATACGCGATAGACGTCATATAATTATTGATGCGGTTGGCGGACGGAATCAGCCGCATCGCCACCATCGCCAGCAGCGTGAGCTGGGGCATGATATCCACCACGTCCGTGCCGTGTAAAAGCTGCAGCATCATATACAGAACCATGCCCGACATCGCCACCGTCTCGATCAGCAGGCGCGGCGTGGCGTTACACAGATTGTACCGCTGCACGGCGCTCACATAGCCCGCGCCGCATTTGGAATACTCGTTGATAAAATACGGTTCCCGCGCGGCTATCTTGATCTCCTTGATCCCCATGACAGACTGTTCGATCCACTTGAACAGGCCGCTGTAATATTCCTGATTTTCCTCGCCGGATCTGCGCATAATAGGCTTCAGGATACATTTGATGACCAGCAGCACTGCCAGCAGCAGCACCGTGACGGTAATACTCATATACAAATCGGAGACAAGGCTCACCGTGACCAGACACAGGAAGACAATGCTCTCGCTGGCGAGCTGCAGAAGCGACAAAATCAATCCGTACATATTGTTGACGTCGGACGTGATGCTCCTCTGGATCACCGCCGTATCCGCATTCAGATAATACTCGTAGGGACGCTTCATAAAATTAATCATCATTCTACGGGATGTGGCGAACTGATTCGTATAAACGAATTTGTATTGCATTTTCTGTTGAAAAAACAGGAAGACATTTTTGACCACAAACACGACGATCAGCCCCACCATAACGACTACGGCGAGCTGCATGGTATCGTCGAGCCCAAAGATCCTGCAGATCCACTGGAGATATACGTGGTTCTCCACCGCATTCTCCTCCAACACGACATTCATGACCGGATAGATCATGGAAACGCCCAGCGTCTCCAGAACGGCGCCGATGAGCATCAGAAAGACGAGCAGGAGCATTCTGCGCTTCTGCCGTCCGTCCAGCAGTATCATCAGTTTCTTGTATATCTTCCACATATCGGCGTGTGTCCTTTCATGCGGTGTGCCGCACCGCGCATGACATGAATGCGTCTCTTATTCTATCACACTGCTAGCCGTTCTTGCAAATCTGCTCATTCTGCCTGTGCAGCACCGGATCTTCATAGCGGTCCATAAAATCTCTGCCGAGAAACAACGTTTCGTCCGCGAAGTGGAGCCCGTCCGGAACCGTAAAGACCGAGACAACCCTTTTGAACCGTAGCCCCGGAATAAAATTGAGCATTTCCATCGGAAACGATCCGCTCAGGACAATGTGCTCCGGAAATTCCGCCGCATAATCCAGAACGTCCCGCGGATGCGGCTTGATCAGGATCTGCGCCGGCCTGCCGTCTATCTGTCCGTACTCCTCGATGATATCTGCAAAAATCCGCCTGCGCACATCCAGACTGCACAACGGTTCCGAGAGCACCAGTATCTTATCCCGTTCCCCACAGTCCAGCTTCTCCAGCAGGCCGTCCATATCCTCCACAAAAAGCCTCAGCAGAAGTTCCTTGTCCGTCTCCGTCAGCCTGTCTGTCAGCGCAGCCCGCGGCAGTTCGATATATTTGCGGCAGGGATAGGCCAGCACGCTGATATCGTTGACCTCCATATCCAGACAGTATTTCCCGTAACCGTTCTGAATAAAAATCAGATTCTTAGACGACATCCACGCTTTCAGCCCGAAGTGCCCTCTGTTGTCAAATCGCGCCGTATCGTAATGCTGGATGCAGTTCAGCCCGTCCTCCAGCGCGTGATAATAGATTTTCTTATAACTCAGATAATAGCCGATGGGATCGGAGTCACAGAATACATAGACGCTGCGGTACTCCTTGAAATCCACCGGAACATACGGCTCCTGCAGCTTCCCCAGCAGTTTCGTGTAGCGGATGCGCGCGAGCATATTGACCAGCAGGCTGCCCCGGTCCGTATGATATTTCTGCAGTTCCGGGAAATGCTTGTCCTCCTTCTCATCGTACAAATAAACTTCCTCAAAAAGCCTGCACTCCTTCGCCCTGTCCGCCAGCGTGCCAAACTCGGTTGACATCGTGCTTAAGACAAGCGTCGCCCTGCCCTGTTCCTGGGCCGGCAGCGCCAGCTCCTTCAAACAGGCGACATATACATGATAAAATGTGTGACACACGTAAATTCTGTCTTTCATAACCGGTTTCCGTTTCTCTGGTGCCAATATCGTAAATCATTCCGGAGTAAATTGCGGAGCAATTTACTCATGTTGATTGCGCAGCAATTTACTCATACGCTGGCTATTGAGCCTGCGTCTATTGTAACATATTGTTCCTGATTTTACCACCTGCCACTTGCCCCGCCGTCCAAAAGAGTGTAAGATCGGAGTAGGCGGGCGCCGCGCCTGTGTATGCGGCGTCTGACATGACAGATTTTTGCAGCGTGATATCTTTTATCATTATGATATCTTTTACAGGGAGAGACTATGCCTGATATCCGGATCAGAACAGATGGAAATCAAGAAATCGCCACGGGCCACCTGATGCGCTGCCTGACGATTGCGAGAGCCTGCGCCGCCAGAGGGATGTCCGTCTGCTTTGCCGTCGCCGACGAGACCTCAGAAGCCCTGCTCCGCGAACGTTTTGACCGGCCCGGAGAGTTTGCGGTGGAGTGCCTTCACAGTGATTACCGGGATATGAACGGAGAACTCCCCGCGCTGGCCCGGAGCATGAAAGCCGCCAAAGCCTCATGGATTCTTGTCGATTCCTATTTTGTGACCGAAGACTACCTTGCGGCGCTGCGGCGCATCTGCCGCGTGGCCTATCTGGACGATGTGGCCGCTTTTGCATATCCGGCGGACTGTGTGATCAACTATACCATAAACGCAGCCGCTCGGCCGCGGCAGTACCGTTCCATACCGCACTGTCTCCTAGGCACTTCCTATGCGCCTCTGCGGGAGCAGTTTCGGGATGTGCCCTATACGGTTCGCGACGCCGTCGAACATATCCTGCTCTCCACCGGCGGAACCGATCCGTTCCGCGTGGCCGAGACGCTGGCGGCAACCCTTTCTCCCGGCCTGCAGTACCATATCGTCACCAGCCGCGTGAACCCGCGCTATGAGCATCTTCTGACGCTGGCGGCCTCCGACGACCGCATCCACGTCTATGAAAACGTCCGGGATATGGCCGGGCTGATGGCGCGCTGCGACATGGCCGTTTCCGCCGGCGGCACAACGCTTTTTGAACTATGCGCGGTGGGCGTTCCGGCCATATGCTTTACCATGGCGGATAATCAGAAAAACAACGCGGAACTGTTCCGGCGTGACGGCATCCTGCCCTATGCCGGCGACGTGCGCAGAGATCCCGATGGCACAATAAAAGAGATCCGCCGGTTTCTGGAAAACGGATCGGCGAACCCCGAAAGACGAACAGAACAGTCAGGTAGAATGCGGTCTTATGTGGACGGCATGGGCGCCGCCCGGATCGCCGCATTTCTGGACGGCGAACCGGCCTGTCCTCCATCCCAATAAAACTCCTTCTTTTACACTAGCTGCCGCATGAAATCCTGTTCACCGCTGAGTAATTTAAACACATCGTATACTTTTCTCGTCTTAGCGCCGCGATTTCCCAATTCATCATCATAATCATATAGCCGCCTTCGGGCCTGATCGTTTAGGTAGGAACCAAACCCTCTGACGCCAAAAGCTGACTTGGCTTCTGTAGAACTTTCATAATCTGATATATAGTATATATTTGCTGCGGCATACGCTTCCGAACCGCAAAATCCAACTTTTCTCTCAATTTCTAACTTTTGGAAAATATCTGAGGCCCTCTGATCCATAATTGGCATTACAACAAATAAATTATCATAATTCAGTCTTTTCATTCTTCTTTTCCAACACTCCTGTGCCTCAGAAAAATTACGATAATGCACAAAATTTATATGTATATCATCCAGCTTTCCTATTGGATTGCCTCCACAATCCCTGTCCTTCACCATAACCAAATCCTGCTGCATATAATATTGAAAATCAGCCAGCATCTTTAAATATTCGTCAGGAGCTATCGTCAGATTAATAAACGGTGATAAGAATTCCATATATAGCGAATGATATGTCAGCCCGCCCCAGCACGTATTTGCTACAATAGACACTCTGCTTTGAATAATTTTCCAATAACGTTTAAAATCAAACAATGGGACATTAAATACCTTGGCACTGATTACCTGCACGTCAGGGAGCAACGACAATACCTCTTGTTGAATAGGATAAAATTGAAACATAACTGAGGTCACAATAACGCATTCAATCTCCAGTTGAGATAAATCTTCTTTCGAAACAACATCATATCCGTCATATCTTTCAGCGCTGCTATCCAGATCGACCAGTCCTTTAATACAAATATTTCCTTTCAGTTCCTCATGCTTGATCTGATTGATAAAGGCATCATATTGTTCACGCCCCCCCCCAGATAATTACATTAACCATCTATTTTTTCCTCCTGTTTTATACTGTTTATTGCTTTTTCCTCCGCCGCTTCCTGTAAGCCCAGAGCAGCTTATAATATGCCATAAACAGAAGCGTTGACTTCTGCTGCATTCTGACCAGCTTCTTTTCCTCCGCGTGCATCCGCTCCCGGTAATAGGGGTTCTCCTGAAACGCCGGAAACGTCTCCCGCATCTCCCGTCCCAGCGCCCTGACAAATCCGGCCTTGGTTCTGCCGACTCCCGCCATGTACGTAAACAGTGTATTCACATAGAAAAGCAGCGTAAACTTATATTCCAGCTCCGGCCTGTACTTGTCATAATAGCAGTGCCGCCGCGCCTCCTGCAGCATGATCCTGCCCGCTTCCATCCGATCCTCGCAGCGGCGGACGGATATCGTGTGCACCGTGGAGGCATCATGCTGATAATAAAAATACATCGGCTCCTCCACATAGGCAAAGCGCTTCGACAGTACCATATAGGAATTGGCCATCGCGTTGTCTTCATAAAAAATATTTTCCGGGAACCACAGTTCCTTTTCCAGAATCATGCTCCTGCGGAATATTTTTACCACCAGACTGCCGCTGTCCAGAATCAGGCTGCGCCTCTTGTCATCGTCCAAGACGCCGCTCTGTTCTTTTTTGTTATTCGGCACGATCCGCCCGACACGCATGGAATGTTCATCTGTCAGGCAGTAATCGCACCCCGCCACATCCGCGCCGGTCTGCTCCGCCGCCTCGATCAGCCTGCGGTACATAGCGGGGGTGATCCAGTCGTCACTGTCGATAAAACCGATCCACTCTCCACGCGCCATCCTGAGCCCGATATTTTTGGCGCCGCCCTGATGCCTGTTGACCGGAGAGTGCACCGCGCGCACCTTGTCCGGAAACCGCCGCGCATAGTCCTGCAGGACGGCCAGAGAACCGTCCGTGGAGCAGTCGTCTACGGCGATGATCTCATAATCGTCCAATTCCTGACTGACCAGAGAATCCATGCAGTATTCCAGTTTGCCATCCGACGCCATATTGTAGACCGGCACAATAATGCTGAGTTTCATATCCGCCCCTGACTCTTTTTCTGCCTTCCGGCTGCCCAAATCCTATTCCGCCCCGTCGATCCAGAATCCGTAATCGATATCCTGCTCCGCGCTGATATGCCATGCCGGTTCCACATCGGCTCCCCAACTGTCTATCCCGCCTACGCCGCGCACGGCGCCGAGAATCGTCAGCACGGTCCGCCGGGGCAGCGGAAGCTCCTCCTGATGGGTTGCGTTCTGCAGCTCCAGCGCCGTATAGGGAATGCAGCAGAAGGCAAACTCTTTTCCTTCTTCCGCCCGGAAACGGAGCACCTTTCTCCCGATGTCCTCCGCGGAATCACCCCGCGCCGTGCCGCGGTATATCTCCACCCATTTGGTCTTCATATGCACATTACAGTCCTGCGGCACCAGATAGGGCGTCACGGGCAGGCCCGCCACTTCATAGACTCCCTCCCGGCCTCCCGCCATTCTGTCGGGATAAGTCTCGCCGGACAATCCCTCGTAGCGGAATCCGTCGGCGCAGGCAGGCAGAATAAAGCGCATCCCGAATACGGGAAGCTCCGGCAGTCCCGCGCGGCCCTCGTAGTGAACCCGCACATGAATAGCGCCGCCGGCTATAATCTCATAGGATACCGTAACCTGTGTGGCGGGCACGGTAAGCGTCTCATACACAAACATGATTCCGACATTCTCCGCCTGCACCGTGCCGCCATAGGCATTGTTGCCCGGCGCCAGCGGCACCGCCACGGGAGCGCCGTCGATCGATACCACGATTCCCACGCATTTTGCAAAGCAGTCCGCGCCAAGCCACATACCGCTCTTGTATGCAAAGCCGTTTCCTCTGTCATTGTCCGTGAGGGCTCTCCAGTAAGTCGGAAAAGGCGTCCTGTATAACCATTCCATGCCGTCCCTTACAAGCGACTCCGGCCCCATCCGCACGCCGGAAAAGAGATAAGAAAATCCGTCGCCGTGTACGCCGATCGTCAGATCTCCCACGACCACTTGCAGTTTACTCGTGCAGTCCATAGTAATATCTCACCTCCTGCATCGCCGGTTTCTCCGTTCTGTCGGCAAACATGATGCCGTCGCCTGAAAATTCATAGTCGCTGGGCCTGTCGCCAAAATCGCCGCCGTAGCGCAGCACTCTGCCGCCGGTCACCTCGTCCTGTACCCATAACGCCTGATCGATATAGTCCCAGATAAACCCGCCCTGATACATCTCGTATCTGTCCAGCA
The DNA here is from genome assembly GCA_947630025.1 of uncultured Lachnospiraceae bacterium. Taxonomy (GTDB): domain Bacteria; phylum Bacillota; class Clostridia; order Lachnospirales; family Lachnospiraceae; genus UBA3282. Next base: position 80,582 of record CANRFZ010000002.1, read on the forward strand.
GGTCGATATAGGACTTCATACCGCCCAAGGAATTTCCCATGTCGTGCATATATTCGCACAGGATAAAAGGCTTCTTGGGCTCATTTTCCAGATACGCGGCAATATCCTGCGGCGGCGCATACATACGGCTCTCCACGTCGGACACGGTATCCTCGTAGCGCCTGTCCTGCACAACGCCTTCATAATGCACCGGCCTGTCGTCGTGCTCCTTAAAAAATCTCTGCATCGCGGCAATATTGTCTCCCACGTAGGATTCGTTCCCCAGCGACCAGAAGATCACGGACGGGTGGTTCTTAAACGTCTCAAAATTGCTTCTCGCCCTGTCGATGACCGCCTCTTTCCATTCGGGCACACTGCCGGGCACATTCCATGACGGCTCCGGCAGTCCTTTCTGCCAGGACCCGTGGCTCTCCAGATTCGTCTCCGACATCACATAGATCCCGTTCCGGTCGCAGAGCTCATACCACGCGATCTGGTCGGGATAATGACAGGTGCGCACCGCGTTGATATGGTTTCTCTGAAAGCACTCTATATCGAACTGCATCTCTTTGACGGTGATACATCTCCCGCCGTCCGCGCTCCATTCGTGCCGGTTTACGCCGTTGAGGATCAGCCGCCTGCCGTTCAGCAGGATCACCTTGTCGCGGATCTCGATCCGCCGGAAACCTATCTCGCACGAGGCGGTTTCCATGACATGGCCCTGCGCGTCTTTCAGCGTGATGACCAGCCGGTACAGATAGGGATTGTGGTGATCCCACAGAGTCACTCCTTTGACGTCCAAGGCCGCATGAAGCGCGTAACCCGCCTTCTCACACACTTCGGCCAGCATATGTCCTTCCCTGTCCCACAGGGCGATCTCGGCCAGATCCCCGGTCGTTCCCATCCTGTCGGGCGTCCGGGAGAGCAATACCTGCACCTGTGCCCGGCCATCCGCCATATCGTCAGACACGGTCGGCTTCACCCACACATCCTCCACATGAAGCGGCGGCTTGGCGTATAGCGCCACGCTGCGGTAGATGCCGAAAAACCGGAAGAAATCCTGATCCTCCAGATAAGCCGCCGTACTGTTTTTATACACTTCCACCGCCAGCACATTTCCCTCGTCCCGAATGTACGGCGTCAGGTCAAACTCCGAAGGCGTAAAACTGTCCTCCGCATATCCTACGAACGATCCGTTGAGCCAGACATACATGGCCTGTTCCACACCCTCGAAGCGGATGCACACCCGCTGTCCCCGGAGTCCGGCGTCCAGATCAAACACCCTGCGGTAAGAGCCTACAGGGTTGTAGTCCGCCTCCGCAAACGAGCCGATCCCATCTTTCCCCGCGCCCGGCGTATAAGCGGGACGCCGGTACACCCTGCCTTCCCATGGATACAGGGTATTGACATAGTGTATTCTGTCATAGCCCGCCAGTTCGATATGGCAGGGCACTTTGATCTCATCGAAGCGGGACGCCTCAAAATCCGGCCTGTAGAAATCCTTCGGCCTTTCGCCGGGGTTGGCGGAATAGATAAACTGCCACGTACCGTCCAAAGACTGGCAGAGCGAGCTTTCGCCCCTCGCCATCTCGTCCGCATCCCTGTAGATCCTGTGGTCACTGTGCGCCGGAAGCTGGCCCACGCGGAATACCTGCGGGTCATCCAGCCATCTGATGTCCGGTTTCATAACGCTCCTCTCCTTCTCTTTTCATTCGGCAAGTCCGTCTGCGCCTCCACAACAGTACCGCCGCCCCGCCTATCGACAACGCCGACACCAGATCGGATAGGACAAACAGCGGGTGCATCTTATAGCAGACACGGATCATATGCTGCGCGCCGTCGCCGTTGACGGCGATCCGCATCCTGCCGCCGTTGCCCTGTGCAATCTCCAGTCTGTCTCCGTTTTCGTCATAAGCGCGGTAGCCCAGATAGTTCTGTATCGGAAGCTCCACAAACCCCTGCTTCGTTTCGGCGGTGTATGTGAGGGCCGCCTTTGTGCCCCTTTTCTCATAGCCGCTGACTGCGATATTGTTTACGTCGGAGGTCACGACGGAAGTCGTCAGCTTGTCGTCCGTCACGCCGTCCAGCCGCCATTCCTGCGGATAAAAAAGGCCGATATTGGAAGCCAGCTTGCTCTCGTGCCCCTTGGAGGCTTCCGCCGCCGCACTGTCATACGGCATATGGCTATTGTCCGTAGGCACCGTGACCACCACCAGCAGATTCAGTCCGATCAGCATGGCAAAGATGATATTGCGGTACGGCGCAAGCACGCAGGATTCGGACAGGCCGACGGCTCCGACGAACACGAAGCACGCCGAGGCCGGGCCGAGAAACCGCCACGGAAACTGGATCATCGTCACGATATTTTTATACAGACCGCTTCCCAGAAGCGCTTTGTTCGGAAAATATCCCGTCGTCATATAGATCAGCACGCATCCCAGCACGAGCAGATACAACAGATAGCCCGCCATGCCGGACCGTTCCGTCTGTCCGCCGCTCTGCCCGCCCTTTTCGCATACCAGCCAGACAAAGCCGATCCCTACGCATCCCAGAAGCGCCAGCCCCACGGAAAAATACTGCTTGTTATACAGGCTGATGCTCTGCGCCATATTGGACAGATTGATGGACTGTTCAAAATAGCTGCTCCACCGGAGAACGTCCTTGCCCAGGTTTTCCCGGAAAAAGTAGTACAGAAACGGCGTCAGATACCACAGATTCAGCAGGACGGTCAGCCCCGCCGCCTTGAGCGCCTCCACATACCGCCGCTCCCGTATGACGCGGACACAGAAGACTAACGCCGTGACCACACAGACTGCCGCCGCAAAAGCGGCGCTCAGGATATGGCTCTGCAGAATGCCGCTAAAACCTATGACGACATAATACCAATAACGGCGCTCGCCGATGACGATGTGATAGAGTCCCGCCAGCAGCAGCGGCCAGAAGACCAGCGCCAGCGTTTCACCCAGATCGCCTCTGGACAGAATATTCGTGAAGCGGTACGGCATAAGCGTATACAGAACCACGGCCAGTATCACGCTGCGCCGGGATCTGCTCATGGACTTGACCGCCGCATATGCGCACGCCGCCGTGCCGAGATTTGCCAGAAATATGAGCACTTTATAGGAAAAGCCGATGGACACGCGGCAGATTCTCAGAAACGCCCCTATATACAGAAAAAGATAGGGGTACATCGCATTCAGATAGCCGTTTCCCCGCAGGCCGTCGGGCTGGATATTCACCGGAATCTGACCGTCCAGTATGCCGTCCTTCAATCCTTCCAGCCGCGCCAAGTGATAGCTCAGGTCGTCTCCGTTGTAGAGATAAGTCTGCATCATCGGCGTTGTGGCCAATAGCGCCACACCCAGAATCACGGCATAATCTACCAGCCTCTGCCGGTCGATCCTGCTCTGTCCGCGGGTAAGATACCGCCACAGACACAGGCTGCCCAGCAGAAGCGCCGCCATCAGAAAATAAGTATCCGAATAAAACATCGTATAGGGAGTCAGCGTCAGCGACTTGATATACAGGGAACCCCCGCCGCTGTAATTGATCCGGAGCTGCACCTGCTTGGCGTCCGCCGGCAGCGTAAAATCCGCGGTCAGCCGCGGCTGCTCCGGGTCCAGCGTCCATGCGGCGGCCTTGCGCCCCTGTTCCCACAGTTCCAAAACGGAATCCTGCTCGGTGGCGGTATAGTCCAGCGTCACCGTGTAGCTGCCTCTGTTCATGACATACTGGGGCGTGCTTGCCACGACGCCCGTCATGGCCACGGCCTCCTCGACCACCAGCTTGTTCTCGGAATCGATCAGGCCCACGGAATGCTGCAGCTTAGCGCCGGAATACACCATCGGACGGCTGCCTTCGTTCGCGCACCACAGAAGCAATAGCAGAATGCCTGTCGTGATCCAATATATGATTTTCGTTTTCAGACGGATTCCCTCTGTCTGCATCTTTCCTCTCCGCCGCAGCCCTGCGCCGGCCCCGCCGCATCCGGCTGCCGCGATGCCGCTTGCGCCCGTACAGGCCCACTTTTACTGTCTGGCATAATAGACGGCGATCTTTGTCACCGCTTCGATCACGCTATCTACGTCCCGGTCGGTCATGCTATAGTACAACGGCAGGGTGATGATCTCCTCATACAGCTTCTCGGCATTCGGGCACAGTCCCCTGCGGTAGCCCAGCTTCTGATAATACGGCAGATAATAGACTGGGATATAGTGCACGTTGCAGCATACATTCTCCGCCGCCAGCGCGTCAAAAAACTGTCTTCTGCCGATGGTCAGCTTCTCCGGCACAAGACGCAGGATATAGAGATGTCTGGTCGTATCCGACTCCGGTATCTCTTTCTGCACGGATAGCTGCGGCAGCCGGGCAAACGCCTCGTCATATTTCGCCACGATCTCTTTTCGCCTGCGGCTAAACATCGGCAGTTTATTTAACTGGCTGATAATCAGGGCCGCCTGTATGTCCGTCAGGCGGTAATTGTACCCCAGCGCCACCTGCTCGTAATACCATGGGCCGTCAGGCACGTTCTCCATCAGTTCTTCCGCTCTGGTGATCCCATGGGAACGGTAGAGCAGCAGCTTCCGGTACAACGATTCGTCATTGGTCGTCACCGCGCCGCCCTCGCCGCCCGTCACCGTCTTGACCGGATGGAAGCTGAACGTCGTCATATCCGCAATAGAGCCGTTGGGCCTGCCCCGATACCGGGTGCCGATCACATGGGCGCCGTCCTCGATCAGCGTCAGGCCGTTCTTCCGGCAGATCTCCAGAAGCTCGTCCAGCTTTGCGGACTGGCCCGTGTAATCTACCGCCATGACCGCCTTTGTCTTAGGGCCGACCGCCTGCGCCACTTTCTCCGGATCGATATTGTACGTCTCCGGGTCGATATCGGCGAAGACCGGTCTGGCGCCGCAATACAACGCACAGTTCGCAGACGCGGCGAAAGTGATCGGCGTCGTGATCACTTCGTCGCCCTCGGCAACGCCCGCGGCCAGACAAGCGATATGGAGCGCCGCCGTGTCGCTGCTGCACGCCACCGCATATTTCGCGCCCGTTATCTCACACAGTCTGCGCTCCAGCTCACCGATCTTGGGGCCGCAGGTCAGATCCTGATACCGCAGTACCTGCACCACCGCCTGCACGTCATCTTCATCGATATACTGGTGTCCGTAATAGATCTTCGTATCCCTTGCGGGAATGCCGCCCGCTATGGCGGGTTTTCCTAGTTCTCTCTCCATGCGCTCTCCTCCGGCGGATCTGTCCGGCGCCGATGCCCCGGCAGCCCGCCTATCTGCTCAGATCCATGTTCCCCAGAAGCTCCCTGATCTCATCGACGGACAACCATTCCGTGTTCTTGTCGGAACTGTAGGAAAATCCTTCCGCCACTTTGCTGCCGCTCAGATCCGGCTGCTGCCTCGTATTCCATGTCATCTGCGGATAGACAATGAAATGCTTGTCATACTCATAGGTCGTATAGGAGTCCTCCGTCGTCACCATGATCTCGTGCAGCTTTTCGCCCGGCCTGATGCCGGTCTCCCGGATTTGGCACCCCGGCAGCATCGCTTCCGCCAGATCGGTGATCTTAAAGGACGGTATCTTGCTGATAAACGTTTCGCCGCCTTTGGCCTCCGCCAGCGCCTTAATCACCAGCTCTACCCCCTGCGTCAGGCTGATCCAGAAGCGCGTCATCCGCACATCCGTCACGGGGAGCTCCCGGCTTCCCTCCTCGATCAGCTTATGGAACAGAGGGATGACGGAACCGCGGCTGCCTGCCACGTTTCCGTAACGGACGATGGAAAAATTGGTGTCCTTCGTGCCGGAATAGGCGTTGGCCGCCACAAATAGCTTGTCCGACACCAGCTTAGTGCCGCCGTAGAGATTGACCGGATTGACCGCCTTGTCCGTAGACAGTGCCACCACCTTGTGCACGCCGCAGTCCAGCGCCGCCTCTATCACGTTCATGGCGCCGTGGATGTTGGTCTTGATCGCCTCGTTGGGATTGTACTCACAGGCAGGCACCTGCTTCAGCGCCGCCGCATGGACGATATAATCTACGCCGCCGCAGGCTCTTTTCAGTCTCTCCAAATCCCTTACGTCTCCGATAAAGAACCGCAGGCTGCCCGCATATTCCTTAAATTCGTCCGCCATAACCCACTGTTTGAACTCGTCTCTGGAATAGACGATAATCTTCTTGGGCTGATAATGCGTCAGCACATACTTGGTAAAACATTTTCCGAACGAGCCGGTTCCGCCCGTGACAAGTATTGTTTTATCGTTTAACATGAATTTCCTCCGTCATAAAAATCGCTTTTTCGCGTATCTTCTCGTATAGCTTCTTTAGTATAGCATAGTAAAAATGGGTTTGCAATTAAGATTGCCAAATTGCGCGCCGCTTCCGCCGGATGCCGGATCGCAGTTCATATTTTGTTCATATTTAATTTTCAAAAACTTCATCCGGGAATCATTTTTTAGACATTTCTGCCGCGTATACTAAGACCATAAGATAACAAAAGCAAGCAGAAAGTCAGCCGGCTATATAAAAACTTTTTCATAATAAATGCCAAGTAAAGAGTTTCTTTACTTGGCATCCTCCCTTTTTATGGATATTTTTTCTTGCGGCATCCCCCTTTCTATGATATACTAAGCGCAGATTCAGCAATCTGCGCTACGAGAATTGCTCCGCAATTCTCCTGAAAGAATTTACATTACCGGCGCCAGAGAATGTAATATAATAGGCGCAGATTCAGCAATCTGCGCTACGAGAATTGCTCCGCAATTCTCCTGAAAGAATTTACATTACCGGCGCCCGAGAATGTAATATTATTATTAAGGAATGTTTTCGGATGTCAGCGTGGACATAGTTAATATGTCCGCGTTTTTTTTCGGGAACAAAAAGGAGGTTTGTTATGAACGGATTCGTAGACCTGATCACCCGGGTCAACAGTGTTGTAAACAGTTTTGTCTGGGGCATCCCCATGCTGATCCTGCTGATCGGCACCGGTATCCTGATGACGGCGCTGACGAAATTTTTCCAGTTGTCCCACATCGGACACTGGTTTAAGAATACGATCGGCGGCATTTTCAGCGACAAGCACGTCACCAAACATACCGGAAAGGATGACAAGGCGATCTCACAGTTCCAGTCGTTGTGTACGGCGCTGGCTGCCACCATCGGCACAGGCAATATCGTCGGCGTCGCCAGTGCGCTGATCTCCGGCGGCCCCGGCGCTATCTTCTGGATGTGGATCGTCGCCTTCTTCGGCATGATGACCAACTTTTCCGAGAACGTGCTGGGTATTTATTACCGGCGCAAGAACGCCAAGGGCGAGTGGTGCGGCGGCGCGATGTACTACCTGAAAGACGGTCTCGGCTCTTACAAGGGATGCCGGCAGATCGGCGCGGTACTGGCGGTACTGTTCTCCATCTTCTGCCTGCTCGCCTCTTTCGGCATCGGAAACATGAGCCAGATCAACTCCATCGCCGCAAATATGGATGCGGCCTTCCGCATTCCTCCGGCAGTGACCGGCGCGGTGCTGGTAGTGCTGGCGGCGCTCGTCATCGTGGGCGGCCTGAAGCGGATCGCTTCCGTCACCGAGAAGCTGGTGCCCTTTATGGCCATCGCATACATCATTGGCGCGCTGGTAATCTTCTTTGCCAACATCAGTCATGCAGGCGCGGTATTCTCCGCTATCTTTAAGGGCGCGTTCGGCCTGCGGGCCGTTGGCGGCGGTATCGTCGGTTCCGGCGTGCGGATGGCTCTGACATGGGGCATGAAGCGCGGCGTATTCTCCAACGAGGCCGGCCTCGGTTCCTCCGTTATGGTGCACTCCAACTCCAACGTCAAAGAACCCGTGCGGCAGGGTATGTGGGGTATCTTTGAAGTGTTTGCGGATACGATGATCGTATGTACCCTGACGGCGTTTGCGGTGCTCTCCTCCGGCCTGATCGATCTGGAGACCGGAGCGGTGCTGAGCGACGCTTCCGGTTCGGCGCTGGTGGGCGAGGCGTTCTCCACCGTATTCGGCTCTTTCGGGCCTATGTTTATCGCCATCGCCATTCTGTTGTTTGCCTTTTCCACCGTGCTCGGCTGGAGCCATTACGGTTCCAAGGCATGGGAATACTTATTCGGCACGGCGTCCACGATCGTCTATAAGCTGGTATTTATTGTCATCATCTTTATCGGCGCGACGATGAAGCTGAGTCTGGCATGGGATCTCTCCGACACCTTCAACGGCCTGATGGCGATGCCGAACCTGATCGGCGTACTGTGCCTGTCGCCGTTAGTGGCACGGATCACGAAGAACTATGTAGACCGCATCCTCCGCAAAAAGGATGTGAAGCCGATGCTATCCGTTTTCCCGGAGATCAACGAGGAACACGCGGAGTAATGTACCGGCAGCAGTGATTATAAATTATAATAAACATAAGAGGGGCTATTGCGAAATAGATGAACCATCTAGGGGCAGTAGCTCCCTTTTTTATTGGCCCAAACAAATTTTGATTATATGGCACTGAAACTTAGGGCAGACTAATGATATAGGATTGATTTGAATAGTTATGGCACGGTCATAGGATTTTCCTATAAAAAATGTCAAGAAATGATGAAATCAGGCTTTGAATAAATCTGCGTGTGTTCCTGTATCAACCAACGTTAACGTCAGAATATCATCTTCAATCAGATAGATGAGCAGCCAGTCCGATTGAATGTGACACTCTCTGAAGCCTTTATAGTTCCCGCTTAGCGGATGATCCTTATATTTGGGCTCCAGTGGTATGCCATGAAGCAATTTTTCCACAATCGAATCCAGCAGACTGATATCCAAACCTCTTTTTTGAGCAAGCCTTAAACTGCGCTTAAATCTTCCGGATAACACTAAGCTATACTTCATTGTTCAAATCCTTCAATGCTTCCTTGAAACTGTTGTAATGTCTGGTATTGGGGTCACGGCTGATCTGTTTTGCCTCATCCATCGCCGCGATGACTTCCGGCTTAAATTCCGGATATTTCACATCGAACGGAATACCGCCTCGTAACACAATTTGTTTCAGAAACATATTGATTGCGTCAGAGAGATTGATCCCCAATCCTTCCAGAAGCTCTACTGCCTGCTTTTTTGTTGTTTCATCTATTCTTATCTGCGTGGGAACTGTAGCCATAAGATACGCCTCGCTTTTCTTTAACCCTGCTTTTCTTTAACCCTGCTTTTCTTTAACCCTGCTTTTCTTTAACCCTGCTTTTCTTTAACATACTACAATATAATATACAATGTCAATACAAATAATACATGGGCTGGGGCTATTGCAAAGTTTTCTCCTGATCTTCCCTTCCATAAAAAGAGTGCCGCTCCATAACTATTTTTTAGTTATTTTGCGACACTCCTGTTTTTCATTTTCGCTCTGCTTATGTACCGCAGCCGCTCAACCTATGCTCACGCCTTGCCGTCGGAACCGAGGACGTTCTTGATCTTGTGCGCAACCATATCCTTCACTGCCTGACGCGCAGGTTTCAAATACTGGCGGGGATCGAAATGATCCGGATGCTCCGCAAAGTATTTACGGATATTGCCGGTCATGGCCAGACGGATATCGGAGTCGATATTGATCTTACATACCGCCAGCTCAGCCGCCTTACGAAGCTGCTCCTCCGGAATGCCGACCGCGTCGGGCATATTGCCGCCGTACTGGTTTACCATCTTGACGAACTCCTGCGGAACGGAAGAAGAACCGTGCAGAACAATCGGGAAACCGGGCAGACGCTTGATGCACTCCTCCAGCACATCGAAACGAAGCGGCGGAGGTACCAGAACGCCGTCTGCATTTCTTGTGCACTGTGCCGCCGTGAACTTATATGCGCCGTGGGAAGTGCCGATGGCGATTGCCAGAGAGTCGCATCCTGTTCTGGAAACGAACTCCTCCACTTCCTCGGGACGGGTATACATCTCTTTGCCGGCCTCAACCTTTACTTCATCCTCCACGCCTGCCAGAGTGCCCAGCTCGGCCTCTACCACAACGCCTTTGTCATGCGCATATTCTACAACCTGCTTGGTCAGCGCGATGTTGTCTTCAAAGGACTTGGAGGAAGCGTCGATCATAACGGAGGTGAATCCGCCGTCGATACAGGATTTGCACAGTTCAAACGTATCGCCGTGATCCAGATGGAGCGCGATCGGGATCTGAGGATTCTCCTCCACCGCCGCCTCTACCAGCTTCACGAGATACGTGTGGTTCGCGTAAGCACGCGCGCCTTTGGAAACCTGCAGGATCACCGGACTGTTCAGCTCGCCGGCCGCCTCAGTGATACCCTGAACGATCTCCATGTTGTTCACGTTGAACGCACCAACCGCGTAACCGCCGTTGTATGCCTTCTTAAACATTTCGGTTGTTGTTACTAAGGGCATTGTGATTACCACCTTTCTTAATTATATGTTTATATGACAACTTATTGCCTTCCTGAACATTATAACGCAAAGCATCTTCTTACGCAAACATTTCTGTCAAAATAATCCGCCGGTCTGTCTTGCCCGCAATACTGCCGACGAAACCGCCGCATATGCTCCCGCCTCTTTAAGCCTGCGGGGTTTCGTCCGGCACCCTGATGGTCAGTACTTTCTGTCGGTTGCTTATGACCGCCCGCGTGTGCTCCCCGCCGAACTCTCCGTCCAGCGCCCATGCCAGCGGCTCCTCGCTCTCCACCGTAAGCTGCGCCGTCTTAAACATCAGAATATGTTCCGATTTCACGCGCTTGTCCACCAGCGCCAGAATGATATTGTTCAGATCCAGCGGGTTGGACGGCTTACGGATCAGCATGACCTCGAACAGTCCGTCGTCCAGCAGGACGTCCTTGCCCGTGATGCCGCGGAAACCTCCGACGGAATAGGAATTGCTGACCATACCGTACCAAAATTCCCCCTCGATCACTTCCCCGTCGTAAGATATTTTCAGCGCGTAGGAGCGCAGCGACGGAAGCCTCCTGATTCCTTCCAGCAGATACGCCGCGTGGCCCAGTACATTCTTCACGTTCTGATCCGTCTCGTAGGACACGTCCGTAAAAAGCCCGAAGGCCGCCACATAGATAAAATTGTGATGATTAAAGGAACCCAAGTCACAGGCAAAATCCCGCCCGTTCACGACCACGTCCGCCGCCCGGATCATATTTTTGGGGATGCCCAGACTGGTGGCAAAATCATTGGTACTGCCGGCGGGAACATATCCGATGGGCAGCATATGTTCGCATTTCGCCATGCCGCTCACCACCTCGTCCAGCGTGCCGTCGCCGCCGCTGCACACGACGATGTCGTAGCCGTCGCGCCGCTCCCGCACCGCCCGCACCGCGTCGCCCGACGCCTGTGTCGGATAAGCCGTCACCTCATAGCCGGCCTTCACAAAAATATCGATGATATCCAGCAGATTACTGCGGATCTGCGCCTTGCCCGCCCTGGGATTATAGATAAAGAGCATCCTCTGATTCATATGTGCCTCCGCCGCATTGGTGTAGTCAGAAAAGAGATTTCCATCGGAAATCTCTTTCAATGTTGCCTTATGATAATGTCGTAATGAAACACGCTGCCTTACTTGGTGCTCAGGAACTTCTCGATCTCCGAAATTGCCGCTTCCTCATCCGCGCCGTTCGCCGTCACGGAGATCTCCTCCCCGCTGACCAGCCCGAGGCTCATCATTCCCATGATGCTTTTGGCATTCACTTTTTTGTCTCCGGAATTGATATACACCGTACTCTCGAACTGGCTCGCCACCTGTACCAGCATCGCCACCGGCCTTGCCTCCAATCCCGTCTCCAGTTTGATCCGGATCGATTTGGTAATCATAATATTCTCCTCCTTCTATGACCTGATTCCATCGGAAATCTCACTTAACCTGCGCAGTCTGTGGTTTACGCCGGACTTTCCCACCGGCGGGTCCAGATAACCGCCCAGCTCTTTCAGCGCGGCGTCGGGATACTGCAGACGCACCTCCGCCATCTGTCTCAGATTATCCGGCAGATTGTCAAAACCGTACTTATCCCTGATCAGCAGAATATCTTCGATCTGTTTGGACGCGGCGGTGACGGTCTTGGAAATATTGGCCGTCTCGCAGTTCACGCGCCGGTTGACAGAGTTGCGCATCTCCTTGACGATCCGCAGATTTTCCAGATTCATCAGCGACACGTGCGCCCCCATGATATTCAGCAGATCGACGATCGCCGTCCCTTCTTTTAAGTACACCACGTCATATTTCTTGCGCTTGACGATTCTGGCCTCTATCTCAAAATTCCGGATGACGGCCTGAAGCTGAAGTGCCTGCGCACGCCCGCTGCAGACATATTCCATGTGATAGCTTTTCTCAGGGTCGCTCATGGAGCCGGCGCTCAGAAAAGCACCCCTCAGGTACGCCCTCTCGCAGCAGGAATTTTTGATCAGCAGGGAATTGACCGTACCGTGCAGTACGACCGGCCCGCCGGCCTCCTCCTGCAGATGCAGCGCCTGCAGCACTTTCTTTTCGGACGCCTCCTCCGGGAATAGCCTGACCTTGGGTTCTGTAACAACATTATCTATATTAAATGTTTTTTTGAATAATGTAAAGCATTTTTTCGCAACCGCTTCATTTTCCGTCTCCAAGCACAGGTGCCGGCCTCCCTCGCAGGTGCCGCCGCCGAACTGGAGCAGAGCGGCCAGTTCCGCCATCTGGCAGTGCCTCGCGGAGCTGATCTGCGCCGCCAGTTCCTCTTTCACTGTCCCCGAAAAAGACATATAAATCTCCGTTCCGGAGCGTTTAGGCCTATCATACTACACTCCTTGCTTAATATCCCTGTGGTACAGTTTCGTACCGTAACTGCCGTGTTCCCTGATCCTGTCGTACAGCCCGTTGGCCAGCGTAACGCTTCGGTGCTTGCCGCCCGTGCAGCCGATCCCGATCACCAGTTGATGTTTTCCTTCCTTGACATAATTGGGAATCAGAAAATCCAGCATATCCGTCAGTTTGTCCAGAAAGACCTCCGCCTCCGGGAACCCCATCACATAGTCCTGCACTTCCCGATCATTACCAGTCTTATGTTTCAGCTCGTCGATATAGAACGGATTGGGCAGGAATCTGACGTCGAACACCAGATCCGCGTCCGCGGGAATCCCGTTTTTGAAGCCGAAGGACAGTATCGTAACCATCAGCGAATTGTATTCTTCATTCCGGACAAAGATGTGATCGATCTCCTCCTTCAATTCTCTGGTCAGCAGATTGGAAGTGTCGATGACATAATCCGCCTTCTGCTTGATTCCTTCCAGAATCTCGCGCTCCCTGCGGATGCCTTCCTCGACTCGTCCCTCCGGCGACAACGGATGCAAACGCCGCGTCTCCTTGTAACGCTTCAGGATGACGGCGTCCCCGGCCTCCAGAAAAAGGATCTCAAACAGATACCCCGCCTCTTTCAGCCTGTCCAAAACGCGCTCCGCGTCTCCGAACGGCTGGTCGGCACGCACGTCCAGCCCCAGCGCCACCTTGCTGATCTCACTGTTGGGCGTCGCCACCAGTTCCATAAAGTTTTCGATCAGCGGGACGGGAAGGTTGTCCACACAGTAAAACCCGATATCCTCCAGCATCTTCATGGCGGTTCTCTTGCCGGAGCCGCTCATGCCCGTCACGATCACAAATCTCATGAATATGCCTCCTAAAAATCACCCAGAAAAATAATCTCGGGCTCCAGCAGGACGTGGAATTTCTCTTTGACACGCTCCTGCACCTCCTCGATCACTTCCCGGATATCGGCCGCGGTAGCATACCCTCTGTTGATGACAAAACCGCAGTGCTTATCCGACACCTGTGCGCCGCCGATATGATATCCGCGCAGTCCCGCCTCCATAATCAGCTTGCCGGCATAGTGCCCCTCTGGACGTTTAAACGTGCTTCCGGCACTGGGATATTCCAGCGGCTGCTTGCTTCTCCGCAGCGCCGCCAGCTCCTCCATTCTGGCCGCAATCTCGTCCCTGCTGCCCTCCGCCAGACGCAGCGTGATCTCCAGCACGATAAAAGGTCTGTTGCGGATGATGCTGGAGCGGTAGCCAAACTCCATCGTCTCGTTGTCCAGCGTCGCCGTCTCGCCCTCCCGGTTCAGCACCGTCACGGATTCCACTACCTGTTTCATCTCCCCGCCGTAAGCGCCCGCGTTCATCACCACGCCGCCGCCGATGCTGCCGGGAATCCCCGAGGCAAATTCCAGCCCCGTCAGGCCGTGCTTCTTCGCTTCCATAGCGACTTGGGAGAGCAGCGCGCCGGCCTTGGCGGTAATCCGCGTTCTCTCCACCGTGATCTGTTCCATAGGGCCGTCCAGCTTCAGGACAATGCCCCGGTAGCCCTTGTCGCCCACCAGCAGATTGCTGCCGTTGCCGAGGATAAAATAATCCTGCTCGATACGGTTAAAGTAGGGAATCAGCGCCGCCAGCTCCTCCTCCCGGTGTATCAGCAGCATACACGCCGCCTCGCCGCCCACGCGGAAGGTCGTGTAATCTTTCATCTGCCGGCGGAATAAGATCCGCTCCTCCGGAAGCACTGTTTTGATATATTCATACATTGACTCGCTCAAATTCGTCCCGCCCGTTCCACAGAGTTACCGCTTACGATATCGTATTCTGTCTTATCATAAACGGTTCCGATACAAATTATGTATCCGCGCTCAATCCAGCACCATCTTGGCCGCGCCGTAGATACCGGCGTCATTTCCCAGCGTCGCCAGCGCGAACTGCGTGTTGCGGCAGCCGTGGAACACCGTCCTGTCAAAAGCGGGTTTGATATAGTCAAAGAGCACTTCTCCGGCCTTGGAAACGCCGCCGCCGATGACAAAAATCTCCGGGTTCACAACGCCGGCGATGACGGCCAGCCCTTTGCCCAGATATTCCCCGAACTGCTGCGCCACCTCTATGGCGAGGGCGTCCCCTGCCTTCACCGCGTCAAAAACCGTCTTGGCGGAAACCTCGCCGTTCCGCAGCACACTGTCCTTGTCGTCCGCCTGCAGCCTTCTCGCCGCCAGCCTCGTAATACCCGTTGCGGAGGCATATTCCTCCAGACATCCGTAATTGCCGCAGCCGCACGCCTCCGTCTCATGATCCTCCACATGAATGTGCCCGATCTCGCCGCCGGAGCCGGTGGCGCCCGTCAGGATTCTGCCGTTAATGATAATGCCGCCGCCTACGCCTGTGCCCAGCGTGACCGCCACCAGATTGGCGTGCCCTTGGCCGCCGCCCTTCCACATCTCGCCCAGAGCCGCGACATTGGCGTCGTTGCCGCCCTCCACTCTCATGCCATCCAGCAGCGAGGACAACTCCCGCTTCAGGTGCATCTCACCCCAGCCGAGATTGACCGCCCGGTGGATCACGCCTGCCCCGTCAACCGGCCCCGGCGCGCCTACGCCCACGCCCGCCACATCGGTTTTCGGAATATTTCTTTCGGACATTTTGGCCAGAACACTGTCTGCGATATCCGGCAGAATATTTTTTCCGCCGTCTTCGGTTCTCGTGGGAATTTCCCATTTGTCCAGCACATTTCCGCTTACGTCAAACAACCCCAGCTTGACGGTCGTGCCGCCGATATCTACTCCAAATACATACTTTGCCATCTTTACCCCCTGATTCTGCGCCGCTCTTTTTGCGCGTATTTTTTTATACTTCGTCTTCGTCCCGCCTGCTCGCCAGAGATTCCTGCACGCGCTTATACAATTCCTGCGCGGCGTTGTAGCCCATCTTCTTCTGCCTGTGGTTTACCGCCGCCGATTCGCATATAATCGCCAGATTACGTCCCGGTCTGATCGGAATGCTATGACAGACGATTTTGTTGCCCAGATACTCCGTGTATTCCTCCTCCAGCCCCAGACGGTCGTATTCCTTGTCCTTATCCCAGTCCTCCAGCTTGATCACCAGATCGACGGACTGGGTATCCTTGACGCTGGACGCGCCGTAGAGAGCCTTTACATCCACGATACCGATACCGCGCAGCTCGATAAAGTGCTTCGTGATATCCGGCGCGGAACCCACCAGCGTGTCCTCGCTGACTCTCCGCAGCTCCACCACGTCGTCTGTCACGAGCCGGTGTCCTCTCTTGATCAGCTCCAGCGCCGCCTCAGACTTACCGATGCCGCTTTCTCCCGTAATCAGCACGCCCTCGCCGTAGACATCCACGAGAACGCCGTGCACAGAGATGCAGGGGGCGAGCTGCACGTTCAGCCATCTGATGATCTCCGCCATGCACGTGGACGTCGCTTTCCTGCTCATCAGGAGCGGCACGCCGTACTTGACTGCGATCTCGCGGAACAGGTCGTTGGGCTGCAGCTCCCGGCAGAATATGATGCCGGGGATCGGATTGTTGAGCAGTTTTTCAAAAATCTCCCGCTGCCGCTCCGTCTCCAGTCCGTTCATATAGGAATATTCCACAAAGCCGATGATCTGCAGGCGCGTCGTCTCAAAATGCTCAAAATACCCCGCCATCTGGAGCGCCGGCCTGTTGATGTCCGGCTGCGTCACTTTGATCTTGGAGATATCGATTTCCGGTGTCAGATTCTCCAATTTGAACTTTTCGATTACCTTTGCTAAACTGATGCTCGCCATATCTACCTCTATTTCTGCGCTGCTTTTTTATTTCCGGCGAGTTTGCGGCGGGCAGCGCACAGACACAAACCTCGCGGTTGCAGAGTTACGTTTTCATCTTTTTTGTTTATTTTATCACACAGAAGTGCGCTTCGCAATAACGGGGCGGCGATGAGGATGACGCCTGCGCGGTGTTTTGCCCTCTGACGTTTGTGCAGGAGCCTTTCCGCCGGCGTTATGTCTCCTTTTTTTCCTCAAAATACGCCCGTATCTGCGCGGCGATATGCGCCGGAATCTCCGGCACCTCGCATAGCTGCTCCACGGAAGCCTCTTTGATCTCGTCTATGGATCTGAACCGCTTCATCAGCGCCTTGCGGCGCGCGGGCCCCACGCCGGGGATCTCGTCCAGCACCGACTTTACCTGCGCCTTGGAGCGCAGGGAACGGTGATACTCGATGGCGAAGCGGTGCGCTTCATCCTGTATCCTCGTGATCAGCTTAAATCCCTCCGAATGGGTGTCGATGGGAATTTCCTCATTCTGATAATACAGCCCTCTGGTTCGATGGTTATCGTCCTTGACCATGCCGCAGACGGGAATATCCAGATGCAGCTCCTCCAAAACCTGAAGCGCGATATTGACCTGCCCCTTGCCGCCGTCCATCAGCAGCAGATCCGGAAATTTCGTAAAACTGCCAAATTCATGGCCGATCTCCCGGCGGCTCAGCTCCTCTTTTTCTTCCATGCCGTGAAGGAAACGTCTCGTGAGCACTTCTTTCATGCAGGCGTAGTCATCCGGCCCCGACACTGACTGAATGCGGAATTTCCTGTAATCGCTATGCTTTGCCTTTCCTTTTTCAAAGACCACCATGGAACCGACGTTGGCAAATCCGCTGATATTGGAAATATCGTATGCCTCCATCCGGCTGATATGCTCCAGCCCCAGCAGTGCGGCGATCTCCTTGACGGCGCCGATCGTCCGGCCTTCTTCCCTCTTGATGCGCTCCTTGTCCTGATGCAGCACGAGCCCGGCGTTCTGCGCGGCCAGTTCCACCAGCTTCTCCTTGGCGCCGATCTTCGGCACCCGGATATAAACTCTGCTTCCCTTGCGGCTGCTCAGCCATTTCTCCAAGATCTCGATGTCGGCGATCTCCTCCTGTATCATCAGCTCCCGCGGGATAAAAGGCGTGCCCGCATAAAACTGTTTGACGAAATCAAGCAGAATCTGCGCCGGACGACAGCCCTGCGTATGCGTCATATAAAAGTGTTCCCTGCCGATCAGCCTGCCGTCCCGCACAAAGAACACCTGCACCACCGCGTCCGTCTCGTCCTGCGCCAGCGCGATGACGTCCTTGTCCTCTCCGTCGCTGTCGGTGATCTTCTGCTTCTGGGCAACGCTTTTTACACTGTTATACAGATCGCGGTAACGGATCGCGTCCTCAAATTCGAGATTTTCCGACGCCTGTGTCATTTTTTCTTCCAGATCTTTCAGAATGGGCTTGTAATTGCCGTTCAGAAAATCCAATGCCTGTTCCACCCGCGCCCTGTAATCTTCTTTGCTGATATAGTCCTGACACGGTGCAAGACACTGCTTGATATGATAGTTGAGACACGGCCTCTCCAGCCCGATATCCCGTGGCAGCCTGCGGCTGCAGGTTCTTAGCTGGTAGAGTTTATTCATCAGGTCAATCGTATCTTTGACCGCCGCCGCGTTGGTATAGGGGCCGAAATATTTGGAACGGTCTTTTTTCATCTCCCGCGAAAAAAGAATGCGCGGATATTCTTCGCCCATCGTCACTTTGATATACGGATATGTCTTGTCGTCCTTCAGCATGGTATTATACTTCGGACTGTATTCTTTGATCAGATTATTCTCCAGCACAAGCGCTTCCAGTTCGGAATCGGTCACAATATATTCAAACCCGGCGATCTGCTGCACCATCCTGTCGATCTGGGGCCCTCTCCCGACGATCTTGCGGAAATAGGATCTGACGCGGTTATGCAGATTAACCGCCTTCCCCACATAGATAATGGTGTCGGCGGCATCATGCATAAGATATACTCCCGGCGAGTTGGGAAGTTTTTTTAATTCCTCGTCAAAATCAAACATATTTTTTCCTAATGTTCCGCGCTGTCCTCTCCGCCGCTCTCCGCTCCGGCAGGCGGAGCCGTCTCCGTCGTCTGCTGCGGCACGTTCTGCACGACGCCCTGCGGCTGCTGCATATCATGTGCTATATTCTGCGGCTGCGGAGCCTGCACGGTATCCGGCGCCTGCCCCGCCGTCTGCTGCATACTCTGAGGCTGATTCTGCGGCTGCGGCATATTCACGGGCTGCCCCGGCATATTCTGCGGCGGCGCGGACGGCTGCCCCCACTGCTGCCCCGGATTCCAATACTGCGGCTGTCCGGGCGGCGTCTGCCGGTTCCACTGTTGCTGCTGCCTATATGCCTGTGAACCCCACGGCTGGCCCGGTATCTGCCCCGGCGCCTGCGGCATACTCTGAGGCTGCCCCGGCATCTGCGGCATATTGACCGGCTGGCCGGGCATATTCTGCGGCGGCACGGACGGCTGCCCCGACATACCGGACGGCTGGCCGGGCATCTGCGGCATATTCTGGGGCGGTACGGGCTGCCTCTCCTGCCCGCCGGCCGCGTTTTTGCCGCCTTCCTCATCGGTTTCCTCCGGTTCGGGCAGTCCTTTTTCCTTGCGGAAAATCTTCATAAACTCCTTGCCGGTAATCGTCTCTTTTTCAATCAGATATGCCGCCAGCTTATCCATGATTTCACGGTTTTCCTTCAGCAGCTTCTTGGCCTGCTTATAGCTGTCGCGCAGCATCTTCATCACTTCGCTGTCGATATCCGCCGCCGTCACATCGGAGCAGGTCAGGGACGCGCTTCCGTCCAAATACTGGCTCTCCACCGTGGCCAGCCCCATCAGGCCGAACTTCTTGCTCATGCCGAACCGGGTAATCATGTTGCGCGCAATACTTGTCGCCTGTTCGATATCGTTGGCCGCGCCTGTGGTAACGGTGTCAAATACAATCTCCTCGGCGGCGCGCCCGCCCAGCAGCCCTACCAGCCTGTCGCGCAGCTCCGCCTCGGTATCCAGATATTTCTCCTCCTCCGGCACGTGCATGACATAGCCGAGCGCCCCCATCGTGCGGGGTACGATGGTAATCTTCTGCACCGGTTCGGAATTTTTCTGCAGCGCGCTGATCAGCGCGTGTCCGACCTCATGATAGGAGACGATCCTTCTCTCCTCCTTGCTCATGATGCGGTCTTTTTTCTCCTTGCCCACGAGCACCTGCTCCACCGCGTCGAACAGATCCTTCTGGCTCACGTATTCCCTGCCGCTCTTGACGGCGTTGATCGCCGCCTCGTTGATCATATTGGCCAGATCGGAGCCCACCGCGCCGGAAGTGGCCAGCGCGATCTCGTTCAGATCTACCGATTCGTCCAGCCGGACGTCCTTTGCGTGGACTTTTAATATCTCCACCCGGCCCTTTAAGTCGGGTTTGTCTACAATAATCCTCCTGTCAAACCGCCCCGGGCGCAGCAGCGCCTTATCCAGAATTTCCGGGCGGTTGGTCGCCGCCAGAATGATAATGCCTTTCCTGCCGTCGAAGCCGTCCATCTCGGACAATAACTGGTTCAATGTCTGCTCCCGCTCCTCGTTGCCGCCGCCGTACTTGGAATCCCGGCTCCGCCCGATGGCGTCGATCTCATCGATGAAAACGATGCAGGGAGCGTTTTTCTCGGCCTCCTTGAACAGATCGCGGACTCTGGACGCGCCCACGCCGACATACAGTTCGATAAAGTCCGAACCGGAGAGGGAGAAAAACGGAACGTGCGCTTCGCCCGCCACCGCCTTGGCGAGCAGCGTCTTACCCGTACCGGGAGGGCCCACCAGCAGCGCGCCCTTCGGCAGTCTCGCGCCGATCTTGGAATATTTGCCGGGATTGTGCAGGAAGTCCACGACCTCCACCAGCGATTCCTTGGCTTCGTCCTCTCCCGCTACGTCTTTGAACGTGATTCCCGTCTCTTTCTGCACATATGCCTTGGCCGTGCTCTTGCCCACGCCCATGGGCCCGCCCTTGCCGCCCATGCGCCGGAACAGGAGGCTCATCAGCCCCCACATCAGCAGAACCGGCAGGATATAGTAGAGCAGCACCGTCATGATTACGCTGGAACTGTCGGAAGTCTGCTTATTGACATCCACGTCATATTTTAACAAACGCTGCGTCAGCGTGTCGTCGTCCTCCATCTTGCCCGTATAGTATGTGATGCCGCCGAAATTGTACGACGGCATAAACGGCAGAGTCGCCGTCTGCGCCTCGGGATAGATGATGATTCTGTCCGTATCTACCGTGACGCTGTTTACTTCGCCGTTCTCCACCATCTTGACGAAGGCGTTGTAGGTGATCTCCTGATTGCTCGCGCCGGTGAGCATCTTCATAAACATACTGATGAAAAACAGCGTGACCACCGCAGCAATCACCAGCATAATTAAATTCTGTCTGCGCGGGTCCTGTCCGCCGCCGCGCTGCCCGCCGCCGGGCCCTCCGGGGCCGCGGCCCGAGCCGTTGTCATAAGGGTTATAATTATCAGCCATGAGGCATCCTCGCTTTCCCAAATTCTGTGATGGGCCGGCCTGCAGCACCCTCTGCCGTGCGGCAGCATTCCGCAGTTTGCCAGCTATGTTTAGTATATATAAGGGAAAAACATAAATCAATATGCGAATTATGAATTTCAGGACACAAGTATTAAAGAAATCTAAATTTTCTGTTTTTTATCCCGCAGACGGTATAACGGCAGATAACACGCCATCATGACCAGATAGAGGAGAATGCCCCTTCTGCCGTAGGCGGCGGCATAACTGAAATTCTTCCACTGGTTCTGCTCTGCCGCCAGCGCGCAGAGTCCTGTCATCTCCGGCGCAGCGTCTCCCCGCTGCACAGTCTGTATATCCTCCTGCGTGATTCCCACGAACCCCATTTCATGCGCATATTCGTCCGCCGCGCCCCGAAAGCTCCCTATGGCCGCGCAGCATATGACAATCGCCGCACCCAGATATAATTTTTCTCTCAAAAGAATCAAATATGCTCTCATTCCGCTCCTCCCGCCGCCAGTCTGTATATGTGGTAGCTGCTGTCGGACGCCAGACGCTGATACGCCGCTCCCTCCAGAACACATTCCTGCGGCGCGTAGATGATAACGTCCTGCTCCGGATTTTTCCGCCCGCTCAAAGTCTCCCGGCTGATGCCGTCCCGGACAAAATCGTCCAGCGGCAGAATCTTGAACCCCGCATATTCCCCAAACTCAAAAAAGTAATTGTGCAGCAGGCTGTCCCTTTCTTTTTCGATATAGATACAGTCATATCCCCTGTAGTCCTCGGACACCCTGTAAAATCCGTCTCTGAGCGTCTCGTGGCGCGCCAGCCGGGGCAGGGTATTCCGGGCATTTCCGAGATAGGAACGAACCGTGTCCGGCGAATACATAACGGTGATACACAACAGGGCGGCCATGACAACGAGAACCGACGGCAGGCCACCACCCAGCGCCTTTTTCAGCACGCCGATCAGCGCCATCGAAACCGCCACCACCGCCGCCAGATAAGCGGGCGTCCAGTAATAGAGCAGACCGCCGCCCTCATCCAGCGTAAATATGAGAACGGAATATAGCAGACCGCTCACCGCCGCCGCGATCATACAGAACTTTTTCGCAGCGTCTTGTCCGAGTGCCGGCTTCTCCCGCCGAACGAATAGCGCCAAGATCCCGGCAGCCGCCGGAACAACCAGAAACCACACGCCTCTCCCGTTTAGGAACAGATCGTTCCCATATTCCAGATAACGCTTGAACGCGGCCACGGACCACCGCGTCGTCTCCGCGTGCTTCTCCTGCGCATTTCCAAAAATATGCCACATAACCCACGGATAGACAATCCATGACAAGGCCAGGCCGATCACGCCGGAGTACAGATAATGGCACAGGGCATACCGCTTCTTGGCCGCAATCAGGTAAATAACAAAAAGTCCCGACACCAGTGCGGCATACACATAGAAATAATAATGTGTCAGCGATCCGAGGACAATGCAGCCGATCAGGGCGGCGAGATACCGCTTGCGCCAGCAGGCCGCTTTGACCAGCCGGACGTGGAGATAAAAATACCATGTGCAGAACAGGAAAAGCAGCATATACATCCGTGCCCACACGAACAAAAATTTCATACTGCCCATCAGCGTCATAAGCAGGATGGGAACCAGCGCATATTCCGTCCTGCCGTACAACAGGCGGAACAACTGCACCAGAAGCACATCTGCCAATAACAATGCGGCCAGATTGACCAGCATCGTGTATAACACGGAAAACCGGCCCGGCTGCAGCGACGACAGCGTGTGAACAATAAAATAGTACAACGGCGGATGGACGTCGAACCGCTGATGGAGATATACCGCCGAATAATTGAATCTGTCATAGCTCTCGACCACATAGTTTTCTTTTAAAATATGGGCGTTGATCCATCCGTTGTCATTGGGAAACGTGTCGTAATTGGCGTCTATAAAATTATAGCAGTAAGGATTGTTGGACAATGTGTAGGAAAAAATACCGTCCGAATTGATCACCGTGCGGATCTGCAGCAGGAAAACCAATGCACACTGCGCCAATATCAGCATGGCTGTCAGAATCACTTGATATGTTTCGCGGCTGCGTTCCTGCGGCATTTCGTTTCTCCTCCTCCCATATCATATCAGTTTTTCTGTTTTTTTCAACTTTTATCATTTTTTTGACGATTACAGTAGATTTTTCCCCGGCTTCCATTGTATAATAGGAATGAAATTTTTGACAGAAGGAACGGTGGAAAATGGCAGTAAAATACGTTTTTGTAACCGGCGGCGTCGTGTCCGGCCTCGGCAAAGGCATCACGGCCGCATCTCTGGGGAGATTGTTAAAGGCCCGCGGCTATAAGGTCACGATGCAGAAATTCGATCCCTACATCAATATCGATCCCGGCACGATGAATCCCATCCAGCACGGCGAAGTGTTTGTCACCGAGGACGGCACGGAAACCGATCTGGATCTGGGCCACTATGAGCGCTTCATCGACGAGAATCTGGACAAAAATTCCAACGTGACCACCGGCAAGGTCTACTGGTCTGTGCTCCAGAAGGAGCGCCGTGGCGATTACGGCGGAGGCACCGTGCAGGTCATCCCCCATATCACCAACGAGATCAAAAGCCGTTTCTACCGCAATTTTACCGACGAGGAAACCCGCATCGCCATCATCGAGGTGGGCGGCACGGTGGGCGATATCGAGAGCCAGCCTTTCCTAGAGTCCATCCGCCAGTTCCAGCACGAGGTGGGCCGGGAAAATGCAATCCTGATCCATGTGACGCTGATTCCCTATCTGAGCGCGTCTCAGGAGATGAAGACCAAACCCACGCAGGCCAGCGTCAAGGAACTGCAGGGCATGGGACTGCAGCCTGACATTATCGTGTGCCGCAGCGAGCGTCCGCTGGATCAGACCTTAAAGGACAAGATCGCCCTGTTCTGCAACGTTCCCAGCCACAGGGTACTGCAGAATCTGGATGTGGAGCATCTCTACGAAGCGCCTCTGGCCATGGAGAAGGAGCATCTGGCACAGGTGGCCTGCGACTGTCTGAAACTGGACTGCCCGGAGCCCGATCTGGCCGACTGGAAAGCCGTTGTGGAGGCGCTGCGCACTCCCACGGACGAGGTGACGGTGGCTCTGGTAGGTAAGTATACCCAGCTTCACGACGCCTATATCAGCGTTGTGGAAGCGTTAAAGCACGGCGGCATCTCCAACCACTGCGTAGTCAATATCCGCTGGGTGGATTCGGAGACAGTGACCGCGGACAATGTGGACGAGCTTCTAAGCGGCGTCAACGGCATACTGGTGCCCGGCGGCTTCGGCGACCGCGGTATCGAAGGCAAGATTCTGGCGATTACCTATGCGCGGGAAAATAAGATTCCGTTCTTGGGACTGTGTCTGGGAATGCAGCTTGCCATCGTGGAATTTGCAAGAAATGTGATTGGCTACAACGATGCCCATAGCATCGAACTGAACCCCTCCACAACGCATCCGGTCATCGCGCTGATGCCCGACCAGAACGGTGTGGAGGATATCGGCGGCACGCTGCGCCTCGGTTCCTACCCCTGCGTGCTGGACAAGAGCTCCAAAGCGTATGAACTGTACGGCGAGGAGACGATCCACGAGCGCCACAGGCACCGTTATGAAGTAAACAACGATTACCGCGCGGTGCTCACGGAGCACGGCATGAAACTGTCGGGCCTGTCTCCGGACGGACGCATTGTGGAGATGTGCGAGCTGCCGGAGCACCCGTTCTTCGTGGCGACGCAGGCGCATCCGGAGCTGAAATCCAGACCTAACAGGCCCCATCCGTTGTTCAAAGGCTTTGTCAGGGCGGCGCTGGCATACAAAAACAAACTATCTTCCGACTAAGGTTCTGTCTGTTCCACACGGACATTTCTGATGCGCACGGCGGCTGTTGAGCCCTGATTTCCCAGATTAAACTCCAGCCTGCCGTTGTTGTCATCCCGGTCTTTCATCGTAAACTCATACGTGTAAGTCTGCCAGTCCGCGGTAAGTTCTACCGGCGTGTCCTCCAGATAGCGAATCCATCCCGCCGTAGGCGCGGACACGCACACATTCATCGTCCGCGGCGCATCGGCGCACGCCTCAAAGGTCAGGCGGTATGTGTTTCCCTTGACCATCGGGAGCTGCGTCTGTACCAGCTGCACGGAATACGTCTGCGTCCCCGAACTCTGCGTTCCGATCTCAATCATGCCGTCCGATACCGACGCCTCCGCAGCGCCGCCTTCCGCCAGCAGAAGCTGCCAGTTTTCTTCATCGTCCAGATTCTCCGCCTCTGCGAAATCGCCGTTATAGATATAATTGCCGTCCTCTGTCGCCTCGCGGAAGACTTTTTCCGGCTTGGTCACATTGGTGTCGTAGCTTTCCTTCTGATATACCCTGACATAGTCGATCTCGAACTTCGCATTGTCAAAATCCGTCGTCTCGTCGGGATTGCCCGGCCAGTTACCGCCCACCGCCAGATTCATCTGCACATAAAATGTCTGGTCGAAAGGCGCGGGGAACGGCCTGTCGTCTATTCCCACGTCGCCGGAAAACCAGTCTGTGACGGTGAGATACAGATCGCCGTCAATATAATATCGTATCTCCGCAGGCTCCCATTCCACGGAATACTCGTGGAAATCGTCCGCGAACGTGCCCTCCTCCAGCGTATAGATACCCTGCTGCTGCTGATGGGGCTTGCCGTAGTGGATCGTGCCGTAGGCCACGCTGACGTCGTTGCCGAGCACTTCCATAATATCGATCTCGCCGCATCTGGGCCATCCGCCGTAATGACTCTGGTCGGTGGGCATCATCCAGATCGCCGGCCACAAGCCCTGTCCTACGGGTGCCTTGGCTCTGGCCGTCACTTTGCCGTACAGGAAGTCCCTCTTGTTCTTGGAATTGACCTTGCCCGACGTATAGTAGTCCTTGCCCTTGTCCGTCTGCGTCTTGATGGCCCTGATCGTCATCTTTCCGTTCCGCACATAGACGTTGTCCTCCGACTCGGTATATTCCTGCAGCTCCGCATTCGTCCAGCCGGGCGCGTGGGGTTCGTAGCTCCAGTTCTCCTCGTTCATCTCGGTGCCGTTAAACTCGTCGTGCCACAGGAGCCGGTAGCCGTCCAACTGCGGTACGTCTTCCTCGGCGGTCTGGTTGGCCAGCCCGTCGCCTTCCTCCTCCTCTGCGGCTGCCGCGTCAGCGGTTTCCTCTCCCGCTGCCGTCTCCGCCGCATCGTCCGCCGGCGTACTGATATCCGTGTTTTCCTCTGCCTCTGTCTGCTGCGCTGCGGGCTCCCCTGCCGGGCTCTCTCCGCCGCAGGCGCACAGACTCCCCGCCATCAGCGCCGCCAGCCCAGCCGCTATTGTTTTCCGGCCGATACCGGCCCATCCTTTACGTTTCATCTTCCTCTCCATTTCGTACCGCTCCGGCCTACGATTCCTCCAGCGCATTCAGCCGATCCACCAATGCCTGCACATCCGCCATCGTCATCTGGGCGCCGAAGCTGATCGGCCCGCGCAGCGGCATATATTCGATCATCGCCGCCATCATCTCGTCCGACAGCGCCTCGTTCGCCGCATCGCTCCGTTCACCCTCCGGCTCCGGCCCGAACATACCGCCCGTCACGGTCTCCTGCAGCACTTTCCACGCTCTGGGGTCCCTTCTGACGTCGCCCATTGTCGTGTCCGTCGTGTAGACGACGGGCAGCTTCACGGTGGATTCCACCGTCACCGTCTTTGTCAGCACGATATCCCGCGACGATCTGCCGATCTGAATCTCGAATTCTCCCGTCTCCACGTGCCAGTCATGAATCTTGACGCTATAGTAGGCAAAGGCCCTCTTATCCAGCGTAAACGTCACCGTCTTCGTCTCGCCCGGCGCAAGCTCCACCTTGGCAAAATCGCGCAGCTCCCTGACGGGGCGTATCACCGTGCTCTCCTTATCCGCCACATAGAGCTGCACGACTTCCTTGCCCGCCATGGCGCCGGTGTTGGTCACGTCGACGCTCACCCGCAGCGTGTCCGTATCCTGCAGCCGCTCTTTGTCCACCGTCAGGTCGGAATAGGCAAACGTCGTGTAGGACAGGCCATGCCCGAACGGGAACAGCACATCCATCTTTTTCTTATCATAATAGCGGTATCCCACGAAAATACCTTCCCGATACTCTACCACATCGCCCTCGCCGATATAATACAGGTAGGACGGCGTATCTTCCAGCCTGCGCGGAAATGTCTCGGGCAGCTTCGCGCTGGGGTTCACCCTGCCGAACAGAATATCGCAGACCGCGCCTCCCACTGCCTGCCCGCCCAGATACGCCTCCACGACGCCTTTGACACGGTCGATCCAAGGCATCTCCACGGGCGAACCGTTGTGAAGAACAACTATCGTATTGGGCTGCACCGCTGCCACCTTCTCGATCAGCTCGTTCTGGTAGGCGGGCATCGCCATATTCGGACGGTCAAATCCTTCCGACTCGTATTTTTCCGGAAGCCCGGCAAAAATAACCGCGGCCTCGGCGTTCTGCGCCGCCTGCAGCGCCTCCGCCAGAAGCCCTTCGTCCGTGGCGTCTTTGGCGTCGTCATAGCCCTGCGCATAGATTACATTGTCCATGCCCGCGGCGGCGTCCACCGCCGAAGTGATCTTGTGGCTGTTGATATGGGAGCTGCCGCCGCCCTGATAGCGCGGCGCTGCCGCGTACTTGCCGATAAAGGCCACCTTCTGCCGCTCCGACAACGGAAGAACGCCTTCGTTCTTCAATAGAACGATCGTTTCCTCCGCCACCCTGCGCGCCGTCTCATGATCTTTGTCCCGGTCGAACACGGCGTTGCGGTCCCGGTTCTCCTCATAGCGGAACACGATATTCAGAATGCGCTCCACCGCGGTGTCCAGCACGCTCTCCTCCAGCTCGCCGCTCAGCACCGCGCCGGCGATCAGCCTGTCGTTGGAACCGCCGGAGCTGGGCATCTCCAGATCGAGGCCCGCTTTCAGATCCTCCACGCGGTTGTTGACGGCTCCCCAGTCGCTCATCACATAGCCTTCAAATCCCCACTGGCCGCGCAGCGTCTCGGTCAGATATTGGTGGTTCTGGGCGGCATAAAGACCGTTGATCTTATTGTAAGAGCACATGACCGTCCACGGCTTCGCCTTCTTTACCGCGCCCTCAAACGCCGCCAGATAGATCTCGTGCAGCGTTCTCTCATCTACGCGGGAGTCGGAAGACATTCTTCTTGTCTCCTGATTATTTGCAAGAAAATGCTTGATGCTGGTGCCTACGTTTTTGCTCTGCACGCCCTGAATCAGCGCGCCCGCCATCTCGCTGGCCACCAGCGGGTCTTCGGAATAATATTCAAAGTTGCGTCCGCACAGAGGGGAACGCTTGATGTTCACGGCAGGCCCTAAGATCACGCTGACGCCTTCCGCCTGACACTCCTCGCCCAGCGTCGCGCCCATCTCGGTCAGCAGCTCTCTGTTAAAGGACGCCGCGGTGCCGCAGCCCGCCGGGAAGCAGACCGCCTTGATACTGTCGTTGACGCCCAGATGGTCGCCCTCCTGATCCTGCTTGCGCAGGCCGTGCGGCCCATCCGATACCATGCTGGCCGGTATTCCCAGCCGCTCCACTGCCTCCGTGTGCCAAAAATCGGCGCCGGAACACAACGACGCCTTTTCCTCCAGTGTCATCCGGGACACCAGTTCTCTGATCTTCTCTGCCGTCATTACCAACCCTCCATATACCAAAAGAAATATTCTGCGGATGCCTCTGTAAAGTATTCTGCAGATATGATGGTATAAGTGTATCACAATACCGGAAGGTTTGCTATCTTTATTTTAACGCTCTGTCAAGCCGCGCCAACGCCTCCGCCAGCACCGCCCGCGGGCAGGCGATGTTGATCCGCTCGAAGCCCGCGCCCGCCGCGCCGAAAATCGCGCCGCTGTCAAGCCAGAGCTTCGCCTCATGGACGATCAGATGCTCCAGTTCCTCCGTCCGCAGCCCCAGCGCCCGGAAGTCCAGCCAGAGCAGATAGGTGCCCTCCGGCTCGATGAGCCTGATCTGCGGCAGATGCTCCGCCAGATACGTCCGGACAAAATCCAGATTGCCCTTCAGGTATGCCTTGAGTTCCTCCAGCCATTCCCGGCCCGTTTCATAGGCGGCCTGACACGCATGGATGCCGATCATATTCGCCTGACTGTAGCCCGCCGCCGACATCTGCCGGCGGAACGCCCGGCGCATCTGCGCGTCGGGGACAAAAATATTGGAGATCTGCAGCCCCGCCAGATTAAACGTCTTAGTGGGCGCGGTGCAGATCACGCTGATCGCCTCAAACGCGGGATCGACGCTGCAGAATACGTAATGCTTCCTGCCCTCATAGACAAAATCGCTATGGATCTCATCGCTCACCACGACCACATGATGCCGCAGGCAGATCTCTCCCATGCGCCGCAGCTCATCCCGCGTCCATACCCTGCCCACCGGGTTGTGCGGACTGCACAGGATAAAGAGCTTCACGTGCTGCGCCTCGATCTTCTGCTCGAAATCCGCAAAATCTATCTCGTAGCGTCCGTCCCGCAGCACCAGCTCATTGACGACCAGCGTCCTGTCATTGTCCCGCACCGTCTCGCTGAACGGATAATAGACCGGCTGCTGGATCATAACGCCGTCGCCCTTGTCGGTATACGCCCGGATCGCGATGCCGATGGCAAAGACGATGCCCGGTGTTTTGATCAGCCATTTCTCGTCCGTATTCCAGCCGAAATATGTTCTGTACCACGAGGCCACCGCCTCATAATACGCCGCCTTCGTCTCCGTATAGCCGTAGATCCCATAGGAAGCGTCCGCCGCCGCCCGCTCGATGATGCCCGGCGCGGTTCGGAAATCCATGTCCGCCACCCATAGCGGCAGCACATCCGCCGGCCTTTTCCGCGCTGCGGCGAAGTCATATTTTAAGCTGTCCGTATTTCTCCTGTCTATGATCTTATCAAAATCATATTTCATAATAACCCTCATTTTCGGAGCGTTTACGCGACGGGCTACGCCAGCGCCTGCTCCAGATCCGCGATCAGATCCTGCACGTTTTCGATCCCCACCGACATACGCAGCGTCGTTTCGTCGATGCCCTTGGCGCGCCGCTCCTCGTCCGGCACGTCCATATGCGTCTGCGTCAGCGGATAGGTCAGCAGGCTCTCCGTGCCGCCCAGACTCTCCGCGAACCGGATCAGACGGACGCGCTCCAATACCCTGTAAGCCGTCTCCTGCGAGTCCACATGGAAGGTCAGCATCCCGCCGTATCCGCGGCACTGCCGCTGCGCTATGGCATAGCCGGGGTGGTCTTTTAAGCCGGAATAAAATACTTTCCGCACCCGCGGATGCGCGGTGAGCCACTGGGCGATCGCCAGCGCGTTCTGCTGGTGCTTCTCCATCCGCACCGACAGCGTCTTGATCCCCCGCAGGATCAGCCACGCATCGAACGGCGCAAGGCACGCGCCGGTAGTCTTCACCATTTCCCGCATCCTCTGCGCCAGCTCCTCGCTGCCGGTCGTAACGAACCCGCCCAGCGTATCGTTATGCCCTTCCAGATATTTGGTGGCGCTGTGGATGACGATATCCGCGCCCAGATCCAGCGGATTCTGGAAATACGGCGTCAGGAACGTATTGTCCACCGCCAGCAGACAGCCGTGTTTCTTCGCCAGTTCGCTGACCGCACGGATGTCCGTGATCTGCATCATCGGATTGGTGGGCGTCTCTACATAGATCAGTTTCGTGTTCGGTCTGATCGCGCGCTCCGCCGCCTGTAAGTCCGACGTATCCACAAAAGTAAATTCCATGCCGTTCTTTTCGTTGATATTGCGGAACGTTCTGATCACGCCGCCGTACAGATCGTCCGTGGCTACCACGTGGTCGCCCGGCGCGAACAGTTCCATAAAAGCGCTGACCGCCGCCATGCCGGTGGAAAAAGAGATCGTATCGACGCCGTGTTCCAAGTCGGTGACGATCCGCTCCGCCTCTTTCCTCGTGGGGTTCTGCACCCTGTTATAATCGTAGCCCGTGCTTCGTCCTACGCCGGGATGGGCATACGCCGCCGTCTGGTAGATCGGGAAGCTGATCGCCCCCGTGCGCTCCACATCCTCCCTCTGTCCCTGTCCGTGTATGCACACGGTATCTGTCTGATAACCCATAGCGCTCTTTTCTCCTTTTTTATAGTTTTATAACATTTATATTTCATAGTATTCATATAGGAATTATAATTATATTAATGCCTGCTTTCTTTTTTGTCAACCGTTTTCTTTGCGTTTGTTTTTACCGTTTGTTTCCTTTTTGTTTTTGCTTTTTGCTTTCGCTTTTATTTTTGTTTCCCCTTTTGTTTTTTGCTTTCGCTTTCGTTTATGTTTCTCTCTTTTGTTTTCGCTTTTGTTTCCGCTTTCTTTGTGCTTTTGTTTCTGTTCTTACTTTCTTTTTTTTCTTTCCGCTCGGTTTCGTTTTTATGGCTTGACTTTTCATGGTAAAGGTATATAATTTCAGAGTTGTACGGTTTCACTTTTAATAAGAAGAAACTGTATTAAGAAGAAAAAGCGCAGAGGAGGGCCGGCGATGTTTGTCATCTTTTTTCTCATATGGGTGATCTTTAACGGACAGTTTACGTGGGAAATCGCGGCTTTCGGGCTTGTCATCTCCGGCGCGATGTACTGGTTCCTCTGCAGATTTATGGACTATAAACCCCGCTATGATCTGGTCTTTTGCAAGAGATTCCTCCTGCTGATACAATATCTGTTCGTGCTGCTCAAGGAAATCATCAAGGCCAATATCGCCGTTTTTAAGCTGGTATACTCCTCCAGATACCGCGTGGAGCCCGCCGTAGTGCATTTTACCGCGCCGCTGCGCTCCACGTTCGCCAGAGTGCTGCTGGCCAACTCCATCACGCTGACGCCGGGCACGATCACCGTCAGCCTGAAAGACAACGAATACACCGTGCACTGTCTGGACAGGGAGATGGCGCTGGGGATCGACTCGTCGGTATTTGTCAAACTGCTGGAGCGGATCGAAAACGTCACCTGACACCGGGCGGATGCCGTGCGGAATAGTTGCGGAATAGTAACACAAAGGACTGCGTGAGAGATATGTTTACTGCGATTTACCACTATCTGTATTTAACCGTACTGATTATACTGGCGGCCATGTTGTTCGTCTGCCTGCTGCGGGCCGTAAAAGGGCCCCGCGTGGCGGACCGGCTGGTGGCGGTCAACATGATGGGCACCATCGTCATGGTGATGATCGGCATACTGGCTCTTATGCTGAACGAGGGCTATCTGGTGGACGTCAGCCTCGTGTATGCGATGATCAGCTTTTTGGCCGTGGTGATTCTGTCCAAAGTGTATATCGGGATCTACGAGGAAAACCGCCACAAGGCGGATGCTTCCGGCCCGGAGGAAAAAGGAGGGATGTCCGATGGAACTGTTTGAGTGGATACGGCTGATCGTCGGCGGCATCTTTATCCTCTGCGGGCTTGTGGTCTTTTTTACGGAACTGTTCGGCGTGTTCCGCTTCCGTTATGTGCTGAACAGGATGCACGCGGCGGCGATGGGAGATACGCTGGGGATCTCCTGCTGCCTGATCGGGCTGATTATCTTTTCGGGGATCAATTTTACTTCCCTGAAACTGCTGCTGATCGTGATATTCCTCTGGTTTGCCTCTCCGGTGTCGTCTCATGTGCTGGCGCGTCTGGAAGTGGCGACCAACGAGAATCTGTCGTCCGAGTGCAGCGTCTATGAGGATCTGGAAACGCTGCAGGCGGATATGGCCGCCGATGAACATGACGCGGACGGGAAAGGCGGTGCGCTATGACACTTTTTCAATGGATTTTAATGGGATTTCTGATCGTATGCGCGGTCTCTGTCAGCTTCTCCAAGAACCTGCTCAACTCGATCCTGATCTATATGTCGTACAGCCTGATTATGTCTATCCTGTGGATCTGTCTGGAATCGCCCGATCTGGCGATCACGGAGGCAGCCGTGGGCGCGGGCGTCACCAGCGTGCTTTTCTTTGCGACGCTGAAAAAGATTCAGGCGATCCGTATGGACAATGACCACGGAAAAGAGGAGGAGGAACGCCATGAGTAAACGTATCTCCGACGAAGAATATTCCAAAACACGCGCATTTCATTTCTTCCGCTGGTTGTCCGGCAGCAAGGACCCCTATGTGGGCGCCGTGGAGATGCGGCCCCAGCAGGAGGCGACCGTTCCTCAAGAAACGCTGCTGGAGCGTATGCGCGAGGCGGAGATGGTGCGCGACAAAGTTTACGACGAAGAACAGAACAAACCGGCGCGCATATTCCGCAGAGTCTATGTCGCCGTGGCGATCCTGTTCTGCATCGTGCTGGTCGGCGTCCTGTTAGTCACCGTTTCCTATCTGCCGCCCACGGGCGAGGCCGACAAGCCGGTGAACAACACGGTGTCCGCGCGTTATATCGAATCCGGCCTGCAGGAGACCGGCGCGTTAAATATCGTCTCCGGCATGATACTGACTTACAGGGCCTTTGATACCTTCGGCGAGACCAACGTCCTGTTTATCGCCACCTGCTGCGTGATGATCATGCTGATGGTGGACGACGCGGTATTAAAGAAGCAGTCCGAATTAAACGACCGCCGGTTCGAGCCCAAAAACGACACGATCCTGCAGGGCGCCGCGTTCGTACTGTGTCCGGCCATCTTTATCTTTGGCATTTATATTATCCTGAACGGCCATCTGTCACCGGGCGGCGGTTTCTCCGGCGGCTCCATCATGGGGGCCGGACTGATCCTCTATGTGGCGGCCTTCGGCTTCAAAAAGACGCAGCGGTTCTTTGACGAACACATCTACAAGATCGCCAAAATCACCGCCCTGTGTATGTACGGACTGATCGGCACATACTTCTACATGACCGGCGCCAACGGGATAGACAACCACATTCCGCTTGGCACGGCGGGCCATATACTGAGCAGCGGCATCATCCTCCCCATCAATATCTGCGTGGGGCTGGAGGTGGCCTGCACGATGTACGCTTTTTACGCATTATTCAGAAGGGGAGGACTGTGAGATGGGCGCGCATTTACTGGCAAATTACGGCGAAGCGGTGGCCATGGTTCTGTTCGGTATCGGCTTCTGCAATCTCCTCCTGCAGCCGAACCTGATTAAAAAGATCATCGGCCTGAATATCATGGATACCGCCGTCTACCTTTTTCTGGCGGAAAAAGGCTATATCGCGGGACACACGGCTCCCATCGTCGTGGACGGCGTGCAGAGCGTGGACGCTTATATTAACCCGATCCCAAGCGGACTGGTGCTGACGGGCATCGTCGTGTCCGTCTCCGTCACCGCGCTGATGCTGGCGCTGACGATACGGCTCTACAACCGCTACCACACGCTGAATCTGGACGAGATATCCAGACAGTTGAAAAAGGAGGGCCTGTGATGGATTTCGTGTGCAACTTTCCCTGCATTTCCATTCTGTTGTGCCTGTTCGCCGGGATCATCAGTTCCGGCCTCCGCTCCCATGCCGCCATGTGGGTCAACACGGCGCTTCTGGCCGTCAACACGGCGCTGAGCGTCTTTACGCTGACTTATACGCTGGAAAACGGCCCCTTTGTCTATGTGATGGGACGGTTCCCCGCGCCTTGGGGCAACGAGATCCGCGCAGGAGTTCTGGAAGCGTTGATGGCGCTTTTTTTCTGCATCATCATGCTGCTCTCCCTGTTCGGCGGCAGACACAAGCTGCTGCAGGAAGTGTCGGAAAATAAGATCGGCCTCTACTATGTGCTGACGGATCTGCTGCTCAGCTCGCTGCTGGCGCTGATCTACACCAACGACCTGTTCACCGCCTACGTATTCGTGGAGATCAACACGATTTCCGCCTGCGGCCTGATCATGATCCGGCAGAACGGACGCACCATCGAGGCGGCGGTGCGGTACATGATTATGAGTCTGCTGGGCTCCGGTATGCTGCTGCTGGGCCTGTGTATGCTCTACGACCTGACCGGACACCTGCTGATGAGCAATATCCGCGAATCGGTGGCGCTGCTGGCAGCGGATGGCCAGTACCAGATTCCGCTGATCGTCGCCATCGTCCTGATGTCGGTGGGCTTATGTATCAAGAGCGCGCTGTTTCCGTTCCACGCATGGCTGCCGGACGCCTACGGCTACTCCACCGTATCCTCCGCGGCAATCCTGTCGTCGCTCGTGTCCAAGGGATATATTTTCCTGCTGATTAAGATTATCTACCGTGTGATCGGCTTCGATATCTACCACGACACGCGGATCATCGATATCCTGTTCCTGTTCGGCCTGATGGGTATGATCTTCGGCTCGCTGAGCGCGATCCGCGAGAACGATATCCGCCGCATGATCGCCTATTCGTCGGTGGCGCAGATCGGCTATATCTATATGGGCTTCGGCATGGGCACGGAGGCCGGCATGACGGCGTCGGTTTTTCATATGCTCTCCCACGCGGCCACCAAGTCCCTGCTCTTTATCGCGGCGATCGGCCTCACCGACGTGTCCGGCGGCAGCCGCAAATTCATCGAGCTCACCGGCTCCGGCTACCGCCATAAATGGGCCGGCGTCACCTTTACGGTAGGCTCGCTCTCGATGGTCGGCGTGCCGCTCTTTTCCGGCTTTATCAGCAAGCTGTTGTTCGCCCAGGCCGCGGTGCAGAACCACGCCAAGATGCTGCCCGCGCTGATCGTGCTGGGAATCAGTACGATCCTGAACGCGATTTACTTTATGAAAACGGTCATCCGCATCTACACCCCGGTGGAGGACAGCCCCTATGAGGGCGTCACGTTCCGGCAGACATCCATGTACTCCGTTGTGCTGGCTGCCTTTATCGTGCTGAACGTGATCCTGGGCGTCAGCTCCCAGCCGGTGGTGGACATGATCCGGCGGGGACTGGCCGAGTTTATGTAAGAAGTTTCTGTAGGAGGTGACGCTATGATTTCCATACTGCTCTCCATATCCGTGCCGATCCTGTTCGGGATCTGGCTGCTGATCCGGCGGGAATATGCGGTCAGGAACCGGCTGCTATGGTCGGCGGGCATCGGCTTTGCGGCGGCGGGGCTCCTTACATTGACCGCTATGGTCAACTGCTACGGCTCCTCGTTTGTGCTTTTCCGTCTCACCGCCAAGCTGCCGGTCATGTTTGCCGTGGATGAAATCAGCGTGCTTTTTGCGGCGCTTACCGTGACCGTGTTCGTCTGCGCCGGCTTCTTCTCGTTTGCATATATGAAGCACGAGACGCATGAAAAAAGATATTACGGCTTCTTCCTGATCGTATTCGGCGTGCTGAACGCCCTGTGCTTTGCGGGCAACCTGATCACGTTCTACCTGTTCTTTGAGATGCTGACGCTGGCCTCCATGCCGCTGGTGCTGCACAACGGCAGCCACGAGGCGGTCATGGCGGGATTAAAATACCTGTTTTATTCCCTGTGCGGCGCGTATATGGCTCTGTTCGGACTGTACTTCGTGTTCCAGCACAGCGATACGCTGACCTTCACCGCGGGCGGCGTCCTGTCCGACGCGGCGCAGGCCCCCGCGGGCATACTGCTGACCGCGGCGTTTCTGATGATACTGGGCTTCGGCGTCAAGGCGGGAATGTTCCCGATGCACGCTTGGCTGCCCGCCGCCCATCCGGTGGCTCCGGCTCCCGCCTCCGCGATACTGTCCGCGGTGATCGTCAAAGCGGGCGTGCTGGCGCTGATCCGCACGGTTTTCTACATCTTCGGCCCTTCGTTTCTTGCCGGGACATGGGTGCAGACGGTGTGGCTGATCCTGACGCTTACCACCGTGTTCATGGGCTCCGTTCTGGCGTACCGCGAGCCGGTCATGAAGAAGCGGCTGGCGTACTCCACGGTGAGCCAGCTCTCCTATATTCTGTTCGGACTCGCCACGTGCGGCGCCGTGTCCGTGACGGGTGCGCTGCTGCACGTGTTGGCGCACGGTCTGATCAAGGCGGTACTGTTCCTCTGCGCGGGCGCGGTGATCTACACCACGGGCCGGACGCGGGCGGACGAGCTGCGGGGCGTCGGCAAGGAAATGCCGCTGACGATGTGGTGCTATACGATTGCGTCGCTGGGCCTGATCGGTATTCCTCCCACGGGAGGTTTCATCAGCAAATGGTATCTGGCCATAGGCAGCCTCGACGCGGCGATCCCGGTATTCCGCTGGCTGGGCCCTGTGGTTCTGCTGGTGAGCGCGCTGCTGACGGCGGGATATCTGCTTCCGCCCACGATCATCGCCTTTCTGCCCGGCGCGGATTTCGATTACAGTCAGGTGCGCAAAAGGGAGCCGTCGCCGTTTATGACAGTGCCGATCCTGATTATGACAGTCCTGTCGGTTCTGATGGGCCTTTTTCCGTCTCTGCTGACGGATCACCGGCTGGCAGAGCTGGCGGTTCGGTTGTGCGGTATGCTGCCCATCGGCTGACGCGGCGACACGGCGATGCGGCCTGCCGCGGTCAATCGGCGGGCGCTGACGACGAAGAACGGATTTGACATCCGGGAGGAAAACATGATTATATTAGTGATTCTCATTCCTATACTGGCGGGCGTTTTGGTGCCACTGTTGTCCTTTCCCAAGAGATGGCAGCGGGAGGTGTTTCTGGAGACCGCCGTCGTGGTCAACAGTATTCTGGTGTGGTATCTGCTTCTGCACCACTCCGACAGTACGTTCCTGCTGGCGCATTTTACGGGCGACCTGTCCATCTGCTTCCGCGTGGACGGTCTGGGGATGGTGTTCGCCGGACTGTTGTCCGCCCTGTGGCCGTTTGCCACGTTGTACTCTTTTGAATATATGACGAAGGAATCGCACGAAAACATCTTTTTCATGTTTTACACGATGACATACGGCGTCACGCTGGGTATCGCGCTGGCGGCCAATCTGCTGACGATGTACTTCTTCTATGAGCTATTGACGCTGGTCACGGTGCCCCTCGTCATGCACACGCTGACCAGAGAGGCGATTCTCGCCAGCCGCAAATATCTGTACTATTCGCTGGGCGGCGCGGCGTTCGCCTTTATCGGCCTGATTATGGTGATCGTCTACGGCACGACCACCGACTTTGTGCCGGGCGGCGTGCTCGATCCGGCCAAAATCGGCGACAGAACCAATCTGCTGCTCCTGATCTATGTGATGGCGTTCCTCGGATTCGGCGTCAAGGCCGCGGTCTGTCCGTTCAACTCATGGCTGCCGCAGGCCGGCGTCGCGCCTACGCCCGTCACCGCGCTGCTCCATGCGGTAGCCGTCGTCAAATCCGGCGCTTTCGCCATTATGCGGCTGACCTACTATAGCTTCGGCACGGATTTCCTGCGGGGCACATGGGCGCAGACC
This sequence comes from uncultured Lachnospiraceae bacterium, assembly GCA_947630025.1. GTDB lineage: Bacteria > Bacillota > Clostridia > Lachnospirales > Lachnospiraceae > UBA3282. The sequence continues at coordinate 119,078 of CANRFZ010000002.1, forward strand.
ACCGTGATGCTGATCGTCATGTTTACGATCGTATACGGCTGCAGCCGCGCGGTAAAGGAAACGCATTTAAAGAGGCGGCTCGCCTACTCGACGATCAGCAACCTGTCCTACATCCTGTTCGGCGTGGTGATCATGACGCCGTTAGGTCTGGCGGGTGCGCTCTGCCATCTGGTATTCCACGCGGTGATGAAGATTTCCTCTTTCTTCTGCGCGGGCGCCGTGATCCATCAGACGGAAAAAACCTACGTGCACGAGCTGGACGGCCTGGGCTATCGGATGCCCTGCGTGTTCGGCGTTTTCACCGTCTCCGCGCTGGCGCTGATGGGCGTGCCGGGGCTGGCGGGCTTTATCAGCAAATGGTATCTGGCGCAGGCGGCGGTTTCCAGCGGCAATCCCGTGGCGTACTGCGGCGTTGCCTGCCTGCTGGTCTCCGCGCTCCTCACGGCGATCTATATGCTGACGATCGTCGTGCGGGCGTTTTTCCCCGGCAGGGATTTTGATGACAGTACTGTCAGAAATTACAGAGATCCAAACTGGAAAATGCTGCTGCCGTTGTTTGTCTTTACGTTTTTTATCTTGTTGTTCGGACTGCACTCCCAGCCGTTAGTGGACTTCCTGTGCCGCGTGGCGGCGGGGCTTTCGTAAACCGCGCCGGTGTGCCGATTGTCTCACAGAACGGACTCTGTCCGCTCGGGAATTTGTGCGGAGCGCCGCAAATTCTCCTGACGGCAGAGGGAATCCCGCAAGAGTTTCCTCTTTGCCATCGCGCAAGCGCTTCGGAATGGAGAGTATTATGGAGCTTACAATCAGACTCATTCTCTATACGGTGGTATTCCTGCCGATGGCCGCGGCGGTGGCCGGGTATCTCATAGGACGCCGCGATAAGACGGCCCGCAGTTATTTTGCAGACGGCGTAACGGGCGTGACATTCGGGCTGACTCTGTATCTGCTTGGTTATGTCATGTCTGAGGCCCATGCTTCCGGTGCGGCGGTGGCCGGCACAACCGTGATTCCCTATGTCTGCGGCAGGGGCCTTTCCTTCACGCTGGACGGTTTCCGTGCGGTATACGGCGCGGTGGCGGCTTTTATGTGGTGCATGACCACGCTTTTTTCGAAGGAATACTTCGCCCACTACCGTAACCGCAACCGGTACTACCTGTTTCTGCTCATGACATTAGGGGCGACGGAGGGCGTATTCCTGTCCGCCGACTTCTACACGACGTTTATCTTCTTTGAGATCATGTCGCTGACGTCCTATCTGTGGGTAGCCCACGACGAGAAGCCGGAATCCATGCGCGCCGCCGCCACCTATCTGGCGGTAGCGGTGATCGGCGGTCTGGTGATGCTGATGGGGATTTTCCTGCTCTATGACGTGACGGGAACGCTCGCCTATGACAAGCTGATCAACGCCTACGGCACTTACGGCCTGATGAGCTCCTCCAATAACGCCGCGGCGCAGATCCGGATCGCCGGCATCTGCCTGCTATTTGGCTTTGGCGCCAAGGCCGGCGCGTTCCCGCTCCATATCTGGCTGCCCAAGGCCCATCCCGTAGCGCCCGCGCCCGCTTCCGCCCTGTTGTCGGGCATCTTGACCAAAGCGGGGATGTACGGCATCCTGATCCTGACCGCCTACCTCTTTCTGGGCGATGCGGCGTGGGGCACGCTGATCCTGCTGCTTGGCGTCTGCACGATGGTCGTCGGCGCACTTCTGGCGCTATACTCCGTCGATCTCAAGCGGACGCTGGCCTGCTCCTCCGTCTCCCAGATCGGATTTATTCTGGTGGGCGTCGGTATGTCGGGACTGCTGCGGAATGAAAATCTGCTGGCCGTACAGGGCACGCTGCTGCATATGGTGAACCATTCGCTGATCAAGCTGACACTGTTTATGGCGGCGGGCGTGATCTTTATGAACGTGCATAAATTAAACCTGAACGACATCCGCGGTTTCGGACACGGCAAACCGCTGCTCCACTATATCTTCCTGATGGGGGCGTTTGGCATCGGCGGCATTCCGCTCTGGAACGGCTACGTCAGCAAGACGCTGCTCCACGAGAGCATCGTGGCATACGGAGAGCTGGCGGGCGAAGCGCTGCGCGGCGGCGTGGCATACGGCATACTAAGCCCCGGCATGATCCATGCGGTGGAGTGGATCTTTCTGTTCAGCGGCGGCCTGACGGTGGCCTATATGACCAAACTGTACGTCGCCATCTTTGTCGAGCGCAACGCCGATGCAGCTATACAGGCGCAGTTTGACGGCTTCAACGGCAAATATATGAACAAGGTCAGCGCCGCCGTGCTGACCGTCAGCGCAACGCTGCTGCCGATCATGGGACTGGCGCCTCATGCCGTCATGGAGCGCATCGCCGTGCTGGGACAGGATTTTCTCCGGAAACCGGCAGCCGCAGGCGCCGTCACTCTGGCGGCGGACACGCTGACGCCGGAAACCTCCGTGTCCTACTTTGCATGGAGCAGTCTGAAAGGCGCGCTCATCTCGATTGCCATCGGCGCGCTGGTATACCTCGTTGTCGTGCGCCTGTATCTGATGAAAAAGGGAACCTATGTGAACCGCTGGTACAGATACTTCGATCTGGAAAATATGGTCTACCGCCCGCTGCTGCTCGGCGTGCTGCCGTTTGTGTCAGGCGTGGCCTGCCGCGTGCTGGACAGTCTGGTGGATGGTATCGTCGTACTTCTCCGCAGAACCGTCTACCGCGACAGTAAACTGCCGCAGGAGCTTCCCGAAGGCACGGCGTTCACCCATGCGTCCGCCTGCATCGTATCGGCGCTGGCGCGCCTCGGCAACAGGACGGTCTTCCGCAGGCGGCCCAGAGAGACGGACTATGAGCACCGCTTCGCCATGCTCCATGAGGAGTGGTTTGAAAATTCCGCCATGATTACCCGCAGTATGTCCTTCGGCCTGCTGCTATTCTGCGTGGGACTGATCGCGATGCTGGCCTACCTGTTCATCATGGATATCTTCTAAGCCCCGCGCTTTTCAGACGGAATCTGGGACTTTCCAAGGAAGCCCCGCGCTTTTCTTTTCCAATCAGGCTCTTGTGCTTTCCGCAATTTCCGATATAATAGTAAACAGAACACAAATCATTTTCTCTGCCGCATCCACAGGACGGCGGCAGGGAACCTTTGCACCATCTGAGCAGTCTTAACTTCGGGAGGATACACGAATGCCAAAAAGGACAGATATTCACAAGGTACTCATCATAGGCTCCGGCCCCATCATCATCGGACAGGCGTGCGAGTTTGACTATTCGGGCACGCAGGCGTGCAAGGCGCTGCGCAGGCTGGGATATGAGATCGTACTGGTCAACTCCAACCCCGCCACGATCATGACGGACCCGGAGATCGCCGACGTCACTTACATCGAGCCGCTGAACGTCAAGCGGCTGGAGACGATCATCGCCAAGGAGCGCCCCGACGCGCTGCTGCCGAATCTGGGCGGCCAGTCGGGACTGAATCTGTGCGCGGAGCTGAACAAAGCGGGCATTCTGGACAAATATCATGTCAAAGTCATCGGCGTGCAGGTGGACGCCATCGAGCGCGGCGAGGACCGCATCGAATTTAAGAACGCCATGAGCGCGCTGGGAATCGAGATGGCGCGCAGCGAAGTGGCGTACAGCGTGGAGGAAGCCCTCGGTATCGCGGAGAAGCTGGGCTATCCCGTGGTGCTGCGCCCCGCCTACACGATGGGCGGCGCAGGCGGCGGGCTGGTCTACAACCGGGAGGAATTACAGACCGTATGCGCGCGCGGGCTGCAGGCCAGTCTCGTAGGACAGGTTCTGGTGGAAGAATCCGTGCTGGGCTGGGAAGAACTGGAGCTGGAAGTGGTTCGCGACGCGGACAACAATATGATTACCGTCTGCTTTATCGAAAATATCGATCCCATGGGCGTGCACACGGGCGATTCGTTCTGCGCCGCGCCGATGCTCACCATCTCCGAGGAGACGCAGAAGCGTCTGCAGGAGCAGGCGTACCGCATCGTGGAATCCGTGCAGGTCATCGGCGGCACCAACGTACAGTTTGCGCACGATCCGAAGACCGACCGGATCGTCGTCATCGAAATCAATCCCCGCACTTCCCGCTCCTCCGCGCTGGCGTCCAAGGCGACGGGCTTCCCCATCGCGCTTGTGTCCGCTATGCTGGCGGCGGGCCTGACGTTAAAGGACATTCCCTGCGGCAAGTACGGCACGCTGGACAAATATGTGCCCGACGGCGATTACGTGGTAATCAAATTTGCGCGCTGGGCTTTTGAAAAATTCAAAGGCGTGGAAGACAGGCTGGGAACGCAGATGCGCGCCGTAGGCGAGGTCATGAGCATCGGCAAAACCTACAAGGAGGCGTTCCAGAAGGCAATCCGCTCTCTGGAGACGGGCCGTTATGGGCTGGGCCATGCGAAAAATTTTGATTCGTTATCCAAGGAGCAGCTTCTGAAAATGCTGGTTACGCCTTCCAGCGAGCGCCACTTCATTATGTACGAGGCGCTGCGCAAAGGGGCGTCGGTGGACGAACTTCATGAGCTGACTCACGTGAAGACTTATTTTATCGAACAGATGAAAGAACTGGTAGAGGAGGAAGAAAGCCTGCTGCGCTCCAAGGGCTCCCTGCCCTCCGACGAGGCGCTGGCCGCCGCGAAGAAGGACGGCTTCTCCGACAAATATCTGAGCCAGATTCTGGCGATCCCCGAAGACCTGATCCGCAGCCGCCGCATCGCGCTGGGCGTGGAGGAGACATGGGAGGGCGTCCACGTCAGCGGCACGCAGGACAGCGCCTACTACTTCTCTACTTACAATGCGCCGGACAAAAATCCGGTCAGCGCCGGCAGGCCGAAGATCATGATTCTGGGCGGCGGCCCGAACCGCATCGGCCAGGGAATCGAGTTCGACTACTGCTGCGTGCACGCATCGCTGGCGCTGAAAAAGCTGGGCTTCGAGACGATCATCGTCAACTGCAACCCGGAAACCGTGTCCACGGACTACGACACTTCCGATAAATTATATTTCGAGCCGCTGACGCTGGAGGATGTCCTAAGCATCTATAAGAAAGAGCAGCCCGTCGGCGTCATCGCGCAGTTCGGCGGTCAGACGCCCCTCAATCTGGCGGCGGATCTGGAACAAAACGGCGTGAAAATCCTCGGCACCTCTCCTTCCGTGATCGATCTGGCGGAGGATCGCGACCGCTTCCGCGCCATGATGGACAAGCTGGAGATCCCGATGCCCGAATCGGGTATGGCCGCCAACGTGGACGATGCGCTGGCCATCGCCGCGCAGATCGGCTATCCGGTTATGGTGCGCCCTTCCTATGTGCTGGGAGGCCGCGGCATGGAAGTCGTCTATGACGACGAGAGCATGACAGAATACATGAATGCGGCGGTGGGCGTAACCCCCGACAGGCCGATCCTGATCGACCGCTTCCTCAACCACGCGCTGGAATGCGAGGCGGACGCCATCAGCGACGGCGCGCACGCCTTTGTGCCCGCAGTGATGGAGCATATCGAGCTGGCCGGCATCCATTCGGGCGACTCCGCGTGCATCATCCCGTCCGTGCATATCTCCGATGAAAATGTGGCGACCATCAAAGAGTACACCCGCAGAATCGCGGAGGAGATGCACGTCATAGGACTTATGAATATGCAGTACGCCATCGAGAACGGCAGGGTATTTGTGCTGGAAGCCAATCCCCGCGCATCCCGCACCGTTCCGCTGGTGTCCAAAGTCTGCAATATCCGCATGGTGCCTCTGGCGACGGAGATCATCACGGCGGAGCTGACCGGCAGGCCGTCTCCCATGCCCGCGTTAAAGGAGCAGGACATCCCCAACTACGGCGTGAAGGAGTCTGTCTTCCCGTTCAATATGTTCCCGGAGGTAGATCCGATCCTCGGCCCCGAAATGCGCTCTACCGGAGAAGTGCTGGGCCTGTCCCGCTCTTACGGCGAGGCGTTCTACAAGGCGCAGGAGGCGACGCAGACCAGACTGCCCCTGTCGGGCACCGTGCTGATCTCCGTCAACCGTAAGGACAAGGCGGAAGTGGCGGAAGTGGCCAAGATGTTTGACGACTGCGGATTCCATATCATAGCGACGGGCAATACGTACGAACTGATCACCGCCGCGGGGATTCCCGCCGAGAGAGTCAATAAGCTCTACGAAGGCAGGCCGAATATTTTAGACCTGATTACCAACGGCAAGATCGATCTGATCGTCAACTCCCCCGTCGGCAAGGACAGCGTCCACGACGACAGTTATCTGCGCAAGGCGGCGATCAAAGGCAAGATCCCCTATATGACGACGATCGCGGCGGCAAAGGCCACCGCCAGCGGCATCAGATACGTGCAGGAACACGGCGACAGTGAAGTGAAATCCCTGCAGGCGCTCCACGCGGAGATCCGGGATCGCGACTGATCTCCCGATAGCACAACGGCAGCACTGCGCCTGTGCATACGACCGGTCTGGGAATCCCGGCTCAGCGCCGTCTGTCGCGCACCACGTTCCACACGACTACGGCCAGACTGACCAGCAGGAGGAAATAGAAATTGATGCCCCGCGTCACATATAGCGAGGGCATCAGATACCCGTCGGTAAAAATATCGGCAAAGATACTGCGGTACATCAGTTCCGTAATTCCCTGCGCGCCCGGCAGCGGCAGCATATCCACCGCGATATAGACGGACGCCTGCAGCAGCATGACCGTCAGCGCGTCGGCGCCTTCCAGCGGAAATCCGCAGTAGACGATCCACGCCAGCACGAACACGCTGCACCGCTGCACCACGGTAAAAAGGCATACGTGCAGCACTTTGCGCTTGTGGTCTATGAGGAACCGCACCGCGTCCTGATAGCCGCCCACAAACCGCACGATCCGCTCCGTCCGCTGCGCGGAGGGTTTGAGGATTCTGATTTTGACGAGGCATTTTTCCAGAGTCAGCAGGATGCTCCTGATAATGCCCGGCAGTAACATCACCGCCAGAAGCGCCAGCACCAGTACCGTGTTCAGCGAAAGCCCCAGCAGATACAACGGATAGTACCCCCGCAGATGCCTTTTCAGCGGGCCGTGCCAGAATAGCAGCATGGCGATGCCGATCACGACCAGAACGAACTTATAGAGAAGCGCCACCGTCATCAGCACCACAGAGGACTGAGACAGTCCGTTGTGGTGCTTGCGCATATAGTATAGCTGCATCGGCTGCCCGCCGGTGGCGGAGGGCGTGATGCCGGAATAAAAAAAGCCGATAAACGAGTAGGAGATGCACTGCAGCAGGCTGCTGGCGCCGTGCAGGTCGCGCAGCAGATACCAGATCATGATGCCTTCCGCGCTGACAAAAAATAGCGCGGTCACCACCGCCGCAACGAACGCCGCCGGAGACAGTTTATCCAGAGACGCCAGGATCTGCTCCAGATCCTGTCCGTGGAAAACGGTATAAAAAGACAATCCCATCACAAGAAGAAAAAACAATATTTGTCCGCGCAGCTTTTTGTCCGCCATACCATTACCCCTTTTTCTACATAGATATTTTAGCCCGCCCATACCAACTGTGCAAGACTTCCTTCAAAGATAATTTTTTTATCAGGGTACAGATAGAAGTCCCTAGGCGTAACGAGAGAAAAATGCTTCGGCGCGATCTCGATCTGATTGGCGCTTAACACTGCCGCTATGTAGGAGGAACAGGTATAGTGCCTGTCCTGATAAAAAGGCACGCCCGCCACCAGAAACGGCAGCCCCAGCAGCGCATAGTGGGAGCGGAACCGCCTCCTGTAGTCCTGCCGCAGACGCGCCTGAATATTCTCTTTCTGTTCGACGCTGCACTCCAATTCGCATACCATGTAGTCCGCCGTGGGAAAGGCGCGCAGGATTTCCCGCCGGTCTTCTTTTTCAAATCCCGCAAAAAACGGAATGTGCGGATTCCGCCTGCCGTAACTGTACGCCTCCCGCATCTGCGCATCCATGCCAATCACCACATGGACATATTTCTGCTTCAGATAGCGGCGGATCAGACAGGCGAACAGGCCCGGCGTGTCCACCATCGCCAGATAGATATGTGCCATCGCTAACACCCTTTCCTACTGAAACTGATAAATCCTGCGCGCCGCGCGGTAGCCGCCGCGGGTGAGCATACCGCCCAGTCTGCCGGGCAGATAAGTCAGCCCGCTTAGGGTGGTGTACTTCAGACGGTAATAGAGCCTGCTGTCCTCCTCGCGGATGTTGTCCCAGAGACGTTTCCGCTTATCGTACGCCTCGTCCGAATCGATGAGCAGCAGATGAACGGACGAAATCGCCATCATGATGGAGATATTGCGGCGCATATATTCCGCCAGCTTGGGATAGCGCATCTGCACCTCGTCCAGATCGACGCATTTCCGCACGATCTCCGTCACCCTGATCTGCTGGTCGATACGGCTCATCATCACCTTTTCGTTGACGGACTGGTCGGCCCGCCCGATATAGTAATGGTACAGGTCGATATCCATATAGTAGATGCTATGCACATAGGGCAGCGGCTTGTAGGCAAAAATATTGTCCACATAGAACGTGTGCTCCGGCAGCACCACATCCGCCCGTCGCAGGAGCACCGTCCGAAAGAGCAGCGCGTGCATAATCAGATATTGCGACGCATGAAATCTGCCGATATCGTTCCAGCCGCACAGTTCCTCCGCCGGAAAGACATTACGATAGCGCACCGTATGGCGGGTGCCTTCGTCCAGATGGTCGTACAGATAGTTGCAGACAAACAGATCCGGCAGATCCGCCTCCGTCTCCCTGCCCGCCTTGTGCGGCCCGCACATCTTTTTGATGCGGTGCAGCAGCCGCATATACGCCTGCCTGTCCAGCCAGTCGTCCGAATCCACGACCTTGTAGTAGATGCCCCGCGCCAGCGTCAGCCCTCTGTTGACCGCCGCGCCGTGTCCGCCGTTCTCCTGATGCACCGCCTGCACGATGCCGGGGTAGGAGCGCTCATACTCATCGGCGATCCAGCCCGTCCCGTCCGTGGAACCGTCGTCCACGATAATAATCTCCACATCCTCGCCTCCCGCCAGAAGCGAGTCGATGCAGCGCTCCATATAATCTTCCGAATTGTAACAGGGTACCGCAAAAGTAATGTATTTCATAAGATTCTCCTTTTATATCATATCTCTGATGCCAGTAGCGTAAATCATACCGGGAGAATCCCACAGGGATTCTCTGGAAGTAGGCTGCCGAGCCTGCTTCTTTTATATCATATAAAACCCGCAAATTTCCTTCAGTATTGTTTAATTTTGTCTTAAAATGCGCCTACCACCGCACGATCCGGTAGTAAGTCTTTGCGGTCAGATTGTAGATCAGCACATACATCACCGCAAAAACCAGATAGCAGACGACCATGCAGCACAGGTACAGACCGGTATCCATCATGTTCAGCATCCTCAGAAGCTGCGAGACAATCGGAAACGCCACCGTCGTATGCACGCCGGCCATGAGCAGCGGCAGGAAAAAGACCGTAAGCACCTGCGAATGGATGGCGCTCTTTACCTCCGCCTGCGTCATGCCTACCTTCTGCATGATCACGAACCGCTCCCGATCCTCGTAGCCCTCGGAAATCTGCTTATAATAAATGATCAGCACGGTAGCCATGATAAACAAAAGGCCCAGAAACATCCCTAAGAAAAACAACCCGCCGTATAGCGACATAAACGACGCCCGCTGGCCCATCCGCATCTCCGCAAACCCCTGAAACGTTCCCGCGATGCCGTCCTTAATGCGGTTGGCAGCCTCGATTCTGTCCGCCTCGCTGCCCGACAGATCCAGCCCGAAGAAATGCGTGATCTCCACATTTTCCGCGCCCCACGCCTGCACCGTCGCCTGTATGATCTGCTCCCATTCCTCGTCGCGCACAATGACGAAATAGGTCGTGCTGATGTTGGATGCCAGATGGCCGTTTCCAAAAACGGAGCGCCGTTCTTCACGAACCGTATAGTTCCTGCCGCAGGCATGGACTGTCTGTTCTCCGTATCTGCCGCGGTTTACGCACACCAGCGCTTCATGGCTGCCCAGTTCTGTCGCGTCTTCCGGCGCAATCCGGTTGTAATCGGACAACGGCACAAAAGACAACTCCACAACATTGGCCAGATTTCCCATATATCCCGCAGATCCGTCATATACCAAATCTTCAATAGCATTTTCGTCCGTCAGGAAAGTGTCGCCGCACAGTATGGCTTCCACCAGCATATATCTGTACTCCATGCTGCCCGTCACCGTCATGCCGATTTCCCGACAGATGTCCTCCGCCTGCCTGTAAGCCGCCGCGTTAGTGTCGTCCTGCGGCGTCCGGTCCGTTCCGTAGAAATCGATGTCGCAGGGGAACCGGTTATGAATGATCCCCTCCACGCCCACCATAAGCGACGTCGTGGTGGAGACCATCACCAGCACCATGGTGGACAGGATGCAGATATTGGCCAACCCTATGGCGTTCTGCTTCATCCGGTAGATCATGCCCGACACGCTGATAAAATGTCTGGCGCGGTAATAGTAGCGCTTGTTCCGGCGCAGCAGCTTCAGCACCGTGATACTTCCCGCCGTAAACAGCAGATAAGTGCCCAGAATCACCATCACCACCGCTGCAAAGAACAATACCAGCGCCGACAGCGGATTGGTCGTCGTAAGCGCGACATAGTACGCCCATCCGACCATCGCCGCGCCCAGCAGCGCCAGAAACCACTTGGCCTTGGGCTCTTTTTCGCCCACGCTGCCGCCCCGCAGCAGTTCGATCGGCTTGGAGATCCCCAGCGCCAGCACGTTTTTGACAAAAAGGAGCAGCAAAACAATGCCCGGCAGACAGAAGGCGGCCGCCACCGCTTTCGGCGAGACAAAAAATCCCAGCGTGATCTCCTCCGTTCCGATGATCTTTGCGCCCAGCAGATACATCGCCTTGTCCAGGGCCATGCCGCACACCAGACCGCAGACGCAGCAGACCGCCAGCACGATCAGCGTCTCGCCGAACAGTACGACGGCCAGATGCTTCTTTCCCATGCCGAGGATATTATACAGGCCAAATTCTTTTTTGCGCTGCCGCATCAGAAAGTTATTCGTATAAAACAGAAAAATCAGTGCAAAGAGCTCGATAACATGACTTCCCAGCTCCAGAATATAGGCGATATAGCCGCCGCCGTACATCTTGCTCATCGCCGGATTTAACGACAACGATTTCATCATATAGTACACCATGATCGTCACCATGCAGGTGACCATATAGGGCAGATACAGCCTTTTGTTTTTCTTGATATTATCGACTGCCAGCCGCAGATAAAATCCTATTCTCATAGCGCAGCCCTCCTAATTCGTCCGGTCTTCGCGGAGCGCCAGAAGCGTCAGCGTATCGGAAATCTTCTGATACATCTGCTCCTTGGTATCGTTGCCCCGGTAGATCTGATGGAACACCTCGCCGTCCTTGATGAACAGTACGCGGCCCGCATGACTGGCCGCATTGACCGAATGAGTCACCATTACGATCGTCTGCCCGCCCCTGTTGATCTCGCCGAACACCCGCAGCAGACTGTCCGCGGAACGGGAATCCAGCGCCCCGGTGGGCTCGTCTGCCAATACCAGTCTGGGCTCTGTAATCAACGCTCTGGCCACCGCCGCCCGCTGCTTCTGCCCGCCGGACACCTCGTAGGGATATTTGCCCAGCAGCTCCTCGATCCCCAGCTTAGGAGCGATCTTTGCCAGCCGCTCGTTCATCTCCTTAACGCTTCTGCCCGCCAGCACCAGCGGCAGGAAAATATTGTCCTGCAGCGTAAACGTGTCCAAAAGGTTAAAATCCTGAAAGACAAACCCCAGATTGTCCCGGCGGAAAGCCGCCATCTCGCTGTCCTTTACGGTGCTCAGATCCCTGCCGTCCAGTATGACGCTGCCCTCTGTCGGTTTGTCCAGCGCCGCCAAGATGTTGAGCAGCGTCGTTTTGCCCGAGCCGGACTCTCCCATAACCGCCACATATTCGCCCTGCTCCACCGAGAACGAGACGCTGGACAGCGCCTTGACCTGATTGCCGCCAAAGCGTGTGGTGTATATTTTTTTCAGACAGGATACTTCCAAAATTGCCATCGTTGTGACCTCCTAATCAGATTTGCCTTTATCATACAAAAAGACCGGGCCGCGCGACATCGAATCGTGTGACAGTCCGGTCTTGTCATGTGACATTTCTGTAAGGTTTCCGCCCGACGCTAGTCCATGGCGACAGGCTCCCGGCGCAGATCCAGCGAGAAGCTGCTGCCCTCTCCCACCGTAGAGGACGCCCGGATGGTGATTCCCAGCTTGTCCGCCGTCCGCCGGCACAGATACAGGCCCAGCCCCGTGGCTTTCTTGTCCGCCCGGCCATGGTAGCCCGTAAAACCTTTGTCAAAAATGCGGGGAAGATCCTCCGGCGCAATCCCCATGCCCGTATCCGACACGGTCAACACCTGATCCTCCGATACGGCGATCGTCACCGTTCCGCCGCTCTGCGTGTATTTGACGGCGTTGGACAATAACTGCTCTATGATAAAAAGAAGCCATTTCTCGTCGGTCAGGACACTCACCTGCACCGGTTCATAGACCAGATGTATTCTCGTCTTGACGAACAACGGCGCATACTTGCGCACCGCCTGTCTGATGATCCCGTCCAGATCATATTCCTGAAATACAAAATCCGTCTGGTCACTGTCCAGTCTGATGTAGGACAACACCATCTCCACATACTGCTCGATACGAAACAACTCCGCCAGCAGCTCCCTGTTCTCCTGCGTGTCGTCGCTCTGCAGCGTCATGCGCATCGCCGCGATGGGCGTCTTGATCTGGTGCACCCAAGTGGAATAATAGTCCAGACTGTCCTGCCGCTGCCTGTTGTAATCCGTCTTTTCCGCCTGATAGATCTCGCCCAGCGCCCGTATCATCTGCCGGTAGTCCTCCTCCGCCAGCGTCCGCGCGGCGGGAAGCTCCTCATAGGTGATTCCGATATTGCAGAGCCGCTGCTGCCGCTCCCGGTGCGCCGCACAGAACCGCACATATTCGATCCCCAGCACAATAAGCCCCACGAACGCGCACAACCCCAGCGCATAGCAGACCGCCTCCCGCTCCACGTTGTAGAGGAACAGGATGCTCCCGTCGATGGCCGCGAACAGGCCAAACGCCGCTATGACGCCCGCCTGCTGCCGGATAAACCGCAGCAGCAGAAACTCCCGCTTTTCCTTTTTCATATCATGTAGCCGCTCCCCACCTTCGTTGTGATAAAATCAGGCAGCCCTTGACTATCCAGCTTCCTGCGCAGACGGGTAATGTTGACCGTCAGCGTGTTCTCCTCCACATAAGAGTCCGTCTGCCAGAGCTTCGTCATCAGCGTATCTCTGCTGACGATCCGCCCCTTATTCTCCATCAGCGTCTGCAGGATGCGGAACTCATTCTTGGTCAGCTCGATCTGCCGTCCGTTATAATAGAGAGAAGCGTCGTTCAGATTCAGGACGGCCCCTCTGTGTTCCAGCACCGGGATTTTGCTCCCGCCCATGTCATAAGTGCGCCGCAGCACCGCCTGAATCTTGGCGATCATCACATCCGCGTCTACCGGCTTGGGGATAAAATCATCGCCGCCCATGTTCATCGCCATCACGATGTTCATATTGTCCGACGCGGACGAGATAAAAATGACAGGAACGTCAGAAATCTTGCGTATCTCGCTGCACCAGTGGTAGCCGTTGTAAAAAGGCAGCATGATGTCCACCAGTACCATATGCGGATCGTATTCCACAAATGCGGGGATCACATTCCGAAAATCCTGTACCAGCCTCACCTCGTTGCCCCATGTCTCGATCTGCTTCTTCATGGCCGCCGCCAAAGAAACGTCATCCTCTATCATCAGGATCTTATACATACGCGCTCCTCTTAGCCCTGCAGCCCTCTGGACTGTCTCTCCATGTCCTCCACGACAATATCGTAGATCTCTCCCAGCGACGCGCAGTACTCCAGCACCTTCCACGGCTCGTTAGTGTGGAAGTGAATCTTGATCAGCTCGTCGTCGCCCACCGCCAGCAGGCAGTCGCCCTTGAAATGCTCGGTGAAGTATTCGCTGACTGCGTCTTCATCCAGATCCTCTCCTTCGATCAATAACTGTGTGTCGTAACGAAATTCCAACATATGCGGTTCCTCCGGTTCTTTTATCATAAAGGCCCATGAGACGTCTTGCATCCCATGGGCCATTATACCATAAAATGTTTTTTGCGAAAACGTTCCGCCTATTTCTTTCTCTTGGAAAGCAGGTCAGCCGTAACCGCCAGCAGAAGCACCGCACCCTTTACGACCTTCTGGATATCGGTAGACCATCCGTAGATCGACATACCGTTGTTCAGAACGCCCATGATAAACGCGCCTACTACCGCGCCCAGCACCGTACCGGCGCCACCGGCTACCGCCGTACCGCCTATGTAACAGGAAGCGATGGCGTCCATCTCGAAACCGTCGCCTGCCTTCGGCGTTGCCGACGCATTTCTCGCCGCCAGCACGATACCTGCCACCGCCGCCAGCAGTCCGGAGTTGGTATATACCCAGAAAAATACTTTGTTGGTATTGATACCGGAGAGGTTGGCCGCCTTACGGTTGCCGCCCAGCGCATAGATCTGGCGGCCCGCTACCGTGCTGCTCGTAATAAACTGATAGATGCCGACAATCACTGCCAGAATAACCAGCACGAACGGAATGCCCGCGTTACGCCCCAATTTATAAAATACAAAGAATACGACAAATATGATGACGCAGTCCTTTAACGCCAGCTGCCAGAACGGATTCTGTGCAAATCCGTATTTTTTCTTGGTGGCAACGCTCTTTACCTCGGCGACAATCACGAGCACCGAGACCACCGCCGCCACGCCGATAGAAATCAGATCGAGCTGGCCGTCGCCAAACGGAACTTTCACCGTCGGCAGGAAGCCGGAACCGATAAAGGTAAAGCTGCCGTCAAAGGGGCCTTTCGTCTGCGCCTGCAGCACGGTATAGGTCAGACCTCTCCACATCAGCCACGTCGCCAGTGTGGTAATAAAGGGCGGCACGCCCAGATACGCCACAAAGAAACCTACGAATACGCCGGATGCGATACCTACCAGCAGGGCGAGCAGAATCGCCACCCACATATTCATATGATGGTCTACCATGGCGATACCGCAAACGGCGCCGGTCAGCGCTACCAGAGAGCCTACGCCCAGATCGACGTTACCGGTCAGGCAGCATAGCAGCATACCGGTCGCCAGAATAACGACATAACCGTTCTGCATCACAAGGTTATTGATATTGGCCGGCGACAAGGTGGCGCCTTTCGTCAGGGCCGCAAAAATCAGATAAATCACAATCAGCATAAAGATCATGCCGTATTGTTTGATGTCAACATTGACCACTCTTTTTTTGTCCATTTTTAATCATCCTTTCTGTTATGTGCCATGATACACTGCATGATCTTTTCCTGCGTCACTTCCTCTTTGGTCAGCTCGCCGGCGATCTCGCCCTCGTTCAGTACATAGACGCGGTCGCACGTACCGATAACTTCCGGCATTTCCGAAGAAATTACGATCACCGCCTTGCCTGCTTTCGCCAGATCATTGATAACGCAGTAAATCTCATATTTTGCACCTACGTCGATACCACGGGTAGGTTCATCCAAAATCAGCACATCCGGCTGCGTCAGCATCCACTTTGAAAGAACGACTTTCTGCTGGTTACCGCCGGAAAGAGAACCGACCTCCTGCTCGATGGAACCCGTTTTGACATTGATCTTCTTACGGTATTCTTCCGCCGCTACGATCTCGTCGTTTTTGTTGATAGTGCCCCGCTTGCTGAAATATTTCCTGCGGGCCGCCATTGTCATATTCTCACGGATATTCTGTATCAGAACGAGGCCGTAAGTCTTTCTGTCCTCTGATACATAGGCGATCTTGTTCTCAATACAGTCGTTGACGGTTTTGGTAGAGACTTCTTTGCCGTTGACCAGCACCTTGCCGGATATCTTCTGACCGTAATTGCGTCCGAAGATACTCATCGCCAGCTCCGTGCGGCCCGCGCCCATCAGACCTGCCAGCCCGACGACCTCTCCCGCCTTTACATGGATATTCACATCCTTGATGACCTGCTTCTCGTCATCATCGGGACTGTATACGTTCCAGTCCTTTACCTCAAAAATGGTATCTCCGATCGTAACGCCTTCGCGCACCGGATAACGGTTGGTCAGCTCACGGCCTACCATACCCTTGATAATGCGGTTCTCGGAGATATCGTCCTGCCCCTTTTTCAGTGTCTCTATCGTCTTACCGTCACGGATGATCGTGATCGAATCCGCCACGTATTCTATCTCGTTCAGCTTGTGGGAAATCATGATGCAGGTGATTCCCTGCTTCTTCAAGCCCAGCATCAAATCCAGCAGATTTTTGCTTTCCTCATCATTGAGCGCCGCCGTCGGCTCATCCAGGATCAAAAGATCCACCTTCTTGGCCAGCGCCTTGGCAATCTCCATCAACTGCTGTTTACCTACGCCAAAGGCATTGATCGGCAGATTGACATTCTCATGCTCCAATCCCACTTTTGCGAGAACTTCCTCGGCCCTCTTTCTCGTAAGCGCCCAGTCGATCACTCCCTTTGTGGAGGTCTGCTCATTCCCCAGGAAAATATTCTCTGCAACCGACAATAACGGGCTGAGCGCCAGTTCCTGATGAATGATAACGATGCCCTTCCGCTCACTCTCCTTGATATTACGGAACTTGCAAACCTCGCCGTTATACACAATATCCCCGCTATAACTCCCATAAGGATAAACGCCTGACAGGACGTTCATCAATGTGGATTTTCCGGCTCCGTTTTCCCCGCAGATCGCATGGATCTCTCCACGCTCCACCTGAAGATTAACATCATCAAGCGCTTTCACGCCGGAAAATTCCTTTGTAATGTGGTTCATTTCCAAAATGTAATCCGACATCCTACACGCTCCTTCTCTTTGATCCGACTCCCGCACAGGCACAGATCCCGCCTTTCCGATGCCGGAATCGGTATTGTTATAAATGCTGCGTTTATAAAAGGGGCGGTGGCATAACAGCCCCGCCCCCAAATCGCTGAGATTAGTTGTCAAGCTGATCCTGCGTATAATATCCGCCGTCAACAATCAAACTCTGCATATTGTCAGCATCCACCGCTACCGGTGTGCACAGATAAGAAGGAACTACCAACTGGCCGTTGTCATAGGTTGTGGTATCGTTGATCTCCGGCTCGGAGCCGTTTACAACTGCCTCTACCATCGTAACGCACTTCTCAGCCAGAAGTCTTGTATCCTTGTAGATAGAGAATGTCTGCGTGCCTGCGATGATGTTCTTGCACGCCATCAGCTCCGCATCCTGACCGGAAATAATCGGCCAGTTGTCAGCCGTGTAGCCCGCATTCTCCAGAGCCGCCTTGATACCATAGGAGAAGCCGTCAAATGCGGATGCCGCGATGTCCAGATCCTCATCTGCATAGAAAGAAGCCAGATAGTTCTCTGCCCACTGCTGAGCCGTCTCCTGAGACCATCTCAGAATACAGGTATCTTCAAAGCTCGTTCTGCCGGACTTGCATACCAGCGTGCCGTCATCCAGATAAGGCTGCAGCACTTTCATCAGGCCGTTGTAAAGCATCAGCGCGTTGTTGTCATCCGGAGAACCCATAAAGAACTCAATCGTTCTGTGCTCGCCGTTCGCCTGCACCTCTTTCAGATTTGCCTTCGCCTCGATCGTCTCACCGATAACGCGGCCAACGCCTTCATTGTCGAACGTTGCATAGTAGGAAACCGCATCCGTGTCCATCAGCAGACGGTCATATGCGATGATCGGAATGCCTGCTGCCTTAGCGGAAGCCTCAACCGTCGTCAGCGCGCCGGAGTCAACCGCTGCGATAACCAGACAGTCAACATTCTGCGCTACCATGTTCTCAATCTGGGAAACCTGCTGCTGTACGTCGTCCTCTGCGAACTGATCGATAACCGTGTAACCAAGCGCCTCCAACTGAGACTTCATGTTTGCGCAGTCATTGATCCATCTCTCGGAAGACTGAGTCGGCATACAAAGACCGATCGTTTTGCCCTCGCCGGTGTTGCCTGCGGGCGCTGCCGCATCTGCCGTGTCCGCAGCAGCGGTGTCTGCCGTGTCAGCGGCTGCAGTGTCAGCCGTCTCCGTCTGTCCTGCATCGGCTGCAGGAGCGTCTGTCTGTGCGCCGCTGCCGCAGCCGATCAACAGAGCGGCTACCATCGCAGCGCTGAGCAAAGTGCTTACTAATTTCTTTCTCATACTTACCTTCCTTCCCTTTAAGAATAATTTTGATGAAAAAATATATTACAATCCGCACAAAAATCTGCGCGGTTTTGTACCGACAATGCTCTCCTACAGCGGCTCCGCAGCCCTCTGTCAAAAGCCTGTTATTTCGTCCAAAAAATACCGTTAGTTTATTATATAACCCCCCCCATGTTTGTCAAGGCTAACTCGCCATTTATGAGCAAAAAAACTGCGCCGGCAGCAGGGCGCGTACCGGCGCGGTTTTGTAAACATATCTATGAGTTTGTGCTGAACTGTTATGTTGTAAAATTACGTTGTAAAATTATTCCTGTTTTCCTACATCTGTAGACTCCGATGAAGCCGTCTGCCCGGCCTCTGTGTCTATCGCCGGCTCCTCCTCCGGGTTCTCCTCCTCCGGATCTATATCCGCCGCCCCGCCCACATATCTGCCATAGATCAGGCTCCGGCAGGCAAAAAATAGCAGCAGCACTCCGATGACCGCATAGGCCGCCAGAAAGAAACCCATCAGATACCGTCTGGTTCCCTCCCCGTGCACCACGCTGTCGATCAGGGAATACGACACGTACAACAGATAACCGCCCACCAGCGCCCGCGCCGTCAGCGCAAATTTCGTCGGCAGATTTCTGCCGGACGTCCGGGAATCCTTTTCTTTTTTCTGCATATGGCACCTCCGCTTGCAATTTGCTCTGCTGCCAGTATAGCAAAGTTCGGACAATTCCACAATGTAAAACATTGACTTCCCGCCCTTTGGATAGTACAATTTTCAAGGAAGCTGCTGCGGGAATTATCTGACGGAATATTATTATCTTGCAACGGAATATTATCATCTTGCAAAAGGAAGGGAAAGACAATGCAGGGAAGAACACACACTTGCAACGCGCTGCGCATCGAGGATGTGGGCGCCGAAGTCACGCTCGTAGGCTGGTATGACAACCTGCGCAGAGTGAGCAAAAATTTAGGCTTTTTGATTCTGAGGGACTTCTACGGTTCCACACAGATTGTCATTGAGACAGAGGAAATGATGAACATCGTAAACGGCGTGAATTACGAATCCACGCTCTCCATACACGGCACCGTGCGGGAGCGCTCCAACAAGACCGTCACGATGGCGACGGGCAGCATCGAGGTCGTTCCCTCCTCCATCGAGGTGCTCGGAAAATGCCGCTACAACGAGCTGCCTTTTCAGATCGCGCACTCCAAGGAGGCGGACGAAAATACACGCCTGAAATACCGTTATCTGGATCTGCGCAATCCGGCGGTCCGGGACCGCATCAGCCTGCGGAGCAAAGTCGTCGCGGAGCTGCGCGCGGGTATGGCGGCGCAGGATTTCATGGAGATCACCACGCCGATTCTGACCTGTTCCTCTCCGGAGGGCGCACGTGATTATCTGGTTCCGTCCCGCAACCATCCGGGCAAATTCTACGCGCTGCCGCAGGCGCCGCAGCAGTTCAAGCAGTTATTGATGGCCTCCGGCTTCGACCGCTATTTTCAGATCGCTCCCTGCTTCCGCGACGAGGACGCCAGAGCGGATCGCTCTCCGGGCGAGTTCTACCAGTTGGATATGGAGATGGCGTTTGCCAGCCAAGAGGATGTCTTTGAGATTATAGAAAAAGTGCTGCCGCCGGTCTTCGCCAAATACGGCGTATACCACACCGCGAGCGCGGCGCCGTTTCAGCGGATCTCCTATGCGGACGCCATGGAACGCTACGGAACCGACAAGCCCGACCTGCGCATCGACCTGATCGTGCAGGACGCCACCGGCTGCGCCGCGGACTGCGGTTTTGAGCCGTTTGCCGGACAGACCGTAAAAGCGGTGGTCGTCTCGGATTTCGACGGCACGAGAAAGATGATCGACAAACTTTGTGCCGATGTGGAGGTGCAGAGCGGCGGCAAGGCATACTGGTTCCGCGTGGACGAGAACGGCGACTTCACGGGCGGCGTCTCCAAATTCCTGCAGGAGAGAAAAGCACAGGTGACAGAGGCTCTCGGCCTCAAACCCGGCGACTTCGTCGGTCTGGCCGCAGGCAAAAAACAGGCTGCCCGGAAGACCGCAGGCGTGCTTCTCAAGATGCTGGGCGCCATCTGCCCCGCCCATATGAAAAATGACTGCTACGAATTCTGCTGGATCGTGGACTTCCCGATGTATGAGATCGGCGAGGAATCCGGCGAGCTGGAATTCTGCCACAATCCGTTTTCCATGCCGCAGGGCGGCATGAAAGCGCTGGAAGAACAGAACCCGCTGACGATACTGGCCTATCAGTACGATCTGGTGTGCAACGGTGTGGAGTTGTCCTCCGGCGCGGTCAGAAACCACGATCCGGAGATCATGATTAAGGCGTTTCAGTTAGTCGGCCTAGGGGAAGAAGATGTGAAATCCAAATTCCCCGCCATGTATAACGCTTTCTGCTACGGCGCGCCGCCGCACGCAGGCATCGCTCCCGGCGTTGACCGCATGGTGATGCTGATTGCAGGCGAGGAGAGCATCCGGGAGATCATTCCGTTCCCGATGAACAAGAACGCGCAGGACATCATGATGGGCGCGCCCGCCACGGTGGAGCAGAAGCAGCTCGACGATGTGCACATCCGGATCGTGATGCCGGAAGAAAAGAGCTGAGATTTCCACGATGGCAAAATCGTCTGAAATCTCATGATAAATTTCATAAAAAAAGAAAGCAGCCGGCTCCGCGGTATGACACCGCTAAACCGGTTGTTTTCTTTACGGCTTCTGTCTCTCTGCACGCATAGGACTGCGCTATATGCCGCGTCTTCTTCTCCGCACAGATATCGTTATGACAGTTCCGCCGTTTACTCTACCGCCAGCACTTTGTAGTCCTGCGCCTCTACCGCCTGCCGCAGCTCGTCGTCGCCGATCTCGGCATTCAGCGTTACGACCGCCGTGCCGTTCTCGTGGCTTACCGCCGCCTCATCCACTGCCGCCAGACTCTCCAGCGCCTTTTTGACTCTCGCCTCGCAGTGCCCGCACATCATACCTTCGATTTTCATTGTCTTTGTCATTTTCGTCGTCTCCTTTTCTTGTTGGATGGGTTCTTGCTTGATTGCTTCTTGCGTAGTTGCTTCTTGCGTAGTTGTTTCTTGCTTGATTACTTCTTGCTTGGTTGTTTCTTTCTTAGTCGTCTCTTGTTGGATCACTTCTTGCCGGACTGCTTCCTGTTGGAGCGCTTCCGCCGCAGCGCCACGCCGGAGCTTCCTGTCCCTGCCCGCATCGCGGAGTTTACACCAATTCAGTCTCAGCGCGTTGCTCACCACACAGAAGCTGGACAGGCTCATGGCCGCCGCGCCGAACATCGGATTCAGTTTCCAGCCAAACAACGGAATCCAGACGCCCGCGGCCAGCGGTATTCCGAGCACGTTATAAAAGAAAGCCCAGAACAGATTTTCATGGATATTGGTGAGCGTCGCCCTGCTCAGCCGGATGGCTGCCGGCACGTCACTGAGCCTGCTATGCATCAGCACCACATCCGCCGCGTCTATGGCGATATCCGTGCCCGCGCCGATGGCGATGCCAATATCGGCTCCCGTCAGGGCGGGAGCGTCGTTAATGCCGTCCCCCACCATCGCCACTCTGCCCTGCTGCCGCAGCCTGCGGATTACCTTTTCCTTGCCGTCCGGCAGAACGCCCGCAACGACCTCGTCCACGCCGGCCTGTGCGCCGATGGCCTTGGCGGTCTTCTCGTTATCGCCGGTGAGCATGACTACGCGGATTCCCATATTGTGCAGTTCCCTGACCGCCTGCGGACTGTCCTCCCGGATAACATCCGCCACCGCGATCAGCCCCGCCAGCACGCCGTCTCTGGCAAAGAGCAGCGGCGTTTTACCCTGATCCGATAGACGCTCCGCCTGCCGTCCGATGCCGTCGTCAACGGCAGTCTGCCCGCCGATAAATTTCACACTGCCCGCCGTCAGCTTCGCTCCATCCATCATAGCGGTGAGGCCGTTGCCCGGCAGCGCCCTAAACTCCGTCACTTCCTGCGGCGACAGGTGCATCTCTCCGGCTTTGTCCATGATCGCGCGGGCCAGCGGGTGCTCGCTCTTTTTTTCCAGCGAGCAGGCCATCTGCAATAGTGAAGCCGCCGTCATGCCCGGGGCCGGAATGATGTCCGTCACCACGGGTTCCCCCACCGTGACCGTTCCGGTCTTATCCAGCGCCACAATCTGCACTCTGCCGCACGCCTCCAGCGAGGCCGCCGTCTTAAATAAGATGCCGTTCTTCGCACCCAGCCCGTTGCCTACCATGATCGCCACCGGCGTCGCCAGTCCCAGCGCGCAGGGGCAGCTAATGACCAGCACCGAGATGGCCCGTGCCAGCGCGAAGCCAAACGTCTGCCCCGCCGCCAGCCAGACGGCCAGCGTCACACAGGCGATGCCGATGACCGCCGGCACGAACACGCCGGAAACCCGGTCGGCAATCTTCGCGATGGGCGCTTTCGTCGCCGCCGCGTCGCTCACCATCCTGATAATCTGCGAAAGCGTCGTGTCCTCGCCTACGCGGGTGGCCCGGCAGCGGATAAATCCCGACTGGTTGACCGTGGCGGCATAGACCTTGTCGCCCGCCGCCTTGTCCGCCGGAATGCTCTCCCCTGTCAGCGCCGCCTCGTTGACCGCGGTGACACCCTCTATGACCTCTCCGTCCATGGGAATATTTTCACCCGGACGCACTACGAAGATGTCTCCCTGCCGCACCTGTCCGATGGGAACGGTCTCCTCCGCGCCGTTCCGCTCGATGACCGCCGTCTTCGGAGACAGGCGCATCAGCCCTTTCAGCGCGTCCGTGGTTCTGCCCTTGGAGCGCGCCTCCAGCATTTTGCCCACCGTGATCAGCGTCAGGATCATGGCCGCCGACTCAAAATAAAATTCGTCCATATAGGCCATGACGCCTTCCATATCCTGCCGCATCTGGGCGTCCGTCATCATAAAAAGCGCGAACACGCTCCAGACGAAAGACGCCATGGAGCCCATCGCCACCAGCGTATCCATGTTGGGGGAGCGATGAAGCAGCCCTTGAAAGCCGTTGATAAAAAACTTCTGGTTGATGACCATGATCACCGCCGACAACAATAGCTGCAGCAGTCCCATCGCCACATGGTTCTGCGCCAGACGCGCCGGAACCGGAAACCCGAACATCATGTGCCCCATAGAAAAATAGAGCAGCACGATCAGGAATCCCAGCGACGCTAATAGCCTCCTGCGCAGCGCCGGCGTCTCACGGTCGCGCAGCATATCCTCGTCGTCGAAGGCAGCCGCCGTTTCCGTTCCTCCGGCAGATTTGAGCGACGCGCCGTAGCCCGCCTCCTCCACGGCCCGTATGACGGCGCCGCTGTCGGCGTTTCCCTCCACGCCCATGGAATTGGTCAGCAGACTGACCGAACAGGATGTGACGCCGTCCACTTTGGAGACGGCTTTTTCTACCCGGGCGCTGCACGCGGCGCAGCTCATACCCGTCACGATATATTGCTGCATAACAATCATCTCCTCGTTTATTTCATCAGCTTCTGCAGCGTCGCCACCAGTTCCTCGATCACCTCGTCATGCCCCGCCCGGATATCCCGCGCCACGCAGCCGTGGATATGGTTTGCGATCAGGTCTTTGTTAAAGGCGTTCAGCGCCGCATTCACCGCCGCGGACTGAATCAGAATATCGTTGCAGTAGGCGTCGCGCTCCACCATGCCCCGGATGCCGCGGATCTGTCCTTCGATCCGATTCAGCCGGTGGATCAGCTTCCTGCGCTCCTCCTCCGTCCGCGCCGTCGTCTTCTCATTTATCTCTGTCTTTTTCTTCGCCACGATACGCTCCGTTTCCAGTGTCTTAGTACATCGCTGCCGCACACTGTTTCCGATCTCCGGTTCGGCAGAATTTCATTCCCCTGTCAGAGCAGTTCTCATCTGCCGAATCGCAACTGCTATAAAATATACCCCATCGGGGTATACTCATTGTATACCCATATGGGGTATCTGTCAACAACTTTTATCATATATTTTCCGCGCCTTCCCAGCGCGCTGCCACTGTCCCGCGGCACGGCATTTCTTTCCAAATGGCGCTTTTGTCATTCACTATGCCTGCGGCGTGGCGCCGTTTACGCCCAGCGCCGCCGCCCATTCCGACTCCTTGAAGCCCGTCAGGACGAATCCGTCGCCCACCAGAAGCGGCCTTTTGACCAGCATACCGTCTGAGGCCAGCAGCTTGTACTGCTCCTGCTCGCTCATGGAGGACAACCGATCTTTCAGCGCGTATTCCTTATACAATAATCCGCTGGTATTAAAGAACTTTTTCAACGGCTGGCCGCTCATCTTGTGCCATGCCTGCAGTTCCTTTACCGTCGGATTCTTTTCCTTGATATGTCTGTCCTCAAAAGGGATTCCGTTTTCTTTCAGCCATTTTTTGGCTTTCATACAAGTAGTGCATTTAGGGTATTCGATCAATAACATAATTACCTCCTCCGCCGCCTATGCTTTTTTAAGAGTTCGATCTCATTCCTTCGGCGGGCGGTTCCTGCGCTTTCCGCTGCGGGACACCCAGCCTGTCTCTCTCCACGTTCATCGCTAGGGCGAACCATTTCCCATTGTCGCCATGTCCCATCAGCCAGACGGCGCAGTCTAAAACTGCGCCGTCAATGCCTGTATATTTTCTGTGATATTTCCTTTGAATACTGCTGATCCGGCCACGATCACGTTAGCCCCGGCGTCCAGCACCACCCTGACGTTGTCGCGGGTGATACCGCCGTCCACCTGAATATCCAGGTCGGTGCCCATCTCGTCCGCCATCCGTCTGACCTCCCGGATGCGCTCCGTGGATTCCGGTATGTACTTCTGTCCGCCGAATCCCGGCTCTACGGTCATCACCAGCAGCATATCCAGCTTGTGCAGATATTTCCGCACCGCCTCCACCGGCGTCTGCGGCTTGATCGACATACCGGCCCGGCAGCCCAGCGCGTGGATCTGGTCGATCAGCTCGTCCGCGTCCTCCGCCGCTTCCAGATGGAACGTAATACTGTCCGCGCCGCACCGGACGAACTCCTCCACATACCGCTCCGGCTCCACGATCATCAGATGCACGTCAAAAACCATATCGGTCAGACCGCGGATGCTTCTGACCACCGGCATCCCGAACGAGATCGACGGCACGAACACGCCGTCCATCACGTCGATATGCAGATATTCCGCGCCTGCCGCAGCAGCTTCTCTGATCTGCTCTCCCAATACGGCAAAATCAGCCGCCAGTATGGAGGGGGACAGAATATTCTTTCTGTTTGCACTCTCGGACATTTACATGACCATGCCTTTCACCTAAACTTAAACGTCTGTCTATTTGACAAAGCCTTTGACGGAAGCATAGATTCCCTTGCCGTCCAGACCGTATTTCTCCACCAGTGCGCCCGCGGAGCCGGACTCTCCGAATACGTCCTGCATACCGATCTTCAGCACCTTCGTCGGGCATTTGGCCGAGAGACAGTCACATACCGCGCTGCCCAGGCCGCCGATCACGGAGTGCTCCTCCACCGTCACAACCCTGCCGGTCTTTCCGGCGGACGCAGTGATGATGTCCTCGTCCAGCGGTTTGATCGTGTGGATATTGATGACTTCCGCGCTGATACCGTCCGCAGCCAGCAGTTCCGCCGCTTCCAGCGCATTGGCCACCGTGATGCCGCTGGCAACGATGGTCACGTCGCTGCCCTCGCGCAGCAGCACGCCCTTGCCGATCTCGAACCGATAATCCGGCCTGTCGTTGATCACCGGAACCGCCGCGCGTCCGAACCGCAGATAAACCGGCCCGTTATACTCGATCGCCGCGCGGACTGCCGCTTTCGCCTCCACATCATCAGAGGGAACGATCACGGTCATGCCGGGGATCGTGCGCATCAGCGCCACATCCTCGTTACACTGATGGGTAGCGCCGTCCTCGCCCACCGTGATGCCCGCATGAGTCGCGCCGATCTTGACATTCAGGTGGGGATACCCGATAGAGTTACGCACCTGCTCGAAGTTACGCCCCGCCGCAAACATCGCAAAAGAGCTGATAAACGGAATCTTGCCGCAGGTGGCAAGTCCGGCGGCGATACCGGTCATATTGCACTCCGCGATACCGCAGTCGATATGACGCTCCGGAAAAGCCTTCTTGAATACGCCGGTCTTGGTTGCGCCCGCCAGATCCGCGTCCAGCACAACCAGATTAGGGAAATCAGCGCCGCATTCGGCCAGTGCATTACCATAACTTTCACGTGTAGCAATCTTCTTTACATCCGCCATTAGTTCGCACCTCCTAATTCCTGACCGATCTTCTCTAAGTCAGCCATCGCCACGGCGTACTCCTCGTCGTTGGGAGCCTTGCCGTGCCAGCCCGCATTGTTCTCCATGTAGGACACGCCCTTGCCCTTTACCGTCTTACAGATGATGGCGGTGGGCATTCCTTTGGTGGCTCTCGCCTCTTTGAACGCCGCGTCGATCTGGTCAAAATCGTTGCCGTCGATGTTGATGACATGGAAATTGAACGCCTCGAATTTTTTGTCAATGGGATACGGGGAGCATACGTCCTCGATCTTGCCGTCGATCTGCAGACCGTTGTTGTCCACGATCACAACCAGATTGTCCAGCTTGCGGTGCCCCGCAAACATGGAAGCCTCCCATACCTGTCCTTCCTGAATCTCGCCGTCGCCCAGCAGCGTATATACTCTGTAGTCCTTATTGTCCATCTTGGCCGCCAGCGCCATGCCTACCGCCGCGGAGATGCCCTGTCCGAGAGAGCCGGAAGACATATCTACGCCGGGCGTCTCCTGCATACAGGGATGCCCCTGCAGATAAGAGCCCAGATGCCGCAGCGTCGCCAAATCCTCCACCGGAAAATATCCTCTGTGCGCCAGCGCGGAATACAGTCCCGGCGCCGTGTGCCCTTTGGAAAGGACGAAACGGTCCCTGTCCGCCTTCTTCGGATTCTTCGGATCGATATTCATCTCCTCAAAATAGAGATAGGTAAAGATGTCCGCAGCGGACAGTGATCCGCCCGGATGTCCCGCTTTAGCGCCGTGTACCGCGGTAACGATGCCTTTGCGAACTTCATTAGCTGTTTTTTGTAACTCTAACTTGTTCATCGCCAACCTCCGTCTGAATTTATTGTCTTGCTTTCTGCCTCGTATGCGCCGTGATGCGCATACTCCGTCACAGTACCCATGATAGCACAAACACGACTGCGCCACCACCAAATTATTGCCGTATCCTTCTATTTGTTGCTTTTATCCCGCGGGCGGCGGCATACGGACGTGCCTGCCGTCTGTCTGTTACTTGCCCTGCCCGTAGTAGGCGTTTGCGCCGTGCTTTCTGTAATAGTGCTTATCCTGCAGCTTCTGCGGCGCGGGCATGATCTGCGGATCGATTGTCTCCGCGCGGTACGCCATCTTCGCCACTTCCTCCAGCACCACCGCGTTGTGCACCGCCTCGTGCGCGTCCTTGCCCCATGCAAAAGGGCCGTGGTTCTTGCACAGCGCCGCAGGCACCGCCATCGGGTCTTTCTTCATGCGCGTAAACTCATTGACAATCAGAAGCCCGGTATTCTTCTCATAGGCTTCCTCGATCTCGTCCGCGTTCAGGCACCGCAGGCACGGAATTTCTCCGTAGAAATAGTCCGCGTGCGTCGTGCCGTAACACGGAATACTCCTGCCGGCCTGCGCCCAGCTCGTCGCATAGGACGAATGGGTGTGCACCACGCCGCCGATCTCCTCGAACGCCTTATACAGTTCCAGATGGGTAGCCGTGTCGGAGGAAGGGTTGTATCTCCCCTCCACCTTATTGCCGTCTAAGTCGATCAGCACCATGTCGTCCGGCGTCAGCAGGTCATAGTCCACGCCGCTGGGCTTGATGGCAAAGATGCCGCTCTCCCGGTCGATCTCGCTGACGTTGCCCCATGTAAAAGTCACCAGTCCGTATTTCGGCAGAAGCATATTCGCCTCATAGACGCGCTCCTTTAATTGCTCTAACATAAGATCCCTCTCCTTTTCCGCGCAGAACCGCGGAGAGACCGCCGCCTCTCCCTGCGCCTATAGATTCTCTACCGCCGCTCTCTCGATGGCCAGTCCCGCGCTATAGCGCTTCATGAACCGGTTGAAGCCTTCCACGTCGGCGGCATCCGGCTCCATCTTTTCGCCCTTCTGTCCGGCGAATACCTGCTCGTTCAGGAAAGCCGCCAGACTCTCGTCCGCACCCTTGTTGATCATATAGGATGCCAGCAGCGCGATTCCCCATGCGCCGCCCTCGCCTGCCGTCTCCATCACGCTCACCGGCGCGTCGATGGCCGCCGCCAGAATCCGCTGGCCTACACCTTTGGTCTTAAAGAGGCCGCCGTGTCCGAGGATCTCGTCCACCTGAACGCCTTCTTCTTTCAGCAGGATATCGAGACCTGTCTTGAGCGCGCCCAGCGATGTAAAGAGGTGGACTCTCATAAAGTTGGCCAGATTGAACTTCGCGTCGGGCGTCCGCACGAACAGAGGACGGCCCTCGTTGAACCCGGTCACGTGCTCGCCGGAGAAGTAATTGTACGCCAGCAGGCCGCCGCAGTCGTCGTCGCCTTCCAGCGCCTTGCGGTACAGATTGCCGTACAGTTCGTTCATGTCCACTTTCATACCCATCAGTTCGGAATACTCTTTGAACAGATTAACCCACGCATTCAGATCCGACGTACAGTTGTTGCAGTGCACCATCGCCACCAGACTGCCGTCGGGCGTCGTCACCAGATCGATGGCGTCGTATACCTTGGACAGTTCCTTTTCCAGTACGATCATGCCGAATACGCTCGTCCCCGCGGACACGTTGCCGGTGCGCTGCGCCACACTGTTGGTGGCCGCCATGCCCGTTCCGGCGTCTCCTTCGGGAGGACAGAACGGAATGCCCGCCTGCAGGGTGCCGGTAGTATCCAATAGCTTAGCGCCTTCTTCCGTCAGCGCGCCCGCCTGCTGCCCCGCCGTATAGACCGCCGGAAGCACGTCGCGCAGCTTCCATGCAAAGCCTTTGTCCGCCACGGCTGCGTCGAACTGTCCGATCATTCTCTCGTTAAACTGCCCTGTCGCAATATCGATAGGGAACATTCCGGACGCCTCGCCCACGCCGACGATCTTCTCCCCGGTCAGCTTCCACTGAATATAACCCGCCAGCGTGATCACGAATTTCAGATCCGCCACGTGCTCCTCGCCGTTCAGGATCGCCTGATAGAGATGCGCGATCGTCCAGCGCTGGGGAATGTGATAGTGGAACAGTTCCGTCAGCTTCTCCGACGCCTCCTCGGTGATCGTGTTGCGCCATGTGCGGAACGGAACCATCAGTTCGTCCTTGTCGTTAAAGGCCATATAGCCGTGCATCATCGCGCTGAAGCCGATAGCGCCCAGCTTTGTCAGCTTCTCGCCGTACTGCGCCTGCACATCCTCCGTCAGCCTGCGGTAGCAGTCCTGCAGCCCCGTCCAGATATCGTCCAGGCTATAAGTCCAGATGCCGTTCTCCAGCCTGTTCTCCCAGTCGTGCGCGCCGGAGGCAATAGGCTGATTCTTCTCATCCACCAGCACCGCCTTGATCCGGGTAGAGCCGAACTCTATGCCGAGCACCGCCCTGCCGCTTGCAATACACTCTTTTGCTCCCATGATAAACCTCCTCTTTTTACGATTGCTCTGTCTGATCCTGCCGATCCTGTCATGCCGGCTCCCGCGCTGTCTACGCGCGGAAAGCCGCCTCATTCCATCTCAGTTCGTTCTTGAAATTCCGAATCGTCGTGTCCTTGTCGATGACCACGCTCTCGATGCCCATCGCCGCCGCCCAGTCAACCATCTGGTCCACCGTCAGGTCATAGGAGAACGCCGTGTGGTGCGCGCCGCCCGCGAGAATCCACGCCGTTGCGCCGACTTCCAGATTAGGCTGCGGCGTCCAGAACGCCGTACCTACCGGCAGCTTGGGCATCGGCTTCTCCACCTTCTTGCAGTCCACCGCATTGATGAGCAGGCGGAATCTCGTCCCCAGATCTACCAGCGAGCACGCCACCGCCGGGCCTGCCTTGGAGGTAAATACGAGACGCGCGGGATCTTCCCTGTTGCCCATCGATAGCGGGCACACCCGGATGCCGATGTCGCCGTCCGCTACGGACGGGCAGACCTCCAGCATATGCGCCTGCAGGATGCCCTCCTTGCCGGGCACGAGATTGTACGTGTAGTCCTCCATCATCGAGGTGCCCTTGGCGTCCTTGATATCCGCCGTCATCAGCTTCATCAGACGCACCATGGCCGCTACCTTCCAGTCGCCCTCCGCGCCGAAGCCATAGCCCTTTTCCATCAGGCGCTGGATCGCCAGTCCCGGCAGCTGCTTCAGGCCGCCCAGCATACCGAAATGAGTGACAACCGCATGGTAATCGTTGTCCGTCAGGAACTTCTCGATACCGATCTCCTGTCTCGCCTGAACCGCCACGTGACGCCTGAATTCCGCCGCGTCCCTGCCGTCGTCGATGATCTTGTATTTGCTATAGTACTCGTCGGTCAGCGCGTTTACGTCGCCTTCGGCCACCGCGTCCACATACTCCACCAGATCGTTGACACAGTAATGGTCGATCTCCCAGCCGAACTTGATCTGCGCCTCTACCTTGTCGCCTTCCGTCACGGCTACGTTGTTCATATTGTCACCGAAACGGCACACGCGCACATGGGAGGATTCCACGACGCCCAGCGCCGTCCGCATCCAGCTTCCGAGCTGCTTCTGCACCCGCTCGTCCGCCCAGTGTCCGACGATGATCTTGCGCTCGATCCCCATGCGGCTGACGATGTGGCCATACTCCCTGTCGCCGTGGGCGGACTGGTTCTCGTTCATAAAGTCCATATCTATCGTATCATAAGGAATTTCCTCGTTAAACTGCGTATGCAGATGGCACAGGGGCTTCTTGTACTCTTTCAGTCCCAGAATCCACATCTTGGCCGGGGAAAACGTGTGCATCCACGTGATGACGCCCGCGCAGTCGGGATCGTTATTTGCCTCGTTAAAAGTCTGCCGGATGGACGCCTGACTGATCAGCGTCGGCTTCAGCACCACTTCAAACGGCAGATTGCCGGAAGCGTTAAGCCCTTCCACGATCCGCGCGGAGTGCTCCGCCACCTTTTTCAGACACTCGTCTCCGTACAGATCCTGAGAGCCGGTACAGAACCAGAACTTATAATTTTTTACCTGCATAGTAACCTCCAATCAAAATATTTTATTTTTTTCTAAAAAACGCAGGGCTGCTACACCGACAAAAATCCCGGTATCACAGCCCGCTTTTTTCTATGCCGTTATTTTTTCTTACGTGACATAACGATACTCTGGATCACCAAGAACAGGCAGAGGATAACCGCCTTGGTGATACCCGTCCACCACGCCTCGTCCAGACCGGCGGAGGTAACGATATTCTGGATCGTACTAAAGGACAATACACCGAAGAAAGTACCGATGATATTGCCCACGCCGCCCGTCAGCATCGTGCCGCCGATGATAGAGGATGCGATGGCGTTCATCTCCGCGCCAGCCGCGTTGGTCACGGCGCCGTTGCCGGAGTGAAGGAAATACACATAGCCGCCGATACCCGTCAGCAGACCGCAGAGCAGATGCGCGAGGAATTTCGTCTTCTTCACGTTGATACCAAGCATCAGCGCACTCTGTACGTTACCGCCCACCGCGTAGAACGCACGGCCCAGCTTCGTCCATCTGAGCATACAGAACATGACGACCACCACGAGGAGCGCCACGATGACGCCGATCTCCACATAGGCGTCCACATAGATGCCTTTCGGATTGACGAAGCCCATACCGGGCACTACGATACGGGTATTTTTGAGCGCCGTAAAACTCTCGTTGGACACGTTGAACGGATTCGCATTGACGATCGTCGTCATGCCCTTGGCAAAGAACATACCGGCCAGTGTTACGATAAACGGCTGGATGTCCAGAAAAGCCACAAGCGCGCCCTGAAAAGCGCCGAAAGCCAGACCGATCGCCAGTGCGATCAGCACCGAAACGGCCACGTTGCCGCCCATATTGTCCAGATAGACCGCGCAGCACATCGTGATAAGCGCCGTGACGCCGCCTACCGAAATATCGATGCTGCCCGTAATCATGACAAGACTCAGGGCACAGGATAAAACGATCAGCGCAGCGTTGGCATTCAGGATATTAAAGAAAGTCTGCGTCCGCAGGAAACCGCCCTTTAAGAAGATCATCGCCGCCAGATACATCAGGAAAAACGCTATGATCGTAATCGTAAGGAGCATATTAGTATCCGTCATGTTGTTCAGTTTGCCGCGCAGCCCGCCGGACGGCGCGGAAGAATTCTTCTTCGACATACTAAGCAGCCTCCTTTACTTTAGCTTTCTTTACCAGATTGGAGAGGTATTCCCTCACGGTCGGCGCACTCATAACAACCAGCAGGATAACGACCACCGCCTTGTACGCCGGAAGCGCTTCGGAAGGCACCTTGTACTTATACAACGTCTGTGTCAGGAACTGGATGATGTACGCGCCCATGATCGACGTCGCCATATTGAACTTGCCGCCGCTTAGAGAGTTGCCGCCCAGCGCCACCGCGAGGATCGCGTCCATCTCGATATCTTTGGCGATAACCGAGTAGTTGATGGAAGATACACGGCTCACCTTGATCAGACCTACCACCGCCACGCACAGGCCCAGAATCACAAAGGACAGGATCTTGATCGCCGCGGGATTCAGACCGTTCAGGCGGGCGGAATTTTCGTTGATGCCTACCGCCTCGGTATACAGTCTCAGGTTGGTAAATTTCAGTACAAGCGTAATCACGACCACGCAGATCACCGCGATAAAGAACGGCGTCGGGATCGGAACCCCCGGAATGAAACCGCCGATATAGGAAAACGTCGCGTCCTTGATGATCGGCAGCTCGTTGTTGTTAAACCACGCCGCGATGGAACGGCCCGCCGTATACAGAATCAGCGTCGCAATCATCGGTTGTATCTTAAAGAACGCCACCAGTATGCCGTTGAAAGCGCCAAAAAGCATCGCTACCACGCAGCCCAGCAGGAATGCGCAGATAATCGGCATATGCAGCGTGCTGGAGGAGCTGTCGCCGCCGCACAACATCCGCAGGATAAAACTGCCGGCGATGGCAACCGCCGCGCCCACACTGATATCCTGTCCTTTGGAAGCCGCCGTGACAAGCGTCATGCCGATGGCCAGAATCGCAAGTTCCGAACCGTAGTCCAGAATCGTGATCGGTGTACCCGCCAGCACCCGATTCCCGGCGCTGTTCGTGGTGATTGAGATTTTAAAGAAAGCCGGATCAGCGATCAGGTTGAACAGAGCGAGCAGAACCAATGCCGTCAAAGGAATAAAGTACTGCTGCCTCACCAATCGGCCAAAAAAAGCTCCAATGCCTGATTTACTCTTATTCTGCATTCTTCTTCTCACCTCCTGCAATCGTACTCATGACTTTACTCTGGTTCATATCCGCTCCCGTCAGCTCGCCGACCACGTGCAGGTCGCGCATAACCACCAGACGCGAGCAGGTGCGCAGCATCTCATCCAGCTCGGAGGAAATGAACGTAACGCTCATGCCTTCCGATGCGAGCTTCAGCACCAGCTTCTGAATATCCGTCTTCGTGCCGACGTCGATACCTCTCGTGGGCTCGTCGAGGATCAGATATTCGGGATGGGCAAGCAGCCATCTCGCCACGATGACCTTCTGCTGGTTGCCGCCGGAGAGTGACTTGATCGGCGTATCCGCGGAGGCCGTCTTAATGCTCAGCAGCTTTATGTACTCGTCCGCGAATTTATTTGCTTCCGCCTTGGAGAAAGGCTTCATGAATCCTTTTAACACCTGTGCCGCAAGAATCAGGTTATCCCGCACGGACAGATCGCCGACGATGCCGTCCACTTTACGGTCTTCCGGCAGATAGGCGATACCGTGGCGCATCGCGTCGATAGGCTTCGTAATCTTTACGGGCTTGCCATTCATCTTGACTGTGCCGTGCGTCACCCTGTCCGCGCCGAAAATCGCGCGCACGCACTCGCTTCGTCCCGAACCCAGCAGGCCGGTGAAGCCGTTGACCTCGCCCTTGTTGATATGGAAGTCAAAAGGCTTGATGCCGGAGTCGCTGGCAAGGCCCTCCGCCTCGAATACCGGCGCTTCGCCTTCCTTATGCTCATAAGTACGGTACTCGCCGCTGATGTCGCCCATGTCGTCGAGCTCTTTGCCGAGCATCTTGGAGACAAGCTGCACTCTCGGCAGATCCTCGATCACATACTCGCCGACCAGCTGGCCGTCCCGCATAACCGTGATCCTGTCGCACACCTCGTACACCTGATCGAGGAAGTGCGTGACGAAGATAATGCCGACTCCTCTCGCCTTCAGGTCGCGCATCAGCTTAAACAGTTTCGCAACCTCCTGCTCGTCCAGAGACGACGTAGGCTCATCCAGAATCAAAACCTTACAGTCCATGTCCACCGCCCGGGCGATGGCTACCATCTGCTGCACCGCGATGGAGCAGCTCGACAACTGCTGCGTCGCCTTGGCCGGGATATCGAGAGACTGCAGGATCTTCTCCGCATCCGCATTGACCTTTTTCCAGTTCTGCCTGATTCCCGCGGTACGTCCGATATACATATTCTCGGCTACCGACAGATTCGGGCAGAGCGTGATCTCCTGATACACGGTACTGATGCCTGCATTCTGCGCCTGCTGCGGAGAATGAATCGCCACGACCTGACCGTCGATGCTGATCTCTCCTTCATCCTTTGTATAAACCCCCGTCAACACCTTGATCAGCGTTGACTTACCTGCGCCATTCTCTCCCATCAGCGCATGGATCTCTCCCTTGCGCAGCGTGAAATCTACCCCCTGCAGGGCGTACACGCCGGGGAAACGCTTGTGAATGTTGCGCATCTTCAATAAAACGTTATCACTCACCCCTGAATCCACCTCCTGTTTTCTGTATCATCTTTGCAGAAGAACCGCCAAGCGCCCTCCCGCCGCGGGCCCGCGTCCCGCTAAAACAAGGGCGCAGCGCATCATATTCTCTGCACTGCGCCCATTTGTTCAGTCGCAAAAGCTATATGGTTCTTCACCTATTAGATACCGTAGGTGTCAACATCCTCCTGCGTGATGGTCTCTGCATCGAAGCCCATCTCGTCCATGATGATGGTCTTCTCCTCAACCGTGCCGCCGCTCTCCAGCGTCTTGATGATGTTGTCGATGTAGGAAGACTGGAACGGGTTGCACTGTCCGTCATAGTTCCAGTTGCCTGCCAGCAGCTCCTCCAGAGCGAACTTGTTGGTATCGAAACCAAGGATCTTAACGTCGCCGTCTACACCGTGCGTGATGCCTGCAGCATCCAGAGCCGCTACCGCGCCCTGTGCCATGTTGTCGTTCTCAGCGTAGATTACGTTGAAGGACTCGCCGGAGTCGATTACGGACTGTACGATCTGCTGCGCTTCCTCTGCGTTCCAGTTAGCGGTCTGGCTTACGATAATGTTCCAGCCCTCAGACGCTGCCGTCTCGGTAAGTGCATCGGAACGACCGATCTGTGCTGCGGAACCCATAACGCCCTGAATGTGGATGATGTTGTACTCGTCGAGGTTCTGGCTCTTGAGCCAATCAACCGCCTTGTCGCCCTCGGCTCTCATATCGGATACGATAGATGCCTCATACAGGCTCGGATCAGCGTCGATGGTACGGTCGAACAGGATAACTCTTACGCCGTTCGCCTGTGCATCCTGCAGTACGGAATCCCAGCCGGATGTATCCGCTGCGGACAGAAGCAGGTAGTCAACGCCGTCCTGAATGAACTGCTGCGCTGCATTGATCTGCTCCTCGTTCTTCAGGCTATATGCAAAAGATGCGTCGTAGCCGTTCGCCTCGCAGAAGGTTGCCTTTAAGTCTGCGTCGTTTGCCGTACGATAACCGGACTCGTTGGGATCGTTGTTGATGATGCCGACTTTGATCAGAGCGCCCGATGCAGCCGTGTCATCTGCCGCTGCCGCGTCGTCCGCCGCTGCTGCGTCATCCGTAGCTGCTGCCGCGTCGTCTGTAGCTGCTGCTGCGTCGTCCGTAGCTGCCGCATCATCTGTAGTTGCTGCATCACTGGAGGTTACCGCTGCGTCGCTCCCCCCCCCACAACCTACAACAGAAGCCATGGTCATGCCGGCTACTAACAAAAGTGCCAATTTCTTCTTCATTCTTTTTTCCTCCCTTAATTGATAGATAGAATTATGAAGTTACTAGAAGGCGTCCCGGGTGCCATTCGGAAATGACGGTCGGGAGTTCTTCTTGCATTCTTATTTTAGCAATACAAAATTACGCCGTCAATGTAATTTGCTTCCATTTTGTTCGTTTTGGGGAAACAGACAATACAAATTTTTATTTTTTAAAATTTTTAGATACAAATTCGGTAAAATATGTTATATTTTTTATGATAAGTACAAAATTTTAATTTTTTGCAACGCAAAAAGGGCGATTTTTTTCCGAAAAAAATATGTTAATTCTGCCGATGAACCATAAAAATTAAAATAATTTTGATTTTTTATCTTTGAAAAGTGTGTTTTTTTGCACCAAGGAGGATTGCCATGCAGCCGAAATATCAGACGATAGCCGCCCAGTTGACAGACTATATCACCGCCAATTACCGGGAGGGCATCTGCCGTCTTCCCACGGAGGCGGAACTGTGCAGCCGCTACCATGTGAGCAGACAGACGGTGCGGCGGGCGCTGGCCCTGCTGCGGGAGCATAACCTGATCACCGCGCGGCAGGGCAGCGGCTCCTACGCCACGGGCCGATCCGCCGATCCGTCGCTGAACACGGTGGCGCTGCTGATTTCCAGCGGGCAGGAATACATCTACCCGGAGCTGATCGCCGACATCCGCTCCGGCCTCGCCGCTCAGGGCTTTACGCTGGAGCTGCTGGTCACGGAGGACCGCCATATCGACGAGCGGCATTATCTGGAACGGCTCCTGAACCGCCCCCTGCGCGGACTGATCGCGGAGGGCTGCAAGAGCGCGCTGCCCAATCCCAATCTGGACTTATACGACAGGCTCCACGACCAGGGCGTCCCGATCCTGTTTCTGCACGACTCCTATCCGGCGCTTCCGTGGGCCGTCTGCGTCAGGGACGACAACTATTACGGCGGCTATCTGCTGGGGGAATATCTGTTCAGCCGGGGCCACACCGCCACCGCCGGACTGTTCAAATCCGACGACATCCGCGGCACCGAACGCTACCGCGGGTTCATCACCAGTATGCGGGATCACGGCTGCATGGTGGACGACGACAGGATCGGGTGGTTTGCGTCCGCCCAGCAGCACGCGCTGGAAAAAAGGCAGGACACGCATTTCCTGTCGGATTTTGTCCAGAAGCAGATGGCATCCTGCTCGGCCCTGATCTGCTACAACGACGAGATCGCTTACTGGGCCATCAAGGAGCTGCAGTACGCCGGCTACCGGATTCCCTATGATATCGCCGTGGTCTGCTTTGACAACAGCTACCTGAGCGAATTCAGCGACGTGCGCATCACGACGCTCACCCACAGGCCCCACGAGATGGGCTCCTGCGCCGCCGCGTATATGCTGCGCGCCATCCGCGGTGAAACCGTGACGTCCGTGGAACTCCCCTGGGAGCTGGTGGGCAGGGAGAGTTCCTTTTCTCCGTGACCGCGGCGTTATCTCTTTACCCTTTGGCGCCCGCGCGGTACTCGCCGGATGTACGGCGCTGCCCTCGGGCTCTGCGCTATATCCTCTGGATGCGCGGCGTTGTCCTTTTATCCTTTGGCTCCCGCGCGGTATTCTCTGGGTGTGCAGCCCTGCGTCTTCTTAAATACGTAGCTGAAATAGTGGGGATCTTTGTAGCCCACCTCCTGCGCGATATCGCCGGAAGCCCTGTCCGTCCGGCGCAGCAGCTCCTTGGCCCGCTCCATGCGCCTGTGCGTGACATACTCGATAAAAGTCATTTCCATCGTGCGGCTGAACAACGCGCTGAGATACCCGGCGCTGACGCCCACATCTGCCGCCGCCGTGTGCAGGGACAACGTCTCCTGCATATAATGTTCCTCGATATATTCCAGCGCCCGGTTCAGCGCTTTCCTGCCCTGACTGTCGGAGGCGCGGTCGCGCAGCTCCATCGCCTTGTCCAGCATCCGCCCTATACAGACGGACAGTTCTCCACCGTCGGGGCCGCGCTCCGGCGCAGTCCCTTCTCCGGAAAAAAGCTCCTGCAGCTCCTGTCTGCCGCAGCCGAGGGATTCCACATACGCCGCCGCCACAAAATACACATGATAAAACAGATAATTGCGGAATATGCCGGAGCGCACGGCGTCCTCCAGCTTCTGCAGCCAGCCGTCCACAAATTCCGTGATCTCGTCCCGGCTGCCCTGCCGCAGAAAATCCCGGATCAGCTCCGGCGCCACCTGCGCCGCGTCGATATCGCCGATCCTGCCGCCCGCCTGAAACGGCATATATTTTTCCGTCGCCTCCCAAGTCAGGATATGCTCGCCGGGCATCAGGAACCGGTAGGCAAACAGGCGGTTTACCTTGTCATAGCATTCCGATAGCATACTGAGGCGTTCCACCGGCTCGCCCGCCGCGGCGTGCCAGTCCAGCTCGTTTTCCGCCGGACGGCAGATGCGCTCTACATTGTCGAGGCAGCGCGCGGCCAGCTCCTTCATCTGCTCCGCACTCCCCATAATCAGTACGCCGTAGGTGTTGAGATTCCACCGGAAGATCAGAAGCTCCGGATAGCGGATGAAATAGTGCAGCAGTTCCTCCCGCCTGCGGGCCAGTGTCTCCGACGCCGGGCCGCCGCTCTCCGCCGGTTTCTTCTCGTGGACGTTATACAACAAAATGTTGTAACACGGCGCGTTGACATTCAGCGATAACCGCGCGGCTTCCGCGTAAATATCCTCCACCGCCATCCGGCCTTCAAATAATTTCATAAAAAAATTGGTTCTGGCAAACTGCTCGTATTCCCGCGTCTCGATCTGATAATTCTTCTGCCGCTCCCGCTGCTCCCGCTCGGCGTCGATCTTGGCCTTGAGCTGCGCCAGCACCCTCTGCAGATCGTCCCGGGCGACCGGTTTGAGCAGATACTGCTCCACGCCCACGGCGATGGCCTGCTGCGCGTACTCGAAATCGTCTCTGCCGCTGATAATGAGAATCTTCATCTCCGGGAACTGCTGGTGCACGATCCTGCTCAGCGAGAGGCCGTCCATAAACGGCATGGTGATATCCGTCAGAAGCACGTCGGGCTGCAGTTTCCGGATCAGCGGCAGCGCCATCTCGCCGTCCGCCGCCTCCCCC
The DNA here is from genome assembly GCA_947630025.1 of uncultured Lachnospiraceae bacterium. Taxonomy (GTDB): domain Bacteria; phylum Bacillota; class Clostridia; order Lachnospirales; family Lachnospiraceae; genus UBA3282. Next base: position 158,691 of record CANRFZ010000002.1, read on the forward strand.
GCGAAGCGGTATCCCCACTGCTGCCACGGGATGCCGTCCCTGAGCTCCGCCCTGACTATATCATCATCTTCCACCAGAAATACCTTCAGCATAACCGTCCCCGCTTCTCTGTCGTTTGCCAGTAAAGTAAATCACTCTGGGAGAATCCCGCAGGGATTCTCTAGAGTTAATTGCGAAGCAATTTGCTCTTATTATATCATAATTTTAATTCTGGTAATGTAAAACATTTCAGGAGAGAAGTCCCCTGTTAAGTCCGGAAATTTCTCGTCCGGTTATTTACCCTTGTGGAAGATATATTTTTCTAAATATATAAATATATTTTAAAATATGAGAAAAAACCTCATATATTGTTTACAAAATCGAAAAACGGTATATAATATAAAATTATAAAGTGAGATTGATCGTGTAAAAAATCACATTGATGTGCTGATTTTTCACACGAGAATGGAGATTGCTATGTTAAGTCAATTTACTGTGAAAAACTACAAAAGCATCCGTGATGAGATTACGTTTGATATGCAGGCGGCAGCTATTTCGGAGCATAACGACAAAATTATGAAAGATGAGAACGGAGAATTGTTTCTGCCCGTAGCGGCCATCTATGGGCCGAACGGCGGCGGAAAATCTAATGTACTGGAAGCGATTCACACATTGACATCTAAAGTTCTGCGTCCTCTTTGTGCAGCCTGCGATAAGAGCGACTGCGCATACAAGGCTAAGAAAATTCCTGTAGAACCGTTTGCTTTTACAGAAGAAAACAGAAATATGCCTACAGAGTTTGAAATTTACTTTCGGACACAGGCGGCAGAGTATCGTTATATTCTTCATATTAAAAGAGAAACCGTGCTTTATGAAAGCCTTGACAGAGTGAAAATGGAGACAGGAAGGCGCTCTGCGTTGTTTGTTCGTGAAAGAGGCAAAATAGATTTGAAAGGTACGTTCGCCAAATTTAAGATTAGTGAAGATTTGTCGGAAACGCTGCCATTATTGTCATATCTCGGAATTACTTATAAAAAGAACGAAATAGTGAGTGATGTGCTGAATTGGTTTGAAGAATCCATAGACTTTTTAAATTATGGAAATCCTTATCAGGAAATAAGAACAGCTATAGCAAAATCCGATAAAATCAAAGAATTAGTGCTGAAAATGATCCGGGAAATGGACTTGGATATTGAAGATTTCCGCGTTGAGGAAAAGGACGAGGATACGATAGAGGTTTATACGAAGCACATTGTAAATGGAGAGAGTACGGAACTTACGCTATCCGAGGAGTCCAGCGGAACGAAAAAATTATTTGGACTTTTGCCTTATATTGTGAGCAGCTTAATTTGCGGAACCACATTGGTCATTGACGAGCTGGACGCAAAAATTCATCCCTTATTATTGAAACACATTATTGAAATGTATACGGATATGAAAGTGAATAAGAAAAAGGGGCAGTTGATTTTTACCTCTCATGACTTATCAACCATGAACAATGAGGTTTATCGAAGGGATGAAATCTGGTTTGTGGCAAAGGGGAGGGATCAAAACACCAAGTTATACTCATTGGTAGAGTTTAAAGATAACAATGGTATGTCAATCCGCAAAGATGCAAAATACGATAAACAGTATCTCGAAGGAAAATACGGCGCTGATCCATATCTGCAAAGAATTATAGATTGGGGGAAAGTCAATGCCTAAAAAAGCCGGTATGGAAAAATGGAAGAAAGAGCGTCGGCAGCAGTATTTGGAACTCAAAGAGTACCGCTATTACATCTTTTGTGAAGGGGAACAAACAGAGCCCCAGTATTTTGCAGGATTTAAGCGGCTGATTGAGAACAATCCTATCTACAAAGATATGGTACTGATCGAGATCGAGCCTTGTGCTGCGGAAACCATGCGCGTCATGGGAATGGCGGAAAGATATGTCAAAGAGCACAACATACAAAAAGGGCAAATCTGGTGTGTGTATGATAAGGACAGCTTTCCGGCAGAACATTTTAACGGTGTCGTGGAACGAGCTGACTTGTTAAATAAAGATCACTCAGAATTACAATATCATGCGGCATGGAGTAATGAATGTATCGAGTTTTGGTTTATACTTCATTTTGCTTATTATACTGCCAATAACCGCCGAACAGGGTACATAGATTTTTTAAACAATACGTTTCAGGAACTGGGACTGGGAAAATATCAGAAGAATATGCCAAACCTTTTTGAAATACTAACGGAAAAAGGCAATCCAAAGCTGGCGATACGCTACGCCCGACGAATTATCAAAGATGGACGAGACAGAACGCCGGCGGAAATTGCGCCGGGCACAAAAGTGTATGAGTTGGTGGAGGAACTGGCGAAGTATTTGCCGGAAGACATGAAAATCCATTTCTTATAGATATAAAAAGAAATAAAATCTGCATTCATTTCATCATTCCGGCAATACTTTCCACTAGAAAAAAACAAACGAAAATGCCTTTGGCATCCTACAGGCTGAGATCCGTCGGATAGGGATCGTCGATATAGCGGATAAAGTGAATCTCCTTTTTCCGAAACTGGTACATCTGTAATAGCGCCGCGGCAATACCGGCGGAACCGGTCGCATAGCCAAAATCCGGCGCGACGTTTTCCGGCTTGATGCGTTCGTATGCAATCGGCCACACGCCGATGCGTCCGCCGAATTTATTCTCCTGCTCGCCCACCAAAATCTCAGCCGCCGTTTCAGCGGCCTCGGAAGCCTCCCTGCCAAAATCGGTTCCATAAAATACGATGCCGCAGTTGAGCAGGAACTGCAGTATGCCCGCGGTGCCGCAGCATACGCATACCGTATTCCAATAACCCGCCGACATTTTTTCCGGCGCTCCCAAATGGCGCATCCCATAAAACAACCCTTTTATATCATTTAAGTACTGTTCCTCGTTCGTGATCCGGTACAAGCCGTAAAACAACTTGCTCGTTCCTGCCGGGCCGTGACAGTTTGCAAGATAAAAAATCGGTTCTTCGCCGGGAACGTCATGCCATGGGATCAGGAAGCCGTCGCCTTGTCTGACGGAAATGGCTTTCAGATGTTTCGCCGCTTCAATAGCCGCCTGTCTGTAAGTTTCCTTTTGGGAATACCGGTATGCCACCGTCAGCGCATACCCTGTGCCCGCCGTCCCGCCTTCAAAGTTGGGGACGCGGTCCACATCGCCGTGCAGCGTACTGTGCCACGCATACCCGCCGCGGGGATCTGCGATGGCATTGGCCACGATGCGGTCAGCCGCACGTTCCGCCGCCTCTTTTACCTTGTCATCCTGCAGAAAATCAGCGGCATGGTACAGATAGATCATCGTTCCGGCATCATGAAACATCGTGCAGTCCGCGCCCCAGTATAGGCCGTCTTGATCTTCTTTTGCGTTTGCGAGGATAAAGTCCGTAATCTCCCGAACGGCGTCTTTGTCCTTCTGCCGCTTCGTCAGACCGTAAATGGTGATCAATCCTTCTCCCGTGCTGGCTGCGCCGCAGTAATAATTGTAGATCGTGCCTAAGTCTTCAAAAATGCCATTTTCCCGCAGCATCGCGATCCCCGCTTCTCCCGCTTTTCTCCAGTTGGCGCCGATATAGTCCGCGGCCTTACGGATGATTTCCAGATAGTTCTCCTCTTTCGTCAACTGATAGAGTTCCATATAAAAGTACACAACGCCTGCAGATCCGGTATAAATCGCGCCGTTGCCGTCCTCTTTTCCCGGATGCGCCCAATAAATCCCATCCTTGTCCTCGATGCGCAGCGATTCCAGATAGTCATGCGCCTTCTTTGCGATTTCAATATATTCTTCTATGTTTTCCACCTTTTTGCGATTGTGCAGACCGCCAATGGTAAACGGATATTTTTGATTGATTTTCATCGCGCTGCCTCCTGTCATTTTTTATATTTCTGATCGGTCATCGGTGTGGAAAGATACTTTAATACATCGTCGTAGCCAAGCGTAACGATTGTTTTCCCTCTGTATTCCGGCTTCGCAGCCAGTTCCGCCGCCAGATACATCGCGGCTCCCGCGGTGATCCCCAGAAAAATGCCGTCTGTCCGCGCCACTTTATTGGACATTCTGTAGGCGTCTTCTTTATCCACCTTGACGATCCTGTCATAAGGCGCTCTGTCTCTGCGGAGAATAATCTGCGGAAAGCTATGCCGCGGCGTCAGGCTGATACTGTGGACGCCGACCAGAGATTCGATATCGTCATCCGTCGGCTCAAAAGCGACCACTTCCAAATCGGGAAATTTCTCCCGCAGCGCTTCGCTTACGCCCGTGATCGATCCGCCGGAACCGACGCCCGCAATCAGCACATCGACATGATCGACATCCTCAAGGATTTCCTGTCCGGTGGTACGGTACTGGATATCACGGTTTGCCTCATTTGCGGACTGCACCGTGAGGAAATAGCGGATGCCTTCTTCCGCGCTGCGCTTTTGGAACAGCTCGACCAATGCCTGCGCGGAATCTCCGTCTTCCGGCAGCGAGGACATCACTTCCATCACGCCCTCGTCCTGCGTCATATCCCGCACGGTTGCGCCGTATGCCTCCAAAAGCCTGACTCTCTCCTCCGTCGCCTGCACCATATAGGCAATCATCTTATAACCGCGCTTTAGGGCGATGGCGGCCAGACCGATGGCCGTGTTGCCGCTGGAAAATTCCACAATGGTATCTCCCGGCCGGATATCCGTATCACGCTCCAAGGCGTCGATCATCGCCATCGCGATACGGTCTTTTAACGAACCAAAAGGATTCAGGCTTTCCAGCTTTACTAAAATATGCGCGTCGATATTTTCCTGCTTTTCCAATCCGTCCAGCTCCAAAATCGGCGTATGCCCAATCACTTCTTCGATAGAATGTTTAATACGACTCATAACTGCTCTCCTTTTCCGAATTTATCTTTTCCTATTATTTTATTCCTAGTAAACCTATGGGATTTATTATAATTATCAGGGCGAGCTTTGTCAAATAGTTTTTTTCATCTTTTTACTTATTTTTTTACTTATTTTTTCATCTTTTTATTGATCCATTTTTTATCGGATCATTTCATCAGGCAAACGGTGACAAGTTCCGCCCGCGCCGCCGGTGTATTCTTAAAATCGCAAAAATCGTAATTTTTATCGATGCGCATTTGCATAAATCGCAAATATAGTGTATGATGTAGGTATTATATTTCTTTTAGATAGCTCTTTCTTTCTATAAAACGGAAACGCTATCAAAGAAATATACTTGATGAAAGATTTATGCGGCAGCGGCATAAAAACAAAGCCCACAAGATCATAGAACAGAAACCGTAAAACAAAAGCCGCCATGCGGACGGGCGCGGCACAGGACGGAATCGTCTGAGGCAATATGGCAAAAACAAATTTTTTCTCTTTTCTATATCAAAAGATCTGTAAAGACACAGGGGAGCAGAATGAGTCTACCAAGCTGGTGATCGTCGTCAGGATGCTTACGCTGACCATGATCGCCTACTCGCTGGCCAACTGCATTTTCTTTGTGCTCGCATCCGACACGACGGGCATGATCTTCTGTCAGCTGTCGATGATCGCGTTTTTGGGGCTTTTTGCCGCATCCTACTACTGGCGCTCGTTTGTGTCCTACTGCGTCTTTAATCTGTGCTCGCTGGTGTGGGTGATCTTATATGTGCGGATGTACGGATGGAATGTGGGCGTGCAGACGTATCTCTTTGTGCTCATCGTATTCTGCTTTTTTGCCAGATCGCGGCATGAGGGCACTAAGGTTCTGTATGTCGTCGTGCTGCTGGCGCTGCGGATGTACCTGTACTTCTACTGCCAGAACGAGGGCGCGCAGATCACCATGACCTCGGAGCTGAACTTTGCGCTCCAGCTCTGCAACACCGTGGCGATTTTCCTGTCCCTGTCGCTGCTGGCGTACTTTTTCAGCGCGGACACGCAGGCTTTGGAGTGGAAACTGATCGAATACAATACGAAGCTGAAAGAGCAGGCGAGCATCGACCCGCTGACCGGACTGCACAACCGCCGCAGCACGATGGAATATCTGGACGGCGTCCTGAAAACCTCCGAGAACCAGATCAGCATCTGCCTGTGCGACATCGACTTTTTTAAGAGAGTCAACGACACCTACGGACATGATGTGGGCGACGTCGTCCTCACGAAGATTGCGGAGACGTTCCGCAGCCAGCTTCCGGCAGATACGTTCGTCTCCCGCTGGGGCGGCGAGGAATTTCTGCTGATCTTCCCGTCCTTAAACGGCGACGAGGCGCACTTCGAGCTGGAGACGCTGCGCCAGAAGATCAAGGCGATCGTATTTGACGGCGGCAGCGAAAACTTCTCCGTCTCCCTCACGTTCGGCCTGATCGAGTACGACTTCCACAGCGACCTGACGGCGCTGCTGAAGGAAGCCGACGAAAAGTTATACTACGGCAAGGAAAACGGCCGCGACCGCATCGTCTTTTAGTTCTTATTCATGTGAGCCCTCTCCGGCACATATATTATGGTAAAGCCATTCGGCAGGTATTCCTTTGAAACACAGATTATCCATCCGGCAGTGGGCGGCTGCCCTTATGATCTTCTGCGGCTTCAGCGCCGCAACCCTCGCCGCCTATCCGTACTTTCACGCGGACGCGCGCTTTGTCTCGTTTACGGAGGACTTTTTCCTTCAGGAGCTGCGGTCCGATCCCCTGCAGTTTCACTATGCCATCGATAACCCTTCCGCTTTCGGCGTGGACGAAACCGCGCTATGTATGCCGGTATACCGGGCGGGAGACGCCGCATCAGACGCCTATGCGCTATCCGTTCTGTCCGACCGGCTGGATAGCTTCGCACACGCGCATCTGTCGCAGGCTAACCGCTGCCTGTATGAGCTGCTGGACACTTATCTCAGCGATCTGCGGCGCACGGCGGCCTATCCGTACTTCGCGGAACCGTTGTCGCCGTCCTCCGGCGCCGTCTCCGAACTGCCGCTGCTATTGGCGGAGTACCGGCTGGACGACCGGGCGGATATCGAACAGTATTTTGCCGTACTGGAGCAGATTCCGGATTATCTGGACGGCCTGATCACGTATGAGCAGGAAAAAGCGGCGGCGGGCCTCTTTATGGCGGATGCCACCGCGGACAAAGTGATCCGGCAGTGCGCCGACCTGATGGACGCCGACACGCTGGATAACGGAACGCATTTTCTGGAGACTACCTTTGACAACCGCCTGCAGACGCTGGTGGACAACGGCGTAATCACGGCGGCGGAGCGGGACGGATACCGCTCCAACCACAGGCGGCTCTTAGTCACCGTCGTGGCGCCGGCCTACGACCGTGTGGCGGACGAACTGACGATTCTGAAAGGAAGCGGTGGCGACATCGGCGGTCTGGCGCGCTATGCGGGCGGCAGGGAATACTATGAGGCGCTGCTGCATCTGACGACCGGCTCCTCCCGGAGCGTCGACGGCATCCGGCAGTTCCTGTATAACGATCTGTCGGAACATTACGGAGAGCTGATGCGGCTGCTGCAGGCCGACGAATCCCTCAACGGCCTGCTTATGTCCGATCCCGCCTATCTCCCGCAGATGACGCCGGAGGCCATTCTGGAACATCTGCAGGAGGCAATCGCCGCGGACTATCCTGCCATTCCCGCGGACACCGGCACATCCCCGCCGGACTGCACGGTTAAGTACGTGGACGCGGCGCTGGCGCCCTACAGTGCGCCCGCCTTTTATATGACGCCGCCGATAGACAATATCGGGAACAATACGATCTACATCAACGAATCGGACATCTCCGGCGATCTGTCCCTCTTTACGACGCTGGCCCACGAGGGATATCCCGGCCATCTGTATCAGACCGTATACAGCAGGCAGCACTGGGCCGCCTCCGGCGTGACGCCGCTGCGGAGCATCCTCAGCTACGGCGGTTATGTGGAGGGCTGGGCCATGTACGCGGAGATGAACGCCTACGACTATGCCGTCGAGCTGGCCGGGGAGTCGTACCCCGAAGCCGCCGCCTGCTACCGGGCCTGCCGCCTCGACCGCCAGATCCAGCTATGCCTGTACTCTCTGTTAGATATCGCTATCCACTACGACGGCGCCTCCCTGCAGGATGTGACGGAGATCCTGACGGCTTTTGGGTTCACAGATCCCGACACGATCGCCGCGGTCTACGCCTACATCGCGGAGGAGCCCTGCAACTATCCCAAATACTACGCAGGGTATCTGGAGATCATGGAGCTGAAACGGCAGGCCGCCAAAATCTGGCTCGACCGGCATAAGGCGGCGAACCCCGGCGCGGCATACACCCTCACCGACATCTATCGGGACAGGGATTTCCTCCGTTCCTTCCACCGGTTCCTGCTGGAAAACGGGCCGGCGGATTTCGCCACACTGTCCAAGCTGCTGGGAAGCTGACATCGGAGCGGCCCGGAACGTGCCGCTTCTCTCTTTATCCCTTTAACCGATTCCGGCCATCATCCCCGCCAGCACCACGCTGGCCGCTATCCCCGCCAGCGTCGCCAGCAGCGCGCCGGTGAGCGTGTAGCGCGTCTTCGTGACCTTCGCCGCCAGAAAATACACCGACATCGTATAGAAGACCGTCTCCGTGCAGCTCATCATAATCGAAGTGGTCAGCCCGATCAGGGAGTCCGGCCCGTGGTTCTTGAAGATATCCAGCACCAGCCCCGTGGCCGCCGAGGAGGAAAACATCTTGACCAGCATCAGCGGGATCAGTTCCGAAGAAAAGCCCAGCCGGGCAGCCGCACCCGACGCCAGCCCGCCCAGAAAGTCGAGGAAGCCGGACGCCCTCAGCACGCCCACCGCCACCATAAGGCCGATCAGCGTCGGCATGATTCGGATGACCGTCCGAAAGCCGTCCTCCGCGCCTTTGATAAAATCCTCATACACATTACTGCGGGCGGCCAGCCCGTGCGCTATGACATAGAAAATGATAACCGGAATAATGAGATCGGAGATGTGGGAGAGTATGGCAGCCATAGGTAACGCTCCTTGCAGCGCGGTTTCCGCATGGAAAAGCCGCATAAATCTACTATCAGTTTATGCGGCCTGTTTCTTTCTTATGAAATTCCCGGTGTGTCCGGCGCTATGCCATACCCAGAATATCACGCGCCACGTGCACACCGCTGGCGGACGCATGGGAGAGCGAGTGGGTTACGCCGCTGCCGTCGCCGATAATATATAAGCCCGGATAGCGGGACTGCAGGCGCTCGTCGATCTCCACTTCCATATTATAAAATTTCACTTCCACGCCATACAGGAGCGTATCGTCGTTGGCAGTGCCGGGCGCGATCTTGTCCAGCGCGTATAGCATCTCGATGATGCCGTCCAGAATCCGCTTGGGGAGCACCAGACTCAGGTCGCCGGGCGTGGCGGACAGGGTGGGCTCCACCAGTCCCTCGGCAATCCGCTTTTCGTTGCTGCGGCGTCCTCTGACCAGATCGCCGAACCGCTGCACGATCACGCCGCCGCCCAGCATATTGGACAGTCTGGCGATACTCTCGCCGTAGCCGTTACTGTCCTTGAACGGCTCGGAGAAGTGCTTCGCCACCAGCAGCGCAAAATTCGTATTTTCGGTCTGTTTCTCCGCACCCTCGTAGCTATGGCCGTTCACGGTGACAATGCCGTTGGTATTTTCATTCACCACGATCCCGTGGGGATTCATGCAGAAAGTCCGCACCCTGTCCTCGAATTTCTCGGTGCGGTATACGATCTTGCTCTCGTACAGCTCGTCCGTCAGATGGGAAAAGATAACCGCCGGCAGCTCCACGCGCACGCCGATATCTACCCGGTTGGACTTCGTTCCGATCTCCAGTTCCTCGCACACCTGCTGCATCCATTTGCTGCCGCTCCTGCCCACAGAAATGACACATTTGTCACATTCGTAGGTGCCGTCGTCGCATCCGATACGGTAGCCGTCCTCCGTAACCTCCACCTTCCGCACCGGCGTATCGAAGTAGAAATCTACCTTGTCTTTCAGCTCCGCGTAGAGGTTTTCCAGCACGACATAGTTAATATCCGTTCCCAGATGGCGCACCGAAGCGTCCAGCAGATTCAGCTTGTTCTGGAGACACAGTTTCTTAAAATGGCTTCCGGCGGTACTGTAGAGCTTCGTCCCCTGCCCGCCGTACTGCATATTGATGTCGTCCACATATTTCATCAGTTCGATGGCGCGCTTCTTGCCGATATGTTCATACAGCGTGCCGCCGAAATCGTTGGTGATATTGTATTTGCCGTCGGAAAAAGCCCCCGCGCCGCCGAACCCGCTCATAATCGAGCAGCTTGCGCAGCGGACGCAGCTCTTTACTTTGTCGCCGTCGATCGGGCAGCGCCGCATATGCAGGGGATGTCCCGCCTCAAAGACCGCAATCTTCTTTCCGTCCTGCCGCCGCGTCAGCTCGTAGGCGGTAAAGATACCGCCCGGCCCCGCGCCTACTATGATAATATCGTATTTCATCGTTCACTCCGTTTCCGCGCCCGGTTAAGAAATCTTAACGCGCTTTTCTCCCGTCTTCCGGCCATGCCGTCCCGACGTCTTTTCCTTCCTGTCCATTATCTTACAATAAACCACCGCCGTCAATGTGCTGACGCAGGTCGCGGCGATGGCGGGGGCGACGATCCCCGCCGGGTTGACGCTGCCGTACTGCTGCCGGTAGGCAATCATATTGACGGGAATCAACTGCAGCGAAGAAATGTTTAATATCAGGAACGTGCACATTTCCCGGCTGGCGACGCGCTCCCCCTCGGCGTGTCCGCCGTCCGCATAGGCGGGATCGCCCCGCTCGCACTCCAGCGCGGCCAGCGCCTCCATCGCTTTCAGGCCGGCGGGCGTACAGGCCCAGCCCAGCCCCAGAAGATTGGCGATGAGATTCGTCGCTATATACTCTCTGGCCGGATGCTCCTTGGGGATGCCCGGAAAGAGGAAGCTGATAAAAGGCTGTATTCCCCGCGTCAGTCCGGCGATCAGCCCCGACTTGCGGGCGATCTCCATCAGCCCTACCCACAGGGCCATCACGCCGATCATCGTAATGCAGAGAGACACCGCCTCCTGCGCGGACTGCAGCGCGGCGTTGGTGACTTCCGCCATTCTGCCGGTGATAGCCGCATAGATCACGCCGATCAGGATCATGCCGGCCCAGATATCGTTCAGCATAGGCATACAAAAGCCGCCGTAAATCCTGCCTCTGTCTGGTAACACGATGGATTCTGCCGGCGGCTCCTATTTTTCTTACTGTTATCTTATGTCTCTCTATGGCGTTTTATGCCTCCGCAGCCTGCACACTGGCCGCCGCTGCACACCCCTGTCGCCGGTGTTATGCCTCTACGCCCTTGCTTTTCATATATTCGATAACGGCGCCCACCGTCGTGATCTGCTCCAGATCCTCCGCCGGGATCTCCACGCCGTACTCCTCCTCAAACGCCATAACAAGCTCGAACAGATCCAGCGAATCCGCGCCCAGATCATCTTTAAAGGAAGTCTCCTCCGTGATTTCAACGCCGTCTAAATTTAACTGTTCCTGAATAATCTCAACAACTCTCTCCAACATTTTTTAATCTCCTTTTCAAGCAGACAAAATAACCCAGTGCTCAAAGTATATTATCTGCCCCTGTATTTGTCAATCTTAATTTTACGGTTTTTCTGCGTTTTGTCAATTCACTTTGTCAATAAATATTGGTAAATCTCTCTTTTGGGCACGCCCCGGTCTTTTGCGACCTGCTTCATGGCGCTTTTTTCATCCATTCCCTCTCCCGTATAATATGCCATGTGTTCTTCTATGGTGACGCTCTGCCACGCGGTATGCCGCTCGTCCTCTTTCTGTTTCAGGCTCTTGCCCTCGATGACCAGAACATACTCTCCTCTGGGCTCCTCCTGCTCATAGGTGCGCACCGCCTCCGCCAGCGTCGTCCGTACAACCGTCTCAAATTTTTTGGTGAGTTCCCTGCATATGGCCACCCGCCTGTCTCCCAGCGCGTCCGCCAGCTCCCGCAGCGTGCCCGCCAGATGGTGGGGCGCTTCGTAGAGAATGATCGTGCGGGACTCCTGCTGCAGCTCCCCGAGGATCTGCGCCCGCTCCTTTTTGTCCGCGGGCAGAAACGCCTCGAAGCAGAATCGCCGGGCGGGAAGCCCCGACAGCGTGAGCGCCGTGATACAGGCCGCCGCGCCGGGCAGCGAGGTGACGCGGATTCCCGCCTCATGGCACTTGGCTGCCAGCACCTCCCCCGGATCGGATATGGCCGGCGTACCGGCGTCGGTGATTAACGCCACATCCTTTCCCTGCTGCATCTGCCCGATCAGATAGTCCGCTTTTTCTATTTTATTATACTCGTGGTAGCTGGTCATAGGCGTCCGGATGCCGAAATAGTTCAGCAGCTTCTTACTGTTCCGCGTATCCTCCGCCGCTATGATATCCACGCCCTGCAGCGTCTCCACCGCCCTGGGCGTCATGTCGCCCAGATTGCCGATGGGCGTTGCGCACAAATACAACATTCCCGCCATCGCTCTCTCCTTATCGCCCTGCCCGACCTTTAATAGCCGTAGACCTCGTAGATCTCCGGCATATAGACGCCCGGCTCCCGGTAGACGATCAACGGCTTCTCCACGGTCATGCGCGGCCTGCCGCCCCGGTTGGCCTCGATCAGCACCATATTGGGCTCCTTGTCCACATAAGGGTACACGAGCCGCATCCGCTTGGGCTCCAGCTTATAACCGTGCAAGAGCACTAGGATTTCCGCCAGCCGGAACGGTCTGTGCACCATGTAGAAATTCCCGCCCGGCTTTAATAGCTTCGACGCCTGCGCTACCACATCCTCCAGCGTACACAGAATTTCATGCCGGGCCACCGCCTTGGCGTCGCTGGGGTTGACCAGTCCGTGCCGATCCGTCATATAGGGCGGATTGCAGGTGACAACGTCAAAAGAAGCAGCGTCAAACAGACTCCCTGCCTCTTTTATGTCTCCCGTCACGATATCGATTTTATCCTCCAGCCGGTTGAGACGCACGCTGCGCCTCGCCATGTCCGCACTGTCCTCCTGAATCTCTAAGCCGGTCAGATGGGCCGCCCCGGTCTTTGCTTCCAGCAGGATCGGGATAATGCCCGTACCCGTGCCCAGATCCAGCACCCTGCCGCCGTCTCCCACCTTGGCAAAGCCGGACAGAAGCACCGCGTCCATCCCGAAGCAGAACCGCTTGGGGTTCTGAATAATCCGGTAGCCGTTGCGCTCCAGATCGTCGATGCGCTCGTTTTCTTTTAACAGAACATTCTCTCCGGACGTCATGGCGTCCGCCCCGATGTGTCTTACATCCATCGTCAGTTCTCATCCAGTTTGGATTTGTCCGAATCCTGTTTCTCCAGTTTTTCCAGTTCTTTTAATTCCGCCTCGTTCTTCGCGTCCACCTTGCGGTTTTTGCCGTGCCTGCGCTTAAACCGGAGCTGCTCCACCCTGTACTCCTGAATTTCCTTTTCGTCGTCCACATCGACCAGTACCTTCACGAGCTGGCGCAGCACGTTGACGCTCTGCACCTCTCCTTTCAGGCCGTCCTCCGTGGTCACGTAGTCCCCCACGTTCGGCAGCCTGCGGTTCAGCTCCTCGTAAGTCTCCTCCTCGTTCTTGAGACAGCACATCAGCCTGCCGCACACGCCGGAGATCTTCGTCGGGTTCAGCGACAGATTCTGCTCCTTGGCCATCTTGATGGACACCGGCGCGAACTCGGACAGATGCGTGTGGCAGCAGAGGGGCCTGCCGCAGATGCCGATGCCTCCGAGGATCTTCGTCTCGTCCCTGACGCCGATCTGCCGCAGCTCGATTCTGGTCTTGAACACGGACGCCAGATCCTTGACCAGCTCCCGGAAATCGATACGGCCATCCGCCGTAAAATAAAACAGTACCTTGTTGTTGTCAAACGTGTACTCCGCGTCGATCAGCTTCATCTGAAGGCCGTGTTTCCTGATCTTCTCAAGACAGATCTGAAAGGCGTCCTTCTCCTTCGCCCGGTTGTTCTTCTCCTGCTCGTCGTCCTTGGGCGTCGCCATTCTGAGGATCGGTTTTAACGGCTGCACCACCTTGTCATCCGGCTCCTCCCTGGGATCGCCCACGACGGTGCCGTACTCGATACCCCGCGCCGTCTCCACGATCACATGGTCGTTCCGTTTCAGCTCCAGCTTGCCCGGATCAAAATAATATATCTTACCGGCGGTACGAAACCGCACGCCTGCCACTCGTTTCATAATCTATCAACCTCCGTATCACTTTCCTGCCGCCGTCTCCGCAGTCCGCGGCGGTCAGTTCTCCTTGATGGTCATCAGCAGAAGCTCCATCGTCAGATCAAAATTGACGTTTGCCTCCAGCCTCCGCTTGGCCTGCTCCAGCGCTTTCACGATATTCTCGATCCCCTCATAGGTGCTCCGGTCGGACACCCGCATGATCTGCTGGATCTCCTCTTTGAAAATCAGACTGTTCACATCGCGGGTTGCCTTAAAGAGCAGCACATCCCTGTACCATGCGGACAGAATATCCAGATAGTCGTTTACGTCAAATTTGTACTCGTTGATCTTCTTGATCGCCTTGACGATCTCGCTGATCTCCATGTCGTTAATATATTTGACCAGCGTGATGGCCTCGTCCTTTACTTTTTCAAACTCCTCGCTGCTGGCCAACAGCTTCGCCTTCCCCACGTTGCCCCTCGCAAAAGCGACGCAGATATTGGCCTTGTAATCGGGTACGCCCAGCTCCTCCATCAGATATTTCTTGACCAGGGCGTCCGGCACGGGCTTCATGTTGAGCACGACGCATCGGCTTAGGATCGTCGGCAGCAGCGCCTCCACCTGTGTGGTGAGAATCAGGATCACCGCGTACGCCGGCGGCTCCTCCAGCGTCTTTAGCAGCGCATTCTGCGCCTGCGCCGTCATCTTCTCCCCTTCGTTCATGATGTAGATCTTGCGCGGGCTGCTATAGGGTTTCACAACGATATCGCCGTTGATCTGCGTCCTGATATCCTCCACGCCGATGGTGTTGGGCTTCTCGTGGCCCACATAGATGATGTCGGGCTGGTTGTTGCTAAGCGCCTGCCTGCAGGAATGACATTCGCCGCAGGGCTCTACGCCGTCCCGCTCGCACTGCAGCGCCATCGCAAAGACGCGGGCAATAAACTCCTTGCCGGAGCTCCTCTCCCCGTTGATGATATACGCATGGGACACCTGCCCGGTGGCCACCGCGTTGCGCAGATGCTCCTTGATCTGTTCCTGTCCTATGATATCCGCAAAATTAGCCATCTATAACCACCCTGCCCTTGATACCGCCTTTTATCATGTGAAAATATCCAACAGCAGCCCTCTGATCTCCCCGATTTTATTTAAGATCGCCAGATGGTCCTGCTCGTCCTTGACCAGTTCCTGCGCGAGCTGATCCAGATTCTCATCCACCAAACGGATGATGCCGTATACCCTGTGCCGCCCTTTTCTGTCCAGAAAGTTCTCTCTGGAAAAGGCATGGGAACGGTTCACGACCTCGTTGAGAAAATCCTTAATCAGCGCGCGGTACCGCTTCATATCCTTGATATCCCGGTGCTTCGCCAGCTTATCGCCCTGTCTGGTGATCTCCTCCATCATGCCCGAGAGGGCGTTCTGCAGATCCTGTTCCTCGATCCTGCTGACAAGGGTAAACTTGAAAGTGCCGTCCGACTCCTGCACCTGCTGCGTCTGCTCTATGGGCGCCGACTGCTGCACCTGATTCACTTTAATGTCCAAGCTGCGCCACCTCCCCGGTCTCTCCGGCCAGCTCCTCCCGGAGATATGCCACGATATCTCTCATGCACTGCTCCGACTCGTCGTTGCGGAATGTACGCTCTACCCCGGCGCTATGGACTCTGTCCTCCGCAAAATCCTCCGCGTCCGCCAGAAAGCGGCGGCACATTTCGGTATATTTGGGATCGTCCTGCGCGCGCTCTCTGTTTAACGCCCTCTGCAGGCGTTCTCCGTCGTCCAGCTCGATCAGCACCGGCAGGATACTGTCCCTGCCGTAAAACCGGCACATATGCAGATAGGCTTCCAGCGTGCCGATCATCACATAAGACGCCTGCCGCAGATCGATGCTGCCGTCCGCCACCGTAAAATACCGCCACAGGCCCAGACACGTACTGTACGCCCGGTGCTCGATCACGCTGCCCTGCTCCATCAGCGCCCGGAATCCGGCCTCATCCGTAAAGTGATACTCCACGCCGTCCTGCTCGCCCGCCCGGATCGGTCTGGTCGTATACGGAACGATCGGCTTCAGCGCGACTTCCGTCTGCGCCAGCAGCTTTTTATAAATTGTGTCTTTTCCCGTGGAACTCTTTCCCATCAGGCACACGATCTTACCCATATAGCCAATATCCTGCCACTCATGATAATCGGACGCTCCCGGCGCGGACAGATCCGATGCGCCGGTACGCCGTGTATTATTATAATGCCATACTTCGGCGGGAATTTCAACATCCTGTCACGCGCCGGTTCCGCCGTCGGCGACCACCGCGATGCAGCCTGCCTGCAGGATGCCCTGCACGGTGAGCCCCATGTCCAGATATCGGCCGATCTGCGCCAGAATCTCCCCTGTGATGCGCTCGCCCGGCGCCAGAATCGGGCTCCCCGGCGGATACAGATTCACGAAGTCCGCCGCCGTCCTTCCCTCCGCTTCCGTAAGGGCCGTGACCTCCCGCGCCGCCCGGAAAGCCTCCGCCGGAGACATCACGGTCTGCGCATATGCCGGACGCACCGGAAGAAGCGCTTCGTCTCCTCTGTCCGTGTCCTCTTTTATCTTATCATCTATCGCCAGCAGCGCGTCAGCCAATCTCTGCCAGCCTTCCCGCGTGTCCATCACCGTCATGAGCGCCACCACATAAGCGCCCGCCGCCATCTCCATCTGCAGACGGTATTCCTCCCGCAGCATATCGTAGAGCTGCCGACCGGTGAGGCCGCAGTTTTTTACATAAATGACCAGCTTGCCGATGTCCCATCCGGCCAGCGCATATCTGCCCGGCGGAAGCTCCTGCTCCCTGCCGACGCCGATATAACGGCAGCCGCTTATCTTCCGGCAGAAGTCCTCGTATTCCTGCCGCAGCCGCAGGAACCGCTCCGCACCCTGCGTCTCCATATAACGGATGCAGCTGTCCATGCTCGCCATCATCACATAGGACGGGCTGCTGGTCTGCAGCATCGTCAGATAGCCGCGCAGCCTCTCCCTGTCCACTCTGCCGCCCTGTACGTGCAGCAGCGCCGTCTGCGTCATGGCGGGGAGCGTCTTGTGCAGACTGTGGATGACCAGATCCGCGCCGCCCGCCAGCGCTCCGCTGCACACCGTTTCGTGCAGGCCGAAATGGGCGCCGTGGGCCTCGTCCACGATCAGGATGCCGCCCCGTGCGTGCACCGCGTCCGCCACCGCGCGGATATCGGTGACGATTCCCTCATAAGTCGGCGAAGTGATGACCACGGTTCTGCAGGCCGGATAGCGGTCCATCAGCATACCGATCTCGTCCGCGCGGACGCCGTCGCAGATGCCGTACTCCCCGATGATATCGGGATAACAGAAGCGCAGCGTCAGCTCCTGCAGGATGGCCGCATGGTATACCGACCGGTGGCAGTTGCGTGCGATCAGCAGCTCCTCTCCCCGTCCTGCAGCCGTCATGACCGCCGCCAGCACGCCCACCGTACTGCCGTTGACCAGATAAAACGTCTCGTCCGCACCGTACAGACTGTTGGCGCGCTGCTGCGCCTCCTGCAGGATGCCCTGCGGATGGTGGAGATTGTCGAAGCCGTCGATCTCCGTGATGTCTATGTCATAATACCGCGCCATCTCGCCCGCCTCGGGATTCCGCTTGTGCCCCGGCATATGGCACGGATAACTGCCGCTCTCCCCATACGCCCGCAGCTTCTCATACAGGCCGGCATCCCTCTGCGCGCCGTGCCCCTTGCGGATGCCCACCGTCTCCCGCAGGGAACAGTACTTATCCGCCGCCGCGACCACCCACGCCTCTCTGCAGGTAGGCGGCACCACCGCCAACGGCCACATATGCTTTCTGATGATCTCCCGCTGGACGGCATTCAGTCCATACTCCCGCTCCGCATTGGCAGCGGCGACCGCGGGATGGCGGAAGCCGTGGAAACGTCCGCGCACGGCCACATAGTCCTTGTCATGCCAGTCATACAGGAAATAGTCGTGCAGCAGCGCGCCCCGGATCAGATCCCGCTTGTTGCAGTGGAGCCCCAGCTTTTGATTCAGCATCAGACTGCATCTCGCCACATCCATACAATGACTGTAGACCGTCATGGAGCCGTGCTGGATATGCGCCTTCGTACTCCTGAAATTGTCGGACG
The DNA here is from genome assembly GCA_947630025.1 of uncultured Lachnospiraceae bacterium. Taxonomy (GTDB): domain Bacteria; phylum Bacillota; class Clostridia; order Lachnospirales; family Lachnospiraceae; genus UBA3282. The sequence continues at coordinate 177,002 of CANRFZ010000002.1, forward strand.
CCAGAATATCCGCCGCGTACTCCTTTAACAGTCTGTGGATCTTTTTGTGCCGTTCATAGGATCTTTTGATCCGCTCGCTGCGCCGGGCAGCCCGGTCTTTTACCGTAATCATTGTCCTCTCCGTCCGCTTATACAAACACTGCCTGCACCAGCACCATATAACAGATCGTTCCGACGCCGATGCTGAGCAGGATATTCTTTTTCCACCGATGCAGCGCCGCCACCAGAAGCCCAGCGATCAGGGACGGCAGGAAATGGCCCGCCTCCTGCAGATCCACGTTCCGGAAGCAGTACACTACCAGCACCGCCATAATGGACGCGGGAAGCACATCTCCGAGACGGCGCACCAGCGCTGGCAGCTCTTTCCTGCCACCGAACACCAGAAACGGAAACGCCCGCAGTATGATCGTACATAGCGACACCACGCCGATGACCGCCAGTGAATATCCCACGCCGCCCGTCATGCCGCACCCCTTCCTTTCTCTCCGTCCGCAGCATCCCTGCGCCTGCGGTCTGTCCATAGCAGGATAACCATACAGGTGCACAGGGCGGGCAGGATAAACCGATCCGGCCCTAGGAGCAGCAGCCAGACGATACCGCTTATGGCCCCCAGCAGCGTGGGAAAATGGGATTTCTGCCCCTGCCACTGCTCCGACACGATCACGATAAACAGAGCGGTCATGGAGAAGTCAATCCCCGTCGAGTCGAAAGGAATGTGACTGCCCGCCAGCGCCCCGATGACCGATCCCGCGATCCAGTAGCAGTGATCCAGCAGAGAGATCAGAAAGCTGACCTTCCCCCAGTCCATCCCCTCCGGCACTTTCAGATTGCACAGAACCGAGTAAGTCTCGTCCGTCAGGGAGAATACCATATACGGATACGCCTTCCCCGTCTTTTTGTACTTTTCTACAAAAGAAAGCCCATAGAAAATATGTCTGCCGTTGATAAACAGCGTCATCATGGCAACCGTCAGAAGCCCCGCGCCCGTGCGCAGCAGATCCACCAGTACGAACTGCATACTGCCCGCATAGACCATCACGCTGGCCAAAAGCGCCCACACGACACTGTACCCCGCGTCCTGCAGCAGTATGCCGAAAGCTATTCCCAAAAAAAGATAACCCAGCATGACCGGTATCGTCTGCCGGAATGCAAATTTGAAATTATTCGCCATGTTCCATCCACTCATGCAGCACCGCCGCCCTGTGCGCCCAAGTATGGCCGGCTGCCGCCATCCGATACCCCGCGTCCGCGATCCGCTGCATCCTGTCCGTATCGCTCAATAGCTCCTCTGCGATGCCGGGGAGCTCCTCCATCCGGGAGAGCGAATAGATCCTGCAGTCTGTGCCGTCGTGCAGGATGCCGTCCAGATAGACGCTGCTGTCCGTCAGGCACACGGTGCCGTTGAGCATACTGTTAAAGATCCTGTCGTGGGCGCCGTCCTTAAACCATGGCATGACGTTCAGCGAGATCTTCGTCTGGCACAGTTTTTTCAGGCAGCCCGCCGAATCCAGATTGTTCATCATCAGCAGATTCTCGGGATGCCTGCACGGTATCGCGCCCCAGCCGTCCCCGAAGATGTGCACCCTGATACCGCCGTCCGCCAGCGCCTGTACCACCCGGCCCCGCACCGTATAGCGCACATACAGATCGATAAAGGTCTGGGAGGCCATCGCCTTTTTCAGCTCGTCCTCCGGCACTTCCCCCAATTCCCGCAGCAGATGCTCCTCCGTCACCTGTTCCACCGTCTTGTATGGATTCGCCAGCAGATCGTCTATCATGCCGTAATAAAAAGCCGTGTACTCGTCGTCGATCCGTGTGATATATTTTTCAAAAGTCTGCGGCGCGCAGTAATTCCCCACCAGCATTACGTCATATCTGCGGTTTGCAATCGGCACATTGGAACGGTTCGGATTCAACTGCGTCCCCGCCAGAGGCAGAAACGGCATCCGCCTGATCTCCGGGAAAAACCGCTGCATATATTTGTCATGGTTCCTGTCGATGCTGATGTGGTGGTACAGTCTGGGCGCCCTCTCCAGAAAATGATGATAGTACATCGGATGATCGACGACGATATTGTAGCTGGGGATCTCCAGAGCATCCCACATACTTCTGTCGTTTTCATCCAGAAAATAAGGCTCGCCGCTCATGCCGTGGAAATTAAAATTGATCAGCGCCGTGTTTCCCTTTTCAAAGAAACGGAAAAACTTATCCGCGCTGGCATATGGTTTGCTTAAGTCGAACAGAAACGTCTCGTGGCCCAGCCCGCGCATCGCTTCCGCCAGCCGCCCGGAAAAGTAACCCTGCGTCTCTATATCGCCTTCAAAAAACATGATCTTCTTCATCGCTATGATCTCTCTGTACCGCGGCAGACGCCGATAACCCCACATAAAACCGCAGTTTAGATTATAACACAGATCGCGGTATAAGTAAATTCTTTCGCAAACTGCCGCCCCGTTGTGGACAAAGATGCCGGCATCCATTATAATTTAGGCATAAACGTGAACAGGGGGCCCTCCGATGAACATACCATTCCGACAGATCGCAAAGACAGACGCCGCAAAAACCCTGACGCCTGTCAAAATTCTTCTTGGCTTGGAGCTGTTGTGCCTGCTCATCGGCCTCTGCCAGTATCTGAGACCTCTCCGGCAGTACGATTACCGGTCGGACGATCTGGTCAGCAACCTTCCGCAGTATATGGTCTACGAGGAAACCGGCTGCTATCCGGACGGCATACGCATGAAAGAAGACGCCGGAGAGCTGGACCCGCTCTATATCACTACGCCCTATCTCCGGCTGCCCGGAGGCAGCTATGAAGTCTCCATCCTGTACCGGACGGACACCGAAGGGCAGGAATATACCGCCGCCTCCAAGTACCGAACCTATCCCGTTCACGCGGCGCATGAGCACATCGAACTGCCGCCGGAAAAGGAAGCGCTGACCTTTTCTTTTTACTCCCCGCTGAAAGTGGAAAATTACCAGATCCACATCAATTACAACGGAAGCGGACGCCTGCTGGTGCAGGGCATTCAGATCCACGAGACGAACGCCTGGAAAAATGTCTTTTTATTTTACGTGCTTCTTTTTTCCGCTATGATCGACCTGCTGGTGCTGGTATACCGCAGGGCGTCCTCTGCTGCCGCAAAGCGGGAGCTTCGGCTGGTGTGGGCCGTGCTCGCCTTCCTCGTGTTTTTTTCCAGCCTGCCGATATTTGATTTCTTCCTGCGCCAGAGCGACGACCTGCTTTTCCACCTCAACCGGATCGAGGCGATCAAGGCTTCGCTGCTGAACGGGCAGTTCCCCAACAGGGTGTCCGCTTGGTGGAATCTGGGCTACGGCTATGCCGTCGGCATCCTTTACGGCGAACTCTTTCTCTATCTGCCGGCCCTTCTGCGCATACTCGGCTTCTCCGTGCAGGGCGCTTATAAACTGTATCTTCTGTTCATCAATCTGGGAACCGCAGCCGCGGCTTACTGCTGCTTTAAGAAGTGTTTTAAACAGACGTCCGCCGCCCTGATCGGCTGCGGCGCCTATATGCTGATGCCCTACCGACTCGTCTGCCTCTTTCTCAGGGCGTCCGTGGGCGAATATACGGCCATGCTATTTTTCCCGCTGATCTTCTATGGCCTATACCGTCTCTGCTTCGGCCATACGGAGTCGGAAGATTACAAAAAAAGCGGGCTGCTTCTGCTGATCGGCTATACGGGCGTCATCCAGAGCCACGTGATCAGCTGCGTCATCATAGCGATCTTTTCCGGCCTGTTCCTGCTTGCCTTTCTCAAAAGAATCCTGCAGCCGCGGAGACTGTGGCAGTTTGTCAAAATAATGACCGGCGTGGTACTGCTGAACCTCTGGTTTCTGGTGCCGTTCGCCGATTATTTCCTCACGGAAAACGTGCGGAAAAATAATTATCCGTCGGGCGCGTTCAGCTCCAGCGGCGTTCTCCTTGGCCAGATGTTTTCCTTTTTCCAGCGGGCGCACGGCGCTTCCCATACGATTATGGAAACGCTGACGAGCACCCTCAGCGAGAGGAATTACGCGCTGGGCGCCGGTACGCTGGTGATCGCCCTATATCTCTGTCTCCGGCTCTATCAGGGGAAATCCCGCTCGCGTATCACGCGGATCGGCGATTTCAGCATGGGGTTGGCAGCCGTGGCACTTTTTATGAGTACGATATGGTTCCCATGGGATTGGATTCATCAGATGAACGGCCTGTTCCAGATGATCACCAATAATCTCCAGTACCCTTGGCGTTTTCTCGGCATCGCCGGTTTCTTCACCGCGGTAACTGCCGTGTGCCTCGTCCGTCTGACCGGCTCCGTATCCCATCCGGCCCTGCACTACAGCGTGACCGTGTCGCTCTGCGCCCTCTATCTGCTCTCCGCCGGATATTTTCTCGATGATTATACCGAAACCGCGGGATCGGTACGCTATATTGACGAATGCGACTTGGACAGCCGCATGATCGGAAACGGAGAATTTCTCCCCGAAAACGTTTCCGGAGATTTCTCTGCCCAGGAGGACGCCGTGGCGGACGACCGTTTGCAGATCACCTCGCAGGCCCGCAGCAAAGGCGCTTATATCGTAAGCTGCGTCAACGATTCCTCCGCCGACGGCTATGTGGACGTTCCGATACTTCCCTGCCGGGGATACCGTTGTACGGACAGCGCTACAGGGGAAAATCTGACCGTGCAGCTGGACGTGCCGGGATGTATCCGGGTGATCGTTCCGTCCGGCTACAACGGAACGTTTCGCGTCGCCTATCGGGAACCCCTGTATTGGAGAGCGGCAGAGCTGATCTCTCTCCTGACGCTGCTCGTCATAGCGGGAGGCTTTCTGTCTGCGCGGCGCGCAAAACGTCCCGCGGTGACAACTGCCTGTAAGTCGTGACGATGATCACCGCCGAAACAACCGCCGTCAGAAGATCCGATACCGGCATGGAATAGAGTACGCCGTCCAGCCCGAAGAAGACCGGCAGCAATAGCGCCAGCCCGACGCCGAAAACAATCTCCCGCACCATGGAAAGCATTGTGGATGCCGCCGCTTTTCCCATGGCCTGCAGGAAGATGAACGCCGCTTTATTGACACAGGCAAAAACCACCATGCACAGATATACGCGAAATGCCTTCACCGCAAACGCCGTATAATATACGCTCTCGTTAGCAGCGCCGAAAATACCGATCAACTGCATCGGCCAGAGCTCCACGATCACAAGCGCAGCCGCGCCCACACACGCCTCCGCAGTCAGCAGTTTCGTAAAGAGCTGCTTCACACGCCCTGTCAGGCCCGCTCCCATATTAAAGCCCACGATCGGAATACATCCCGCCGCCATACCTACGACGATGGAAATGACGATCTGAAAAAATTTCATAACGATACCCACTACCGCCATCGGAATCTGCGCGTACTGTTCCTGTCCGAACACCGCGTCCATCGCGCCGTATTTGCGGATCATATTGTTGATGGCCGCCATCGCCGCGACAAGAGAAATCTGTGACAGGAAACTGCAGATACCAAGGGAAAGCATCCTGCCGACGATCGTCCTTTGCAGGCGCAGATCTCTCCCTGTGATTTTCACGGCCTTTGTGTGGCACAGATACCACACCGCAAGCGCAGCCGTCGCCATCTGTCCCAGCACGGTCGCCACCGCCGCGCCCATCATGCCCCATTTGCACCCATATATAAAGATCGGGTCCAGCACAATATTGATCACCGCGCCGGCCAGTGTGGAGACCATCGCGAACTTAGGACTGCCATCCGCGCGGATAACCGGATTCATCGCCTGCCCGAACATATAGAATGGGATTCCAAGCGTGATCCAGAAGAAATATTCCCGGGAATGATGAAAGGTCTCCTCATTCACCGTACCGCCGAACATCGCGATGATCTGATCACGGAAAAGCAGATAAACTGCAGTCAGCACAATACCGCCGAGCACTGTCAGAAGCAGTGCGTTTCCCATGCTCCGCCCGGCGTTCTCCGGTTCGTTTTTGCCAAGGCACAAGGATACGAATGCGCAGCAGCCGTCGCCGATCATTACGGCCACCGCCAGCGCGATGACCGTCAGCGGAAATACTACCGTATTGGCCGCGTTGCCGTAGGAGCCGAGATAGTCCGCGTTGGCGATAAAGATCTGATCGACGATATTGTAGAGTGCGCCGACCAGCAGCGAGATGATGCAGGGAACGGCATATTTGGCCATCAGCTTTCCGATTTTCTCATCGGCGAGATACCGCCGGTTGTTTTGTTTGTTTTCTGTGAGATTTTTGTTTTCCATTTGATGCCTCCGTTTTCTTTCTTTCACATAAAAAAGCGCAAGTCCGTCAGTTGGACTTACGCCTTATAAGCTACTCACCGAAGTGTATTATAACACCGGCATTTTTATTTTTCAAAGTGTTTTTTTTATTTTTTTGCCTGTTTTTTATGGCCCGTTTTTTCGACCGGTTTTTATTGGTCGGCGGCGGTGGAGCGGAACTCGATGGACGCGATCGCATTCCCTTCCAGAATAAAGCATAGCTTCATCCCGTCCTTTTCGTACACGATCATGCCCTCCTCGTCACTCCACTGCGTCCCGTAGGCGCCCTCCATATCCTGCCGCGAAGATCCGATACAGATCCCCTCGGGCGTAGATACCATATCGTCTTTGATGACGACCGAGGACACATAATCCGTTCCCTCGATCGGGTAGGTGTCCAGCTCGAACGAACCGTATGTATATACCTTGTCAATGCCTTCAAACGCGCAGCTCGGCGCTTCAAAATAAGAAGCCGGCTCTCCCAGCGCCTCGACAATGGGCGCTGCCTCGGCATCCATCTCTATCGTCACGTCGTTGTAGACAAACACATACCCCTTGTGCTCTGCTGCCGCGGCCTCCTGCGTCTTTTCCTCCCCATCGCCGTCTGCGTCCGCGGTTTCCGCTGCGGCCTCCTGCTGCGCTCCGCTCTCACCGCCGGCGGCTGCCGTGTCTTTTTCTATGACTTTGGTGCTGCCCGCACATCCCGTCAGCACAACCGCCATACCTAACATCATACCTAATACTTTCTTTTTCATGGTTCTTTATATCCTCCCTGTCGTTGTATTTCCGCCTCGTACGCCGCCGCCTTTGCCTGCCATTCCGCTTCCAGCCGGGCGTCCTGATGCCGGTCGGCCAGCCCGTACTCCTGCTGCAGTATGCGCCCCAGATAGCGTGTCGTCTTCTCCGCGCCGTAGAGGTTCAGATGCAATCCGCCGTCGTAAGTGTCGCGGCTGTAATCCAGCCCGATCTCATCCGCCGCCTCCAGCAGATTCACATACAACAGGCCGTTTTGTGCGGCATACTGTTCCATCTGCTCGTCCCATTCGTCATACCAGTAGGGATAGAGCGACGGCGCCTTGATCAAAACCAGCCTGATACCGTTATCTTTGCAGAGCTGCACCATTTTGTCAAGATACAGGTATGCGTTATCGCCGAACGTGTAGTCGGCGAGCTTCTTTCCCTCCGGCACATTCTCCGCGGGCTTTATATCGGTTCTCATGTAATAGCCGTTAAAAGAGACCTGTTTGGTGCGGAACATATAAGTGATATCGTCCTTTCCCAGCTCCTGCCACCTCGAATGGTACCGCAGCAGCGGAAAGACATACTCGATCAGGTTTTCCTCCTCCGTCATGGACGCCTCGATCGACAGTACCTTTGACCACGACCACCGCATCCCCTCCAGACTCATTCTGTTGTAGGCCTCGTTCTGCGGCGTGTTGTACTTCATCGCAAGCACGTTGAAGACGACCACATCCGGCTGCTCGTAACGCAGCGTATCCTCCAGCAGATAATACGACTGCCACACAAGCTGCTGCGCGCTGCCCCGGATGTAACTGTTGATTCCGTAATCATCCCAGAGAACCTGCGGCGAAAAATTTTCATAAACCTCGCAGTCCCCGATAAAGATGACGTCGTGATCCTTGTCGCTCTCCTCATAATACTCGGCGATCATCCGCCCCTCGACCACGTCCGTGACGTACTTGGGAACGAGCAGACGCTGCAGCAGGATCAGGGAGATCCCGATCACCGACGCGGACAATCCTATTCTGACGATCTTCTGTCTGGTCATAAACGCTCCTTAGAATTGATTATAAATAAACTGATTCGCATCGTATCCGATGCCATATACCCCTAGGATCAGCACTGCCAGAAACAGTCCGTACCATGCGGCGAAACGCACGGCGTAGGGCTTTGCGGCTATCTGCTGCCGCACGCTTCCTCTCCGCTGCAGCAGGCTGACACAGATTAACAACGCGACGCCCGCCGCCAGAATCACATAATCGGCGCATCCCAGCCCCAGTGCCAGCAGCGAACCGTCCCACAGAATGTGCCAGTTCCCGGTCGTAAACATCGTGCCGAACATACGGAAAGTCAGCGGAACATCCCTATAGCAGTCAAAAGTCCGCAGGCAGCTCATCAGCAGAACTGTCCGGACTATCTGGAAAAGCCGGAACCAGTTCTTGTCCTTGACATGAAATTTCCCATGGAATTTCTGATAACACGGCTCAAACTCCTGCGAGATCATGATAACAACCCAGTTGCCCAGTCCCCATACGATAAAATTCCAGCTTGCGCCGTGCCATATGCCCGTTGCAAACCAGACGAGAAACGAGGACAGATAGACCGGTATTCTCTTGCCGATCACATCCCCAAAGTGCTTTCGGGAAAACTGCGACAGTTTCAGCATGGGCCGGCATATGGACACCGGATAGAAAATGTAATCCGTAAACCACGTTCCCATGGTAATATGCCATCTGCGCCAGTATTCCTTGATGGATTTGGAAAAATAAGGGCGGTTGAAATTCTCCGTGACGACGATACCGAGGCACTGCGCGATTCCGATCGTGATATCGATACCGCCCGTAAAATCCGCGTAGAGCTCTGCCGCGTAGAACATCATCCCCACGAAAACATAAGCCCCGCTATACTGCTCCGGATTCTTGATGATCTCGTTGACTCCTATGATGATCCTGTCCGCGATGACTAACTTCTTAAAAAATCCCCACAGGATTCTCTGCAAACCGCCCAGAAGCTGGCTCCGGTCAAACGGATGCTCCGCATACAGCGTTTGGGACAGTTCATGGAATCTGCTGATGGGCCCCTGTATCAACTGCGGAAAAAAGGAGACAAACAACGCAAACCGGAACAGGTTCTTTTCCGCGCTGCAGCTCCCCCTGTATACGTCGATCAGATAACCTAACGCCTGAAACGTATAAAAGGAAATCCCCATCGGCAGCAGCAGATCAAGCGGTCTGATCTCGCTCGGAGAGCCAAAGGTATGCAGCACGATATTCAGATTATGGATCGCGAAGTTTGCATATTTGACAACCGCCAAAATGCCCAGATTGAAAAGCAGGCCCGCCAGCAGCATATGCCACATTCTTTTCTGCTGCCTGCCCTTGTATTTTTTTCTCGCTTCCCGGTCAAGACTGTCTTTGTTCTGCGCCAGATATGCCTTCTGCTCTGCGCGGATCTTCTCGATCCTGACCGCCGACAGATAGACCGTCACCGTCGTCGTCAGGATATAGAGCAGATACCAAGGATTCGCCGCCAGATAGAAAAGATAACTGAATCCCAGCAGAAGCACCCACTGAAATCTGGCGGGAATCACATAATAGAGTCCCAGCAGAATCAGCAAAAAAAACAGAAACTCGTAAGATGTGAATAACACGTTACTCCTCTGCCTCCAGCTTTTGTATTAACTGATATAACGCTTTGGCCGAATTAAAATTCTGAGGCGTAATATGCTCCGCCGAGATCTTTACATCAAACGTATTGGCGATTTCCGCGATAATCGTCACGATATCAAAAGAATCCAGTATCTTATCGTCGATCAGCGTCTCGCACGTCTCAAAATCAATATCTTCATGCAGATCTCTCAGTATTTCCAATAATTCATCCATTGTCCTTCTTCTCCTCCTGCACTTTCTTTTCCAGCTCCAGCCTGTTGATCTTGCCGTTGGCCGTCAGCGGTATCCTGTCCATTTGTATGATCTTGTTCGGCAGCATATACCGGGGCACCTTTGTCCGCAGCGCCGCCGTCACCTCTCTGGGCTGCGCCGTTCCGGTATAAAAGAGCACGATCTTGCTGCGGGTTTTGTCGTAGACGCATCCCGCCATCTTGACGCCCTCCACCAGATTTACGTTCGCCTCGATCTCTCCCAGTTCGATTCTGTGGCCCATGTGCTTGATCTGGTAGTCTTTGCGGGAGACAAACTCAAGCTCTCCTCTGTCGTTGCGCCTGCCGATGTCGCCCGTCCGATAGATCCGCTCGGGATAATGGGCGTGAAGCGGATTCTGGGTGAAGCTATCCGAAGTCTTTTGTAAATCGTTGTAATATCCCAGCGTCAGGGAACTCCCCCGTATGCAGATCTCCCCGCTCTCCCCCGGAGCGGCCTCCCGGTTCTGCTCATCCAGCAGAAGTATCTGCGTATTCCGAAACGGCCTGCCGATGGGAATCACATCTCCCGCCTGAAACTCCCGGTCTACAATATAGTAGCAGCACACGCCCGTCGCCTCCGTCGGCCCGTACAGATTGACATAGGTGGCGTTGGGAACGGCTTCTTTCCACTTATGAAACTGCACGATCGGAAACACTTCGCTGACAAAGGCGATCAGCCGCAGATATTCCGGCACTGCCACCTGAAACGTGTCAAAGGACGAGATCATGACCAGCGCGGACACCACCCAGCAGATCGTGTTGATGCGATACTGGTTCAGATACTCCACCAGTTTGACCGGAAACAAAAACAACTCCCGCGGTATCAGATAAGCCGTGGCCCTAAATTTCAGCGTCAGCAGCAGTTCCCGCAGACAGGCGTCCATGTATAACGGCGCCTGATTTCCAAATACGGTATCTTCGGCAAACGGAAGCGCCTCCGCCAGATGCTCGATATAGTCGATCACCGATCTGTGGCACGCGGTGACTCCTTTCGGAACGCCGGTAGAGCCGGAAGTAAAAACGATGTAGATCGGGTCCGTATCGATGGACGCCTCATAGATCTCCTCCAGTTTCGCCTCGTCGATATCTGTATGGCAGCATTCCTCATAGCTGACAATCCTGCCCTGAAATGCAAACGTCCGCGCCGTTTCGATCGTACCGGCGTCACAGATCATAACGCCCGCCTGCACATTTTCCAGTATCAGCCGGATGCGCTCGACCGGCATCTCCACGTCGATGGGAACATAGTAGGCGCCCGCGGATATAACACCGTAAAAAGCCGCTATCGTCTTCGGATGCTTCTCCATAAAGACGACCACCGGCTCCCTGCCGACCTGATTCCCGCACAGAAAAGTGCCTATCGACCGGCTCTGCTCATATACCTCCCGAAAAGTAAGACTGTCCGTTCCGTCGGAATAGGCGGTCTTGTCAGGCGCATAACGCACCGCGTCCGTCAGATAATCCAATATGTGTGTCTGCATTGTACTTTCCTCTACTTTTTTCTACACCGTCGGCAGCCTGTACTCCTCTCGGATTTTTCCGCATCGCTCCACCGCTTTGCCTGCCAGAACCTCCAGCAGATCGAGATACCTGTCCGACAACGGGTGGTCTCTTTTGATCAGCGACAGTTCCGTACAGGCCAGCAGGAGCTTCTGCGCCCCCTGCGCCAGCAGCTCGTCCGACAACCGCATAAAACAGTTCATATCGTAAGGCTTTCCCGCCTTAATACCGTCGTAGATCATTCCCATCAATTCCCGCTGACTCTCATCCTTCAATAACAACGGTTGTATACCGTGCTCGGTCAGTATGTCCTGCACCAGCCCGCTCTGCAGCGTTCCGTCCGTGGCCAGCACTCCCACCGTCTGCACCTTCTCTTTTTCAAGCCACAGGGCGCTCTCCCGGATGGCGTGGATAATGGGCACTCCCAACTGCTCCTCCAACTGCCGGTGAAAATAGTGCGCCGTAATACAGGGAATCGCGATGATATCCGCCCCCATCTGCTTCAGCTTCTCTCCCACGGCAATCATATCGTCCAGCGGACTGTCCGTGCTCTGTCCCAAAATATACCGCGTGCGGTCGGGAATCGCCGGTTTACTGTATATCACGATCTCCATGTGCTCCTGATCTGTCTGCGCGTCGCTCATCTGCGTGATCAGCTGCAGAAAATATGCAGTCGCCATCGGCCCCAGCCCGCCTATGATTCCCAGTGTTTTCATTGGACAACCTCCGGATACAGACTATGGTCATAATTGTGAGAATTATAATGCGCCGTCGAATATTCCATCAACTGTGTTTCCGTCCACATACAGATATGCGGACGCCCCGAAGTCCTCGGCGTCGTATCAAAATGATACCAGTTCCCGTCTATATTTACCAAGTTCCAGTAGTGCCTGCTTCTGCTCGGTATTTTCTCGATGTCCATATTGGTGATGCCCGCCCGCGTCAGCAGCACCTTGGCGGAGCTGGCATAGACATAACAGTCGCCCTTGCCGCCGATGAGCCCCTCATACGCCGCCTTCACATAATTATCTTTATCTGAATGATCGATATACATGATGTGGGACTGAATATAAGCATAGATCGCTTCCAGCTTTTCAGGCTGCGTCATACCCTCGTGGATAATATTGGCCAGTATGCCGTCCGCCACCGCGTATAGTTCGTTTTCGTCATATGTTTTTTCCAGCACCGTGACCGTCGCGGACGCCGTCGTCTCATTTCCCGCCAGATCTCTCGCTATGTAAGTGATCGGATAAGAACCCACCTGATTCAAGTCCACCGCGCTGTTGTCTACGGTCAGTTCCAGCCCTTCCTCACAGTTGTCCGTGACCACGATATTTTTTCTGTAAGCGACGGAATTGCCCTTGATGACTCGCAGATCCGCCACGCCCGCGATACTCGGCGCTTCCGTATCCTGCTCCAGTATCAGGTTGGCCGTCTTGACGGTCTGGTTGCCCGCCGCGTCGGATGCGCAGATCTCTATCTGCTGCGTCCCTGCCCGGGACAGATCCGGCTCCTCCCCGAACGTCACTTCCACATTTGTCACGTCCTCGACGGAAGCCACGAAATCCGCCGCCTCCCGCGGCACCAGCGTATACCCCTGCACGTCCTGTACCTCTACCTTGGGCGCAACGGTATCTACGATGTGCATGAGCGTCTCGTAATTTCTGCCGTCTACTTCCAGAAGCACCCGCCGGTCGCCCAGCTTCGTATAATCAAACCCGCTGACATTGGAGATAAACCGGGCCGACTCTCCCCCGATCACAAAATCCTGTAACGTCGGCGCAGGCTGCCCCGCCTCCACCGTCAGTTCGGAAACAACCTGTGAGATAAAAAGCTGAGATGATATGACAGTCTGATTGCCGCCCAGATCCGTCAGCACCACTTCCACATCCTGACTGCCGGCCTGCGTAAAATCAGGCTCGCTGCCAAACGCGATATCCACCTGTGTGGCATCCGCGATCCCCGTCACAAAATCCGCCGCACCGCACATCTCTCCCGATTCCAGACTGACGGTAACGGCCTGTCCCTGCGGAGCTATCGTATCTGAGACATACAAAACGCTTTTCTTCGTATACCAGCCTGTTTTGATTTTGACATGATATTCCCCCGGTACGGAGACGTCTATCACGTCACTGCCCTCACAGAAGGCGGCTTCCTGCGCCGGATTTTTGAGAAAATCCTGCACCGCCACATCCGTTCCGGCTTCTACATAACACTTACTGTATATTTTGTTATCTTCATAGAACCATAACCCGGCTGCCGCCGCCGCCAAAACCGCCGCGATCCCGGTTATGACCTTCGTTCTTCTGCGCATTTCGGCCACCACTCCGAAGCGTCCGCGAGACAATGATGCCGACTCCCGTATGCTCTCTGTCCGCTCCGAGTGAAATGCCCCCTCCCATACTTTTCAGCATCTTTTGTATTTTAGCACTTATTCCCTATAAGAGCAAGCGCATTGTCAGTTTCGGTGTGTTTCTGCGCACCGCACCCTTTTTTCTTAATTTAACGCACAAGTTTTTGGGGGAAATGTCTATACGATGGAGCATACGATTGAGCTATCGAGGAAAATACAAAAAGTATTTCTTTTTTCAAAAAAACGGAAAACATGATCTAAAATCACGCTTTCCGCTTTTTACAGACAGTGCCCAGAACCGGAATCGAACCAGTGACACGAGGATTTTCAGTCCTCTGCTCTACCAACTGAGCTATCTGGGCATCTGAGTAGCGGGGACAGGATTTGAACCTATGACCTTCGGGTTATGAGCCCGACGAGCTTCCAGACTGCTCCACCCCGCGTTATTTAATTATATATATGCAGCATAACCGATATATGTGCATATACAACTGGGCGGAGGTGGATTCGAACCACCGAAGCAATTTGCAGCAGATTTACAGTCTGTCCCCTTTGGCCGCTCGGGAATCCGCCCATATATCAATTATTTACAAAATACAAGCCGATAAACGGACTCGAACCGTTAACCTGCTGATTACAAATCAGCTGCTCTGCCAATTGAGCCATATCGGCAAACTAACGGTTGACCCATTATCAACCATCAATGGGACCTATAGGGTTCGAACCTATGACCCTCTGCTTGTAAGGCAGATGCTCTCCCAGCTGAGCTAAGATCCCACGTGTATAAAGGAATATGGCGACTGTTTACAGATTTGCATAAGCATTGTGTGCTTGCACACATAATGCTTATCGAAGCTGGAAACAGGCATCTGACTGCGAACGCGGGATGACGATTCACAGAATCGGCATACTGCGGACGTAGTCGCCATACGGTGTAGACGCTTCGCGATTAACTTCCGAAGAACCTACGGTTCTTCGAACTAAACAAAACACATAAGCGACCCGAATGGGACTCGAACCCACGACCTCCGCCGTGACAGGGCGGCGCTCTAACCAACTGAGCCATCGGGCCATAAACACATTGTCCCCTCAAAACCGAACCTGAAGACCCTCTGGCTTGACATTTCCTTCGGTTAAGCCCTCGACCGATTAGTACCCGT
>CANRFZ010000003.1 GCA_947630025.1 uncultured Lachnospiraceae bacterium
ATATATCTGCAGTTTTCAAGGTGCCTCGGTGCCTTTTTTCTTTACCTCAGACTTTCATAAATTACTTGACACTACCTTGGTATTCCAATGTGCTTAAAATTTTCTTATATAACGCATAACTTGCAAAATTGTGGGAATCATATTACACCTTCACCATCTCTTGTGTAAAAGCGTAAAAATCTTTCCCTGAAAAAGCTCTGTAATCTCTGCTGGCTTGCTAACTGCCTGCTCCTATATGCCTGTTGTGCTAATGCCTTATTTTTCTGCGCTGCCTTAACCTGTTCTTCCAGCAATTCCTCATATCTCTCACGGCGTTTTTCCCACCATGATTCTTCATCGTCTTTAGCATTGGAAGATGGTGATTTTACAGGTATGCCTTCCCCGTAACATTCTTCAGGCGAAGCGCCTATCACTTGAAATCCTATCATTTTAGAACCCATGATCCCATTGGTGGAATACATTTTTTGTATCATTCCCAGCACAGTATTTTCCCACTCAGAATCACTTTTCATTCTCTCAAAACATTCTTCCGTAATCGTCAGACTCCCGCCGACACAGGTAGAACGAACCCATCCACTTACAGGCATTTTTGACATTTCATTCATAAACCACTGTTTGTACTCGTCCATTGTCATTTCATCTTTGGACTTATTGGATATAGTGCTGTCATAAATAAAACCGCTATAATTGGGCGGCTGCGGAACAACCATATCTCCCGCCCATTTTGATGTTCCACTTTTTGCTGCCTGCCGGTTTTCTGCCGCTTTCTCTACTGTACGACTAAAACCTGTTTCTGTCTTCTTGTTGTAATTTACATACTGATATTCAGTTGCTAAAATACTGCCCACATTATTGATACTCATTTCCTGTGCTCCTTTCCTGCAACATCACAGTTACATCAAAATCATTTTTTCTTATGCTGATTTTCAGATCCCCCATATATTTCTCTACTTCCCGCTTCACATTCGACAGGCCGATGCCGTGGAATGCGCCATAATCTATAGAAATGTCCTGCCGCTTTGTGGAAATCGGAAGATTTGTTTTCCTGTCAAATTCGATTTCTCCAGCAAAGGAATTTTTTACCTCGATCAGAAAAAATTTCCGCTTTTGTCTGCCGGATAACAAAATATATCGTTCCTGTCCGCTGATTTTTTCGCAGGCTTCCAGCGCGTTGGAAAGCAGATTGTTCAGGATGATCCCGATATCGTAAGCGTCGTATTTTCCCGACTGCGGATAGGCAAATTCCGTTTGAAACTTGATGCCCGCCTTTTCCGCCGCCTTTTTCTTATCGTTTATGATGACATCCGTAACTGCGTTTCCCGTCTTGACCGTCAATGCAAAAGCATCGATTCCGGCGTCCATTTTCGTGATATATTGCTCCATTTCTGCATATTTTCCGCTCTCTGCAAGCCCTCTGATATTCGTCAGATGGCCTTTCATTTCATGCCGCAGCCGCTGGATTCCCGTATAAAACCGATCCATTTCCTCCATGCGCTCCTGCAGCGCACGAAGCTGCTGCTCCTTTACAAAATACGTTTCCTTTTCCTCCCTGAGCGCCGCCATCCGGCAATACGATGCCACGGCAGCGATTATGCCTGCATAGAACAGGATAGCGATCAGGGGAACAATCCACAGGAAAGCCGGATGCTGCACATAGAGCTGAAAAACTTCGTTCCCCTGTACGGCAACAAACAATCTGCCGATCACGTTGGCAAACAAAAGTCCCGCCATGGGAATCAGGCCCAGATAACATACCTCCCTCACATCCGGTTCCAAAGCGCAGTCCGATAATCTCCTCCTTAAAAAGCGCAGCATAGCTGTAAAAATCAGCACTGTCAGAAGAATGTAAATACTGTAGGCAGCCGCCGTATTGCGAAAAATGATTTCCATCCGCGTCTGCTTCCATACAAACCCCATAGCCAAAACATGAAACAGGCTTTCCGCCATCAGTCTGCTGATATTTTGGAGACAGAAGAAAAATAGCAGCAGCAGAAAACATAGCTTCGGATTCATACCCAGATATCCGGATGATGCCGTCAGGATAGCCGCCAGCAAAACCATGCAGAGCCATCTTCCCAGCGGAAAGACCATGCCGGCAAAAGAAAGCAAAAGGTATGCCGCAGCTACTATGAGAACCTTCTTTTCTATGTTTCGTTTCCGCTCTCTCCCGCGCCTCAGAAACGGATAGAAGAAATATGCCAGACTCCCCGCATAGACGAAAATTTCCGCCGCGGCGGTTATATTTTGAAATGCCAGAAACTGCGCTTCGCTCATAAACCGTCCTCCGCGATGTAGTCCAAATACGCTCTCACAAAACCGGCATACTTATATTTTGAGATCAGCAGCTTATCCCCATTCATCATGACCGCTTCCTGCTTGTTATATCCGTCCACATACGACAGATTGACCAGATATCCCCGATGGATGCGGTAAAACGTTCCTGCCAATTCCTTTTCCAGTTCTTCCATTTTGGCATAATATCCAAAAGTTCCTTCTTCCGCATGGATGACCGCTTTGTGGTTCTGGCTCTCCACATAGTAAATATGGCTGACTGGGATTGCCTTACCGGTACTGCCGTGCTGAATGACCAGCTTTTTCTTCTTACGCTCCCGCTCCTTAGAAATCCGTCTGGCCGCCCTCTGAAAAACATCCGCAAACCTCTTTGTATCGATCGGCTTCAGCAGATATTGAAAAGCGTCCACACCAAACGCATCAGCGGCATATTCCCTGTGTCCGGTGACAAAAATGATGACTGGCTGGTTTGCTTTCTTCATCCGCCGGATTTCTCTCGCCAGCCACATACCATTCTTTATAGCGCCGCTCCCATCAGCCGATCCGTCCGCCATCTCTATATCCAGAAAAATCAGTTCATGCTTTCTGTCCGCAGAAAGATATTTCTCCACAGATGCATATTCTGCAATTTCACACTCTATATCCTGTTCTTTCACAAGGGAAACAAGATAAGCGCGAATATTCGCTTCATCATCGCAAATAGCAATCTGTATCATACTTTCACCTTCTCAAGCAAAAACATGGTCATCTGCATTTAGATAAACACATAATCTTGGCGATACATTGTTATGCTCCTACATATAATCAGACGGAATCGTATAGGCATAGCATAAATGATATATTAAAGAGTTCCATTTATAATTGTGAAGCTTGCCTCATAAGAAGCCGCTGCATTTGCAGCCGATGCTATAGGAACTGTCTGGTCTGCAGATATATTTCCTGATCCCATCCGCCCACTTTGACCTATCAGTTTTTTCTGCATAATATATTTTTCATAAGCAACTTCTTCCATAGCCTTCTCCTGCAATCGTTTTTTCTCCTGCTGCTTTTTTTGCTGCTTCTCAAACCGTTTCTGATTTTCAGCTCTGCGTTCCCAAAAACTGTTTTCTGATTTTCCACTATATAGGCTCTTTCCATTTCCATTTTGATATCCAGCGTACCAGCCCTCACCACGATATTCCTCTGGTGAAGCGCCAATATAATGAACAGTATAGCCTCCTCCACAAATAGCAGACCATGGATTATTTGTTATAAAATCTTTTCCCAGCCAATCTAAAACCCATTTTTCATATTCCGGATCATTCTTCATTGCTTCAAACCCTGCTTCAGAAATATTAATAGCTATCGAATCCATCATATGAGAAGGACTCATTGGCAGTTGAGATATTTTATCATGTATGTATGCCTTGTATTCCTCCATTGTCATATCCTGTGTAGATACTTTCCCGGTATAAGCCGTCTCTGATGTTTCCTCCACATCGAATGCACTATTCATCTTCTCCAGTATTGTATCTGCTATGTTTTTATCTGTTCCTTGTTTTGCCCCGCAGCTCTTTGCTAAAACGCTATAACCCCTTGTCATATAATTGATGTTGATTATACTCATATTGAAATCCTCCTATTATTGCAAGATAGTTTATCAATATCCTATGACTTTGCTTGATATATCGGAAAATTTGGAAAGCATATTGATACCGATAGCGTGAATAGTCAGTTTGACACCGTGAATGGAAAAGTTGTTTTCTACCATTTCCTACTATTTCTCTACACGGAAATTGCCTCAACATCAGAGATATGATATAATAAGAATAAATTGCTTCGCAATTAACTCTAGAGAATCCCTTCGGGATTCTCCCAGAATGATTTACGTCACCGGCGCAAGCCCGGCAACCATGAGATACTGCGTAACTCTGTGAGCACGGAGTGATCACGAGGGCAGCACGGTTTAGTAAGATACGGCACAATAATATACGGAGGATGATTATTATGGGATTGGATATGATTACGCTCACCACCGGACTGCAGCCGGAAATCACGGTCAAGAACAGATCCAAAGAGAACTACGCCGACGCGCTGGCAAAGGCCAAGAACGCCTTATATGAGAAAATGCACAACATGGTGGACTATTACTGCGAACAGATCAGCCTGCTGGACCGCTCCTCCCTGCAGGACAACCCGGACAGGATGGACGAGCTGACCTTCTGGGGCGAGCTGCAGCGCTATACTTCCATCAACTTTGAAGAAAAGGAACATCTTTTCCATAAATATTACGGCACGAAAGATTTCGACTGCTACTGCACGCTTGTTGACTATGACAAGATGCAGCTTCCTTGGCCGGACGGCTACAAGGAGCCCGGCAGCCGCATCGACGGGCTAGCGCCCATCGGCTTAAATGACAATTATTTCTTCTACGCGGAGGGCGGCATCCTGTACCGCTTGGACTTCGGCACCTGCGAACACAAGGAGATGCGTATCGAAGACGGCGCGGCCTTTAATAAGAAGATGGAAAAAGTCTCCAAGCAGAATTATGAGACCGGCAGATTTCTGCCCGGACTGGATCTGGCGCGTGACGCCTTTGAGAAGCTGATCAAAGCAAAGCACGGCGACGGCTCCATAGACTCGCTCTCCGTCATGGAAATTCTGGATACTTTTGCTTCCATCATGCGTTCCAAACCGGGGCTTCGCGATTATAGCCTGCAGATTCTTCCTGATGTTGACGATACCACATCCAACTTTCCGCAGCGGTTTGCCCTTTTCAAGAATGACGAGCCGGTCTATCTGGAAGAATTTTTTGACAATATTTATTTCTAAATTTGCAAGGCAGAGGGAGCAAAGCAAAGAAATCACTGCCCCTTGGCCCCTTTGCTTCCTTTTGCCCCGGACAGATTCGCATTCTGCAGAATATTGCTGTCGAACGACGTCATCATGCTCTTTTCTTCGCGCTCGCGTTTGAGCGCCAGCTTCACCATATCGTCCAAAAGCTCGGCATAGGGCTTGCCCAGCGCTTCCCAGAGATAGAATGCCAGAGAACCGGGAATCGGATTGATCTCATTGACATACACCTGATCGGTATCCTGATCGATCATAAAATCGATCCGCGACACGCCGCTGCAGTTCAGCACCCGGAATGTCTTGACCGCCATCCGGCGGATCTCCTCCCGCTTTTCCGGCGTCAGCTCGGCGGGAAGCACCCTTTTGGCGGTGCGCATCCCTTCCGACGCGCCTTTGCCGCCCGCCACATATTTGTCCTCATAGCTGAGGATGCCGTCGCTGGAAATGGGTTCCTCACATTCCGACGCAGCCGCCTCCTCGTAATCGCCCAGCACCGCGCAGTTGATTTCTCTAAGGTTCATGATCGCACGCTCGATCAGCACCCGCGGCCCGAAAGTAAAGGCATACTCCAGCGCTTCCCGCAGGCCGTCGCGGTCTTTGGCCACTTTAATGCCGACGCTGGAGCCCAGATTCACCGGTTTCACGATTACCGGGTAGGCAATTCTGCCTTCCACTTTGTCGAGGGTGGCGTTTTCGTCTTTTTCATAGTCCTTCACGGTCATAATGATGCAGTCCAAAACGGGAATCTCGTTATCTTTCAGCACGGCCTTCATCACATATTTGTCCATCGTCACGGCAGACGCCGCTACGTCGCAGCCCGCCAGCGGGATATTGTAGTGCCGCAGGAAGCCCTGCAGGGAACCGTCCTCCACATTGGCGCCGTGCACCACCGGAAACGCCACATCGATCTGCGCCGCCACGGAACTGCCCAGCTTCTTAGGCGGATACTGGATCAACTGCACGCAGCCCTGCCCGCACATCAAAAACACTCTCGTACTTTTCTTCAGCAGTTCCGGAATGTTCCTGTAGTTTGCAATATCCGCGACCGCCTCCCCGGTATAAAATTCATTGTCCTTCGTGATATAGATGGGAACCAGTTCATACTTCTCCCTGTCAAAAGCGCGATACGCCTGCAGTCCGGAGATAACCGACACCTCATGCTCCACGCTTTTACCGCCAAAAAACACTCCTACCCGAATTTTCATTCTGTCTCTCCATTCGTTCTATTTTATTTCCGCCGGCAGACACGCTGCCCTGAGCCGTTCGCCTACGCATAATTGTCCGGCAGATCGTTTTCGATCAGGATGACCTTCTGCTTCTCGTCCGGAATCGCCTGTACCATCTGAAAAGCCTCCTGCAAGGTATCGACGACGATCATCCGGCTGGCGGCGAATCCGGCTTCTTTCAGACCGTCCTGAATCGGCTCGGTCTGTTCCCTGCCGACCAGCACGGCATAATCGCATTTGTCCGCCGCGTAGACGCCGACCTCTTTGTTCTCCCGATACTGCGCGTCTCCCAGCTCCACCATGCCGGGCGTCATCAGGATGCGCAGCTCCCGGAACATGGCCAGCGTATCGAGGGCGGCTTTAAATCCGCTCTTGTTGGAGTTGTAACTGTCGTCCAGTATGATTCTGCCGCCCTGCCGAATAAGCTGCAGCCTGTGCGGTACGCTCTCCAACTGCTTGACGGGATACCGCAGTTTCTCCATCGGGATTCCCAGCGTATTGGCCACCGCAACGGCGCCGGCAATATTCTGTACGTTGTGATTTCCCACCAGCCGCGTATGAAATTCATATACACGGTCCTCCGTATCCCGCATCTTAAAAGAAGAACCCTCCGCGGACACCGCGATGTCATACGCCTTATAAGTGATATCATCGCCGGACGTTCCGTAACTGACCACCTTCTTATCGGTGGGATGGCGGCGGATATAATCATTATCATAATTCAGGAATATGATGCCGTCCTCCGGCACCGCGTCCGCCAGTTCAAACTTCGTCTCGATGATACGGTCGATGGTATGAAAACTCTGCAGATGCTGGGGCCCGATGGATGTGATGATTCCATAGCCGGGATGCACCAGCTCGCAGATTTCCCGGATGTCTCCCACTTCCCGCGCGCCCATCTCGCAGACAAACACTTCATGAAACGGCTTCATCTGCTCGCGGATCGTCCTGACGACGCCCAGCGTCGTATTGTAATTGCCCGGCGTGTGCAGCACATTGAACTGCGCCGATAGCAGCGTACTCAGGAAATATTTCACGCTGGTCTTTCCATAGCTGCCCGTTACGCCGATAATTTTCAAATCGGGCATCTCCCGCAGAATCCGCGCGGCGTCGTTGATATAATATCTGTCAACCGCCTTTTCCACCGGCCTGTTTATCAGGTTCGCCAGAAGAACCAGAAACGGATTCAGCACAAACAACACCGACAGGATGACGGCGCAGACACGAACCCTGTAAGCGCCCGCCGGCAGGGAGAGCAGTAAGCCGATCAGATAGAGCAGCGCCGTCGTTACGAACATCCGCTTCACCCGGTTCGTATACACAAGCGGCTTTTTCGCCGGACGCGCCTTGTTCACCCATATGGTCAATATATTGAGTATGCACGCCGCCGTCATGCACCCCGCGCCGCCCACCGCGACAGGTACGATACCGACCAGGGCGTACAGGCTCTTGCCCAGCAGTCTTCCCACATTACCGTGCGACCTCATCCACTCCGCATATTCCCTCGGTTTGTAGGAATTTTGCTGAAACATATGCATGATATAGCGCTCATAGCGGAGAAAGCCCGGCACATACAGGACAAACCATATGACTGTCACGAACAGATGATAAGAAAAAATATCCAAATTCATATGCGTCCACCATTCCTAACTGCGCGGCGTCTGCATAAATGCCGTCAGCGCGGCATTCACCCGGTCCGGCTGCTCCGCGAAACAGAAATGCCCCGCGCCTTCGCACATCACCAGCCCCGCATCATCGATCAGTTCTTCCATCCGTCTGGCGTCCGCAAGCGGCGTGGCCGTGTCCCGGTCTCCCCAGATCAGAAGCGCAGGGCACTTCACCAGATGAATCAGCGGTTCCAGATCCTCGTTGACCACCTTCACCAGCGTCGCCCGCATAATCGGCGTCGCGTTGTTATAATCGGCGGAACCGCGCTTCCGTCTCATGTCGTCCACCGCGTCGGGATAGAGGAACCGGAGAATCCGGGTACTCATGACCGCACGGGCCGCCTTATACATCCGCAGGCTTATTTTCTGCTTTACGCTCTTTTTCGGCAGAATCCCCGCACTGTCGATCAGCACGGCCTTCTCAATCGTAAAAGGAAGATTTTCTCTGGCATTCAGCTTAAAGAACACCCTGCCGCCAAAGGAATGTACCACGATACTGAACCGCGTCAATGCAAAGGTAGCGATAAATTTTAGCACAAAATCCGCATAGTCGTCCACGCTCCACGGTTCCGGAGGCTCCGGCGTCCTGCCGAAGCCCGGCAGATCCGGTGCGATTACCCTGTGCGTCTGCGCCAAAGTCTGAATGATGCTTCCATACAGAGTCACATTGGCGCCCCAGCCGTGCAGCAGCAGAATAATATCTCCGTCGCCTTCATCTATATAGTTTACCGCAATCGAGTCAATCTTTTTAACCACATTCGCTCCATCCGTCCGGTCAGCCAGCCGATTACTATCATATAACTATGCCCGCACACAGACAATTATGTTTCTGCCTGTTACTGTGCAAAAAATGCTCTCATGGCGCTTCGCCGTTATCCGCAGTACTTCATCAGACCCTCCACGATCTCGGGATAGACGAACCGGCAGTTCCGCCTGTCAAAAATGCCAAACCGCTCCCCGCTGCCTTCAAAACAGTGGTTATCCCACCAGCAGCAGGTAATGCTCCGCGCCCTTGCCGCCGCGATATAGTAAGTCGCAAAGTCCACTCTGTCCTGCAGATTGCCGTTTTTATCTCTGGCCCCAAACTCATCGATGACGACGCCGACGCCGTGGCGCACATATTTCTCATACAGCGTGTCCATCAGATCATCGATGTCTTTCGTACTGGCGCTATTGTCCATGCTCCAGCTATCGGTGCTGCCGCCCTCGTTTTCCCCCTGCAGGGCAAACGCATAGGGCGTGTACGCATGAACCTCCAGCAGTATTTTGTTCTGGCCGTCCACCGGATCTTTGGGCAGTACAAAATGCTCATTGGTGGCCCCGTCCAGAGAGGCGGCGTATCCCGGCACCATCAGATACCGCCCCGTATTATTGCCGCCGGCGGCGCGAACCGTATCTACAAACAACTGGTTTAATTCATTGATGCACTCTACGGCCTCAATACAGGTCTGGTTGTAGGGATCCAGCCACCACTCGTTGCCCGTTCCCACCAGACGCGGCTCGTTCAGCCCTTCCATGATCAGATGCTCGTCATAATCGGCAAACCGGGGCGCCACCTGAGACCAGACCGCCTTCACATAGGCTTTGGACTGTTCCAGATACTCTTTGGCCGGATACATATAACTGGTGGAATTGTCATGATGGATATTGATAATCACATACATATCGTTGTCTATCGCATAATCCACCACTTCCTGCACACGGTTCAGCCACGCCTCGCTGATCGTGTAGCTGCCGTCGCCCGACACGTGGTTGTGCCACGCCACAGGAATGCGGATCGTCTCAAATCCCGCCGCCTTGACCGCGTCTATCATCTCCTTTGTGGTGGTGATGCCGCACCAGTAGGATTCGTAGGAGAGATCGTCCGCCATGTTCGTATCGGTGTTTGCATCAAAAGTATTCCCAAGATTCCAGCCGATCTTCATCCCTTCCACAAATTCTACCGCGGAAGAATCGACTCCCGCATCCACGCCCTTCTTTTCCATGCCGAGCTCTGACAGTTCCGCCTGCGCTGCGGCGTCTCCGTCCTGCGTCTCCTCTGTCCGGGCAGAATCCTCCTGCGCCGCGGACTGCCCGGCCTCGTCTCCCGACGCATCGCCCGTCTCGTCCGCATCCGTTTCTTTTTCGTCTTCTTTTTTGGCCTTTTTCTCGTCTTCTTCCTTACGGTCATCCTCTGCGGTCTCCTCATCAGATACCGCTTCCGTATCCGTTTCCACGCTCTCATCATCCGCAGAAGCCGCGCCGCAGCCCACGGCTGCCGCCGCCATCACTGCCAGTAAACCCATCAAAATCAGTCTCTTTTTCATAGTCTGCCCCTTTTCCTCCGATACGCATACGCCGGAGATACATCGCCTCTCGCACAGTACACACCGTATGTACTTGGTACATTATATATTATATCACACTTTATATATTTTACTGTAAAACAGGTGCCGACCGCAAGACGCAACGCGATTTTTCTTATGGGAAATGCGGCAGTGCCGGCAGCGTCTTCCTTCCGTCCGCGCCGACACGCCTCTCCGACTCACTTTTCCATGTAATCGACATAGTCAGTTTCACTCGCAAAAAGCATATAAACGCCGTTCACATATCCCATATAACCGCTTTCTACCGCATAACCTTTCATATCCTTATCTCCTTTTCCGTTTCGTTCCCGAACTTTTGTTCTGATATAAGGATACAAAAAACAGAGTCCTATATTTCGGACTCTGTGCGCAAATGATAAAAAACTTTTATACTAATTTCAAACTCTGTATTGGTTAAGCCGACCTCAATATCATTTACCGAAACACTCCTTTGTGCGAAATCAATCTTCCATTCCCCGACTTGGATTTTTGTATCTTGGAATGTATTGCACCATTGAAGGCTTTTGCTGTTGCTTATGACTTCCAATATCCCATTGTAAATCATTTCTTACTTTTGATTTTACAATGAATAAATATGCTTATACCCATCATGGCAATAAACATTAATATTGCAATAATAAACGATGTTTCATTCTTTATCCGATTGCCTGCATCTGAAATTACTAAAACGTCCCAAACAGCGCCAACACCCCAAAAAAATGGAAATATTGAGAATATATTGCGTGTAAAATAAAATACTGTAACATACATAATTCCAACAAAAAACAACTTTGTAAACTCTGGTTGAAAACCTGCATGATGTAAACTGTAAAAAATGGCAGTCATAAGAATAGCAGGGCATATTCCAAATGCCCTCTCAAATTCATAACGTAAGAATCCATATATGAAAATCATTTCAAATATTCCTGCAGCTAAAATATATGTAATTGCATAAAATGAATTTATATTAAAACTTATATCTTCTGTATTTTTGCCGATAAACATAGCCAATAAAGAAATACCCGCAACCACATTAATTATTAAACTGGCAGCCAACCTTTTTTATGTATTCCCAAAACCGATAGGTTTTTCTTTTTTGTGATTAAAATATAATAGATAGGTGTAAGAAAACCTAAAAATAAAATCATGAGTATATCTCTCAATATAATATTGACTACTTCGTTATGAAATAGCA
The DNA here is from genome assembly GCA_947630025.1 of uncultured Lachnospiraceae bacterium. Classification (GTDB taxonomy): domain Bacteria; phylum Bacillota; class Clostridia; order Lachnospirales; family Lachnospiraceae; genus UBA3282. The sequence goes on from CANRFZ010000003.1 coordinate 11,558, forward strand.
CCATAGCTATACTCAGCAAAATCATAATAAGACCACAAACCAATCCAAATACATTTTCTTTATCAATGCAAAAATGCAGCCATTTATTTTTCATTATTTTTTTCCTTCTCGATAACAGACAATAATCTTTTGGTTCCGGATATTTCCGCTTGAACTATATCAATCATTCGCTCTAAATTCGCCACATGAAAATCAGGCACTTCCCGTTTCCATGTTTCATTGTTTTGTTCACTAATTCCTGCAAGATAAGATTGTAAGATGTTCAGTCTTTTCTCTAATAAGTCTTTCTGTGTTTCTGTTTCTAAAATATCCATGTTAAAAGCTGCTATTGTAAAAATATTGGTATCATAATTAAATTGTAGAATAGATTCTTTAATGCTTTCTTTTAGTTCATCTCTCCCTTTTTCGGTCAAAGAATATATTGTCCTATCCGGCATATTGCCTATTCTTTCTGTTGTTCCTTTGATTAACCCTCTTTTTTCTAAATTTTTCAATGTTGCATAAACCGTTGAGTCCGCAACATTGAACCACCACTTAATATTCATATAAGCTAACAGTTTTGTTATTTCATATGCATTAAGTGGTTTTTCATAAATAATTCCCAAAAGCAACATAGCTGGTTTTGATAGCATTTCTTGTCCTCCTAGTTCATGTGCATAGTACTTTATATATATAGTGCTGTATGATAATAGCATCTTCATAACAAAAAGTAAAGATTTATTTGAAGTATGTTTCGGGAAAGAGCTTTGATATGGCATTATTTTTTTCAGGAATTATTTTATGATTTATTCCCAATTTTATTCCCAACGTGTTATAATAGACATGGTTGGGAATAAAAGTTGGGTAAAGGAGCATACTAATGGAGGTCAAACAGATCGTTTTAGATTTATGTGCTTTCAATGATGAGCAGGAATGGTTTGAATTTAAGGAAAACTGGTTTCAACCGGAGACATTGGGAGAATATGTATCCGCACTGTCGAATGCGGCTGCCTTTCACTATAAAAAATATGCTTATTTCATCTGGGGAATAGATAATACAACTCATGAAGTTGTAGGAACTACTTTCAATCAATATCGTGAATATAATAAAGAACCGTATCAAAATTATCTGGCAAGAAATCTATCGCCAAGCATCAATTTCAGTTTTGAGGAAACAGAAATTGATGGAAAGAGAGTTGTTGTTCTGGTTATTCCAGCGGCAACAGAAATTCCAACGGCGTTTAAAGAAAAGAGGTTTTTGAGAATAGGATCTTCCAAATGTAACATGAAAGATTATCCAAAGCGGGAAATTGAACTTTTCAAAATACTTGACGGAAGAACGGAAACGATTGAAACAGTTCCGGCCAAATATCAGGACCTTACGTTTCAAAAATTGTTTGGATATTACGGCTCAAAGGGGATTGTTTTAAATCAAAAAACATTTATCAGAAATCTGTGCTTGAAAACGGAAGAAGGCGAGTTTAATCTCCTGGCACAGTTATTGTCGGACAACTCCCATTTTCCGCTTCGAGTGTCTATTTTTGACGGAAAAACAAAAGGCTCAAATCTTTTTTCGGTTCGCGAATTTGGAAATGACTGTTTACTATACAGTTTGGACGAACTGCTGCGTTATGGAGATGTGTTGAACCTCATTCAAACGGATGAAACGGACAGAGTCGTTGAGAGAAAAGAGATTCCTTTATTTGATAATAAGGCATTTCGGGAGGCTGTCATTAATGCCGTTCTGCATAATAAATGGGTGGAAGGAAACGAACCGATGATTTCGGTTTTCTCCGATAGGATAGAGATCCTGTCAAGAGGAACACTTGCACCGGCACAGACGATGGAGGGGTTTTTTCTGGGAGAATCTGTTCCCGTCAATGAAAAACTGTCTGAAATTTTTCTCCAACTGCATATCAGCGAGAAGTCCGGACGGGGAGTGCCCAAGATCACAGAAATGTATGGGAAAGAGGCTTTTTCCTTCAGAGAAAATTCCATCGTTGTAACAATTCCGTTTGAAAGAATAAATAAGGTTGGGAATAAAGTTGGGAAAAAGGTTGGAAATAAAAAGGCTTTAAATTCACGAAGGCAAAAAATTATTTTGGAAATGAGGAACAATCCGAACATTACAACTGCGGAGCTTCATGTCATACTGGGCGTGAGTGAAACGGCGGTGGAGAAGAACATATCGTTTTTAAAAGAAAACGGTTATATTGAGAGAGTAGGGGCAAAGAAGACAGGGTATTGGAAAGTACTGTAAAGGTTATAAGCAGTGAAAAAATTTGTGGAGTGAAAGGTATTTGTATCTAACATTCCAAGAAAAAGCATGATAAAAATTGATGTAAAAAAGTAAGTTGAAAGAACTGAAACAAACGGTATGTAAGGTGAAATTATAATGGTACGAATAGCAATCTGTGATGACGAAAACGAAGTTGTCACACAACATGAGGACATTGTAAAAAGCAGTCTTAAGTCCTGCGGTATCGGTTATGAAATCATAACCTACACGCAGAGCAGCCATCTTCTGTATGATATTACAGACGATCATTTTTTCTTTGATCTCATTCTGCTTGATATAGAAATGCCCGGCATAACCGGCATGGAGCTTTCCGAAAAAATTAAGCTGTATTTGCCGAATGTAAAGATTATTTTTATCACGTCGCATATTGAGTATGCGATTGACGCTTTTGAATTGTCTATCTTCCGCTATGTACCAAAAAGCAATCTTACGAATCGTTTGGCAGCCGCCATAACGGACGCGGCAAAGCTGATTGAGCTGGAAGCAGGGAAAGAGTATATCATTCAAGCCGCCGGGCGCATGGAAAAAATACCCTGCAAAGACATTTTCTATATCCGGCGTGACGGCGGCAAAAATGTGGCGATTGTTTCCAACATGGGAATATCGAAGGTGAGAAAAAGCCTGCAGCAGATTTTTGAGGAATTGGACACGCCGGAGTTTATCTTCATTGACCGGGGCTGTATCGTGAATATCATTCATATCATGAAGATCAGTAACGGTATGGCGTATCTCAAAAATGGCGAAAAGCTGCCTATCAGCCGTTCCCACCTGCAGGAGGTAAAGCAACAGATCAATAGGTTTTGGGGAGCGCATATTTGATGACTTGGTATCAGATACTTTCATTCTTTTTGACAAATGGGCTGCGGATATTTTTCGGTATGTATTTTGCTATAACGCTCTTGGATTTATCTGGGAATATGAAAAAGGCTGCCGCCTTTTCTGCGTGTGTATCGGTATGTATAACAGTGCTTTCTGGTTTTCCTATCCAGCAAATCTATATTGCAGGGGCTGAAACGATTATTTTAACCGTAATTTTATATTGCCTGTTCGCCGCAAACCTAAGAATGAGCCTGTTCCTTACTTTTTTTTACGAGATAACCGTTGCCCTTTGGGACTTTATTCTGTCTGCCGGACTTGGCGTTGCATTTCATTCAGACAGCTTTCTCAATACAAAATCTTTTGGATATATGGCTGCCGTTTGGATTGTCCGGTTACTTATGCTTGGTATGGCGTTTCAGATTAAAAGGACATCTAAAAGAAATAAAAAGCAATCATCACAGATTATAGCCGGAGCTGCATTAGCCGGTTTTTTAGGGGTAGTCCTCTTGTCCGGGCAAAAGACCATAACCATCAGTGATGATCAACTGACTGTTTGGATTATTTTCGCCTTGCTGATCCTTGTAGCAGTTTTGTTTTTCAACCTTAACCGTCAATATGAAATGGAGAAAGCAATCGCACAACTTGAAAAAGATAAAAATACGCTGATGGAGCGCGACTATCGGAATTTAAAAAATACCTATGCTGCTAACGCAAAACTGTTTCACGATTTTCATAACCATGTGGAAGCGCTATATCGCTATCTGTCAAAAAACAACGCCGAAGAAGCACAGGAATATCTTGAAAACCTGCGTACCCCTATGCAGAATATTTCACAGACAGTATGGATAGGCGAAGAAGCAATCGACTATCTGATTAATAGCAAAATCGCCCTTGCCATTTCACAAAACATTCGGGTAAAAACAGATATTGAATTTCCCCGTCATACCAATATAAGAAGCGTTGACTTAGTTGTGATTTTAGGAAATCTGCTGGACAACTCCCTTGAAGCGGCAGGCAGCGCGGAGGACAGTCTGCGTTTTATCAATCTGACAATCCGCCGTATCAATGATATGCTCATTATCAAGGTGGAAAATGGGTGCAGTGCCCAGCCTGCCGTGACTGATGGAGATTTGCAGACTTTCAAAACAGATAAAACCCTGCATGGGTGGGGATTAAAAAATGTCCGTACCGCTGCGGAATACTACGATGGGACAATAGAAACAGAATATCGCGATCACACATTTTGCGTTGTTGTCACATTATCTTTTGAAGCAGTAAAAGCATAAGAAATCTATCGGAAAAGCAGACAGCTCATGTTGGTGGTCTGTTTTTTTATGGACAAAAATCAACCGTTCATGGACAAAACGGCATGAACACTATTTTACAGTTATGCTATGTCTGTAACCAAAACTTACACCAAAAATGAAATGGAGGTTATTTTATGCGTCACTTTTATTTTCGATTGATTTTGGGGATTGTCTGGCTGGCGGCTGCGACTATCAGCGCCATGAAAGCAAATATACCCTTTGCCGCTCTGTATGCCGTATTGGGCATAGTTTTCCTGTGGTCTGCCTATTCGATTTGGAAAAAGGAGAAAAAGGACAAAGACAGTCGGGGGTAACGAGATGAATAATAAGGCATTTCTTGTTCTCAACAAACTAAGTGTATGGTACACGCGGGGCAAGCCTGTCCTTGACAATTTCTCTATGGAGCTGGGAGCAAATGAGGTTGTCGGGCTGATCGGTCTGAACGGAGCAGGAAAAACCACGTTTATCAAAACACTTTCCGGGCTGCTTGACAGTTTTCAGATCGAAACCGCGCTATGGCAGGATAAGCCTTTTCAATTCCGGGATATGGCCTTTAAGAAAGACCGCTATACGGTTTTTGCCGAAGATCATTCGTTTCAATTTTTTACATTCCGTGAGTATGCTTCTTATGTGGAGGCGTCCTATGAAAAGAAATTGTGCGACATCGACGAGCTGGTGCAGGGCTTCCACTTTGAAGAATACACTGACATTTTACTGAAAGAACTGTCAACGGGCAATTTGAAAAAGGCTTATCTGATTACAGCGTTTGCCTTGAAACCGAAGCTGCTCATGCTGGACGAGCCTGTGAACGGACTGGATTATCAAAGTACCGAATACCTGTACCGGCAGATCAACAACTACCGGCAGCATGGCACAATCCTTTTTTCGTCTCATATCCTTGAAAGCATCTGCCTTACGTCTGATCGGGTGTTGATTCTGGAACAGGGGCGGATCAAAAGAAGTTTTACAGGACAGGAAATTGAAACTGCCAAAATTCGGGAGGTGTTGAGAGAATGAACATCTTGAAAGCCCTCATAAAGCAGCTCTTGGGCGCAAAGTATGAGCGTATCGCAAAGAGCCTGAGCGCTTGCCTTATTGCGTTTCTTGCCATTCGTACATCAGAAATCGAAATAGAGATCGCACCGTCTATTTTCTTTCTGACAGCAACGGCTTTTTCGGCGGGTATCATGTGGCAGGTTCTTAATTCTTCTGGAAATGCTGAACGTATGATTGGGCTTTTTATGCTGCCGTTTGGAAACAGGAAAATGACCATTTCGATTGTGTTGACATTTACCGGCTATACGTTGATTACAAAGACATTTCTTGTATTGACTATATTTTTTACAGTCCATGAGTGGAGCGCAGTACAGATAGCCGTGTCGCTGCTCTGCGCGTGTAATGGTTGTTTCATAGCCGCCGCGTGGTACACCATGACAAAGAAAAGAAAACTGCTGCCCATTGTTTTTCTATGGTGTGCGGCTATACTGTTATCCATATTTTATGTGCAGGATCTTGTTTTCTTTGCTTTGATCATACTTACAAGCCTGTGCCTTTCCGTTCTTCGTCTGCTGACAGAGGACGCTTACGTATTTTACCGTCCGGCATCTGCAAGACAACTAATCAAGCACACCAAAGGAACGGGGAGCATATTTCTGTATCTTCTGCGCTATTTGATAACAAATAAGAATTATCTTTTGAATACGGCGGGCTTATGTTTGATAGCCGCATTTTTGCCCTTAATATTGGGACAATTCGAGGGATTGTATGTTATGCCGCTTGGGTTCGCCATTCTATGTCTGAATACCCCGATCTGCATACTGATGTCCTGTGATCCTAACTTGGAACAGGCTATGCGGGTACTGCCCGGACAGGCAAGCCGCTTTTGCAGCCGCTACTGCATTTTCATCTTTTTCGTAAACGCGGTTTTAAGCAGCGTGTATTTGGTTGGCTGGCAAATTCAGAATGGCGGCGTAGGTGGAGTGGAAATTATTGTTGCGTTGTTAATTGCCATGCAAAGTGCTATTTTATCTGTCCTATTGGAGTGGCTTCATCCTATCCGCAACTGGAAAATAGAAGGGGATCTATGGCACCATCCCCGCAAATATATTGTGCCGCTTATCATGTTGTTGACTGCCGCATTGATCGGTATGTGGCCTGTGAGTATATGGATTTTGCTTTGTATTGTTATCGTTGAATGTTTTAGTTTATCGCTTATCGCAAGGAGGATATGATAGCAGGCGGCAACAATATTTATACCTCAACCTTTACGCTTATGAAAAGCGGCATATATTCCCCCCCCCTTACAACCGCAGCGTGCGGATTCTGTCCACGATCTCCGCCAGCGCATCCGCCACGGCATCCATTTCTTCCATCGTATTCTCCTCGCCCAGCGTCAGACGGACGGCGCCCTTGGCCAGCTCCTCCGGAAGGCCGATGGCCCGGAGCACGTGGGAGGGCCCCACGGCGCCCGTAGTGCAGGCCGAGCCGCCGGACGCGCAGATTCCCCGCATATCCAGCATAATCAGCACGGACTCCCCCTCCACCGACGGAAAGCTGATATTGATGTTTCCCGCCAGCCGCTGCGTGGGGTGGCCGTTCAGCCTGCTGCCGGGGATTTCCCGCAGGATGCGCCCGATCAGATAATCCCGCAGTTGTATTTCCTTGGCGGTCTTCTGCTCCATTATACGGCAGGCCCGCTGTGCAGCCGCCTCCATCCCCACGATGGCGGGAACGTTCTCCGTGCCGGCCCTCCTGCCCCTCTCCTGCTGCCCGCCGTGCAGGAAAGAGCCGATCTTCGCGTTCCGGCTGATATACAGAAACCCGATTCCTTTCGGCCCGTTAAATTTATGGGCGCTGGCGGAAAGCAGATCGATGTGGTCTTCTCCCACGCGGATAGGCATCTGTCCGTAGGCCTGCACCGCATCCGTATGGAAAAGGATTCCCCGGGCGGCGGCTATCTCTCCGATCTCCCGCACCGGCTGAATTGTTCCGATCTCGTTGTTGGCATACATGACGGAGATCAGCACGGTATCGGGCCGTATCGCCCTGTCGAGCCGTTCCGGGTCCACAATCCCGTTTTCGTCCACATCCAGATACGTGACCTCCGCGCCCCGCTTTTCCAGATATTCGCAGGCGCGGAGAACCGCGTGGTGCTCGATCTTGGACGTGATGATATGGTTTCCTTTGTGGCGGCACGCCTCATACGCCGCTATGACAGCCCAGTTGTCGGATTCCGTTCCGCCCGCCGTAAAATAGATTTCGTTAGGCTCTGCGCCCAGCGTCTCCGCAATCGTCTGTCTGGCACGGCTGACCGCCTTTCTGCTGTCGTTTGCCAGCGTGTAAATGCCGCCCGCGTTGCCATAATAGTCTGTCAGATAGGGCAGCATCGCTTCCACGGCTTCGGGCGCCGTCCGGGTTGTGGCCGCATGATCCAGATATATCATTGTTCTCCTCATTTCTTACTATAACAATCACACGATTTCTTTTTCCAGCAGCAGTTCTTCCATGTCCCGCAGCGCCGTCTCCGTCAGCGCCAGCAGCGTTTCCTCGTCCTTCTCCACCACGCCGCATTTCTTATACCGCAGCCGGAACGTGGGCGTTCCCTTGGGGTCAAAAGACAGTTTCCCGCTATACCGCTGCAGCAGGACGGGTATGTTTTCCACCCGGATCGGCGCATCCGTGCGCATCACGAACTGAATGAGCGCATCTTTGCCCTTTACTTCCGATATATGGAGTCCGTGGGCGTGGGAGCGTATCAGCGCTATCCGCAGGAGATTTTCCGCGGATTTCGGGATTCCGCCGAAGCGGTCTGTCAGTTCCTCCCGCATATCCTCGCATTCCCTGTCGTTTTCTATGCCGGCGATCCGCTTGTAGATGTCCAGCTTCTGCACTTCGTTCACGATGTAGGACGGCGGAATATAGGCGTCCGCCTCCAGATCGACGGCGGTGTTGAAATCCTCCGCCGCCGCGGTTCCCTTAATGTTTTTGACGGCCTCGTTGAGCATCTTGCAGTACAGGTCGTACCCCACCGCCTGCATATGTCCGTGCTGCTTTGCGCCCAGCAGATTGCCGGCGCCCCGGATCTCCAGATCCCGCATGGCGATCTTGAAGCCGCTTCCCAGATCCGTAAATTCCCGGATCGCCTCCAGACGCTTCTCCGCCACTTCCCGCAGCATCTTGTCTCTCTTATACATCAGGAAAGCGTAGGCGGTGCGGTTGGAACGCCCTACCCGCCCCCGCAGCTGGTAGAGCTGGGCCAGTCCCATCTGGTCGGAATCGTGGATAATCATCGTGTTTACGTTGGAAATATCCAGTCCCGTCTCGATGATGGTCGTGGAAACGAGCACGTCGATCTCTCCGTCGATAAAGTCGTACATGATCCGCTCCAGCTCGCTTTCTTTCATCTGGCCGTGGGCAAAGGCTACATTGGCCTCCGGCACCAGCTTCCCCAGCGCGGCGGCCACATCCGCTATGTTATTGACTCTGTTATAGACGTAGTATACCTGTCCTTTTCTGGCCAGCTCCCGGACGATCGCCTCCCTGACCAGCTCCTCGTTGTATTCGCACACAAACGTCTGGATCGGCTGCCTGTCGCCGGGCGCCTCCTCCAGCACGCTCATATCGCGTATTCCCACCAGACTCATGTGCAGCGTCCGGGGAATCGGCGTAGCGGTCAGCGTCAGCACATCCACGGTCTCTTTCAGCTTCTTGATCTTTTCCTTGTGCGCCACGCCGAAACGCTGCTCCTCGTCGATCACCAGAAGGCCCAGTTCTTTAAACCGAACGTCGTCGGACAGAATGCGGTGCGTTCCGATCACGATATCCACCATGCCCTTGCGCAAATCCGCCACCGTCTTTTTCTGCTCCGCCGTCGTCCGAAACCGGGATAAAAGGTCGATGCGCACCGGGAAATCCTTCATCCGCTGCACAAAGGTATTGTAGTGCTGCTGCGCCAGAATCGTGGTGGGCACCAGATAGGCCACCTGCTTGCCCTCCTGCACCGCCTTGAACGCCGCGCGCAGGGCCACTTCCGTCTTGCCGTACCCCACGTCGCCGCAGATCAGTCTGTCCATAATTCTGCCGCTCTCCATATCGGCCTTGACCGCGGCGATGGCGTTGATCTGATCCTCTGTCTCCTCAAAGGGAAACATCTCCTCGAACTCCCGCTGCCATACCGTGTCCGCGCCGTAGCGGTAGCCTTGGCTCTGCTGCCGGACGGCATAGAGCTCCACGAGATCCTGCGCCACCTCGTCCACCGCGGTGCGCACCTTAGCCTTGGTCTTGTTCCACTCCTGCGTCCCCAGCTTGTTCAGCTTGGGCCTGCTGCCCGAATCCGCCGACGCATATTTCTGTATCACGTCCAGCCCCGTGGCGAGCACGTACAGAATCCCGCCGTCCCGGTAGGAAATCTTCATGTAATCTTTGACGATCTTGTCTACTTCGACCTTCTCTATCCCCTGATAAATGCCCAGACCGTGGCTCTCGTGCACGACATAGTCGCCGACTTTCAGCTCGTTAAAGTCGTTGATTTTCTGGCCCTGATACAGTTTTTTCTTCTTCTTTTTCTTTTTTTCCGCCCCGAAAATATCGCTTTCCGACAGGACGATAAACTTTAACAGCGGATACTCAAAGCCCCGCAGCACCCTGCCGTAATATGTCATCACTTCTCCGGGCTGCACCTCGCGCATCGGGTCCTCCGTGTAGAACGCGGTGAGTCCCTGCTCCTGCAGATCCTGCGCCAGACGCTTGGCCCTCGTCCGTGAGCCGGACAGAAGCAGAACGCGGTAGCCCCGCTTTCGATATCCGGCCAGATCCTTGACCAGCGCATCGAAACTGTTATTGTACGACGTCAGGCTTCTGGTCTGGATATCAAATTTGCGGTCGGGCTTGGCCAGCGGATTTTTGCCGTCCATCATCGACAGAAAGACAACCCTGCCGCGCGCGATCCGCGCCGCCGTCTCCTGCGCGCCGAACAGAAGATCCGTCTGCCCCGGCAGGATGTAGCCCTTTTCCAAGCGGTGCGCCATGCTCTCCCGAAACTCCAGCTCCACCGCAGCCGCGTGCTCACTCACCCGCAGCGGTTCCTCCACAAAGAGGCAGCTCTGTCCACTGTCGAAGCAGTCCAAAAAAGAAGAAAGCGCGGGATAAAAATATCTGACATAACTCTCCAGATTGACGGCGCCGCGGGACATCCCCAGCTCCAATAGCTGCTCCGCCAGCTCCCGGACCTGCGTCTCGACGCGGCCCGCCTCCTCCGGCTTCCCATCCTGCCTGAGTTTGGCCGCATGAGCGCGGCATTCCTCCTGTATTCTGCGGATGCCGTCCCGCAGTTCGTCTTCCGACAGGATCATCTCGGTGGCCGGATAGATCGTGACGGATTCCAGCTTCTCGATGGAACGCTGGCTCATCATGTCAAAGCTGCGGATCGATTCCACATCCTCGCCCCACAGTTCGATGCGGTAGGGATTCTCCTCCGTCAGATCAAAAACATCTATGATCCCGCCGCGGATGCTGAACTGTCCCGGCGCCTCGACCTGATAGTTTTTTTCATAGCCCAGCTCCACCAGACGCTCCGCCAGCTCGCTCTCCACGACAGACGTGCGCCCGTCGATCTTCACCACGTGCCGCTGCCACGCCTCCAGAGGCGTCTGCGGCGCCATCAGCGCATCATAGGTAGTGATGACCGTCGTCGGCCTGTTTTCCATCAGTCTTCTCAGGCAGCGGATTCTCTCCGCCGTAAGCTGGTTGCCGTGGATGTCCGCCTGAAAAAAAATCAGGTCTTTGGCCGGATATAAAATGACATTTCTGTCATAAAATTTGTAGTCTTCATACAGTTCTTTCGCCCGCAGATCGCTGAACGTTACGATGATCTTATAGCGGAAACCGTCTCCCAGCCCGTATATCATATGGAGCTTCTGGGAATCCACGCAGCCCGACAGAGCCACCGACACGGTCTTATGCGCAAGCATTTTTTTGATTTCTTCATATTCTCCCAGTTCTTCTAAGGGAGCCAGTAAAGCCTTCACATCCGCCCTCCGTCCGTCACTCTGCCGTCCGCTGCACCTTTTGATTGTATTGGTTCATCGCCTTCTCCACGCCGTCCGACAGAATCATCTCGATCGCTTCCGCGGCGGTCTGTGCGCTCTCGTCCATGATCCTGCGCTCCTCCGGCGGGAAATGTCCCAGCACATAGTCCACCAGAATGTACTCCGGCGGCTTGTGCCCCACGCCCATCCTCACCCTTTGAAATTCGTCGTGCCCCAGATGGAGGATGATATTTTTCAGGCCGTTGTGTCCGCCCGCGCTTCCTTTGGTGCGGATTCTGATGTGCCCCACATCCAGATCCACGTCGTCCACGACCACGATCAGCTCTTTTTTCTCGTCGGCCTTATAAAAGTCTATGACATCCCTGACGCTTTCACCACTCAGGTTCATATAAGTCTGCGGCTTTACCAGAATCGCCTTCTGCCCGCCTATCACGCCTCTGCCGACCAGCGCCTTGTGCTTCTTTTCGCCGACCGTAATGTGATTTCTGTCCGCCAGCACATCGATCACGTCAAATCCGATGTTATGTCTCGTGTTCTGATATTTTTTGTCCGGGTTTCCCAGACCGACAATGATATACATAGTTCCCTCCACATATCATGATTGGCCGCCGATCGCCGCGCACGCACCTTCGGGCGCACTCGCCGAGCCCGCCCGTTTTTTTATTCTATCAACTTTTTTTGATTTCCACAAGAGCGCCGCTATAAAATCTGTATGATAAAATTTATCATAAAAACCTCATTCCGAAGCGCCGCATCTTCTCCATCCGTTATCATCCGATCATTCCCCGCAAAAAAAAGGACGTTGTTCACGTCCTTTTTTTGCCACATCATGCTTTGGTTACTCCTCATTCGGTTCCAAAAGCGCCTTCTCGTAGTTCTCGAGAATAATCCTTTGAATCTTGTCACGAGTTTCCGAGCTGATCGGGTGAGCAATATCCCGGTACTCACCGTCATTGGCTTTCTTACTTGGCATCGCGATGAAAAGACCCTTTTCTCCCTCAATCACTTTAATGTCATGTACCACGAATTCATCGTCAATGGTAATCGAGACGATTGCTTTCATCTTGCTGTCTTGAGTCATTTTGCGCACGCGGACATCAGTAATTCTCATGAAGCTCAGCCTCCTTATCATATGATACCGAACAGAAAAACTGTCGGCTTTCACAAGCTTTTCCACACAAGTCATACTCATCAAGCCACGTAGCTTGTAATATACATTCAGTTAATACCACTCATGTCTTTTACTCAATCTGGTAGTGATACTCGCAACCGCCCTCCTCATATCTCAGATTACATATCTGTCATTATGCTCTACAACAATTTCAATCCCGTTTTCACCCTTGTGATAGGAGTTGGTGCGGATTGTTCCACGGCTCTCAACGATACAGTTCTCAATATGGGTGTTATCGCCGATATAAACGTCGTTAAGGATAATGGAATTTTTAATGTAACAGTTATTACCGATAAACGTCTTCTTAAAAATCACCGAATCCTCAACCTTGCCGTTGACGATACAGCCGCTGGATATCAGACTGTTGCTGACGCTTGCGCCCGTATTATACTTGGCAGGCGGCAGGTCGTCCACTTTGGAATAGATATCCGGATACTGCTTGAAGAAATAATCTCTGATCTCGGGCTTCAGGAAATCCATATTGGTCTTGTAGTAATCGTCCACCGTTGCGATATTGCTCCAGTAGTCCTTGATCTTATACCCGTAGATCCTTTTCATATTCTTGTAACGGATCAGGATATCCTTGACAAAATCGTATCTGTCCTCCTCCGCACACTTCTCGATCATCTCGATCAACTGACGTCTTCTGACTACGTAGATACCGCAGGAGATCGTATTGGATTTGGCAACGACCGGCTTCTCCTCGAAGTCCTCTATCCGGCACTCCTCGTTCATCTTCAGCGTACCGAATCTGTCCACGTTGACATCCGGCGCCATATCCTTGCACACTACCGTGATATCCGCCTTTTTCTCAATGTGGTATTCCAGCACGTCGTTGTAGTCCATCTTGTATACACAATCGCCGGACGAGATCACCACATACGGCTCATGGCTATTTTTGAGGAACGCCAGATTCTGTGCGATGGCATCCGCCGTACCGCGGTACCATGCGCTGCTCTCCGCAGTGACGGCAGGCGTAAAGACGAACAAGCCGCCCTGTTTCCGTCCGAAGTCCCACCATTTGGACGAGCTCAAATGCTCGTTCAGGCTGCCCGCATTATACTGCGTGAACACCGCCACTTTATTGATACGCGAGTTGGACATATTGCTCAGTGCAAAGTCAATGCTGCGGTAGCTTCCCGCAATAGGCATCGCGCAGACCGCACGTTTCTGCGTCAGCTCTTTGATTCTGTGATTGTTACCTCCCGCCAGGACTATTCCAATCGCTCTCACTTTTTATCACCTGCCTTAATTAAAGATTTGCCGCTGGGAAGTTCTCCGTTTGTATAATCTTCCGCGGTCGTCTCGCCGAAAATAACCGAATTTTTTCCGACGGTGATGCCCTTGGGGATAACGCTCTTTTCTCCCACCGCTACAATACCGTGGTTGTAAATATGCGGATCGGTTTCGTTGTCAGCCTCCTCGCCGACGCCCAGCTTCACATCGTCCTCGATCAGAACATTCTCCGCGATAATCGCCTTGTAGATCTCGCACCCGCCGCACACTTTCGTCTCGTTCATGATAATGGAATCACGGACGACCGATCCGGCGCCGATGGTCACGCCGCAGCCGATCACGGAGTTGTATACCTCGCCGTAGATCTCCGAGCCCTCGCCGATAATACTCTTTTCCACGACACTGCCTGCCGCCATGTACTGAGGAGGGAGGATTTCGCTCTTGGTGTAGATCTTCCAGTATTCTTCGTACAGGTTAAATTCCGGAACGAGGTCGATTAACTCCATATTGGCTTCCCAATAGGAATGAAGCGTCCCTACGTCCTTCCAGTATCCGTTAAATTCATAGGCATAAAGAGGTGAGCCTTTTTCGTGGCAGTACGGAATAATATGTTTGCCGAAGTCCAGTCCCGGCTGCTCAGCGTTTTCAAGAAGCGCTTCCTTCAATGTCTTCCAACTGAAAATGTAAATACCCATCGACGCCAGATTGCTTCTGGGATTCTCGGGCTTTTCCTCAAAGTCAACGATCTTGTGGTCCTGATCCGTGATCATGATGCCGAACCGCTTCGCTTCCTCCATCGGCACGGGCATGACCGCTATCGTCACCTCCGCCCCGTTCTGCTTGTGGAAGTCCAGCATCACTTCGTAGTCCATCTTGTAGATATGGTCGCCCGACAGAATCAGCACATACTCCGGATTGAAGCTCTCCATATAATCCAAGTTCTGGTAGATCGCGTTCGCCGTGCCGGTATACCACTCGCTGTTGGCGCTCTTTTCATACGGCGGCAGCACCGTAACGCCGCCGATATTTCTGTCCAGATCCCACGGGATGCCGATCCCGATATGGGTGTTGAGTCGAAGCGGCTGATACTGCGTCAGCACGCCCACGGTATCTACGCCGGAATTGATACAGTTGCTCAGCGGGAAGTCGATGATCCTGTATTTACCGCCAAAAGAAACGGCAGGTTTGGCTACCTTTGACGTAAATACCCCCAATCGGCTTCCCTGACCGCCAGCCAAGAGCATGGCAATCATTTCTTTCTTAACCATCATATCACCTCTTGTTTCCTAAAAATTTTTTGTATATCAAATAAATTTCGTGCCTATTTTGGTTTTGTTTGATAATTATACCACAGTTTTGTCGGAAAGTGAATATTATTTACAAAATTATTCCGACTCCGTTTCTGTTCTTGTGTTAATAATATACAATATTTTCGAAAACTTTTCAATATATTTGTGCGCTTTTAACATACCGCTTTTCTTTTTTACAGATATTGGTTTTTTCTGGTAAAATGAGTATAATACTAATAAAAATATTGATAGGAGATTTCCGTTTCCATGTACCAGATCAATTTCCAGAAACCCATTCACATATACTTCATCGGGATCGGCGGCATCAGCATGAGCGGGCTGGCCGAAATCCTGCTCTCGGAGGGATTCCACATCTCCGGCTCGGACAGGGCGCCGTCGGATCTCACGCGCCGTCTGGAAAAGCAGGGCGCCGTTATCCATTACGGACAGAGAGAACAGAATCTTTCCGGCGATATCGATCTCGTCGTCTACACCAGCGCCATCAAACCCGACAACCCGGAGATGACCGCCGCGGACCGGCTGGGAATCGACAAGCTCACGAGGGCGCAGCTCCTGGGCCAGCTCATGCAGAACTATGAGATCCCCGTGGCCGTCAGCGGCACCCACGGCAAGACTACCACCACTTCCATGATCTCCCAGATCCTGTTGGAAAACGACGACAACCCCACGTTGTCCATCGGCGGCATCTACAAGCCCGCCGGCGGCAATATCCGCATCGGCTCCTCCCGGTATTTTGTGGCGGAGGCGTGCGAGTACACCAACAGCTTTCTAAGCCTGCATCCCCGGATCGGCATCATCCTTAATATAGAAGAAGACCATCTGGATTTCTTTCGGGATATCGACGATATCCGCAGTTCCTTCCGCAAGTTTGCCAAGCTGCTGCCCGCGGACGGAGCGCTCATTATCAACGGCGGCATCGACCGGGTGGAGGAGATCACCGACGGGCTGCCGTGCAGGGTGATCACTTTCGGCTCCGGGGAGGACTGCGACTACCGCCCCGCCTCCGTCTCTTTCGATGCGTCGGGTTGTCCTTCCTTTCATCTTATGCGCAGGGAAGGCAAAGAAGACGTCTTTTCTCTGAAAATTCCGGGCGAGCACAATATCTGCAACGCCATGGCCGCCATCGCGCTGGCGGATCTGCTGCAGGTTCCCGCCGAGGTGACGGCCCGCGCGCTGATGCACTACGGCGGAACCGACCGGCGCTTTGAGTACAAGGGCAGAGTCAACGGCATCACGGTGGTGGACGACTACGCGCACCATCCCACGGAGATCCGCGCCACGCTGCGGGCGGCCTCCAAGTGCCCCCACAACCGCGTCTGGTGTGTTTTCCAGCCCCACACCTATAGCAGAACCAAGGCGCTGATGGAAGACTTCGCGGAAGCGTTGTCGCTGGCCGACGAGATCATTCTGGCGGACATCTACGCCGCCCGCGAGACGGATACGCTGGGAATCAGCTCGCAGACGCTGCAGGGCGAGATCGAGAAACGGGGACACCGCTGCTTTTATTTCCCTTCCTTTGACGAGATCGAAAAATTTATTTTGACAAATTGCACAATGGATGATTTGTTGATAACTATGGGGGCGGGGGATGTCGTAAAAATCGGCGAAAACCTTTTAAAAAAATAATTATTCACACTATCCACAGGAACGGCGCCGGATATGCGGCGGCAGCCTGTGGATATTTTTGTGTAAAAGATGATCCGGTTCTGCGCATTCTTCCGTGTACTGTCCACATTATCCACATCGGCCCGGCCCGAACCTGCGTTTCGTTTATGGCAGTTTGCCTATATCATTTTAAAAACCGCTGTGCTATAATCGCAGATAGATTCGCAGGGCATCTCTTTGCCCGCCAAGCAGGGGTGGAAAAATGAGTCGTTTGACGATATATCAGGACAATTACATAAATGCAACGGTGATCTCCAACCGTTTCATCGATGAATATATGCAGGCGGCCAACGACGCGCAGCTCAAGATCTATCTGTATCTGATCCGCATGATGAGCGCCAGACTTTCCACCAGTATATCCGATATCGCGGATAAATTTAACTATACCGAAAAGGACGTCATGCGCGCCCTGAAATATTGGGAGAAGAACGGTCTCCTGACGCTGGACTGCGACGAGCGCAAAAACGTGACCGGCATCCATCTGCTGGACTATGCCGCGCCGATGCAGGTGCCCGCAGCCGCGCCCGTTCCCGCCGTCTCGATGACCGCGGCGGCGCCGCTTGCTTCCGTGGTGCCCATTTCTTCCAAATTAAACACGGCGGCAGCGGCGGAACCGTCAGCCGAGGCAGCGCAGAATACGCCCGCCGATGAAAGCGGCAGGCAGGAGTCCGATTATGTAAAACCCAACTATACGCTGGACGAGCTGAAAGCGTTCAAATCGGACGAGGCGACGTCGCGCCTGCTCTTTGTGGCGGAACAGTATTTAAAGAAGACATTGAGCCCCAACGAGATCCGTTCGATTCTGTTTATCTCGGACAGGCTGGCCTTTTCCGAAGATCTGATCGACTATCTGATCCAGTACTGCGTGGACCGCGGCAAAAAGGATCTCCGCTATATCGAGAAAGTGGCAGTCAGCTGGGCGCAGCAGGGTATCACGACTCCCAGACAGGCGGCGCGCCTTGCCAGCAAATACGACAAATCCGTCTACCGGATCATGAACGCGCTGGGGAAGAACGGCTCCCCCACCCAGACGGAGGCGGCTTATATCATGCGCTGGCTGAAAGAGTACGGCTTTAGCGACGAGATCATCTTCACCGCCTGCGAGCGCACCGTTCTCGCCACCGACAAGCATCGGTTCGCATATGCCGACAGCATTCTGAGCAGTTGGTTCAAGGCGGGCGTCCGCCACAAGAACGACATCCGCGCGCTGGACGAAAATTATCACAAGACCAAAACGCCCGGAACCGCATCGGGAAATAAATTTAACCAGTTCAAGCAGAACAGTTATGACTTCGACGCGCTGGAGCAGGAGCTTCTGAGCAATTAGACGCCCGCCCGCAGCAAGCCGCAGATAACCGCCGAGCCGGTCAAGGAGTACCGCCGTGTCACTGACAAACGCCCAATACGATATGATCCTTCATCAATATGAGAGGAAACAGTTAAAGAGCAGACGTGACGTTGAGAGACGCCGCGCCTACGTGTACGATCATGTCCCCGGATACCGTGAGCTGGAAGACCAGACCGCGTCCGTCTCCGTTGCCCAAGGCAGAAAGATGCTCGCCGGAGATCAGGAGGCGATGGAAGATCTGCGGGATCTGCTGGCGGAACTGTCAGGCCGCAAGGCGCAGCTCTTAGAGGACGCCGGACTGTCTCCCGACTATCTGGAGCCCGTCTACGAATGTCCCGACTGCCGTGACACCGGCTATGTGGACGGCCAGAAATGCCACTGTTTCAAGCAGGCGATGATTACGCTTCTCTACGAACAGTCCAATATACGCGAAATGCTCCGCACGGAAAATTTCGACGCACTATCTTACGAATTTTATGACGGCGAGGATCTGGCCCGTTTCAAGAACGCCGTAAATACCTGCAGGAATTTTATCAAAAACTTTAATTCGGACTACCACAACCTCTTTTTTTATGGTACAGTAGGTACGGGAAAATCTTTTCTGTCCGGATGTGTGGCCAAAGAACTGATAGAAAGCGGGCATTCCGTGATCTATTTCAACGCGCCGGGACTGTTTGATCTGTTGTCCCGCAGCGCCTTCGACCACCGGAACAGAGAGGAAGCGCGGGACACTTACGCAGACCTGTATCAGTGCGATCTTCTGATCGTGGATGATCTGGGAACCGAGCTGACCAACCAGTTCGTCACATCGCAGTTGTTTGCGCTGCTGAACGAGCGCCACATGGGGCACAAGGCGACGATCATATCCACGAACCTGTCCCTGGAGGAGCTGCGCGACAGATATTCCGAACGCATTTTTTCCCGCATAACCGGCAATTATGAACTCTGCAAACTTTCCGGCCAGGATATCCGCATATACCGCAAAAGAATGATGAACAGAAAGTGAGGTTTCTTTCATGGCCAAACGCGAAGAAAAAAGGAATTTGGAGACGATACCGGTAGGTTCTCTGGGAATCATACCGATGGAAGGCTGCAGATCTCTGGGCCAGAAAGTAGACTATTATCTTGTAAAATGGAGAACCGAGCGGGAGAGCGAGCACAAGGATTCCCTCGCTTTCTCCGGCTATCAGCGCGACACCTATCTGCTGGAAGCAGCCGTTCCGCGGTTCGGTTCCGGCGAGGCCAAAGGCGTTATCAAAACTTCCGTCCGCGGCTCCGACCTCTATCTTCTTGTTGACGTTGCCAACTACAGTCTTACCTATTCCCTGTGCGGACACGAAAACCATATGTCGCCCGACGACCACTATCAGGATTTGAAGCGTATCATCGCCGCCGTGGGCGGCAAGGCGCGGCGCATCACCGTGATCATGCCCTACCTCTACGAGAGCAGGCAGCACAAGAGAACCGCCCGCGAATCCTTGGACTGTGCGCTGGCGCTGCAGGAGATGGTCGGCATGGGCGTGGACAATATCATCACCTTCGACGCCCACGATCCCCGCGTGCAGAACGCGATCCCCCTGCACGGCTTCGAGACGGTGCAGCCTGCCTACCAGTTTATCAAAGGACTGCTGACTCATGTGAAGGATCTGAAAATCAACGCGGACAACATGATGGTCATCAGCCCCGACGAGGGCGGCATGAGCCGGGCGATCTACATCGCCAACGTCCTCGGTCTGGATATGGGTATGTTCTACAAGCGGCGTGACTATGCCCGCGTCGTAAACGGCAGAAACCCGATTGTTGCGCATGAATTTCTGGGTTCCAGCGTAGAGGGCAAAGACATGATCATCATCGACGATATGATTTCCTCCGGCGAAAGCGTTCTGGAAGTGGCATCCGCGCTGAAAGAACGGAAAGCCAACCGCATCTTCGTGTTCTCCACGTTCGGCCTCTTTACCGCCGGGCTGGACGGATTCGACAAGGCGTATGAGGAAGGCATCATCCACCGCGTGCTGACCACCAACCTGATCTACCAGCCGCCGGAACTGCTCGAACGCGAGTGGTACATCGACTGCGATATGAGCAAATATATCGCCTACCTGATCGACACCCTGAACCACGACACCTCCATCAGCGACCTGTTAAATCCGGTGGAACGTATCCAGTCCATCGTGAGCAGATATAACGCCGGGGAACTGGAGTAAGCAAATACCTTATTACTCCATAGCAGTCATCAGGGGTTCGCATTCCTGCTGCCCCCCCCCGGAAAAAATAAATCCGTGAGTTCGAGACCTTCCTCACGTAAAACAAAACTAAAGGAGACAAATGAATATGAAAAAAAGAAATGTGCTGTTTCTCACGCAGGCGGCCATGATCGCCGCCGTCTATGTTGTGCTGACTTTTATCGCCAACGCCTTGGGACTTGCCAATTATGCGGTGCAGGTCCGTTTCTCCGAAGCCCTGACTGTTCTCCCCTATTTTACGCCCGCTGCGATACCCGGATTGTGGATCGGCTGCCTTCTGAGCAATATCCTCACGGGCTGCGCGCTGCCGGATATTATCTTCGGCAGTATGGCGACGCTTCTGGGCGCGCTCGGAACCTACGCCCTCCGCAGGCAGAAGTGGCTGGCTCCGCTCTGTCCGATTCTCTGCAATATGTTCATCATACCGCTTGTGCTGATCTACGGATACGGGCTGCTGATCGAGGGCATCTCCCGGTGGCAGTGCTACGGCTACTACTGCCTGACAGTGGGGCTGGGCGAGCTGATCTCCTGCGGCGTGCTGGGGATGATACTCCTGTATGCGCTGCAGCGCTACCGCGGAAAGATCTTCCCGGCGGCGTGACGCCTTCTATAAGATATCCTCACCGTTTCGGAATAATTTTCTCGTGAAATGCACGTCGAAGAAATGGATCACCGGGCCTAGGCCGAAGGCCGACACGAGCGTTCCCAGTCCCACGATCCCGCCGGCGAGATAACAGATCAGGGCGCAGACAGCGTCCGTAAAAATGCGGTGCCAGAAGTAGCCGATCTTAGGAATCCGCTCGGACAGAATGATCGACATACTGTCATAAGGGGAGATGCCCACATTGGGCGTCTGGTACATGGACACGCCGAACCCCGTCACCACGGTTCCGGCCAGCATAATCGGTATCTGCACCCACAGTTCTTCGGGCAGGGGAAAGAAGTGCGTCCATATCCCATAGAAAAAGGTCGTGATATAGCCGAGCAAAAACGCATTGACTAACGTCCCGGCCCCGATAAACTTCCTGCCGAATACGAGCTCCAGCACAAAGATAAACAGGTTGATGACCAGCAGCAGATTCGCATATTGGACGCCCGCCAGATCCGCCAGCCCCATCGCCATCCCGCTGAACGGATCGTTGCCGAGTCCGGCGAACTTAAAAATACTGACTCCCATTCCCAGAAAGATATTGCCAAACACCATGACGATCAGGCGTTTCGCCCCTACCGTCCGCAGATATGATGCGATCCAGTTTTTGCATTTTTTCATCGTTTTCTGCCCTTTTCGTTCCGGTATCCTAATCCTGCGCCTTCTTCGCATAAGCGATAAAACAGTTTCCGTTTTCGGCAAACCACTGCGCGGAATCGTTCATCCCTTTTTTGTAGATCGTACCCGTCTCCGGGTCCATGAGCACCACATTGAGCTCGTTAAAGCCGATGACCAGCACCGCCCCGCTGTCCTGCAGGGTAGCCAGCACCGGAATATCCATATTCACGTAATAGAGCACCGCATCCAGCGGACAGCCGCTCAGATCCAGTATCACATATTCCGACAGCTCCGCCTCGAGAATACTGAACGCGGATTCCCCGTTCTCCAGCCTCCGCTGCGTGTTCCGCGAGACACCCTCGAACTTCAATATCGTGTCCAGACAGACCGCCAGCGGGCTGCCGTCTTCCGTGGCCTCCTCCTCGGTGATGGCCATGATCTGGTTCCTGACGCTTCTGATCGTGCGCCGCCAGATATAATGTCCGTCATCGTCCACCACCGCCCCCGCGGTTTCATACGCCAGCTCCACCGCCTGTCCGGGATTGACAAAGATGCCCTCTATACCGTTTTTTGCATATACATAATAGCGCGCCTGTTCTTCGTCCGCCTCCTGTACCGTGACGGTGCGGTTCCCTTCAAAGAGCACTTCTTTGGGCGACAGATGTTTCAGACTCTTGCCGTCGATCTCGTCCTTCACCTGAATCTGACAGATCGTTTCATAATTCTCCGTCACCGCATAGTCCAGCCGGTTGCTGCCCGCCTGCACTTCTTCGTTGCTCATGATCTGGTCGTCCGCAGCGGCTGTAAAGGCTCCCGTCTCCTCATCCCGCGTCACCCGACGCAGCGTAATCTGATTATCGGCGATAACGCCCTCCGTCACATACACGTTTTCTTTTTCATAAGTCTTTAGGATGTCCCCCTCCTCGCTCTGGATCAGCACGCGGTACATCGGGAACACGGCGGCGCCCGCCTCGTTTACGGTGACGTCCCGCTTTCTGGCCAGACCATAGATCAGATCCTCTCCCATAAATCCCAGCACGGAAATATATTCCCCGGCTCCCGCGCTGACTGTCGTCCGCTGCTGGGTGCTCAGATTCATCAGCACCAGACTGCTGCAGGCATAAGGATCATCCCCCTCTTTCCACACCAGCATTTTGTTGGAATCGCACACATAGCAGCTATCCGGCCTGAGACTGTCCACGATGACCTGATACGACTTCGACGCCAGATTCACCGCATATACGCTTCCGTCTATCATGAAATAATAAATATCCGCTTTGTTGACATAGGAAAGGCGCTCCATATCCATGGCCAGCAGTTCGTAGGATTTGTGATAAGGGATATAGGCCATCTCCTCGACGGTGTTTGTCATGCTATTGTACTGGCAGACGGCTACCCCCACTTCTCCCTCGTGGCGGCCCCTGTTCATATAGCCGTACACCGTAAACATGACGTTGCCCGTCTCATCGACGGAGAGGATCTGGATCTTGTGCCTGTCGTAACCGTTCCTTTCGTCGGTCAGCTCCTCCATATCGCCGTAGAAGCCAAAGAGCCGGATCAGCTTGTTATCCGTCACGTTGTAACTGTAGAGTCTGTCATAGGTGGTAAAGGCAAACACATTTCCGCCGTCGCTCTCGACCAGCCTGATCTCGTCGCCCGCTATGCCCAGCTCTATCTTGTCGTTGGCGTATACGTCGGCGTTCTCGTCAAAGATCCTGTCCATCTCCCGCTCATAGTCCAGCAGGTACATACGATCCGGCGTATAGCGGATTCGATAAAATTCCCTGATCTTGTAATAATCAGTCTGTATACCGTTTCGTACCGTGGCCAGATATTCCATGTCAAAAGAACCCATCTGCTCCGTCAGCTCGCGGATCGAAACCGTCGGCTCCGACACTTCCCGGACTGTCAGGCTTCCCCATGTGATCTGGTCAAAGCTGCTATGAATCGTCACTTTATGAAAAGTGGTGTTGTCGCCCTCCGAATTGGATTCCAGATATTTGGTCAGTTCCTTTGCGGCAGTCTTATCAAACGTCCGCTGATGGAAGTCGGTAATATAGTCCAGCTTCTCTCGCACATAAAGGGAATCGTTGAGAACAATCCGCGTATAGTACCGTATCGTGTCGCGCTCCGCTGGCGTGACCAGAAAGACAAGCATATACTCCGTCTCCGGTTCGATCAGATCTTTCAGCGTGATGCCGAAGTCGATGGAAGCGTCTCCTTGCTCATAGTCTGTCACCGGCGTGCTCTCCACCAGACGCTCCCCGTTGATGCTTCTGACCTCAAACGCGATGTCGGCGATCTCGTTCCCATAGGTGTCCACCCGCACGTCTATCTTTCTGTCGCTTCCCACCGGATATATCGTGTCGCGCAGATACGCGGTCTCCATACTTTCCGCATATCCGTGCAGACTGTTCACCTGATATCCTTCGGTAAACAGGGAAACGACCGGATAGGACGCCTCGCTCATTTCGATTGTCATATCGGTATTGCCTTGGTTCATGATCCTGCCCAGCAGCACGAGCGCCGCCGCAAAAACAATCGCCAGCACAACCCCTTTCAGGATCGCTTTTTTCATCGTAACCTCTTTATTATCATGATCAAAAACGCGCTGCGGCATCCCCGCCGCCGTCCGTCATAAGCAGCCGCATCAGCGTGGGATCGATGTGCAGAAATTCTGTCAGCTCGACGACTCTCCGCGCCGCCTCGCGCATTCTGCCCTGATCCGCGTGTTCCTGTCTGACCGCACGGATCAGCAGATTCTTCGGCGTATGCTCCATATCGATAAATTCCAGAATGCCTGTCTCATATCCCTGCGCGTTCAAAATCTCGGCGCGCACCGCGTCGGTGATCAGGGCCGCCATGCGTTCCTTGACGATACCGTACTTTAGGAGCGGCGATAGCGCGTCGCACCGGATCTGTCCGTTCACCTCATGCTGGCAGCAGGGCACGGACAGGATCACCCGCGCACCCCACCGGACGGCCTGCGCCAGCGCATAGTCCGTAGCCGTATCGCAGGCGTGCAGCGTGATGACCATATCCGCCGTTTCCTGCCCTTGATAATCGGCTATGTCGCCCTGTATAAAATGCAGCTTCTCATAGCCGTACTGCCTGCTCAGGCGGCTGCACCTGTCGATCACGTCTTCTTTCAGATCCAGCCCCGTAATCTCCACGTCATACCCTTTCAGCTCGTGGAGATAATAATAGACCGCAAACGTCAGGTAGGACTTCCCGCACCCGAAATCCACGATGTGCAGCGTCCCCTCTCTGGAGAGTGTGGGCAGAATATCCTCGATCAATTCCAAAAAGCGGTTGATCTATTTAAATTTGTCATACCGCTGCCGGACGATCCTGCCGTCCGCCGTCTGTACGCCCAGATCGACCAGAAACGGAACCGGCACGCCCTCCTCCAGAATATACTTCTTCACCCGGTTGTGGGCAAGCCGCATCTTTCCTGCAGCGCCCTGATCCGTTCCGTCGTTCTCCGTCTTCTTTCTTTTTACAAAACGTCTGCCTTTTTTGCTGACGAGCACTGTCGCCCGGCATTTTCTATGCTCTATCTCGCACTGCCTGTATACGTCCGCAAGCAGTCTGTCCGTCTCGCCGATGACGGCGGCGCGCTCCAGATTCTCGTGGTATACTTTGGTTCCCACATAGGTCGTCTTCTGGAACATAAGCCGCCCGCCGATCATGACCGGACGTATGACCGCCTTATATTCGCCGTCCTTGTGTCTGGGATTGCTCAGGATGATCCGGTATAACCCCTCGTCTACGGTGCTTTGCAATAATTCTTCCGTCTGCTGTTCCATGCCATATCATGTCCTTTTCGTGACTCTGTATTTATTGTAATCAGATTGTGCCAAAACCACAACTAAAATTTTAAGATCCCGTTTCTGTTCGTGTGGCGTCTTCTGTAGATTTCATACACCAGAAGGATCTGGATCAGCTCCTCCGCCTGCGCCGGCTCCTCGTCCTCTTTCCACTCCTCCGATCCCCTGATCCGTTCCATGACCAGCCGGGTGAGCCGGTAGATCTGCCATCTGTCGGGATACTCGTCATAGATCATGCTTCCGTCATAGTCGATATTCTCCAGCGTCTTTTCAATGATCTTCTGATATTTTCTGGACTGCGCCGGATACATCTGCCGCAGGTATTCCAGATCCCGCGTGACACTGTCCTCCGGCTGGTAAAAAAGCGGCAGCGGATAGGACATATAAAACGGCAAAATACCTGATTGCTTCATACTGCACCACTCTCAGCGTTTTATTCTATCATATGCACGGCTTTCCTTTCGCGTGTTATGAGACAGTAAAAGGCCGGCTCTAAAAGCCGGCCCTTATTGTAAATCTGTGTAACTCTGTCTTGTATTGTCAGCCGTTACCGCACGCTCTCGATCCGCGCAACGGCTCTCTTTAACGCCAGTTCCGCCCTGTTTAAATCCGTTCCCGGCGCACGTTCCTTCAGTCTCTCCTCGGCGCGCGCCTTGGCTTCCTCGGCGCGGGACAGGTCGATCTCGGACGGCCACTCGATGATCTCCGCCAGAATCGTGACCTGATCCGGCAGGACTTCCGTGAACCCGGCATGGAGCGCCGCTTCCTTCACTTCTGTGCCCTGCGTGATCGTGAGGATTCCGGGCGCTACGATCATGGTCATCGGAATGTGGTTTTTGTAAATACCCACCTCGCCCTCTACGGTATTAAATTCCACCATAGACACTTCTTCCTCGAAAAAGACACGGTCGGGTGTGATGATCTTTAAAAGAAAATTTCTGTTGTCGTCAGCCATACGCTAATCCTCATTCCGGAGCGTTCACGCGACAGGGGCAAAAAGTAAATTCCTTCGGAATTAACTTTGCCATCAGGGGAGTTTGTGACGCTCCGGCACAAACTCCCGTGTGGAAAATCAGCACATCAGTGTGATTTTTCACACTATTTACTCCTTGTACGAGCCACTACGTCGTCGATGCTTCCCGCATTCAGGAAATAGCTTTCCGGAATATCATCGTGCCTGCCCTCCAGAATCTCCTTGAAGCCGCGGATTGTCTCGGCGATAGGCACATACTTGCCCTCCAGACCGGTAAACTGTCCCGCCACAAAGAACGGCTGGGAAAGGAACCGCTGTACCTTTCTGGCTCTGGAAACCACCAGTTTATCCTCCTCGGAGAGTTCGTCCATGCCGAGGATCGCGATGATGTCCTGCAGCTCTTTGTATCTCTGCAGAATCTCCTGCACGCCTCTGGCGACTTCGTAGTGCTCCTGTCCCACGATTCTGGGGTCCAGAATACGGGATGTGGAATCCAGCGGATCTACCGCGGGATAGATGCCCAGCTCCGCGATGGAACGGGACAGTGTCGTCGTGGCGTCCAGATGGGCGAACGTCGTCGCCGGCGCGGGGTCAGTCAAGTCGTCCGCCGGCACATAGACCGCCTGCACGGAAGTGATGGAACCGCTCTTGGTGGAAGTGATACGCTCCTGCAGCGCGCCCATCTCCGTCTGCAGCGTCGGCTGATAACCGACGGCGGAAGGCATACGTCCGAGCAGTGCGGACACCTCCGAACCCGCCTGGGTAAAACGGAAAATATTGTCGATGAAAAGCAGGACGTCCTTGCCGCCCTTGTCGCGGAAATACTCCGCCATCGTCAGACCGGTCAGGCCGACTCTCATTCTGGCTCCGGGGGGCTCGTTCATCTGCCCGAACACCATCGTCGTCTTGTCGATAACGCCGGACTCCGCCATCTCATGATACAGGTCGTTTCCTTCTCTGGTGCGCTCTCCGACGCCGGTAAATACGGAATAACCGCTGTGCTCCGTCGCGATATTGCGGATCAGCTCCTGAATCAGCACGGTCTTGCCTACGCCCGCGCCGCCGAACAGTCCGATCTTACCGCCCTTCTGATAGGGGCACAACAGGTCGACGACTTTGATACCCGTCTCCAGCAGCTCCGTCGCGGTAGACTGCTCCTCAAACGCCGGGGCCGGTCTGTGGATCGGCTCGTAGGTCACGTCCGTAGGCGCCGGCTTGTTGTCAATCGGTTCGCCCAGCACGTTAAAGATACGTCCCAGCGTGTTCTCGCCGACGGGAACGGTGATCGGAGCGCCGGTTGCAACCGCATCCATTCCCCGTACCAGTCCGTCGGTAGGCCCCATCGCAATACACCTAACAGTGTCGTCACCCAGATGCTGCGCCACTTCCACGACCAGCTCTCCCCCGCTTTTCAGCGGAATCCTGATCGCGTCGTTGATTTCCGGCAGATTTCCCGCGGAAAATTTAATATCCAGTACCGCGCCGATAATCTGAGTGATTTTTCCGAGATTTTCTCCTGTTTTTACTTCTGCCATCGTTTTTTCCTTTCACTCATGTTATGCCGCGCCCGATCCGCTTACGAGATCGCGTTCGCGCCTGCAATAATTTCTGTTAATTCCTGTGTAATAGAGCCCTGACGCGCTCTGTTATACATTAACGACAGATGATCTATCATTTCCTCAGCGTTGCTTGTCGCGGAATCCATCGCCTGCATTCTGGCGCCGTTCTCACTGGCGCAGGCTTCCACCAGAGCGCCGTAGATCAGGCTGGTGACATATTTGGGAATAATCATGTCCAGCGCCTCGTCGTCCTCCGGCTCAAAATTCATCATCGCCCTGTCGGTCTTGTCCCTGCCGCCGTCTCCGTCTTCTGCCTGCGGCGCTTCCACCGGAAGCAGCTTCAGCAGTTTAGGCTCGTGCACGACGGTGTTCTTGAAGCCCGTATAGGCCAGATAGATCTCGCCGATTTCTCCCGCCGCGAAGGAATCGAGCAGTTTGCGGCTGATCACCATGGCATCCACATAGGACGGCTCCTCTATGATATCCGAATTTTCTTCCCGGATGGTATAGCCGTACCTCTGCAGCGCGTCCCTGCCCTTCTTGCCGATCGCGTAGATCTCCAGATCCTGTTTGCTGAAGCCGCCTCTGGTGATCAGCTTCACCACGTTGGAATTATATCCGCCCGCGAGACCTCTGTTGGAGGTGATCACAATGACCGCCTTCCTGTCGGATGCGCCCGCTTTCAGATACGGATGGTTCAGGCCGCCCGCCTTGGCTAACACCGAGGTCACCGTCTCGTACATACAGTTGAAATACGGCTTCGACTGCTCGGCGCGCTGCTTGGCTCTCTGCAGCTTCACGGTAGAAACAAGTTTCATGGCTTTGGTAATCTGCTGGGTACTCTGTATACTGCCTTTACGCCTTTTGATGTCTCTCATTGAGGCCATAGCGTCACCCTCTACTTTCTACTGATCTCTACTGAAACTGCGCCTTAAATTCCTCGACTGCCTTACGCAGCTTGCCGTCCGTCTCCTCGGAGATTTCCTTATCCCGCGCGATCGCCGCGGGCACTTCGGGATACTTGGTGTCGAGAAATTCAAACAATTCTTTTTCAAATCTCGTAATGTCTTCCACCGGAATATCCAGCAGATATTTATTTGTCGCCACAAAGATGATGATAACCTGATACTGTACCGGCATCGGCTGATACTGCGGCTGCTTCAGGATCTCCTTGATTCTCTCGCCCTGCGCCAGCTTCTCCTTCGTATCCGCATCCAGCTCCGAGCCGAACTGCGAAAAGGCAGCCAGCTCACGGTACTGCGCGAGCTCTGTACGGATAGGCGCCGCGATCTTCTTCATGGCCTTGATCTGCGCGGAACCGCCCACACGGGACACGGAGAGGCCCGCGTTTACCGCCGGTCTGAAACCGGAGTTAAACATTTCCGTCTCCAGATAGATCTGCCCGTCCGTGATGGAAATAACGTTCGTCGGTATGTATGCGGAAACGTCGCCCGCCTGCGTCTCGATAATCGGGAGCGCTGTCAGGGAACCGCCGCCGTATTCCTCGCTCATTCTGGCGGCACGCTCCAAAAGTCTTGAATGCAGATAGAATACGTCGCCCGGATACGCCTCACGTCCGGGAGGCCTTCTCAGCAGCAGCGAGAGCGTGCGGTATGCGGCTGCGTGCTTACTCAGGTCGTCATAGATCACCAGCACATCCTCGCCGTTCTCCATCCACTCCTCGCCGATCGCGCAGCCGGAGTAGGGAGCGATATACTGTAACGGCGCCAGTTCGCTGGCGGTGGCGGCTACTACCGTCGTGTACGCCATCGCGCCGTACTCTGTCAGTGTCTTTACGATAGAGGCAACCGTGGACGCTTTCTGTCCGATTGCCACATAGATACATTTTACGCCCTGTCCTTTCTGGTTGATAATCGCGTCCACCGCGATCGCCGTCTTACCGGTCTGTCTGTCGCCGATAATCAGCTCACGCTGTCCGCGGCCGATCGGCACCATCGCATCGATCGCCTTGATACCCGTCTGCAGCGGCGTGTCTACGGATTTTCTCGTGATGACGCCGGACGCCACTCTCTCTATCTTACGGTATTTGTCAGTCTGGATCGGCCCTTTGCCGTCGATGGGCTGTCCAAGGGCATTCACGACACGGCCAATCATGCAGTCGCCTACGGGCACTTCCACGACGCGCCCCGTAGTCTTTACGGTATCGCCTTCGTTGATACTGTGCTGGCTGCCGAGAAGAACCGCGCCTACATTGTCCTCCTCCAGATTCAGTATCATACCGTAGACCTCGCCGGGGAACTCCAGCAGCTCACCCTGCATGGCATTTTCCAGTCCGTGCACACGAGCGATACCGTCGGCAACCTGAATGACCGTACCCACGTCGGATACTTCCAGATCCGCGGCATATCTCTTGATCTGATCCTTAATGACTGAACTGATCTCCTCTGGTCTTAAATTCATGGATCATACGCACCTTTCTTCTTCATTTTATGATAAGTCCGCCCTGTCAAAGCTGGACTTTCAACAGATCTTTCTGTAATTCGTTTAATTTGGTCTTAATACTGCTGTCCACAACCCGGTCGCCGATGCGGATCACCATGCCGCCGATCAGCGATTCATCCACCCGGTAGTGCATCTCCATCTGCCGGTATTCCGTTGTGTCGAGCAGTTTCTGTTCAACCGCCCTGCGCTGCTCGTCCCTGAGCGGAACCGCCGTCGTCACCGCCGCGATGCCGATTCCCTTGTACTTCTTGACTTGTGCGATAAAATAGTCGAGGATCGCATCGATCTCTTTATAGCGGTCTTTGGAAATGATGATCGTCAGAAATCCCAGCAGCTCGTCGGATATCCTTCCGGCGAACACATCCTTCACTACCTGCAGCTTCTCCTCCTTGACGATCTTCGGATGGTTCATCAGACGGCCAAAATCTTCATTCTCCGCGAGAATCTGCCGGAGCAGGACGATCTCCTCCTGCAGGACGTCCACGATGTCCTTTTCCACCGCCAGTTCAAACAACGCATCTCCGTATGTCTTTGCAATCAGCTTAGCCATGTGCCCTCACCTATTTCTTTCAGCGTTTCTTCCACCAGGCTGTCCTGAACGGTCGTATCGATGGCGGCGTTTACCACTTTGCCGGCCATCAGCGACGCCAGCACTACCATCTCGCGCTTTACTTCGTCCACGGCCTTGCTCTTTTCCAGCTCCGCCTCCACGCCGGCTCTCTCGACGATTCTGGCGGCTTCTTCCTTGGCCTCGGCCACGATCTTA
Source organism: uncultured Lachnospiraceae bacterium (assembly GCA_947630025.1). GTDB lineage: Bacteria > Bacillota > Clostridia > Lachnospirales > Lachnospiraceae > UBA3282. The sequence goes on from CANRFZ010000003.1 coordinate 42,839, forward strand.
TTCTCATTGGCCAGCGCTTTCTTACGCGCTTCGCCGAGGATCGCTTCGGCTTCCTTGTCGATATCCCGCAGCTTCGCCTCGTATTCTTCTTTCAGCGCGCGGGCTTCTTCCATATCCGCAGCGGCGCTATCCAGCTCGTTCTTGATCCTGTCCTGCCTGCTCTGCAGCATATTCCGCACCGGATTGAACAGGAAGTGCGACGCGATCAGGAATAGCGCGAACACCGCGATAATCATCAACACGGCGTCCTGCAGAAGCTGAAAATCCAGATCAAAAAGTCTGGGCTTCATCTCCACTGCCGTCAGCGCCATCTGTGCAGCTAATATACTCAAGCTCTTATCCTCCTTTCCTCATATTCGGCATATGCGGGCCATCCCGCACGAATACCGGAGCGCTCTCCGGTATCACTGTCCTATTAAGGTAACAGAGGCTTAACGAATAAGAGCAGCATCGCAATTAACAGACCGTACAAACCTGTTGTCTCCGCAACCGCCTGCCCCAGCAGCATCGTAGATGTGATGTCGGACTTGGCGCCCGGATTTCTGCCTACCGCCGCCGCCGCATGGCCCGCCGCGATACCCTGGCCGACACCGGGGCCGATACCCGCGATAACCGCAAGGCCTGCGCCGATCGCAGAACATCCTAAGATAAAGTTTGTGTTAAATTCTCCCATTTTTATTTCCTCCTTTAGTCTTATAAATAATTAAAAATGGTGTGTTTTTATTGGTTCCGCGCCCGCCCGGACGGTTACTCCGTCGTGCAGGCGTCCGCGATGTACGTCATCGTCAGCATACAGAATACATATGTCTGGATCGCTCCGGAGAACAGATCGAAGTACACGTGCAGCGCAGCGGGCCAGACGATCGCGAACTTAGCCAGCAGGCCGTAGATCAGCGCCATCATGACGGTGCCCGACAGGACGTTTGCAAACAGACGCAGCGACAACGACACCGGCACGGCGATATAGCCGATGATGTTGATCGGCGCCCAGAACGGCCACGGATCGCACAGTTCGGCGAGAACGCCTTTTGCCTTTTTGTATCTGAACTTATTAAAATGAATCAGCGTAAACGTGATAAGCCCCAGCGCCAGTGTCACGCCGTAATCTGCCGTGGGCGCCCGGAGCCCGAACAGGCCGGATATATTGGAGACCAGAATAAAGATAAAAATGGTTCCGATATAATTGCGGAACTGCGGACTGAACTTTCCCATAACGCCGCCGATCATATTGTCCAGCATCTCCACCACCAGCTCCACGATATTCTGGAATGTACCCGGCACGTCGGACGCGCGTTTGATCACGCGGTTGGCCGCAATACAGAATCCCGTGATGATAAGCAGGACGATCAGAACGCAGATGTGCGTCGTCGTTATCCATAACGTCTGCCCGAACAACTCATAGGAAAAAACGCCGTGGATCATAAAGTCGATATCCGCACCTGCTGTCAGAAGAACTCCCTGTCCCATGCTGCCACCTCCTGTCTTATTTCTTAGGTCTTACTTCTATGGTCTTACTTCTATAGCTTATTTCTTACTTTTCTTACTTCTTAATTGCCGGCTTGCTTTTTGCCGCCCGCTTCTGATGTTCTTTTTTTATATTTTGATCACCTTGGAGCGAATCCTGCCCAGCAGCGGATTTAGGTAAGCCGATACTTTCATCCCCATATACCCGCAGAACGTAAAGATCGGGTTGGCAAAATCCGTATAAATCAGCACCAGCATAACGGCGGCCAGAACAAAATACCGGATCAGGTGATTGGCGGCCACCGTTTTGGACGCCTGCTTGGACACCTGCTCCAGACTCCGGTCGATCGACCACCACATATGGATCGAACCCGCCACCGCCAGCACGACTCCGATCCACAACCCCAGACTGTAATCTGCTCTCCTCGCAACACACAACAGTACGATCTGGAAGATAACGCCGTACAACAGAATCCCCAGACACAGATCAAACAAAGTGGGATCGATCTTTCTTTTCCTAACCTTTTTCATCTTCCCTGCCGTCCTGCCGCTTCGCAGCGCGCCTGCGCGACTGTGCCGGCGTGTCGTAGATCTTTCTGGCAAACCTGAGCACATTGGTAAGGCCGGCCAGAGCGCCCGCAAAAAAAAGCACCACCATCCAATAGGAGGTTCCGAATTTCCGGTCAAGGAACATACCCGCAAACGAGCAGATAAAGATAGGAACCAGCATATTGATGCCGAACTGACTGATCATCATAAGCGCCCGATACACGTTTTTATTATATTTCAAGTTTTTCACTCCCCGGGCGCATCCGCACGGCGACTGCTCTTACTCTCCGCCGGCGGATATAGCCTACGAGTAGAATTATAACCATTTCCAGTACTTATGTCCAGTATATTTGTGAAAAATAGATAAAAAACCGAACCGGTAAATACATTTTACATTGACTTTTTACTATTGTAAGTGTAACGTAACGTATAAGAGATGTTGTATCAGTGCACCGTGCAGGAGGTATTATGGCAAATCCGACTTTGTACCGCAAAAGACTGATCCCCGACGAATGTATTCTTCTGAAGGACGACCGCATCCTCGCCCGCGACAGCGAAAAGATCATCACCGGCTGGAACACTCTGAAACCGCGCGCCGATCTGCATCACGGCTACTCCTGCTACTATCTGGACAGGGGCTTCAAAATCAGCAAATTCTACAAAGAGGACGGTACCCTGCTCTACTGGTACTGCGATATCGTATCCCATCAGTATGATTCCGCCACGGACACTTACCTGTTTACGGATCTTCTGGCCGACGTCATCGTCTATCCCGACGGCTTCGTCAAAGTAGTGGATCTGGACGAACTGGCCGCCGCCTTGGACGACGGGCTGATCACCGAGGAGATGCTGAAAACCTCCCTGCGCCATCTGAACAGTCTCCTGAGCGCCATCTACGACGGAAAATTCTCTACGCTGCAGGCTCCCATCGAACAGGTCATCGCCGCCGGTCTGTGACTTATGACGTCCGTCAATAGAAAATATGGCCGCCGATCGTGTATTTCGGCGTGATGCCGTCTACCGGCGTCCTGAAATAGACGCAGTTCCCTACGTTCGTAGTTCCCTTCATCACCTCATCCGCAGCCTGATAACACTGCGCCGTGGCCCGGCCTTCCGCCAGCGCCAGCGCCAGCCGTCCGCTTGCCACCGGCGAGAACTGCCTCGGCTGATAGATCACTCCCGTGATGGTATCCGGATAAACGGAGCTTAACAGTCTGTTGATCACCACGGAACCCACCGCCACCTGCCCCGCATAGGGCTCGCCGCCCGCCTCGCAGTAGATCAGGTTCGCCAGCAGATATCTGTCCCCCTCCGCAAAGCTCACCTCGGAAATATCCCGCCAGCTTGACTGGGCCGCCAGCTCCGCCATCCTGAGTTCTTCCGCCAGCTTCGCCTTCAGCGCTGTAATATTCGCCTCCTGCGCTTTCAACTGTTCCTCATAAGCCAGCGCCTTGGCCTCCGCGTCGGAGATCTGCGCTGCGGTAGCGTTGATGGACTGGGACGTCTGGCTCACCAGCCCGGAAACCCGGTTCTGTTCCGCCACCACCTGTACCTTGTAGTCGTCCAGCTCCTTTTTGTCCTGCTCAAGCTGCGCCATATCCTGCTCAAGCTGCGCCTCCATATCCTCCATTCTGGCCTGCGTGTCCTTATAATCCTGCAGCACTTTCTGCTGGTAGGCATTGATCTGCTCCACGTAATCGTTTTTGTTCAGGAAGTCCGAATAGCTGCCCGACGAAAAGAGCAGCTCCAAGTAGAGGGAGTCGCTTTTCTCATAGATAAACTGGATCTGTCGTTTCATCGACTCATACTGCTCGTCCTTGAGACGGATCACTTCCGTCAGATCCTGCTGCACCTGCCGGATTTCGGCGTTCATGTCGTCGATCTCGGTTTCCTTGGCGGCAATCTTGTCCTCCAGATCGCTGAGGTTATTGCTCACTTGGGAAAGTTCGGTATTCAAAGTTGTCAACGTGCCCTGCAGCGAATCCTGCTGCTGGTTCAGCTCGTCTAGGTTCTGCTCCGTCTGATCCAGCTCCGACTGCGTCTGGTTTTTTTCCTGCTCGGCCTCCTCCAGCGCCTTGCGTGTCTCGTCCGTCGCGTGGGCCGTAAGCGTCGTAAAACCCAGCGCCAGAACGAGCAGAATGGCCGCCGCCGTCCTCTGTATCCCTTTCATAAACTTCCTCCGTATCCTATCGGCAGGAACACGCATCCGTGCAGTCTGCCGTGCGTCTTACGGTTCGATCATGCCGATGCGCCTGCTATGCTTCTCCTCGCCGGAAAAAGCCGTGTTCAGGAAAGTGTCCACAATGCTGATGCCCAGATTCGGCCCCACGATGCCGCCGCCTAACGCCAGCACATTGGCGTCGTTGTGCTCTCTGGTCATCTTTGCCGTCAGCGTATCCGCGCACAGTGCGCAGCGGATTCCCTTGACCTTGTTCGCCGTGATGGAAATCCCGATGCCCGTCGTGCAGACTACGATGCCCCGCTCGCACTCCCCGCCGGCCACAGCCTCCGCCACGGCGCGTCCGTATACCGGGTAATCGCAGGAATTTTTGTCGTAACATCCGTAATCTTTTACTTCGATCCCCTGCTCCTGTAAATGCTTTCTGATCGTTTCCTTTAAGTCAAATCCACCGTGGTCACTGCCGATCGCTATCATGTTGCTCCCTCCGTTTCGTAACGCTTTTTGTTTCTTTTCTGCATCCTATTTTCGTGCCCGCCCGCCGTCAGACCAGTCCGATAGCCGCCGCTCTCACACCTGTACCGTGTGATATCCCGAAGCCTTTAATAGCCTGTTCATCACGGCGCGTCCGATGCCGTCCCCGTCGAAGGCTTCCGCAAAAATGACCTCCGCCTCCTCATCATCGAGCTCCCGCAGGACGCGGTATAGCTCTCTGGCAACGGTCTCCTCATGCCCGCGGCTCCCCACGCTCTTGCGGATATCGGCGCGGTACAGATCCACCGTCTCGTCGGCGGCTATGACCGCCGTCCTCTTATGCCGCTGCCCGGCCCGCGCGAGTTCCTCATTGATATAGCGCACGGTATGTTCACGGTCGCCGTCCACTATCGTCAGCTCGCCCGCGGGCGCGTAATGCCTGTACTTCATCCCCGGCGCCTTAGGCGCCTGTCCGGTGTCGCAGCGCATCAGCGTACTGTCCTCCTCCACATAGGATAACACCCGCTCCAGCATTTGTCTCGTAATATATCCGGGCCGCAGGATCGTGGGCTTGTCCGACGTCAGATCGACGATCGTGGATTCCAGCCCGATCTCCACGCTGCCGCCGTCTATGATCATCTCGATCCGTCCGTCCAGATCCTGCGCCACATATTTGGCCAGCGTGGGACTGGGCCTCCCCGACCGGTTGGCGCTGGGCGCCGCCACGTAGCCGCCCGCCGCCCGTATCAGTTCCCGCGCCGTTCTGTGGGCGGGCATCCGCACCGCCACCGTCTCCAGTCCTCCCGTCGTCTCCCGCGGTACGATATCCGCTTTGGGCAGGATCATCGTCAGCGGCCCCGGCCAGAACGCCTCCGCCAGCGCCCGCGCCTCGTCGGGAATCTTGCGCACGATGGCGTCCAGCGCCTCCATATCCGCGATGTGCACGATCAGCGGGTTGTCGGAGGGCCTTCCCTTGGCCTGATAGATCCGCGCCGAGGAAGCAGGATTGAGGGCGTCTCCGCCCAGCCCGTACACCGTTTCCGTGGGAAAAGCCACCAAGCCGCCCGACCGCAGGATGTCTCCCGCCTGCCGTATCAGCTCCTCGTCCGTATTCTGTTCCTCTATTCTGATATGCCGTGTCTTCACGCGCCGCCTTCTTCCGTCCGCGCGATCTTCCCGCGCACCGTATCGTCTTCCACCGCCGTGTCAGGACTCGGTGTTGAGCCACTGCATGACCGCCATATGTACCGCCCAGGCAACCTTTTCCTGATAGAGCTCGGTGGTCAGTCTGCCGGCGTCTTCATAGTTGGACAGGAAGCCGCACTCCACAATCACGATCGGAGAGGAAGTCTTTTTCAACAGATAATAACTGTCGTTCGCCTTCGCCTGCCGCGTATTGCCCGGATCGGCCTTCTCCGCCACGGTCTGCTGGATCAGCTCCGCCAGCCCGCGGCTCTGCTCGCTGCCCTCATAATAAAAAACCTGCGCGCCGTGCACCTTTTCCTCCGGGTAACTGTTCTGATGGATGCTGACCGTCAGATCCGGCTGCTTCTCCTCGATGAGCGCCACCCGGTTTTTCATATCCTGCACTTTTTTGTTGGACGCATTCTCGTCGTACAGTCCGCAGTCGGTTTCTCTGGTCATGACCACCTCTACGTCCTGCATCTGCAGAAATTCCCGCAGTTTCAGCGCGATCTGCAGATTGATGTCCTTTTCCAGACTGCCGTCCACACCCACTTTACCGGGGTCGTTGCCGCCGTGTCCTGCGTCGATCACCACGCAGAACCGTTTCCCCGCCGTGGCTGCGGCATCGGAAGATACCGTCTGCGCCAGTCTCCCGCCGCCGTGCGCCAATAGCCCTGCCGCCGCCAGCAGCAGGACGAGCAGCACGATTGTGACAGGCTTACCCTGCCCCTCCGTCTTTTTCTTCATATTTCATTCCCGTCACCGGTGTCTCATGAAATGAATATGAAGTTATCTGTTCATATATTCCTCAATCAAATCCCAGATGGCATCGTCCTCCAGGCCCAGTTTCCACTCCGCGACGCCGGCGATGCCGTAATTCTCCATGATGTTCAGCTTCACGGCGATGGAATCCGCATCCTCCAGCCATACCTGATAATAAGTATCTCCCTCCTGGCTCTCACCGTAGTTCTGGCAGGTCTCCTCATCCCACGCCGCAGTGATGCCATGATCCGCGAGGAACTGCTGCGCCGTCGCCATGCCTACCGCCTGACTGGTCACTTCGGTGCCCTTGGTCTCCCAGATCCTCGTATAAAAAGGAATCGCGTTGATTACTTTCTCCGGCGGCACCTCCGCCACGGTATTGGCTATGCCGTTTTCTACATAATCGATGGAGGCGACGGAGCCCGCGTCGCTGCCGCTGTAGTGTTCGTCATACCCCATGATAATCACATAGTCCGCCACAACGCCCTGCTCTTTTCTGTCATAGTGGTCGGTGTTGCCTAACGGCACATAATTGTCCACCGACAGCACAATGCCCTGCGCCCGGCACGGAATCGACAGTTCCCGGATAAACTCGATAAAAGGCTCTCCGGCCTTCACGCTGACATTCTCAAAGTCGATGTTGATCCCGTCCAGCCCGTATTCCGCCACGGCCTCCATCAGACGATTGATGAGGGACTGTCTGGTGCTGGTTCCGGCCAAGACTTCATAAGTGTCTATCTCGCCGCTATTAAAATTATCCACCACCGCCCAGACTTCCAGCCCCATATCGTGGGCCTTCGCCACATAATCCGCCGATGCGTAGCTGACAAAAGAGCCGTCGTTCTGGCTCAGGGAAAACCACGTGGGCGCCACAACGTTGACGCTCTTTGCCCCCGCGATCATCTCGTTAAACGTGTCGTTGCCCGACGCGGACGCTACGTTGTGCCACGCCAGATTGATCTTGTGGTCTCTTGTGTTGGACGCATACACCGGCTCCGCATAATCTGTCACGGGCGCCGGCGTCTCCGGCGTGATATCGCTCAGCCGCTTATTCTCCACATAGCCGATAAAGGCGTCCGCCGTCTTGACCTTGCTCCACTTCTCCATCTGTTCGAGCACGACGACCTTGTCCCCCTCGGAGACATCCGTCAGGATATCGCTCTTGATACCGCCCTGATAACGCACCTGCGTGTCCTTGGTGACAATAGCCGTCAGGCGTTCGTTCCACTCCGTATACACCTGCATATGGTACGGGTCCCCATACAACTCATAGGAAAAATTCGCATATTCCTTCACAAAATCCGCCGCGATATACAGAGTATCCCCTTCATATCTGGCGATCACATAATCCCGCTCCTCCGCATTATCGCCCACCTTCAGGGACGAAGCGCCGATCGACACGCTGACGACGGCATCCGGAAGTGTATATATAAGAAGATTCTCTTTTTGATCCTCATAAAATCTGTCGTTAAAATATTTGTGCACCGTGGCGAGATCAAAATAGCATACGCCGTCCCACCGTCTGGCGCGTTCCTCGATCTGCTCATCCTGCAGGATGATCGGCACGTCGTCGCTGCCCGTGATGCCGAAATACTCTGTCAGATCAGCCCTTTCTTTGGAATAAGAATATTTCTCCAGCAGTTTTGTCCCAAATCCCGCAGCCGCTATCACAATAATAAGGACGACCGCGACGATCACCGGAATTATCTTTTTCATGTATCCAGCTCCTTTCCGACCGTCCTCATTATAACAGACTATTTCCTTTCAGTCATTACAATTTTGACATTTTTCATCAAGATATGCCAAACCGCGGCCGCGGCCCGAAAGGTGCGTCCCTCTTATGAACCCGCCGGTTCCTGCGCGCCATGCCCCTGAAGCGGGAACTTCGGTACAGACTGGGCTCTGTGTATAAAAATATGATCCGTTACATATGGTATTTTATAACTTTACACGTTTCACCGGCTTCATCCAAATTTTAGTCCGCCAAAAAGAGTATCGTGATATACTAACGGCATAAGATAATATAGGACGCCAAATAGCTGCAAAGACATCTCCGACGCGCAAAATAAATAAAATAACTGTATAACCTACTCATTCCTTGTGAATTATAATTGTGAAATAAAGAAAGAATAAGATCTGGTCTACGAACAGGCGCTAAGCCTATAAGACTTCCACCGCGCATACCTCTGCGGTGAAAAAGACGTTATTTATGAAGTTTACGCACACTGCCTCCTTTCGCTGCCGACTATCGGAGACATCTTGTAGTTTTATTATAACCATGATCTGACAAAAAAACAACAAATTTCTAAAAAAATTAAATTTTTTTAAATACTTTATGCACACTATTGACTAAAATTGACGTAAAGAATATAGTTGACTCAAAGGATGTGACCATCATGAAAATAGAAAAAGTAAACGAGCAGCAGATCCGCTGCACGCTCACGCGCGAGGATCTCGCCAACAGGGAATTAAAGATCAGCGAGCTCGCCTACGGCACCGAGAAGGCCAAGAGCCTTTTCCGCGACATGATGCGGCAGGCCGCCTATGAGTGTGGTTTCGAGGCGGAGGACATCCCGCTTATGATCGAGGCGATCCCGCTCAATTCCGAGTGCATCGTGCTGATTATCACCAAAGTGGAAGACCCCGAGGAGCTGGATACGCGCTTTTCCAAATTCGCACCGTCCGTCCACGAGGATGACGAGGACGACGACGATGAGGAAGACTCCACGGAGTTCTACAACGACGGCGCCGACGAAATGCTGAATATGCTCCGCCGGATCAGCGAGCCCGAGCAGCCCGCCGTTCCGTCCGCCATGACGCCCTATGCGCCGGCGGCGAAGCCATCCCGGACGAACGTACCGAAGGAAGCGCCGCAGCAGTCCACGGACCGGATCTTTACTTTTACCTCGCTGCATGATGTGGCTAGGATGGCGCGCGTCGTCTCCTCCTGCGAGAGCAGCAATACGCTATACAAAGACGAGGCAGCCGGCAGCTATCTGCTGCTCCTCAATTCGGAAGGACAGAGCGCCGCGGAATTTAACAGACTGTGCAACCTGATCTCGGAATATGGCCGCCCCGGAAAAACGGCGCCCTCCACGAGAGCCTTTCTGCAGGAGCACTACGAGCCGTTAATTAAAGACAACGCCATCGGCGCGCTGGCGCAGATATAACGAACATCGGGCCGTGCCGCAAAGCCGGCCATACGCAAAAATAACTTTTCCGCCTGCCCGTTTTGGCTGACGGAAAAGTTATTTTGTCCAAGGGGATCTTTTTAAACCGCCGCGATCTTCTCCATCAGCGCATCCACCTCGATACCGTGCACCATCGCCGCTTCCTCCAGCGTCTCTCCCTGTGCGGAAGGGCATCCGAGGCAGTGCATACCGATGTCGAGAAGCACCGGCGCGATGTCAGGATTTACATTCAGCGCCTCGCCGATCGTCATATCCTTTGTGATATCTGCCATGACCAATACCTCCGTTTCTATTTCCGCATCCGCGGAATATAATATATTGTTACCCGTATGCCGTATCGCATACCTCTATGGTTCAATAGTATAATCCCAAATGCAAAATCCCGCAAGATGTATCCGTCCGTTCTCTTGCGGCGGAATTTTGGCAGTATGCACCCTGTTATTCTTTCTATATCTTGTGCCCATAAAATACGGCATACAATTTTCACAAAATTTTCACGAAAAATTTGCGTTTTGTATGCAAAAAAGTACAAAGCCCGGCTTGACTCTTATCCGCGGTTTAACATATAATATTTGTACTGGATAAGCATTCTGCGGCGGCTAACCGACGACCGCGGAATTCACAAAATAATATGATAGGAGGCTATTTCAAAATGAGACCAGAATGGAAAGATTTTGTAGGCGGCAAGTGGGACAAAGAAATCAACGTCCGTGATTTCATCCAGAGAAACTACCATCCTTATGATGGCGACGAGTCCTTCCTTGCAGGCCCTACGCAGGACACAAAGGATCTGTGGGCACAGGTTCTGGATCTGCAGAAGCAGGAGCGCGAGGCAGGCGGCGTACTCGACATGGACACCAAGGTTGTCTCCACGATTACATCCCACGGCCCCGGCTATCTGGACAAGAGCAAAGAGAAGATCGTAGGCTTCCAGACCGACAAGCCTTTCAAACGTTCCTTACAGCCTTACGGCGGTATCAGAATGGCAGAGAAGGCTTGCTCCGACAACGGCTACGAAGTTGATCCCGAGATCAGCGAATTTTTCTCCACGCACAGAAAGACACACAATGCAGGATGCTTCGACGCATACAATCAGGAGATGAGAGCGTGCCGTTCCGCACATATCATCACAGGTCTTCCGGATGCTTACGGACGCGGACGTATCATCGGCGACTACAGACGTGTGGCTCTGTACGGTATCGACAGACTGATCGAGGATAAGCAGGATCAGAAGGATTCCACGGGCCGCGTGATGACAGACGATGTGATCCGTCTCCGCGAGGAGCTTTCCGAGCAGATGACCGCTCTGAAGCTGATGAAGGAAATGGCTGCTTCTTACGGCTGCGATATTTCCAAACCCGCATCCAACGTACAGGAAGCGATTCAGGCTACTTACTTCGGCTATCTCTGCTCCGTAAAAGAGCAGAACGGTGCGGCGATGTCCCTCGGACGTACCTCCACATTCCTTGATATCTACGCTGAGAGAGATCTGGCAAACGGCACCTTCACCGAGGAGCAGATTCAGGAGTTCGTCGATCACTTCATCATGAAGTTAAGATGTGTTAAATTCGCGCGTACACCTGAGTACAATCAGATCTTTGCAGGCGATCCGGTATGGGTAACGGAGTCCCTCGGCGGCGTCGGCGTTGACGGACGTTCGATGGTTACGAAGATGAGCTTCCGTTATCTGCACACACTGACCAACCTCGGGCCTTCTCCGGAGCCGAACCTGACGGTTCTCTGGTCCACGAGACTTCCTGAGAACTGGAAGAAATACTGCGCGAAGATGTCCATCCAGACTTCTTCCATCCAGTACGAGAACGACGACCTGATGAGAGTAACACACGGCGACGACTACGCGATCGCGTGCTGCGTATCCTCCATGGTAGTAGGTAAGGAAATGCAGTTCTTCGGCGCACGTGCGAACTTGGCGAAATGTCTGTTGTACGCATTAAACGGCGGCGTTGACGAAGTAACCAAGAAGCAGGTCGGCCCTAAGTACCGCCCTGTTACCGGCGACGTTCTGGACTATGACGACGTTATGGATAAATTCATCGATATGATGGAGTGGCAGGCAGACGTATATGTCAACACGCTGAACATCATCCACTATATGCACGACAAATACTGCTATGAGAGAGCGGAGATGGCTCTGCATGACAGAGACGTAAAGCGCTACTTCGCAACGGGTGTTGCCGGTCTGTCCATCGTGGCAGATTCCCTGTCCGCTATCAAGTATGCAAAGGTTGAGCCGATCAGGGATGAAGACGGCGTTATCGTTGACTTCAAGACCACCGGCGATTTCCCGAAATACGGCAACGACGACGACCGCGTAGACGAGATCGCACAGATGATTGTTCACAAGTTTATGACGGCAGTCAGAAGACATCACACCTACAGAAACGGTATTCCTACAACGTCCATCCTTACCATTACTTCCAATGTAACCTATGGCAAGGCTACGGGCAACACGCCTGACGGACGTAAGAAAGGCCAGCCGTTCGCTCCGGGCGCTAACCCGATGCACGGCCGTGATACCCACGGTGCGGTTGCTTCCCTGTCTTCCGTATCCAAGCTCCCGTTCAATGACGCACAGGACGGTATCTCCAATACGTTCACGATCATTCCGGGCGCGCTGGGCAAAGAGGATCAGGTATTTGCAGGCGACATCGAACTTGACCTGAATAAATAAGATGTTTTTCCGGCGGGAGACGATCCACACGGAGAACGCTTCCGCCGGACTGACAATTTCTTACAAAAGTCAGGCGAGACCATATATGACGGATTTTTTCCGGATATAGTATTATTGAAGGAGGGAAAAAGAATATATGGACAACAAGCAGATGATCGAGGATTTTGTCAAGATGATGGATTCCGGTATGGCGCAGGGCGTCGGACACGTGAATGTTGATGTCGATGACAAGTCCGAAGATTCCAAAAATGTGCAGACCATGGGGTGCACGGACTGTTCCAGAACCCCGCTGGCCTGCAGCGTACCGACTCTCCACGAGGGCTTGGACGACTTTAAATAGCATCGAGCCGTGCGGATTTAGGACGCGGCAGCTCGCGGGAGCTTGCGAATGTACGGCTCAGTGAATCATCAATATCATATAAAAAGGAGGATTTTATTATGGCAGCATCAAGCGCACAGGTAAACAACTTGGTTTCTTTATTGGATGGCTATGCAACAAAAGGCGGCCATCACCTCAACGTAAACGTACTCAACAGAGATACCCTTCTGGACGCACAGAAGCATCCTGAAAATTATCCGCAGTTGACGATCCGTGTATCCGGCTACGCTGTAAACTTCATCAAGCTCACACCGGAGCAGCAGGCGGACGTTATCTCCCGTACGTTCCACGAGTCCATCTAATGAAGACCGGACTGTGACAGGCGGTTTTGCCGTCTGGTTCAAATAGCAGATAACAATAAGCAAGCGGCGCATGAAATTCATGCGCCGTTTTTATCGCCTGCGTTGTGTCGCGAAGATACTTCTTGAAGTCTTGAAGTGCGGAAATATCAATTTAGATTTTTTGCTCCAGCTTGTCACGCGCAAGCAAAGATCACGCACAACAATGACACGCAAGAATCAAAAAATTTCTTGACGGAAGTGTCAGTCAGTGCTAACATATTTTATAGAAAAGGTGTTGACCGTAAAGCAAGCGGTTCGCCTTGGTTTATTGGTTACAAAAAAGCAACCTCAACTTTGCCGGATGCGGTTGCTTTTTTGATGTTTATGTATCTTTCGGTTATCCCGGATACTAATGATCGTGACAATGATACTAACCACCGTCACTACAATACCGATGATACCGATTATCGTTTCCAGCACCAAATACTGACCTTTCTTTTGGATTTTCCATTCCTTCAGCCTCCCTTCAAACGATGGAAGTCTCAGAACGTACTCGTTCCGGCGAAAGGCGAACCGCTTACCGCTTTTGGTCAACACCCATGAATACATTATAACACATTTCTATTTTTAGGGTAGCTTCTGCCGCAAAGTTTCTGGCACGCAATCCGTAAATTTCTTGACATATGCTTTCTGTCTGCTATAATAAAAGCAATCTTAACCTTGGGATGGGCGGTTGCTTTTTTGATGTTTCAGTGTAAATTTAAAAAGCAAACTAACCCAAAGAAGCAGTCTAACTCTAATCAATGCGGCTGCTTTTTTGGTGCCTTTTATTATTCTGATCTACCGGATACTGATTATTTGGGGAGATGGATCGTAATTATTGTCTGTGCTAAAACCATACGTGAATTGAGCCGTACCCATCCGTCAGGTGCTATCCTTTGGAAAAGATATAAAACATAATGTGTCGCAGCACGTTGTTGTTCCATTATCTTATATTTATTTTAAAACAACAAGTTCATTTTATTTATATGAAATTGGACTATATTGTTTAAAAACGGATTTTCAAAATGCTATATCTGCGCAGATCTGCGAGAAATTCCTGCAGCACAGGGGTAGAAAAATTCTCTGCAGCTTCCTCAGAAAGCAAATATTCCTTCTGCAAAGGAGTAATGAGAACAAGAACACTCGCACCCCCGTAAGAGGAAAGATCCTTTTCTTCTCTGAGAAAGTTTGCTTCCCTGCGTTCGTAGATGTCTACGCACTGTTGCAGGAAATCCCTGATGCAGTGATACTTGGGAAGGCTTTCGTTATGGAGGGCGGCCTTCAGTTCGTCTGAAATTGTTCTGGTTAAGATAACCCTGAGTTGGTAGTTTTTGATATTTTGCATATGTTTTATTCTCCTTTTGGTTATTTTCCAAACAAAAAGGAGAGAATCCCCCTTTGCTGGTCAAATGGAATTTCTCTCTTTGTTCAGTTTCATGCTATCATAGATATATTTTATGTCAAGGCTCTGCAGGCAGCGGACAGCCCTCGGCTTGTTTTTTTAATTTTAATTTATGTTCGCGAAGATTTCTGCGCTGCGAAAAAGTTCTTGACGGAAGTGTCAGTCAGTGCTAACATATTTTATAGAAAAGGTGTTGACCGTAAAGCAAGCGGTTCGCCTAAGTTAATGGGTTACAAAAAAGCAACCTTACTTTAGCGAGGGCGGTTGCTTTTTTGATGTTTATGTATCTTTCGGTTATCCCGGATACTGATGATCGTGACAATGATACTAACCACCGTCACTACAATACCGATGATACCGATTATCGTTTCCAGCACCAAATACTGACCTTTCTTTTGGATTTTCCATTCCTTCAGCCTCCCTTCAAACGATGGAAGTCTCAGAACGTACTCGTTCCGGCGAAAGGCGAACCGCTTACCGCTTTTGGTCAACACCCATGAATACATTATAACACATTTCTATTTTTTTGTAGCTTCTGGCCCATGATCCGAAATTTTTTTGTGCCCTTTTTCTGGTCTGCCGGATGCTGATTATTTGATTATAATTAGTTGCAAAAGATTTCCAATCTGTTATAATATCATTATAGTAATTTATAATTTCTTATTTTCCTAATTAAGCAGAGGCAATCCGCCCCTGTTTTTGTTTTCCTTGGAAAAACAATCCGCCGGCAAACAAATTGCTTCATAAACATTTTAAAATACTCATTTTTATGAAAATGATGCAATTATATGTGCGGTTGATATAGATATTTTAAATAGCCTTTATAAAGGAGAAAGGGGTGGTCGTAATGGTCACTGTACTTGTAGTGCTGCTCTGTATGGCCCTTGTGCTTCTGGTTTTTGCGATGGCAATTATCCTCTGCCTCGTGAAAAAACTGAAGACTGCTGGCGTGCAGACGGCAGTTCCGGCTCCTTGTGTGCCCAACGCTGATCTGGACAAAGGCGAAGTCATTTTCCGGTTTTACGAGTATGTCATGGATGAGTTCCTGCATAGGACGTTTCCGGGGCTCAGAAGCTGGATTCCCGTCTATGAGCAGCGCGTGGGCTACCGTTGGGGGAGAGAGAGCACATTATCAGGCTATTTTTCCTGAACGAGAATCTATACGAGGTCAAGGTGGCAGTGCGGCATTACCATATCACTGCTTGTTGTGTGGTTCAGGCACAGGAAGCATATCTCTATATAATGAGGAGGGAGTAAAAATGCCAGCTGCGTACCGTGCGATTCGATACCGCATCTATCCGACAACAGAACAGAGCGTCTTCTTTGCCAAGACATTCGGCTGCTGCAGGAAGATCATAACCTGATGCTTGCCGACATGATAGCCGGCTATCAGGAAAACGGGAAGTTTGCCTATGTAACACCCACGATGTATAAGAACGATTATCCCTATCTGAGGGAGGCGGACAGTCGGGCGCTCGGTTCTGAATGGCTCCACCTGCAGGCGGCCTTCAAAAACTGCTTCGACAGGACGCGCAAAAAGAGGGCCGGCTTCCCGAAATTCAAGTCAGCCAAGCATAGCCGGAAATCCTATACCACCAATAATCAAAAGGGAACCGTTGCGATTATTGGAAATTCCATCAAACTTCCAAAGGCCGGGCGGGTGAAGGCGGTCATCCACAGGCAGCCGGGGGACGGCTGGGTTCTGAAATCCGCAACCGTCTCCCAGGAATCCGACGGAAGCTATTATGTCTCGGTAAAGTTTGAGCTCCCCGAAACGTCATGCGGCCATGTCCCTGACCTGTCGAACGCGGTCGGCCTGCATTACGTATCCGACGGCCTGTACGTTGACAGTAACGGCAATAAGGGAAGCAGCCACAAATATTACCGCGAAAGCCAGAAGAAACTGGCCAAGGAGCAGCGCCGCCTGTCCCGGATGCAGGGTTCCCGCAGGGGCGAGAAGAAATCCAATAACTACATGAAGCAGCTAAGGAAAGGCAACAAGATCCACAGGCATATCGCCAATCAGAGGCTCGACCAGCTCCATAAACTGTCTGCCGAGATAGCCAATCGGTACGACGTCGTGTGCGTGGAAGACCTCAACATGAAGTCAATGGCAAGGAAAGGCTCCCGCAGGGGGAAGTCCGTCATGGACAGCGGCTACGGTATGTTCCGCGCCATGCTTGCCTACAAGCTGGAGGAGCGGAACAAGATCCTCGTGGGCGTGGAAAGATGGTATCCGTCCACGCGGATCTGCAGCAGGTGCGGGTTCCGCGGCCCCGCTCTGAATGGCCCGAAAACACCTGCATGGGCCTGCCCGGAATGCGGCGCGTCCCACGACTGGAACCGGAACGCCGCGGCAAACATCCTGCAGGAAGGGCTCCGGATTCTGAACGGCGGCACAGCCGCCTGAAAAACGGAACAAAACAGTAGGGATGGAATAGCCCGAACTTAACGCCTGCGGACATCGTGTAAGACGGCCTGCTGCAGACCACCGCAGCAGACGCAGTGGTGGATGAAACAGGAAATCCGGTTATTTTTGCTGGGTAGTTCACGTTTTTCTATTTTAAGAATGATTCAAGAATTTTAAACGGCGGCTCTGCCGCCTGAAAAACGGAACAAAACAGTAGGGATGGAATGGCCCGAACTCAACGCCTGCGGACATCGTGTAAGACGACCTGCTGCAGATCACCGCAGCAGACGCAGTGGTGGATGAAACAGGAAGCCATGTTAATCATAGCTGGGTAGTTCACAATCAGTTTGCTGGATGCCGTTGGGATTCACAGTATTCTATCCATTACTGCGGCGATCCAAAAATTTCTTGACATATGCCATCTGTCTGCTATAATGAAGTCAGAAAGGGTGTTGACCGTAACGCAAGCGGTTCGCCTTGGTTAAATTGCTACAAAAAAGCAACCTTACTTTAGCGAGCGCGGTTGCTTTTTTGATGTCTTATATTCTTTCTGGCCTGCCGGATACTGATGATCGTGACGATGATACTGATGACCGTCACTACAATACTGGCAAGTTCCAAAATCATTCTAAACACCAATAGTGCTTACCTTTCACGTTATTTTCCATATGTATCCCCTCCCTTTGATACAGGAAGTTCTCAAAATGTACTCATTTTGGCGAAAGGCGAACCGCTTACCGCTTTTGGTCAACACCCATGAATACATTATAACACATTTCTATTTTTTGTGTAGCTTTTTCAGCTCCATTTCATGAATTTAAGTGTATTCTACAAAAATAACCCCGGCGCTCTTGCAATAAAATATTTTTATGGTATATTGATTATACAAGAAAGGCTACTACATATATAAAACTTGGAGGTGATATTATGAAAAAGAAATCTGTATTTTTATCGACAATCATTACAATTTCCATCATCGCTTCGCTTGTTATTACTGGTGGAAATTATTACGCGCTGAATCCGCAGGAGGAATTGCAGGTAACGTCAATTAAATTTGGTTATAAATATGGGGGAGCAGCTCTGGCATACGAAACCATTGTTGCTTACAAAGATCAAGGCGCGGGGGGAGTATCATCTGCCGTGATTCAGGAATGCGTCAACGCTGGCGTACTTGCGGGTTACGAAGAACAGTTAAAGGCTCTCGGTTACACTGATGTTGACTATTCCGCCGCGGGTGGAGGAAATACTGCATCTTCGGGAAATACTGATGCAGGTGCAGACACATCTTCCAATAATACATCAGATGAAACCACATCTGCAGAAGATAATACATCCTCCGGTCCAACACCTTTTACGGTGGAAGACATGGATGAAACCCCCATGTGGGCGGTTGATACGGTCAATTACCGAGACGGGGCATCCACAGAGTATAACCGGCTCGGCAGCCTTGACAAGCACCAGCAGGTCACGGTCAACGGCGTGGCTTCCACCGGCTGGTACAGGTTCCTGCTGGAAGACGGTTCGGAAGCCTACGTGTCCAACAATTACCTGACCACGGAAGATCCCTCCAGCCGGGAATTGAACATCTACAACGAGGACACGGGGCAGGTAGACACCTATACCTTTGAAGGGCAGGACCCGGACGGCATCGATCAGGCCATCGAGGACATAAAGGATTCTTACGCACAGGATACTGATGCAGCAGCAGTTACGGATGACGCAGCCGCTATAGACGAGACTGTTGATGTGGTTGCCGTTGAGGAGCCAGCAGCGGAGGACGACCTAGAGGAAGCGGATGCGGAACAGATAGCCGGTTTGTCTCCCGCACAGTACGCCCTGATTGCCGGTGCTATCATCTGTGCAGTGATCCTTATCATCTGTATTGTGCAGTTTGTCCGGGCGCGGAAAGGAAAGACGAAAGAATAAGCCCGGAGACTCCGGGCGGGTATAAAAACCTAGAATACTGCTTTAATCATGCGAGTCAGGGGAATGATTGTCATAAGTTTTCCCCTGATTTCGCTTCTTTTAACGTATGGATCGTCCCAGAAACGCGAATCAAGGGAGTCTTCCCTGTTATCGCCGAGCACGAAGTAACATCCCTGCGGGATCTCATCGAAGTTTCTGAAAGAATTTGTTTCCGTGTCTCTCGGAAGATACGATTCGTATACCGGTTCCCCGTTTATATACACATACCCATCTGCGAACGTGACGGAATCGCCGGGGAGACCGATGATCCGCTTGATCAGGATGCCGCCGTCTGCCAGCCCGTCGTGCTTGAAAATAACGATATCGCCCCTCTGGGGATCATTCTTCACATAGGCAAGCCCATTTACCAAGGCTATGTCTCCCTGCTTAATTGTCGGCTCCATGGACGACGTAGAAACCCTTGCGCCGGTAATCACGAAAGAGAAAAAGAGGTAGGCGCAGACTGCAGCCGACACCCATACCACTGCTGCCGTTCCCAGCTTCACTACTCTGCCGTTCCGGTTTTCTTCTGTTTTGTCCGCTTTTTTCCTGTTCTTCTCCACCATAGCCTTCTTCCCAGCCTTTTTCGCCATCTTCTTTCTGCTGCTTCTGCCGCCAGCCATGCCATCGCCTTTTTCCATAAAAAATTAGCCTTTCGTATATTGAAAAAATATATTTATGTTGTATAATAATATTTATCAATATGAATATTATACGAAAGGAGACGCAGGCTATCTATTCCGTCCTGCACTAATCTTTATGAATAAACGGACATTTCAAGGCAATCCTCAACTTGTCGGGCCTCGTATCGCGCTTCTTAGAACAAAACGCGGGCTGAGCCAGTCTGAACTTGCCGAGATGCTGAGTGAATGTTCTTCGCGCGAGACTCCCTATTCCCTCCAGCTTATTTCCGCATGGGAGCAGGGCCGGAGAATCCCGACGGACAAAATGATCGAAACCCTCGCGGCCTTTTTCGACGTGACGGAGGAATATATCCTCGGCATTTCCAGCTCCCCGGATTCCAGCGACGCATCCGAAGATAACCGGAAAAACATCATCCGGAAACAGGATTTGAAAAAATACCATGGAATGCCTGTATGGGTGGCTTTCAACAATATGGCCCATAAAGACCAGTATGCGATCCTGAACATGGACAACGAAACGCTTGTTATGATGAAAGGCTATATCTCAATCTCGCATCCCAATGTAAAGGCTATTTATTCAAGCGTACCAGATTATGCAAGTATTACCTCCATAAACGGACGTTTTCCGATGGATATGGCCACACTGCTTAATGCAAAGACAAAGATGGTATGGGTGGAGACAAAAAGTTCCGACCCCGAGGTACAGGGACTTTATAACGGCTGGTACCAGAAAAACCAGCTTAATACGATGTTAATCAACTCCATCGGGCTGACGCTTCCCTTTTCTGGCCTGAACATCTCCTATTATGCGTATCTGAACAACAACGAAGGCGGAAAACCGATCTAATACCGCTCCGTTTGGTTCCATGATTTTTTGATTTTTTTGATCAGATCATCTAGCATTGATACAACTGTGCCCCTGTCAGAAATATCGGAGATATCCGACACACGGAACTTAATCCTTTCAATCAAGGACTCAATTTCCTCGACCGGCGAAACTACCATTTCATCCGTGTCCTGTCCCGCAGCCGTGTAGTATCCGATGCCATCATCCGCCCCGGAAGCGCCATAATCAGTATATGCGTTTATCCCATCGCCGTCATCCGGCATCTGCCCGAATGGTATGAAACCATCACTTTCCGGTTCTGCAGAAATTTCTTCTTTGCTGTCTGCGGAATCCATCACTTCATTTTTTTCTGTTTTCTTCTTTTCGTTCTCGGTCTTCCTCTCCCGCTTCAGCCGTATACTGTCAAGCTGCCATTCCACCTGCTTGCGCGACAGTTCCTTGATATTTCCTTCAGGAGCGCTTTCCAGAAGGCTTCTATATACCATCCTCTGCACTTCTGCATTTTCTTTCGCCAGCGGAATGTAGTAGGTCCACGGAAAATCTTTCGTATCGCAAAGTTCCTGCAGCTCAGGTATCAGGTTGAGAATGGAAAGATATCTCTGCACCGAGCCCTCGCCCATATTGAACTTTTCAGCCAGCGCCGCCCTCTTTCTTCCCTTATAGTCTACCTTGCGCTTCACCAGCACATTTTTCTCGTAATATTCTATCGCCCGGGCCCTTCTTAACGGAGTAAGATCACGCTGATGGATGTTACTCATGATAAGCTGCTCCGCCGCGGCGGAGGAATCCTTGTATTCGCTTACGATGCAGGGAATCGTTTCATATCCGAGCTGCTTGCAGGCAAGATACCTCCGATGCCCTGCGTTGATTTCATATCTGCCGCCCGGCTTTGCAAAGACCTCGATCGCTCCATGGAACCCGCCTTCTTTTATCTCATTAGCCAGAAAATCTATGTCCGTGTAGCCGAAAATATACTCATTGTCAGGATTCATGTCAATCAGGCTAAGCTCGATATCTCTGATCTGGTGATCCATTTCGGTATCGCCCGCTTTTTTAATTGCCTTGTTTACCGTCATGTCCAATTCCTCTCTTTCCTGCGCCTTTTGTCTTTTTTACACATCCTGATTCCTTTACAGGAATCTATACTTCTATCTCATATTAATCTCCATTCCGCCGCCTTTTCGGTTATGGATCGCCTTCGACTTCATTGTATATTCCTCTCTTGAATCATCTTACCAAAAAACAGTGATTTGTCAATGAAAGCGCGCCAAACGTAACCACCCGTGCAGTTTTTTCCTAAAATATATGAAAAACGCTTGACAAAATGATATTATACGTATAATATACAAATTGAAAGTGTTGATTCATTCTATGCGAACAGAAAGGAGAAAAAATGAAAAAAACTTCCATTAGATACCATCCAGTTCATTTTGATACGTACATAAATGTGAAATGATATTTTAAATTTTTGAAGACAAGTAAAGGAGGATGTGCACATGAATAAAATAAATGATAACAAGATGAAAAAACATCTGATCTTCCACTGTGATGATCCTAGGGAAATAAGGGTTTTTGTTGTTTTAGACAAAATTGGACATGACCAGTCACTTCTTATTATAAAATTGGTGGATGACTTTTTTTGCAAATGCGGTATAGACGAAAATACTTCCAGCAAAGATTTAAGGTTTGCGGTGAAAACTTTCCTCGAGGAAGCAAACGGTATGTCTCAGGTGAAGATCAATACATTTAACGAAATTATTGGTCGCAGACAAATTCCATAATGTCACTTACTTTTCTCTTGCAGAATTTCACCGGCATCCAGCAGATGTCGCATCAGAATGCCCCTGCTGCCCCGCCCCAGCCGCCGCAGGCGTTAAGATCTCCAAAAGGAGAAAGTACTGCCTTACGGCAGCTCAGACAAGGAGACGGACGACGAAGATAAGGAGTTTATCAACAATCTTAATTCCGGCTTTGACTGCTTTCTGTCTTAGTGTCGAAAAATACTGACATAAAAAACGTGACCACGGTGGTCACGTTTTTTAGTTTTTTTTAAATACGCGCCTTTCCTTATATAGTGTAATAATTGTTTGCAACAATGCCGGCGCCGCAGATCGGTGCAAAGAAGCGCGCATCCTCACCCGCCCAAACAGATATTCTCTTGAATAGAATCAACGCGCTTCGGATGCTTCTTTTTCTGCATCCCGATCCGCATCCCGCACAAATTCCAACAGATCGCCGGGCTGACAGTCCAGCACGTCGCAGATTGCGTTCAGCGTGGAAAAGCGGATCGCGCTCACCTTGCCCGTCTTGATATTGGAGAGGTTCACATTGGCGATGCCTACCTTTTCCGCCAGCTCATTCAGCGAAATCTTCCTGTCCGCCATCATCCTGTCCAGTCGCAATATAATAGCCATATCTCTGCCCTCGCTTTTCTTCCACGGCCCGCTTACAGTGTCTCGTCGGATTGTCTTTGCAGCTCACATCCGTAATCCAGTATACAGTATACACACCAGAATGCGATTCCCACGACTGCCCCGAAAAACAGGCTTTCCATTAAGGCCAGCAGCGTGATCAGAATAAACGGCAGGCTTAAATTTTTGAGAATCACAGGGCGAAACGGCGAGTCACTGTCACGGATCTCACGAAAGGTTTTCGCCACCAAATGCAGCATAACCGCAAAAAAGACAAGCAGAACGCATAGGCCGATCAGATAGGCGCCCAGCTCGCCCAGCCATCCCATATCGATGGTGCTGATCACATCCGAGACTTTTATATCAAAGCCAAACAACTGCATATTGACGGTCATCATAAATTCCTCCGGCACTGCCCTTCCTATCTCCTCATAGAGGCGCTCTCCTCCCAGCACATCCGCGGCGATACATCCGATCCCGCACAGGCATACGATAACCGCCATCGCGATCATAAAGATCTTGCCGATTCTCGTGACGATCAGCGCCACATTACTGCTTTTCTTGATTTTTTCCAATTTATTGTTCTGTTCGTTCATACTATTCTCCATTCCCGCGCAACCCCTGCGCGCTTTTCCAGATATCTACAGTTGCGTTCCCGCGGTTCAACGGACTCCCGCGCAGCGTCCTGCTCGTCCGTTATGGTCAGTATAGCAGTAGTATTTATGTTTGTCAATATATTTTTAATGTTTATCGTTAAATTTTTAATGTTTATTGTCAGTCCAAATCTCACTGGGAATCTTGGATGACAATTCCGTTAAAGGCTTAAAATTTCCACACCGAACGAGGTAAATAGCAAGCCGAGCGGTTTTTGGTGATGAGAAAATTGAATCATTTCAAAAGTTTTTTGACCCGTAATTAGATCACGAAATTAGATCATTTCAAAAGATATGTTTTTAGAAAAATCGAAAATATGTTCGAATTATCTCTTGCTTTTTTGAAAATACAATAGTATAATAAGGGAAAAATCCGGTACTAAATTCTTCCCAGAGCGTCACGGATTCCCCGGATGGCAAAGTTAATTCCGAAGAATTTACTTATTTGCCTCGCCGCATAAACGCCCCGAAATGAGGATTGACATGAAACAGGTACATTTCAGAGTTGACGATGAACTGTATAATGAATTAAATGCTTATTCGCTAATGGCTGAGCAGACAATGCAGGACTGCGTCAGGGAGGCGGTCGCATACTATGTCACCGATATCAGAAAAAAGCTGCAGCCTGTAGAAAATAACAAATTTACCTTTAGCGATTTATTCGCCGGTATAGGCGGGATGCGAATTGCGTTTGAAAAAGCCGGAGGCCGCTGCGTTTACTCGAATGAATGGAATAAATATAGTCAGCAGACTTATTTTGCAAATTTTGGAGAGCAGCCGGAAGGAGATATTACGCAAGTACCCGCTTCATCCATCCCGGATCATGATATTTTAGTGGCGGGTTTTCCGTGCCAGCCTTTCTCTATTGCCGGCGTTTCCAAAAAAAACAGCTTGGGCCGGGCTACCGGATTTGAAGATAAAACCCAGGGAACGCTTTTCTTCGATGTCTGCCGGATCTTAAAAGAAAAAAGGCCCAAAGCCTTTATGTTGGAAAATGTAAAAAATCTGTGCAGTCACGATAAAGGCAGAACCTTTCAAATCATGTTGGAATCATTGGAAGAATTAGATTATAGCGTGTTTTATGATGTGCTGGATGGACAAAATTATGTTCCGCAGCACAGGGAACGCATTCTGATTGTGGGATTTGACCGCAAAGCATATGGAAAGCGTATAAAGTTTGATTTTGCCCTTACGCCCAAATACCCCAAACCCGTTATGCAGGAT
Organism: uncultured Lachnospiraceae bacterium; assembly: GCA_947630025.1. Taxonomy (GTDB): domain Bacteria; phylum Bacillota; class Clostridia; order Lachnospirales; family Lachnospiraceae; genus UBA3282. Next base: position 67,593 of record CANRFZ010000003.1, read on the forward strand.
ATTCTGGAAACGAATGTCGACGCGAAATATACTTTATCAGACAAATTATGGACATATCTCCAAAACTATGCGGCAAAGCATAAAGAAGCGGGGAACGGCTTCGGATATGGGATTGCACCGTTAGACGGCGTATCAAGAACGCTCAGCGCAAGATATTACAAAGACGGCTCTGAAATATTGATTGAACAACCGGGAAACAACCCGCGGAGGCTGACTCCCCGTGAATGTGCAAGATTACAGGGATTCCCGGAAAATTTTAAAATACCGGTGTCTGACACGCAAGCCTACCGGCAATTCGGAAATTCCGTTGTAGTGCCGCTGATGGAAAATGTGGCGGAACTGATCATAAAGAAAATGACAGAACTGGAACTGCCTGAAAAAGGAGAACTGCAAAGGATGGTGATTTAGATGGCTGCAAGGTATGTGGAAGCAGCAATACAATCAGTTCTTAACAGTGAACAAAATTTCTGCAAATTTTTATCTGCCAATGACACGGGCGCCACGGGCAGTCATCAGTCCGGAATCCTGATTTCCAAATCTGCAGCGGAAATGCTATTTGGCAGGCAGGAACTCCGTCGGGAAAATATTATCAAAAGAAGTGTAAAAATCAGGTGGCAGGAAGATATTGAAACGGAAAATAATTTTACCTATTATAAAAGCAAAAATGAACTGCGCATCACACGATTCGGGAGGGGCTTCCCTTTTTTAACCCCTGCGCAGACAGGAGCTTTATTCATATTTACAAAACAGACGCATACCGATTATAGCGGTTACTTTCTGGAAACGGATGAAGAAATAGAGGAATTTCTTGATACCTTTGGCATCAGTCCGACAGAAACCAACCGTTTGATGGATGTGCAGAATATATCGGCAGAAACGCAGGAAAAGCTGGCAATACAGGAATTTATCCGAGGGCTTGGCGTAGATTTCCCGGCGTCGGATGTGATGTCGGCGGCGGCCAGAGAAATAGAAGAACAGGCACATGACCACGCAGAATATGTTCGTTCAAATCCGGATGAAAAAATGATCCGTTGGACGAATATGGAATACGCTCTTTTCAGGGCATTGGAATATGAAAGGTACGGAGAAATTATCACAAAGGGATTCCGTTCCGTGGACGAATTTGTGAGAATTGCCAACATGGTATTGAACCGCCGCAAGAGCCGTGCAGGAAAAAGCCTCGAACATCATCTGTCGGCCATATTTGACGGAAATGGAATACAATATTCCTCTCAGGCAATTACGGAAGGGAACAAGAAACCGGATTTCCTGTTCCCTTCACAGGCGGCATACCACGATACTGCATTTCCGGCTGACTGCCTTATTTCATTAGCCGCAAAAACAACTTGTAAAGATCGTTGGAGACAGGTGATAACAGAGGCAGATCGTTTAAAAGACAAGCCGAAATATCTCTGCACGCTTCAACAGGGAATATCGGCTGCACAAATGGATGAAATGCAGGCCGAAAATGTGATACTGGTTGTACCGAAACCATATATAGCGGCTTATCCCAAAGACCGGCAGGACAGGATATGGACACTGGCGCGGTTTGTGCAATATGTAAAAACAGTCGAGAAAGCGGCCCCAACGACAACCGATCAGTATTAGCGGCCCAACACCCCACCGAACGATTGTATTCCGCCCGCCCATGTGTTATACTCAAATCATCCTAGAACTTATTGTAAAGGAGCACACACTATGCAGGGACGGATTCATTCACTGGAAAGTTTTGGCACGGTAGACGGCCCCGGCACACGCTTCGTCGTGTTTGTGCAGGGTTGTCCGATGCGCTGCGCATACTGCCACAATCCCGACACTTGGGAGATGAATGCGGGAACGCTCATGGAACCGGAAGAAATCTTTGAGCAGTACAGGCGCAATCAGGATTTCTATAAGAACGGCGGCATTACCGTCACGGGCGGCGAACCGCTGATGCAGGTGGATTTTCTGATCGACCTGTTTACGATCGCCAAGAAAAACAACGTGCACACCTGCATTGACACTTCCGGGATCGCCTACAAGACCACTTCCGCACCGGAATGGCTGGCCAAGCTGGATCATCTGATGGAACTGACGGATCTGGTCATGCTGGATATCAAGCACATCGACCCGGAGAAGCACAAGGAGCTGACCTTGCAGCCCAACGACGGCATTCTCGCTTTTGCCAAATATCTGGACGAAAAGCACGTGGATGTGTGGATTCGCCATGTGGTGGTGCCGGGCATCACGGACGATGACAAATATCTGTATCAGCTCGGCTATTTTATCGGCGGCCTGTCGAATCTCAAAGCCCTCGACGCCCTGCCCTATCACACGATGGGAAAACCAAAATACGAGAAGCTGGGCATGAAATACAGGCTGGAGGGCGTAGAGCCGATGGACAAGAACAAGCTGATCGAGAAGAAGAAGGTCATTCTGGACGGAATCCGCAAGCGCCGCGAGGAGCTGGGCCTGTCTCCGGCGAAGCACATCTAGCGCGGTTTTTGTGCGGAGCTGCCGCTTGGACGGGCAGATGCCGAATGACTGACTGAATTATTAACTGAATTATTGACTGAATCATTGATCGAATTATTGGATGAATTATTGGCACTTTGCCCTTGTATATTGTTATCTTTTATATTAAAATAGAGATGCAGCGGTACTGCTTAACCGCTGCACTCAGTCTTATAACATATAAGGAGGTTATGGCTATGGCATATGTAATTGGCGACGGCTGCGTATCTTGCGGCGCTTGCGAGGCTCAGTGCCCTGTCGGTGCGATCAGCATGGGCGACGGCAAATTTGAGATCGATCCTGCTAAGTGCATTGACTGCGGTTCCTGCGCAGGCGGTTGTCCTGTCGGCACGATCGCTCAGGGTTAATCCGATACGAACATACGAATAGAATGAAAGAATCGCTCAGTGCGGTTCTTTCATTTTTTTGTTTAATTTTCCCAGCTTCTCCCTCGGTTTATGGCGCTCGCGGATCATCTCGTCGATCCTGCGGTAGTGTTCCTCCTCCTGCTGCCAATGCGCCGTATCCCGCTCCTCCTGCATTCTGAACTGATAGTCCATCTCTTTCAGGATGCTGTCCTTGACTTCCGTGCACAACTCCTGATTGGCCGTCTTCACCGCCTCCGTGATCATGTGCTGCAGCAGAAACTGCAGTCTGGCAGCCTTCCGGTTCCTCTCCTCATCTTCTATAACCGCCGTCGCCGGTACGCGGCTATCGTTGCCTGCCACGCGCAGTTCCGTCCTTTTTGCATCGTTCTTCTCCCATACCGTTTCCGTCGATTCCGCTCTCTCCAATGCCGTCCTCTCCTTTCCCTGTCCGTCCATGCGCTCTTTGACGATCCCCATCAGCCTGTCCTGCTGCGTATCTTCCCCGCTTTCGGGCGCGGGCGCCCGGAACAGAACCGTGCGGATCGCCTTTAGCTGAAGTCCTTGTTCTTTCAGCATTTTGATTTTTTTCAACTGCTCGATATCTTCTTCCGTATAGCAGCGGTGTCCCATTTCGTTGCGCCTGATCGGGAGCTGCAGTTCTTCTTCCCAATACCGCAGCACATGATTTTCTACCGCCACTTTTTTGGAAGCCTCCGATATGTAATAAATAGATTTCTGCTCCATCCCATTCTCCATAGTTTTCTGTTCCATCCTGTTCTCCTTTCTGCCGTCAGGCGGGATCTTTGCGGATTCTATATGCAAAAAAGAGACCTGCCTTTCCGGGCCTGTCTCTTTTGTATGCTCTCTGTTCCGATATGTGTTTTTCGCCGCCGCGCTTTATTTCTGCAGGTTGGCAAACTTGGTATAATCGGGCAGCCATACCAGCTCCACTGTACCGATAGGGCCGTTTCGCTGCTTGGCGATGATGATCTCCGCGATCCCCTTTCGATCCGAGTCTTTGTTATAATAATCGTCCCGGTAAATAAACATGACCACATCCGCATCCTGCTCGATGGCACCGGATTCACGCAGATCCGACAACATCGGCCTGTGGTCTGGCCTCTGCTCCACCGCACGGCTGAGCTGGGACAATGCGATAACGGGCACTTTCAGCTCTCTGGCCAGCGCTTTCAGCGAACGGGAGATATCCGATATCTCCTGCTGGCGGGAGTCCGTGGACCTGCCGCTGCCGGACATGAGCTGCAGGTAATCGATAATAACCATCTGCAGATCGTGTTCCAGTTTATATTTCCGGCACTTTGAGCGCAGCTCCGGGATGCTGATGCCGGGCGTATCGTCTATGATCAGCTTGGATTTGCCGATCACGCCGGCGCTTTCGATCAGCTTTTCCCAATCCTCATCAGTCAACTGTCCGGTTCTGATCCGCTGCGAATCTACCTTTGACTCCATGGCAAAGAGGCGGTTCACCAGCTGCTCCTTGGACATTTCCAGACTGAAAACCGCCACCGTCCGATCCTGTTTAAACGCCACATACTCCGCGATATTCAGCACAAATGCCGTTTTGCCCATGGATGGTCTCGCCGCAATCAGGATCAGGTCGGAGGGCTGCATCCCGGCTGTCTTGTAGTCCAGATCCAGAAATCCCGTGGCCACCCCCGTGACGTTTCCTTTGTTGTGCGAGGCTTTTTCGATCGTGTCCATGGCGTCCATAACGATCTGCCGGATCGGGACAAACTCTCCCGTATTCCTGCGCTGCACCAGATCGAAAACCCTTTTTTCGGTGTCGGCCAGTATGTCCTCCAGACTGTCCTTGCCCACATAACAGGTATTGGCGATCTCCTCATTCAGACGGATCAGCCGCCGCAGCGTAGACTTCTCCGCGACGATATTGGCATAATATTTGATGTTGGCAGAGGTCGGCACCGCCGTGATCAGGTCGCGGATAAATTCCAGACTGCTCACTTCCGGCGGAACGTCCTTTTCTTTCAGCCGATCCTGCAGCGTGACCAGATCCACCGGCTTGCCCTCGTCGTTTAATTCCACCATGGCCTCGAACAGAACGCCGTACTGTTTGTTATAGAAATCCTCCGGCAGAATGATCTCGGAGGCGACGACGATCGCTTCCCTGTCCATAATCATGGCGCCGATGACAGACTGCTCCGCTTCCACACTGTGCGGCAATATTCTTTTCAGCAACGTCTCGTCCAATGCCCGCCACCTGCCTTACTGTTCTTCCACTACCTTTACCGTCAGCGTGCCCGTCACCTGCGGGTGCAGCTTGATGCTCACCTGATAAACGCCTAACGCCTTGATCGCTTCCGGCAGTTGTATCTTCTTCTTGTCCAGCTCCATTCCGCACTGCTCTTTGGCCGCCGCCGCGATTTCCTTAGAAGATACGGAGCCGAACGCCCTGCCGCCCTCGCCGGACTTCATCGTAAGGACGACTTCCTTTGTCTCCAGCTCGGCAGCGGTCGCCCTGGCCGCCTCTAACTGCTGCTGCGCAACCTTATCGGCATTGGCTTTCTGCAGTTTCAGGTCGTTCAAATTGGCGGAGCTGGCCTCCAGGCCCAGCTTCTTCGGCAGGACATAATTCCTCGCATATCCGTCGCTCACATTGACGATCTGGCCTTTTTTGCCCAGCGATTTGACGTCTTCCAACAAAATAACTTTCATCTGTGCTTCCCCGCTTTCCGCATACCGCCGCCCGAAACGGCTGCCGCTTATATTTCCAGCTCTCCTTCTTCGATCATCGTATCCAGCGTCGCCTTGATCGCCGCGATCCCTTCCGCGACGGAGCCGTTCTCGATCTGTGCCCCCGCAATATTCAGGTGGCCGCCGCCGCCCATGCGCTCCATGATGACCTGCACGTTCACCTCGTCGATGGAGCGGGCGCTGATATAAATAATGCCGTTATAGGGCGTCAGAATAAAGCTGGCCTTGATGCCTTTGATATTCAGAAGCTCGTTGGCCGCCTGCGCGCCGACCACGGTAGGGCTCGCCACGTCTTCGCCCATACACACCGAGATTGCAAAAGATTCCCGGTAGATCTCCGCCTGACTCACCGCGTCGGCCTTCGCCTTGTACTCCGCCACATCGTCCCGGAACAGTTTCCTGACGCGGGTTACATCCGCGCCGTTCCTTCTCAGGAACGCCGCCGCCTCAAAAGTCCGCACGCCGGTCTTGGTCATAAAGTTATTCGTATCGATCATGATGCCGGAGTACATACAGTCCGCTTCCTCCGGGCGGAGACGCAGATTGTCGCTGATGTACTGCAGGATCTCCGATACCATCTCACAGGCGGAGGACGCATATGCCTCGATATAGGACAACGTCGCATTCTCGATGATCTCCTGTCCCTGCCTGTGATGATCCAGCACCACCACCGACTTACACCGCTTTAACAGTTCCGGACATTCGGTGATACTGGGTTTATTGACGTCCACGACCACCAGAACCGCGTTGCTGCCGGCCATCTCCATGGCCTGCGCGTTATTGATGATCATATCGTCCTCGTATTCATCATTGTTGCGGAACATTTCCACCATCGGCTGCATGGACGCCGTCACATCATTCAAAATGATGTGTGCCTTTTTATCCAGCGCCTGCGCGACTCTGTATATGCCCACCGACGCGCCGAAACTGTCCACGTCCCCCAGACGGTGTCCCATGACGTACACCTCGTCCTTGACGGATATAATTTCCCGCAGGGCGTGGGCCTTCACCCTCGCCTTGACGCGGGTGCTCTTTTCCACCTGCTGGCTCTTGCCGCCGTAATAGTAGACGTTCTCCGGCACCTTGACGACCGCCTGATCGCCGCCGCGTCCCAGCGCGATGTCGATCGCGTTCCGCGCAAATTCATAATTCTGCGCATAGCTCAGGCCGTCCAGCCCCATACCGATACTGATCGTAACCGCCATTTCGTTTCCGATATTGACGGTCTTTACGTCCTCCAGCAGGTCGAATCGGTTCTCCCGAAGCTGGATCGCCGCCTCCTTGCGCATAATGACAAAGTACTTGTCCTTTTCCAGTTTCCGGCAGATTCCGTCGAAAGACGCGATATATTTATTCACTTTTCTGTCGATCAGCGCGATCAGCAGGGAGCGCCTGACTTCCTCCACGCTCTCTAACGCCTCGTCGTAATTATCCAGATAAATCATGGCCACCGCCAGAGATTGGTCGTCCACCTCTTTTAACGCAATCTTCAGCGCCGTCTCGTCGAACAGATACAGGGCGATCAGATAGCCTTCATAGCCCTTGGCCTCTATGATATCGCTATTCTCCGCCATCTCCTTTAACGAGATCTTCTTGAGCTTGGCCACATAGTTGCCCGCTTCAAAATCAATGTCCATCTGCACTTCATCCGCGTTGTCGCCGCCGGGCAGTTTCTCCCTCGTGATCGAGGGAAACAACGATGTGATAGACTTGCGGTACCCCTTTTCCTGATGCACCAGCTTCTCAAAAGCGATGTTTGTCCAGATAATCTTGCCGTTGTCATCCAGCAGCGCGTGGGGCAGCTCCAGATCGCGCAGCAGCCGCCTCTGTATCTGGCCGTACTGTGTGGCGAAGCTGACCAGCTCGTTCATGATGATTGGCTTATTATAGAACATCATCGCCAGAATAATGGCGATATAAAATATGATAAATCCGCTGAGCACCAGTCCGGCCCTGAAATCCAGCATATAGATCAGGACATCCACAACGCTCAGCAGCAGGCCCAAATATAAAGAAGACTGCAGATAGGACTTCAATCTTCCTTTTAATTTCACACTGTTTTTCATCATATTTTCATCCAATCAAATGTAAAGCCGTCGCAGAAAGCATTTTACATACCAAAGTAAGTATAGCATTTTTTGGAAACGGATGCCACTCCAATATATAGACATTTTTCGTGAAAAAAAGACATGATATGGTAGCCATTTCTTTTTCAAAAAATAAAAAAATTTTTCCGAATATATTGACGCAGTGTCAGAACAGTGCTATGCTGGCTATGTTGACACGGTGTCAGAATATTATGGGAGGAAATTAAAATGCCAAAGGGATCGCCGGAACTGACGGAGGCGCGCAGGGAAGAAATCGTGTGCGCCTGCGAAAAGCTCTATCAGACAATGAGCTTCAAGGAAATTACCATCAAGGAGATCGGAAATGCAACCAGCTTCACACGCACTTCCATCTACAACTACTTCCAGACGAAGGAGGAAATTTTTCTGGCTCTGCTGAAGCGCGAATATGAACTGTGGATCGCCTCGCTGAAAGAAAAAATGGCGCAGACCAAGACAATGACAAAGGATGAATTTGCCGATATGATGGCGCATTCCCTAGAGGCCCGCGCCCAGCTCCTCAAGATCATGTCCATGAACCACTACGACATGGAAACCGGCAGCCGCCCGGAGCATCTGGCGGCGTTCAAAGTGGTATACGGCGAAGCAATCCGAACCGTAACGGCCTGCCTCAATCAATATTTCCCTGATATGGCGGTTTCCGAGAAGCAGGATTTTATTTACACGTTCTTCCCATTTATGTTCGGCATCTATCCCTACACGTTCGTCACCGACAAGCAGCGCGCCGCCATGGAGGAAGCGGACGTCAACTATGTCTTTATGACCATTTATGAGATCACATATAACTGCGTAAAAAAACTGCTGGGTAGTTAAAAAAAAGAGCAGACAGTGACAAGACCAAAAAACAAAAAAGAGGTTACTGTGAAAAACCGCACTGATGTGCTGATTTTTCACATGAGAAGGAGGATTCTAATGCAATATACAAACTTAGGAAAATCAGATCTGAAAGTGTCCCGCATCTGCATGGGCTGCATGGGATTTGGCGACGCGGCTGCCGGGCAGCACAGTTGGACGCTGGACGAGACGCAGACCCGCGAAATCATCAAACACGGCCTCGATCTGGGCATCAATTTTTACGACACCGCCATCGCCTATCAGAACGGCACCAGCGAGCAGTACGTCGGGCGTGCGCTCAAAAGTTTTGCAAAGCGGGAAGATGTGGTGGTCGCCACCAAATTTACGCCCCGGACGCAGGAGGAAATCGAGGCGGGCGTCAGCGGGCAGAAGCATATCGAGACTTATCTGGATCAGAGCCTGAAAAACCTCGGCATGGACTATATAGACCTCTACATCTATCATATGTGGGACTACCATACGCCGATGGAGGAAATCATGGAAGGGCTGCACAATGCGGTCAAGGCTGGAAAAGTCCGCTATATCGGCATCTCGAACTGCTATGCGTGGCAGCTTGCCAAGGCAAACTTCTATGCGAGGGAGCATAATCTTACGGAATTTGTGTCCGTACAGGGGCACTACAACCTGATTGCCCGCGAGGAGGAACGGGAGATGGCTCCCTTCTGCGCTGATCAGAATATCGCCATGACGCCCTACAGTGCGCTGGCAGGCGGGCGGCTCTCCAAGCGTCCCGGCGAAACGTCGAAGCGTCTGGAGCAAGACGCCTATGCCAAAGGGAAATACGACGCCACGGCGGAGGCGGACGGAAAAATCATCGCCCGTGTAGCGGAGCTGGCCGACAAACGCGGTGTGTCCATGACGGAGATCTCCCTCGCGTGGCTTTTGACGAAGGTGACCGCTCCCGTGGTGGGCGCGACAAAGTTCTCCCATGCGGACGGCGCGACAAAGGCGGTCGATCTGGAGCTGACGCAGGACGAGATCGACTATTTGGAGGAACTGTATGTGCCTCATGCGCTGGTAGGCGTCATGGCGCAGAATGGGAAACAGAAAGCCGGAAATGTAGTGTAAAAGACGCAGACTCGGCAGTCTGCGTCACGAGAATTGCTGCGCAATTCTCCCGGAATGGTTTACGGTGTTGGCATTAGTGGATATGGTATAAAAAGACGCAGACCCGGCGGTCTGCGTCACGAGAATTGCTGCGCGATTCTCCCAGAATGGTTTACGATACTGGCATTAGTGAACATGGTATCAAAGACGCAGACCTATTAAAACATCCGGCAGAAAATAGATAACAGAGATAGATTCAAGAAAAAGGAGGATTTTACAATGGAAAAAATCACACAGACTGCGGGCAGAGATCAGCTCGGCGGCTTCGCGCCGGATTTCGCCCACTTCAACGACGACGTTCTCTTTGGCGAGAACTGGAACAATCAGGATATTGATTTAAAGACGCGGTGCATCATCACCGTGGTAGCACTGATGAGTTCAGGGATCACGGACTCCTCTCTCATTTATCATCTGGAAAATGCCAAGGCGCACGGTGTAACCCGCGCGGAGATCGCCGCCATCGTAACCCACGTCGGCTTTTATGTGGGCTGGCCCAAAGCATGGGCGGTGTTCCGGCTGGCAAAGGATGTCTGGAAAGAGACGGCGGCGGACAGATCCTGATCTGTGTCGGCGGACGCGGGTATTATCAGGAGTGGGGAAACGAGCCGAAAGAAATGAAGCTGGGCGACTGCATCAATATTCCCGCAGGCGTGAAGCACTGGCATGGCGCGGCGCCGGGCAGTTGGTTTTCCCATCTGGCGATTGAAGCGCCGGGTGAAAACGGCTCGAATGAATGGCTGGAGCCGGTAGATGAAAAACAATATGGGAAATTAGTGTGAGATTGGAGTGAGGAATGACAATGAAAAAGATCACCGCAACGGTACACGGCAACCGCAAGGATGTTGGTTTTGCCACAGAATACATTGATTAAATGATATTAGACTATTTTGAAACAGGAGATCGCTTATGAGCAGCGCAAAGCTATGTGCGGAGCATCCGGAAAAATTTGCGTTTGCCGCCGTCCTCCCGCTCCCCTGTGTGGACGGCGCCACAGAGGAAACAACTTACGCAATCGACACGCTCGGCGCTGTCGGCGTCAAGGTGGTGACAAACAGTAATGGGGTATATTTAGGCGATCCTTCCTTTGATCCGCTGATGGAAGAACTGAACCGCAGAAACGCGCTGGTCATCATTCACCCCTGCCGCGCAAGGCAGCGCCCGGAAAATGTCATTACCGGCAAAGTGGCAGCTCTCTATGAATATCCGGCTGATACTACAAGAGCGGTTTTAAATATGATCGCACACCACATTATGACAAGGTTCCCAAACATTCGGTTTGTGGTGCCGCATACCGGTTCGTTCCTGCCTTATATGCTTCAGCGGTTTATGGGCGTTTCAGGCATCCTTGCATCTATGGGCATGATGGAGACGGTGGACGCAAAGGAAGAATTTAAGCGTCTTTATTTTGATATCGCAGGAGATCCCGAACCGGTAGCGCTTGATATGCTGCGGATGGCAGCGGATGACAACCACATCGTTTACGGGAGTGATTTCCCTCACTCGCCTGCAAAAGTGATCATAGCGAAGAAAAAGCATTTGGAAAGTAATGAGAAGTATGCCGGATTGGTCGAACGGATTTATAGGGAAAATGCTTTGCAGCTTTTATCATACTCTATTCTAACCAAATAGATTGACGAGAATGGTTAGAATGGTTAGAATAAGGGTAGAATAGATTTAGGAGGTGCTCCCATGACATTTCAGGAAAGCGAAACGGTTGAACTAAAAGCAATCGTAGTGGAGGATATCAAAAAAGAAATTATTGCTTTTGCCAACGGCAAGGGCGGAAAGCTATATATTGGCGTCCGGAATGACGGAACCGTGTCGGGACTGGATGACCCGGACCGCGCTTCCCTGCAGGTCAGCAATATGGTTCGGGATGCCATCAAACCGGACTTAACTATGTTTCTCCATTATGAAACCTTGACGGTAGGGGAAAAAAAAATCGTCGCTATCGATGTGCAGCAGGGGACGGAGCGGCCTTATTACATCGCCAAAAAAGGACTGCGTCCCGAAGGCGTCTATGTCCGTCAAGGATATTCTTCTGTACCGGCCACCAATGCGATGATCCGGCACATGATCAAAGAGACGGATGGGGATCACTTTGAGGAAATGCGGTCTATGGAGCAGGATTTAACCTTTGAGAGCGCCGGAAAAGAATTTGCAGACCGAAATATCCAGTTTGGTCAGGCTCAGATGAAAACACTGGGGATCATGACACAGGATGGGGTTTATACGAACCTAGGGCTGCTGCTCTCCGACCAGTGCGTGCATACGATCAAGGCGGCGGTTTTTGAGGGAACGAACCAGAACCAGTTCAAGGATCGAAAAGAATTTACCGGCTCATTGTTCCGGCAAATGGACGATGTGTATGATTTTATAGATTTTCGCAATCAAATCCATTCGTCTTTCGAAAAACTGCGCCGGATCGATAGGCGTGACTACCCGGAGGCAGCTATCAGAGAATCGCTTTTAAACCTTCTGATCCATCGTGAATATGCTTTCCGTGCCAGCAGCTTTATCAGTATTTATACAGACAGGATTGAGTTTACTTCCATAGGCGGTCTGGTAAGCGGTGTGACCGTAAAAGATGTGACAATGGGAATATCTGTCTGTCGGAACGTAAAACTGGCAAATATATTTTACCGCTTGGAGCTGATTGAAGCCTACGGCACCGGAATCCTGAAAATTATGGATGCCTATGAAGGGAGCGGGCTGATGCCGAAGATCGAAACGTCCGATCATGCGTTCAAGATCATTCTTCCTAACCTGAACACAAAGACGGAAGGATCGTATAGCGAGGATTCTCGAAGCAGTACAGGAGAAGAAAAAGTGGTCGCTCTGGCCAAGGAACAGGGAAGTGTCACGAGAAAAGAGGTGGAAACGCTATTGGGTATTGGCCAGACGACAAGTGGACGGCTGCTAAAGCAAATGGTTGAAAATGGGCTGGTCGTCCGGAAAGGGAAAGGAAAGAATACCCACTATTGCCTTTCTAAATAAATGAAAGCCGCGGACTTATTTATGAAATTTATGAAAAACGCTGAGGAAAGAGAAAAGAAAAAGAACTGAAAACACCCCAAAACCGGGGAAAAATGATAGGAGGAAACAGACATGAGTAAAACATTGGTAGCTTATTTTTCGGCAAGCGGGACGACCGCAAAGGCAGCAAAGAATCTTGCAGAGGCAGCAGGCGCGGATCTGTATGAGATTAAGCCCGCCGTGCCTTACACGCAGGCGGACTTAAACTGGATGGATAAGAAGTCACGCAGCTCTGTGGAGATGAATGACAAATCCAGCCGTCCGGCGCTGGCGGACAAGGACGCCAATATCGCTGCATATGACACGATTCTGCTGGGCTTCCCCATCTGGTGGTATGTGGCGCCGACGATCATCAACAGTTTTCTGGAAAGTTATGATTTTTCCGGCAAGAAGATCGTATTGTTCGCCACCTCCGGCGGCAGCGGGTTTGGAAAAGCCGTGGACGGATTAAAAGGCTCGGTAGCGGCTGATACGGTGATTACAGAAGGCAGGCTGCTAAACGGTAATCCTTCCATAGATGAATTGAAAGCGTGGGTGAATACGTTATGACACTCCTGCTATTTACAGGCGGCTTACGATCTCGGCAGAAACGGTTAAACCAGAATATCATTCCGCTTTCTCAGGCTTTTCTTTTTCTGGCGGAATAACTGTCAGAAAAGGAAAAGCCGCGGCACGGATAATACACGAAACCGACCGTTCATGTCATTTCTAAAATTGCAGCGTGATTCCTGCCGATATATAATTAAGAATGAGAAATCAATAAGGCAGGTGGCGGGAATGATAGCGGTTGCCGTATGTGATGATGAAATCATTGACGGATGCAATCTTGTCAGAGCAATAAAAGAGATTTTAAACGATATGGAGGTTGCCTATACGGTAAGGTTGTTTCAGGCAGGGAGGGATCTGTTAAAAGCGATAGAAAAATTCGACCTTGTTTTTCTGGATATTATGATGGGTGATATGGATGGAATGACGACGGCCCAGATGCTGAGAAAAAGCAGTTTTGACAAGATGATCGTTTTTATATCGTCCAGCAGAAAGTTTGTGATGGATGCCTTTGAAGTAGAGGCGTTTCATTATCTCATAAAGCCGGTGGATCGTATCAAACTGAAACACACGATAAAACGGGCTTTGATGAAATTAGAAAGTACCTCAGAGGACTTTATCATTATCAATAAGGAGCGCCAGAATAAGAAGATACAGTTAAGCGATATTTACTATTTTGAAATCAGGGGACGGGTTGTTTCCGTACATAGCAAAAACGGCATATTTGATTATTATGGTCAGATGAGCGCATTAGAGCATGATTTAAAGGATAAAGGTTTCTTCAGATGTCATAAAAGTTTTCTGATCAATCTGAAATATGCAGATACTTACGATCATGCAGAGGTTATGCTTGATAACGGAGAAAAGATCACGATAGCAAAGAGACGGTATAAAGTATTTTGCCTGGAGACGCTGGCATATATGAAAAAAGTCGGAGGCGGCATATAATGGGCGGATTTTTCGTGTTTTTGCTATGTTATATGTGGTATATTTTATCACTATATCGTTTTTGTGAGCAATATTTAAACGGTTTTAAAATAGATAAAAAAATATTTGTGCTTCTGCTGCTTGTGATTGAGGCGGCTGCCGGCTTAAACGGCAGTGTCGGCTTTCCTTATATTTTGAGCGCCATATTGCACCATCTATTATTTACAGGATTGTTTTTGACAGCCGTTTCGGATACTGTCATGAAGAAGATTTTTGCGGCGTTTGTATTGATTGCCGTTAGGACTCTCGCATGGAATTTTGGCTGCTCCTTTTTTTCCTGTCTTGTATTGATTCTCCAAAAACAGATAACAGGCGGGCAGATGATTTCTATAGAGCCGCGGCTGGATGTCGTGATTGGAGCTGCCGCTTATATTCCGGTCATTCTGGCACAAAATTTATTATTAAGGAAAAAGATGGATTCGGTGTTTGATTCCAAAATAAACAGCTGGTATCTCATGACGTCTGTCCTGTTGATCTGCATGGTTGCAGTAGTGGATATTGCCAACTGGGGAGCGGCCAACGGAATTATGGTAGTATCACATATGGCCAGCGCAGCAGGCGGAAGCCTGTATTACGACCAGATTTTCAGTCATATCGAAATATGTATCCTGTCCGTTTTAACAGCGTGTATTGCGGGCGGGTTTGTTTTTTTTATGAATAAGGTTTCTATCGAACAGAGGCAAAAGGAATGGTATCATTCACAGATCCATTTTTATAAAATGCTGAACGAGCAGTATTCACAGATGGAGCGCCTGCGCCATGACATGAAAAATCATGTGCTTTCTCTATATGGTCTATGGAAAGGCGGAGAATGGGATAAAATGGGAAATTATCTGGAGACGATGACAGAAAGAGGAAACATCGATACCGGAGATGAAGCAACGGGCAGCAAGGCGGTGGACGCTTTGCTATATGAGAAAAAGCAGCAGGCAAAGCAAAAAAACATATCCTTTGCATCGGATGTAATCATTCCAAAGGAATGTACGGTCAATGAATTTGATTTATGCGTTCTGTTTGGCAATATTTTGGATAATGCGTTAAAGGAATGTAGCAGGATGGACGAATGCCATTCTCCATTTATCAATATGACGTCGTATCAGGTGAAAAAATGTCTGTTGATTTCCGCAAGCAACAGTACTGTTATGAAGAACCAAAAAGAAATGAAAAAAGGTACCGGCTATTTGAATATCGAAGATGCAATTCGTAAATATCATGGAACATTTCAGACCAAAGTGAAGGACGGCAGATTTGAAATAGATGTTCTGCTGCCATTTTCTGACGGATGTGACACCAAACAGACCATTTGATACAAAATGATGAAGATCTGTCAGAAAGTGACGAAATAATTCATAGATGATATAATAAGCGCAGATTCCGCAATCTGCGCTACGAGAATCCCTACGGGATTCTCCCAGAATGATTTACGTTACTGGCATCAGAGATTGTGATATACTAAGCGCAGGCTCAGCAGTCTGCTATACAAAGTATTTTTAAGGAGGCGGCGGAATGAATACGAAAACAATGGAAGGGCTCGTGGGAGCAGGAATAAATATGGAAATGGTAAATACGCCTTTTCGTGTCTATAAGCAAGCAAGACTCGAAGGCGATACGGAGACCATGGAACGGTCAATGGGATATATGAATGATTTTTCGGAAAAAGCAGAGTCGTATCAAACAAAAGCTGACGAAGGAATGAAAGAAGACGCAAAAGAAGCAAGGGAAAAAGCTGAGCTGGAACGCAAAAAGGCAGTGGAAAAACGCAGACAAGAACGTGAAGATGTAGAGAAAAAGCTGGAAGAAAACAGAGCTAAAACCGCAGAGAGTAAAATGGATTCGGTTGAAATCAGCGAGGATGGCAAGATGCTGCAAAAAGAAGCTGCAACAGAGGAAACGGTGGATGCAGAAGCGTCAAGCAAAAAGACTGCGGCGCGAGAACCGGTTACCTATGTAAAGGTAGATGTCGACATTGTGGAAACTGCACCAATAAAAGAAATGAAAGGTACGTCAGTAGATTGTTCGGTATGACACAGAAAGAAAAAAGAGAATTTCTCATTCAAAAGTTAATGGACGAGCAGCCCCGGTATCGGGATATGCAGATTCCGTCGGGCGAGGCGGAGCAGAAAACGCTGCTGCGCTCTCTGATGAACGTCCGCCCGCCCCTGCCTGCCGGCGAGGATTTTCTGGCGGTGCAGGACGCATATCTGCGGGAGGAAACTGCCCGGAAAGGCGTTACGGATATCGCCGATCTTGCGCCCATGGAACCGGGGATCTACCTCTGGCAGGGAGATATTACTACGCTGAAATGCGGCGCCATTGTGAACGCCGCCAATAGCGGCATGACCGGCTGCTATGTTCCTTGTCACGGCTGCATCGATAATGTGATCCACACCTATGCCGGAGTGCAGCTTAGGCTGGCCTGTGCCGAAATCATGGAAACGCAGGGGCATGAGGAACCCACCGGGCAGGCCAAACTCACGCCCGCCTACAATCTGCCCTGCGATTATGTCCTCCATACCGTCGGCCCGATCATATACGGCAGCGTGACCGCCAAAGACCGGGAGCTGCTTGCCTCCTGCTATCGTTCCTGTCTGGAACTGGCGCGGCAGAACGGAATCGCGAGCGTGGCATTCTGCTGCATTTCCACCGGGGAATTTCATTTCCCAAATGAAGAAGCCGCCAAAATCGCCGTGGACACGGTGCGGCAATACAGAGGGAACACGGAGGTGATCTTCAATGTTTTCAAGGACGTCGATAACCAAATCTACCGCGCGCTCCTCGGACGCGCCGACTACATCGGATAGCATAAGACGGCTCCGGGACGCGCTGGACAGTGCGGATGCCGTCGTAATCGGCGCAGGGGCGGGATTGTCTGCTTCTGCAGGATTTACCTATACCGGAGAACGGTTTCGGCGGCACTTCTCCGATTTTGCCGACAAATACGGCTTTTCCGATATGTATTCCGGCGGGTTTTACCCATATCCTTCGCCGGAAGAATACTGGGCCTATTGGAGCCGGTATATTTTTATTAACCGCTATACAGACGCGCCGAAACCGGTTTACAACGATCTGCTGGCACTGGTTCAGGGCAAGGACTACTTTGTAATCACCACAAATGTGGATCACTGTTTCCAAAAAGCAGGTTTTGACAAAAAGCGCCTTTTCTACACGCAGGGTGACTACGGCCTGTTTCAATGCTCCGGGCCCTGCCGACAGGAAACCTTTGACAACGAGGACACGATCCGGCGGATGCGGGAGCGGCAGAAAGATATGCGGATTCCTTCTGATCTGCTTCCCGTATGTCCGCACTGCGGCAAACCCCTGACAATGAATCTGCGCGCTGACGATCAATTTGTGGAGGACGAAGGCTGGCACCGGGCTGCAGAGCGGTACGAAAACTTCCTGCGGACGAGGGAAAGTCAAAGAATCCTGTTTCTGGAGCTGGGTGTCGGCTACAACACGCCCGGCATCATTAAATATCCGTTCTGGCGTATGACCGCCCAGAATCAGGCGGCGACCTATGCGTGCGTGAACTACGGAGATGCGTCCTGCCCGGAGGAGATCGCGGAGCAGAGCATCTGTATTAAGGGGGATATTGGTGAGGTTGTAAGTACGCTGCTCGATGACGCAGACTGTTCACCTGGCAATCTCCCAGACGCATAAATAATTCGTCATTATTGACTAATTATATGATTATATGATATAATAATCGTCAATAAAGGCAAATTAGGAGAATGGAATCATGAGAATATCAGGAGAGGAAAATAACACATTCCTTTTGAGGGAGATCGGAGAAAGGATTAGGGATATCAGAATAGCGGTTCCGCTGACGCAGAAGGAAATGGCTGAAAAGGCAGGTGTATCACCGCGGACAGTTGAACGGATTGAAAACGGTGAAAATGTTAAAATAGAGAATCTGTTGAATATTCTGCGGACACTTGGTCTGCTGGAAAACCTAAATATCCTGATTCCGGAACAGGAAATTCCCCCGTCTGTTTTGATTGATCGTGGAAAGAAACGGGTAAGGGCCGTTTCGCAGAAACTGGAGAATGCAAAAGACAGTGAATGGAAATGGGGGGATGAAGCTTGATTGCGGCGGAAGTATATTTGTGGGGAACACGAATCGGTGTGGTATTACAGAAACGGATGGATGCTATCCCCAGATTCAATTATGACAGGAATTTTATCAGAAGCGGGATACAGGTCTCTCCGCTTGTGATGCCGCTATCAGATCGAGTTTATTCTTTCCCGGCGTTAAATATTGAGACATTTCACGGACTTCCGGGACTTTTGGCGGATTCACTGCCGGATAAGTTCGGGACCAAACTGATTGAAAGATATCTGATGGATCAGGGAAGAAAAATATCTGACTTTTCATCTGTAGAACGCCTGTGTTATGTCGGGAATCGCGGAATGGGAGCGTTGGAATATGTCCCGGACAGAAATTATGTGGACGCGGCTGACCGATCGGTGGATATCAACGCTTTGGTGCAGCTGGCATCCGATATCCTCGCAGAGAGGAAGTCTGTCCATGTGGACGGCAGCGGGCAGGTGATGGAACAGATCATAAAAATCGGAACATCAGCGGGAGGCGCCCGGGCAAAGGCTATTGTTGCATGGAATGAAACGACAAATGATATCCGTTCCGGACAGATTGAGGCGGGCAACGGATATCATTACTGGCTGATTAAATTTGATGGGGTAGAAAACAACAAAGATAAAGGGGATAAAGCTGACGGGCCTGCCTACACCCGGATTGAATATGCGTATTATCTGATGGCAAAAGCAGCAGGAATCGCGATGAATGACTGCCGACTTTACAGAGAAAATGGAAATTACCACTTTATGACGAAAAGATTTGATAGGGAATCGGATTTAGGCAGGAAGATTCATATGCAGTCGCTGGGGGCAATCGCGCATTATGACTTCAATATGCCGGGCACACACAGTTATGAACAGGCAGCGGATGTGATATACCGGCTGGGGATGGGACAAAAAGACATTGAACAGCTATTTCGCAGAATGGTTTTTAATATCGCAGCGCGGAATCAGGATGACCATGTGAAAAACATTTCATTTTTGATGGATCGAAACGGTATATGGAGTCTTGCGCCTGCCTATGATGTGACATATGCTTATGATCGGACAAATCACTGGCTTTCCAAGCATCAGATGAGTGTGAATGGGAAATTGGAAAATATCACCATGGATGATGTGCTTTCCTGCGGTAAGAGGATGAATATCAGCAAAAATAAGATCAGGAAGATTACGGAAGAAGTAAATGCGGCCGTAGGGCGGTGGCAAATATTTGCGGAGAATGCATTTCTGAATGAGCAGACCTATCTGGAAGTATCTCAAAATCATGTTTTGTTGTAGAGGAACGCGAGGGGTATGAGAATATCCGCTCTGGCGTATGACCGCCCAGAATCAGGCGGCGGTGTATGTGTGCGTGAATTACGGCGAGGCGTCCTGCCCGGAGGAGATCGCGGAGCGGAGCATCTGTTATTAAGGGGGATATTAGAGAGGTTGTAATAGCTTTATCAGAACAGTGTGCTTTCTCCGATAGAGATGAAAAAATCACCCTCGAAAAAACCCGGCCGCACGCGGCCGGGTTTTCATCTTCTTTAGCACATTCGTCAATCCTGAACATACGGCATAAGCGCGATATGTCTTGCGCGCTTGATCGCTACGGTCAGGGCGCGCTGATGCTTCGCACAGTTGCCGGTAATTCTTCTGGGAAGAATCTTGCCTCGCTCGGATATATACCTTTTGAGCTTGTTGGTATCCTTATAATCGATCACATTATCTTTACCGCAGAATACACATACCTTTTTTCTTCTGCGCATTCCGCCTTTTTTCTTTGCAGGATAATCCGGCTTGTCTGTTTTATTAAATGCCATGGTCGTTGCCTCCTTCTAAAATCAAACAATCAGTTGAACGGCAGTTCCTCGTCGATCCCGTCAGGAATATTCATAAAACCGTCTCCGGCTGCTGCCGGCGCGGGCCTCGATGCCGGAGCATATCCGCCTTCACCGTTTCCGGCGCTTGCGTTCTTGCTCTCCGCAAATTCCTGTTCCTCTACCACAACGTCTGTCGTATACACCTTGACGCCGTCCTTGTTGGTGTAGCTTCCCGTCTGAATCCGGCCCACAACCGCGATCTTCGTTCCTTTGTGCAGATACTTCTCCGCGAACTCTCCGGCTCTGCCGAACGCTACGCAGCCGATAAAGTCTGCGGTCTGCTCATCATTGTTACGGTTGAATCTGCGGTCAACGGCCAGCGTATATCTCGCCACTGCCGTAGCATTCTCGCCTTGGGAATATCTCACCTCGGGATCTCTGGTCAAACGCCCCATCAATATTACTTTGTTCATAAATACCTCTTTCTATTTCTCGTCCAGTCTGACACACAGATATCTGATGACATTATCCATGATGCGGATGCGGCTCTCGATCTCAGCAGGCGCACTGCTCTCCGCATCAAACTGGATGAAGTAATAGAATGCTTCTTTCATTTTCTGAATCTCGTAAGCTAATCTCTTTTTACCCCAGTCATCCACGTTGGTGATCTGCCCGCCGAACCGTTCTACCAGAGCCTTTGCTTTCTCCAAAGTAGCGGCTCTCTCGTCATCTTCGATCTTAGCGCTGACAACAACGGCTAACTCGTATTTGTTCATGCTTCTTTCCTCCTTTTGGTCTCTGGCCCCTTCCGAAGAAGGAGCAAGGATGATTGACTTTACAGTCAAAAATTAGTATATCACGAGACTTTATCATATCACAGGCGGGATTGATCTGCAAGTGGTTTTTCGGAAATTTCTCCGATTCTGCCGACGACCGCCTTGATATTCTTCTCCGCCTGCCTGCGGGCGATCATGATCTGATGACCGCATCCCATACATTTCAGGCGGAAGTCCGCGCCGACGCGCAGCACCTCCCACTCCCGCGAACCGCAGGGGTGCTGCTTCTTCATTTTTAAGATATCGCCCACCTGAATATCCATATGGCCTGCCATACCTCCCGAATGCTATGCCGCACTGCCCGCATGAAGCCCGCGCCGGCGCTCCCGGCCAATGCGCAGTTACGGAAGCTGCGAAAAGATCTCCCCGATGCTGCCCTGCACGATCAGATCCGCCACCGAATCTCTGGGCGTAGGCGTCTTATTCACCAGCACCAGCTTGCTGCCGTTATAATAGTCCAGAAGTCCCGCCGCCGGATAGACCGCCAGAGAGGTGCCGCCCACGATCAGGACGTCGGCCTCGCTGATATAGCGGACCGCGTCGGCGAGCGTCTTCTGGTTCAGCCCTTCTTCGTACAACACCACATCCGGCTTGATGCTGCCGCCGCATTTCGCGCAGACCGGAACGCCCTCGGAATGCAGGATATATTCCGCGTCATAGAAGGCGTGGCACTGCTCGCAATAATTGCGCAGCACGGAACCGTGCAGCTCCAGCACAACCTTGCTGCCGGCGGCCTGGTGCAGACCGTCGATGTTCTGCGTGACCACGGCCTTCAGTTTTCCCTCGCGCTCCCACTGCGCCAGTTTCAGGTGCGCCGCGTTCGGCT
Organism: uncultured Lachnospiraceae bacterium; assembly: GCA_947630025.1. Classification (GTDB taxonomy): domain Bacteria; phylum Bacillota; class Clostridia; order Lachnospirales; family Lachnospiraceae; genus UBA3282. The sequence goes on from CANRFZ010000003.1 coordinate 89,403, forward strand.
TGGCGTCGAGACACAGCATCTTCGCGCGGTAAAAGCGGTAAAATTCATCCGGCTTTCTCCGGTAAAACGTATGGCTCAGTATCGTCTCCGGCGGATAGTCGTACTGCTGGTTATACAGTCCGTCCACGCTTCTGAAATCGGGAATGCCGCTCTCCGTGGAAACGCCTGCTCCCCCGAAAAAGACAATGTTATCGCTCTCGCTCACCCATTTGCGTAACTGTTCTATCTGTTCCATAACCGCATCTCCTTATTCCGCGCCGCCCAGTCCCAGCCTGTTGATCGCCGAGAAGATCGCGCGCACGGACGCCCGCGTGATATTGGAGCTGACGCCCACGCCGTAAGTCACGCTGCCGCTCTCTGCGTCCAGCAGATGGATATAGGCCGCCGCCTGCGAGTTGGAACCGCTCTGCAGCGCGTGCTCCTCGTAATCGAGTATCTTGATGTCGATGCCCAGTTCCTCCTGCAATCCGCGCTTGGCCGCATCGATAGGGCCGTTTCCGACCGCCTCAAAGGTCTTCTCCTCGCCGTGATCCGTGTAGACGATCGTCACCTTCGTATCGAACGGCGACTTCTTCTCGCCGCTCAGGTCGTCAACACGCAGCCTGCGGAAATGGATCGGCTCCTTTTTGTTTAAATATTCCTCGCGGAATTTGTCCATGATCTGCTCCGGCGACACCTCGCCCTGCTGCTCGGACACCGCCTGTATCACATTGGCAAACTCTTTGTGCATCCCCTTGGGCAGCTTGAATCCGAAATACGTATCCATGATAAACGCCACGCCGCCCTTGCCGGACTGGGAATTGATGCGCACGATAGGCTCGTATTCCCTGCCGATGTCCGACGGATCGATGGGCAGATACGGAACCTGCCAGATCTCGCTGCCCCGCTCTTTCATCGCCTTTACGCCCTTGTTGATGGCGTCCTGATGAGAGCCCGAAAAAGCGGTAAATACCAGCTTTCCGGCATAGGGATGTCTGGGGTGGATCGGGATCTTGCAGCATCTCTCATAGATCTCGATGCTCTCGTTCACGTGCTCTATCGCAAGCGCCGGATCGATGCCCTGTGAAAACATATTGTAAGCGAGCGTCATGATATCGACGTTGCCGGTTCTCTCACCGTTGCCAAAAAGCGTTCCTTCCACACGCTCGGCGCCCGCCAGAAGCGCCAGCTCCGCGCTGGCCACGCCTGTACCCCGGTCGTTGTGCGGGTGCACGCTGAGGATAATGCTCTCCCGGTTTTTAAAATGCTTATTCATCCACTCGATCTGATCCGCGTACACGTTGGGCGTGTTCATCTCCACGGTGGAGGGCAGATTGATAATCATCGGGTTCTCTTTCGTAGGGCCCCACTCGTCCTGCACCGCCGTGCAGATCTCCAGCGCATAGTCTAACTCCGTTCCGGTGAAGCTCTCCGGCGAATATTCCAGTATGATCTTGCCCGGAAAATCGGCGGCGTACCGCTTCACCATCTTGGTGCCCTCTACGGCGATATTGGTGATCTGATCCCGGTCCATATGGAACACCACGTCCCGCTGCAGCGTGGACGTCGAATTATAGATATGCACGATCGCCTGCTTGCAGCCCTGAATGGACTCAAACGTCCGCGCTACCAGTTCTTCCCGGCACTGTGTCAACACCTGCACCACCACGTCATCCGGAATCAGCCTGCGGTCCACGAGCTGCCGCAGGAAATCAAACTCGATCTGGCTCGCCGCGGGGAAACCGATCTCGATTTCCTTGAAGCCCAGCTTGATCAGATAATTAAAAAACTCGATCTTCTCCGACACGATCATCGGATCGATCAACGCCTGATTGCCGTCCCGCAGATCCACGCTGCACCAGACGGGCGCTTTCACGATTTCCTTGTTGGGCCATTCCCGCTCCGGATAATCGACTACCGGATTTTTGCGATAACGTTTGTAGTTCAGCATATGTTTCCCTCCTCTGTCCTGACTCTCCTCACAACCCGCCCGCCGGCGTCACAGGCTGCCGTCCGTGCGGTAAAAAAACGAAAAAGCCCGTTGCTGCAACGGGCCAAAACAGTTTGTCTTATTCGCCGAGTCCGCTTTCTATCGCGTCTATCAAAGCCTTTAGCGCTTCTTCCTCGTCTTCGCCATCACATACAAACTCAACCTCGTCACCACATTTCACACAGGCGCCCAACACGCTCAGAACGCTTTTGGCATTCGCCGTATTATCCCGAAATGTAAAAGTTATCATGGACTTAAACTGCATCGCTTCTTTACATAGGATGCCTGCCGGTCTCAGATGCAGTCCGGTCGGGTTCTTGATGACTACCTTCTGGCTTACCATACCCTGTTCCTCCTATTTCATATGACTGATTGTGAACCCCCATTCACAGTCTAATAAATACTATATCATTTTTTCCAGTATATCACAAGAGTTATAACATAATATTCTGTATCAACTCGGCCAGCTTCTGCGCTTCCTGCTCGATCACCGCCTGATCCTTGCCCTCGATCATCACCCGGACGAGCGGCTCCGTTCCCGACGGCCTGATCAGCACGCGCCCCTGCCCCGCGAACTTTTTGTCCAGCTCCGCCACGGCGTCGGCGATCTCCGGATAATCCATGTATTTTTCCTTCTTGTGGTTGGGCACCTTGGCATTGACTAACGCCTGCGGCATCACTTCCATAATCGTCTTGAGCTCCGATAGCGGCCTGCCCGTCTCGACGATAACCTGCAGCAGATGAAGCGCGCTCAGCAGGCCATCCCCTGTAGTGTTTTCGTCTAAGAAAATGACATGGCCGGACTGCTCCCCGCCCAGACTGGCGCCGATCTCGCGCATTCTCTCCAGCACGTATCTGTCTCCCACCTTGGTCTGCTCGATATGGATATGATTTTTTTCTCCCATCAGGAAAAAGCCGAGATTACTCATCACCGTGGCAACGATCGTATCGTTGTTCAACTTGCCGCACTGCTTCATGTGGCAGCCGACGATCGCCATGATCTGATCGCCGTCCACGATGTGGCCCTGCTCATCCACCGCCAGCAGTCTGTCTGCGTCGCCGTCAAAGGCCAGCCCGATGTCGGCTTTCTCGTAGACCACTCTCGCCTGCAGCTCCTCCATATGGGTAGAACCGCAGTTGGCGTTGATATTGGTGCCGTCCGGGTTGTTGTGGATCGCCACGACTTCCGCGCCCAGCTCTTTCATCGTCTCCACGGAGGTATAATAGGATGCGCCCTCGGCGCAGTCCAGCACGATCTTCATGCCGCTCAGATCCACGTTGACGGCCTTCATCGCGTGGTTGATATATTCCTCCCGCGCGTCCGTGCGGTATTTGATCTTGCCCACGCCCGCCCCGGTGGGGAACTTCACGCCCTGCATCCCGTTGCCGATGAGCGCTTCGATCTCGTCTTCCAGAGAGTCGGGCAGCTTATACCCGTCTCCGTCAAAAAATTTGATGCCGTTAAATTCCACCGAATTGTGGGAGGCGGAAATCACCACTCCGGCATCCACTTTATATTTTCTGGTCAGATAGGCCACCGCGGGCGTAGGCACGATCCCCACATAGACGGCGTTGGCGCCTACGGAGCAGGCCCCCGCCATCAGCGCATTGGCCAGCATATCGCCTGAGATTCTGGTATCGCATCCCACCATAATGGTAGGCTTGTGCGCGTTCTCTTTGGTGAGCACATAAGCGCCCGCCTGCCCCAGCTGCATCGCAAGCTGCGGCGTCAACTCCTCATTGGCAACGCCCCTGACGCCATCCGTACCGAACAATCTTCCCATATCGTATCAACCATCCCTTCGCGCTTTATTCCGTCTCTGTCACATGGAGCTGCACCGTCGTCTCCTCCCAGACCACAGGGGAGTCCTCCGGGAGACTGACCGTAACCGGTACTCTGTGATACCCCGCCGTCAGTTCTTCCTCATCCGACTGCTCCAGCCATACCGCCACATCCACGCTCACTTCCAGCGTATTCAGATCCAGCGCCTGAAGTTCCTCCTCCAGTCCGATCAGCGTGATCGTGCACCGGTCTTCCGGCTCCGTGATCTCGGCCTCGAAGCCCTCCGGCACTCCCGTCACACGTATCTCGTCCACCGGCGTATTGAGCGTTCTGTGCAGCTCCTGTCCCACGCAGGCCGTGATATTGATGATGCCTGTAAAGTCGTCCTCCGCCAGAATGATATTCTCCGGGAGATAATCGTTTAAGTCAACCGTCTGCGTCACATCTTCCGTGGCGCCGCTTACGTCGATCACGCCCTCGGGAATCTCTACCGCGTCGATCCGCTGCAGCTGGCTGGATCTGCCGGCGATCGTGACGCTGCTCCGCGTGCTTCTGGTCTCCTCCGTCAGGCGGTAGCCCTCCGCGGGCGTGCCCGATACCGTATAGGTGATGGGCACCGTCTTCTTTTCCAGAATGGCCACGTTGATGCGCACTTTGTTGATGCTACGCTCCAGAATGCCGGAGCTGACCTCGTTGCCCTCCTCGTCATACAGGCGGATGTCCGTATCCGTGTCGATACTGCTGGCAAAGCCCGTCACGTCCACCTCCGCCTGCGCCTTGGCGACGCGCGACACGACCGATTCCGGGCCGGAGATCCGCACCAGATTCTGTTCCGTGGACACGCTGCCGACCATATATCCCTCGCGCACCTCTCCAACCACACTGGCACGGACGAGCAGCGCCTTGCTCTGCCTTTCCTCGATACTCAGCTTGACATTGTCGATATTGCCGCGGATGCTCTCCAATTTATCACTGTATTTATTCGTCGTGAGCTTGATCCCGATCGTGTCCAGACTGGTCAGGTCGTTCATGTCCGCCACGGCCACCACGTTGGATTTGTCCAGCGAATCGATGATGGAACGGGGCGCGTAGATCGTCACCGTGTCGATCACGTCCGTGTTGTCCAGCACCTCGTAGACCTGTCCTTTATCGGTGATCAGGTCGTCGTTTTCGATGTTGACCGGGATATCGGAGAAGCGCACCGACACGACCGGATCGTTGATGTTGGTGACGACGATCCAGAGCAGAACGGCAAATAAGATGGACACCAGCTTGAGGCCCCAGTTCTTGGTTAGCTTATTTTTCATTTCTGCCCCTGCCTTTCCATAACTTCCGCTTCTTTTCTTCCTCGGGTTTGTTCTGGATCTCCGACAGTCTCGCTTTCAGCCGCTCCGCGTCAAGCCCTCTCTCCAGTTCTCCGTTGTAGGCGACGCTGATCTTGCCGTTTTCCTCCGACACGATCACGGTGAGGGAATCCGTCACCTCGGAGATACCCACGCCCGCCCTGTGCCGCGTGCCCAGCTCCTTGCTGAGCGCCATATTATCGGACAGAGGCAGATAGCAGGTCGCCGAGACGATCCGGTTGCCCCTGATAATCACCGCGCCGTCGTGGAGCGGCGTATTGTGTTCAAAAATATTGATCAGAAGCTGGCTGGACACGATCCCGTCCACATCGATGCCGGTTCGCTCATAATCGCCTAACGGCATCTCCTGCTCCATGACAATGAGCGCGCCCGTCTTCACCTTGCTCATCTCCACGGACGCCTTGACGATCTCGTTGATCGTCCTGTCCGAGAAGCGTCCGCCGTCGGACTTCGACGAATCAAACGGGAGAATCGAAGAAAACAGATTTTTCTGCCCCAGTTCCTCCATCGCCTTGCGCAGCTCCGGCTGAAGCATGACTACGATCGCAATCGCCCCGATGCTGAACACGTTCGTCACGATCCACAGAATCGTATTCATCCTGAAAATAGCCGCAATCAGGACAAACACCCCGATCACCGTGACGCCTTTCAGCAGAGCCCATGCTCTTGTATTTTTGATCCACACTAAGATATGGTAGAGAAGAAATGCCAGAATAATGATCTCTAAGACATCAGTCCAGTGGACTGTAGGCATATGCAATTTTGAAAAATAGCCGGCTATGAATGTATTGAACTGCTGCATATGCGCCGCTTACTCCTCTCCTTGGCGCGCCGTCAGCGCGCGCTTTTTGATCTCTGCCCCGATTTCGGTTTCCGGGTGTTGATCTTTTTTACTTTTTTATCCGGACTGGCCACAGTCACTTTGGGAACGGCCTTGACATAATAATAATACTCGTCGTCCTCAAACTGCACCTTTTCCGTCCGGCTGTAATCCAGATTAAAGACAAAGAACTGCAGCACGAGCGTAATCAGAAACGCCCCGATGTTGCCTAAGATCACGCTCAGCAGCCCCACGTTGGTGCCGAACATCAAATCGCCGATCAGCAGCACCATAATATTGGTGACGATGCCCGCTATGACCGCAATCATCCACGCATGATCCACGCTGAGCCTCCTGATCAGATAGACGAGAACCACCGTGATGGCAAAAGCCGCAGCCGTCACCACCATCTCCCGGTTTTTGATCAGGCCGTCGATCACGAACCGGAACCGCGCGATCGTCTCCTGATCCGCCATGGCCGCGATTACGGCAGCGTTCTGCGTCACATAATGCACCATATAGTAAGCCACCACGCCGCATCCCACCGACAACGCGGACACGGGCGTCCCGACCAGTCCCATCACCAGCGGCACCGCATAGGGTATTTTCAGCACGAAACACACCGGCATCAGAACCACCGCCAGCGTATCTTTCGGCGAAAACCGCAGATATAACAGAAACATCAGCAGAAAACCCGCCCCGATCACCGCCGCGCACTCCAGACTGAAAGCGTACAGGTGCAGCAGCGTAAAAAGCGCCGCCACCACCACGATGAAATTCATCGGCATAAACGAGCACATCAGCGCGACGATCAGGACGACCGTCATCCTGTCGATACTGTCCATATAGCCGAGATGGGAATTGATGAGCAGCAGGGTGATAAGCGCCAGCAGGAATTTCAAAAACGGCGTGATATATACCTCATATCTGCTGTACAATGTCATCAAAATCTGCTTTATTACAAGTAAGGTAGTCATAGTCTTCCCTTCACTTTCCGTGCTTCCAAAATCTAACGCATCTACTGTTTATACATATCCGCCAGACGTTTCAGGCTGAGCTGGTAGGCTCTCAGGCTCTTGACCGCCCGGTTGTAGCGTATGGTATAAACGACCAGGGAGACCACGGCGTATGCCCCGACCACCCACAGATACCGCACGAGTATATCCCTGACAAATTCGATCAGGTTCATCTTATAGATATCGGCCATAAACGTATCAAAGTTATAAAAAATATACATAGCAAACACCACTACAAATGCGATCGACGCACTTATAATGGACTTCAATACCTGCCATCCTATGTAATCGCCTCGGAAATAACGCCCCGCGGGAATGTTCTTCTTCCCCTCATTCTCCTCGTAGGACGCCATCTTCGTCATCAGGATGATTCTTTTTTCATTTAACATAAGTCCTCCTAGCCGAGAAACCTCATTTTAGGATTGTCATGCGTGTCTTTCTTAGGTTCCGGCTTCGGCGCCGCAGGCTTATGGATGCTGCCGCTCAACCGATCCGCCATGGCGTTCTTGCATTTTTCGCAGAAGCGCCCGCTTCTGATCGGTTTGCCACAATGCTCGCACAAAAGCGCGATACCCGATCCCTCCGCCAGCTCCAGACGCTCGTCCCGGAGCCACTGCTGGATCTGCGCCTGCGTCACGTCGCAGGCTTCGGCCACCTGCGGAATGCTGGCGTGCGCATTGTCCTGAATATAAGCCTTTACTTCCTGAAACTTCTCCTCCAGAGCTTCCCTGCAGGCCATGCAGATCGGCGGCCCCGACACATAGTTAAACAGTTTCCCACATTTTCTGCAATTCCTAGCGTTCATGCTAATCTCCATTCCGGAGCGTTTACGCGACGGGGCGACGCGAATCTCAAATTCGCGTCTGCCCTCAGGGGAATTTGTGACGCTCCGGCACAAATTCCCGAACGAACAAAGTTCGTTCTGTGAAACAGTCAGCACATCAGTGTGATTTTTCACACTGTACCTCCTCTGTTACACTCTGTTTCGTAATCCCGACCAGTCACAACCCCCTGCCGATCGCAAGAGCCACATAATAGATATGCTTCACCCCGGCCCTGCGCAGCTCGTAACTCATCGCGTCTATCGTGCTGCCTGTCGTGTAGATGTCGTCAACAATTATAATCGTATTTAATTTTACATCATTCCGGCAGATTTTGAAAGCCTTTTTCAAATTATTTTGTCTTTCCGCCGCAGACAGATCCTTCATCGGCTTTGTCCTGCGGACGCGCCTGATCAGACGATCGTCCACGGGAATCTGCAGGAGACGTCCCAGACCTGCCGCGATGACCTGCGCCTGATTATATCCCCTGCTATTCTTTTTGGAACGGTGGATCGGCACGGGTACCAGCGCATCCGGACGGCATTCCGCGATAAAACGCCCCAGACTCTCCGCCATGCACTGCGCATAGTAATCGCCGTATTCCCGCCTGCCCTTGTACTTAAACCGATAGATGGAGTCGGATATGCTCCTGTAGGCAAAAACCGCCCGGCCCGCGTCGTACAGGTGCCGCCTGTTCGTACAGTCGGCGCAGTATTCCGCCTCCTCTGACAACTGCTTGCCGCACTTCATGCAGTAAGGCGCCTTGATATAGACCGGTTTACGGCGGCAGTCTTCACAGACAAGACTTCCGAACGGGCTGACCGCCCTGTCACAGATGGGGCATCTGCGCGGAAAGAGAAGATCCGCCACCACCCCGAGAAATGTTTTGCGCATATTACTTTATGTTCCTTTACTTTCCTTTACCGCTCCGGGATCAGCTCCCTGATCCTGTCGTCCAGCCCCGTGTATCTGCGGTTCTGGCAGTTATTTCTGATCATCCCGTACACGGTGTCTCTGCTGCCGAGTATCGTCACGCAGTTCTTGGCTCTGGTCACGCCCGTGTAGAGCAGATTTCTGTTAAAAAGCATCCGCGGCCCGGACAGAAGCGGCAGAATCACCGCCGGGTATTCGCTGCCCTGAGACTTATGTATCGTCACCGCATAGGCCAGCTCGATCTCGTCCAACTGCGCATAGGCGTAAGTCACCCGCCTGTGCTCGTCGTACTCCACCACCACTTCCTGCGCGTAGTCGTTGATCTGCACGATTCTGCCGGTGTCGCCGTTAAAGATGCCGGCGCCCTTGTCGATGGGAATGCCGTATCTGCTGACGATCTCCCATTCAAGCTGGTAGTTGTTCCTGATCTGCATGACTTTGTCCTGCTCGCGCAGCAGCGTGTCGCCGGACAGATATTCCTTCTTGTCGGGCGAGGGCGGATTCAGATACCGCTGCAGGATGCCGTTTAACGTCTCCACGCCCAGATTGCCCTTGCGCATCGGCGTGAGCACCTGAATGTCATAGGGCTGCGCGCCGACATAGGGCGGCAGTTTCTCCGTGATCAACTGTATCATATGTTTATATATGACATTGACGTCATTTCTTTCCAAGAAAAAGAAATCCCTGCTCTTATTGTCCATCGCCGGCTCCTGTCCGGCATGAATCAGGTGCGCGTTGCGGACGATATCGCTCTCGCCCGCCTGCCGGAAGATCCGCTCCAGAACCACCGTCGGGAACCGCCCGCTGCGCATCAGGTCGTCCAACACCTGTCCCGCGCCCACCGAAGGAAGCTGGTTCACGTCGCCCACGAGGATCAGCCTCGTTCCCACCGTGACCGCTTTCAGCAGCGATTGAAACAGGAAGATATCCACCATCGACATCTCATCCACAATGATGACGTCGGCCTCCAGCGGATTTTCCTCGTTCTTTTCAAACCGCGCCGTCCGATTGTCCTCGGACACCGCGCCGCTTAACTCCAGCAGACGGTGGATCGTCTTCGCCTCATACCCGGTGGCCTCCGTCATGCGCTTGGCCGCCCGGCCCGTGGGCGCGGCGAGGTAGATGTCCATCCCCTCGGCCAGAAAATACCGTATGATCACGTTGATCGTTGTGGTCTTGCCTGTGCCGGGGCCTCCCGACATGATAAAAATGCCGTTGGTGATGCTGTCCCGCACGGATTTCTGCTGCAGCTCGTCCAGCTCGATTTCCAGTTCCCGCTGGATCTCCCCGATCTTCCGCTCCATGTCCGCCGTCTCGGAGGGGAGCATATCCCTGCCCGCCGCGATATTCAGATCGTGCAGCATTCTGGCGCAGTTCAGCTCCGCGTAATAGTAAGAAGCGGCGTAGACCTTGACCGTCTCATCGCCGGGCGTCCTTTTCATGACCAGCTTTTTATCCATGGCCAGATTGCCAAGCTGCGGCTCCATCGCCTCCGGCGGAAGGCCCAGCAGCTCCCCCGCCCGCTTCAAAAGAATATCCTGCGGGAGATAGCAGTGCCCTTCGCCGCCCGCCTGCGTCAGCGTGTAGAGGATGCCGCTCCTGATGCGGTACTCGGAATCCACACGGATGCCCGCCTTCGCCGCGATCTCGTCCGCGATCCGAAAGCCGATCCCCTGCACGTCCTCCGCCAGCCGATAGGGATTTTCCTTCATAATCCCATACAGTCTGGGGCCGTAGCACTCGTATATGCGCAGCGACAACGTGTTGGAAATGCCGTATTGCTGCAGGAACGTCATCGCTTCTCTGGCGTCCCGCTTCTCGTAGACGGAGGCGGCGATCTCCCTCGCCTTGCGTTCGCTGATGCCCTTGACCTCCGCCAGCCTCTCCGGTTCTTCTTCTATGATCCTGTACGTGTCCGCGCCGAACAGCCTGACGATACGCGCGGCCAGCGCAGCGCCCACGCCTTTGACGGCGCCGGAGCCCAGATAGCGCTCTATGCTGACCACATCCTCCGGCGGTACGATCTCATACCGCTCGATCTTGAACTGTTCGCCGTACACCGGATGCGAAGTGTAGTCTCCCTCCGCCCGGATCGTTTCCCCCTGATCCATCGTCTGAAAAAAGCCGACGCAGGTGATCTCCCTGTCTCCGCATAACAGATTCAGCACCGTGTAGCCGTTGTCGTTATTCCGATATATGATATGTTCGATAAAGCCTTTTATTTGTTCCATATCTTGTCCATATACAAAAAGGGCCGCACACACGGCAGCCCTTTACTCATCACAATCTCTGTTCCGGGAACGCTTACGTCCGGGAACCGCAGGAAAAACCGCGCGGGCAGTTTCTCCTTTTCATCTCTATGCAGAAACTTTACAGATTATAGTTGCGCTTCGCCTGCTCGTACAACAGGTTCGCCAGAGAATTGGAGCCGCCTTTGGCCGTCTGTTCGGAGATTGCCTGAATCCATGAATCCTTGAAGTAGTCGGCCATGTGGGAAGCGTAGCCTTCCTCCTCGTCGTCATCGCTGAATACTTTGGTGGTTTTTTCCATCTCCTTGTATACCTGCTCCCACAGATAAGACTCAAACTGCTTGCAGGCATCATACAGGGCGTCGTCGTCCACGGAATCGTTTTTCGCCGTATTTTCCAGTTTGCTCTTGAGTTGTTCCGCGGCCACCCTGTCGGTGTCCGTCATATAATCAGTATAATTACCCAGCCCTGTCAAATCCATCCAGCTATCCTCCGTTCTGCGTTACCGTTACCTACCGTTACCGCTTCAGGTTATTCGCCGTCTCCATCATCGAATCGGACGTTGTGATCGCCTTGGAGTTCATCTCATAAGCACGCTGCGCGACGATCAGATTGACCATCTCGTTGGCCACCTGCACGTTGGAGCCCTCCAAATATCCCTGCACGATCGTGCTCTTGGTCAGCTCCGGGTTCGTGTCCTCATTCAGCGCCCGCCCGCTGGCGTCCGTCGGCGCAAAGAGCGTATCGCCCACTCTGTTGAGGCCGCCGGGATTGCTGAACTGGAACGTACCGATCGTGATGCCCAGAGGCTGCGGGTTATTGTTCCCGTCGGGATAGCACACCTGACCGTCCGCCGTGATGGACAACTTGCTGGCGATATAAGTACGGTTCAGGGAGATCGCACGGTTGTTGGAATCCAGAACCGGCAGGCCGTCCGCATTGGTCAGCGTCATGCCGCCGCCCGCGTTCAGCGCCCAGATGAAATCACCGTTTCTGGTATAGCAGACGGTTCCGTCCTCATCGCGCACCGCAAAGAATCCTTCGCCCTGAATCGCAAACGCCGTATCACTGTCGGAATCCAGCAGGCTTCCCTGTGTAAAAATGGAATTGATGGAGGAAGTCCGCACGCCCAGCCCGACCTGTGAGCTGGTGGGCTTCGGATCGCCGTTGGCCGTAGTCGTCACCGTCTGCAGATTCTGATATAACAGTGACTTAAACTGCGCCACCTGCGCCTTGTACCCTACGGAATTGACGTTTGCCAGATTGTTGGCAATCGTATCTACGTTAGCCTGTTGTGCATTCATACCGGTCGCTGCCGACCATAGACTTCTGACCATATTCTTACCTCCTGTCAGCGAATCCGCCGCTTATCTGCCGTCTGCTGCCTTCCCGCCGTTATCCGTCCGCCGCCCGGCTTATACCTTGCCGAGCTGGTTTACGGCAATCTCCAGCGTATCGTCATATGTAGTAATGACCTTCTGGTTGCTCTCATAGTGCCGCTGGATCGCGATCATATTGACCATCTCAGTCACTATCGATACATTGGCCATCTCCAGATATCCGGAATGTATCTCGGAGTCGGTCTCAACCTCCGTTGCGCCTTCGATCGGCTCGAAGAAGTTCTCCCCGAAATGCTCCAGATAATTGTAATCTTCAAAATCAGTCAGGCCGATTCTGGCCACAAACGCGCCGTCCTGCGTGATATTGCCGCCGCGGTCGATGCTCACCGGCAGGGCAGTGTCCATCCTGATCCGCCTGCCGTCCTCGTCCAGCACATAGTCGCCGTCCTGCGTCACGAGATACCCCAGACGATCCATCGTAAAATTGCCGTCTCTGGTGTACTTCACCGATGTCTCGCCGGCCTTATTGGTATACTCCACCGCAAAAAATCCCCGGTCGGAAATTGCCAGATCAAACGTATTGCCCGTCTCCTTCAGCGGCCCTTCGGAATAGTCCACATAGTTCTCGCCGATCTTGACGCCCATATTCATGCCGACTCTCCTGACACGGTTCTGCAGATAATCGGGATTGGCCTCGTTATTCATCTCGTACTCGTCGGCAGCCTTGGCCGTGCTGATCAGCCTCGGCAGATTGCCCGGCTCCGACAGATCCTTGATCTTGTAGGCCAGCAGACTGTCGAACGCCTGACTCGTAGAGCCCTCTTTCTTGTAGCCGATGGTGTCCGCATTGGCCAGATTGTTGGTCATGACGTCCATCCTGTGCTGCTCGTTGATCATTCCCGTATATGCCGTATACAGTCCTTTAAGCATAGTATATCGCCTCTCCTATTCCTCGCGGTACCCCGCCAGAAACTCCACATATTTGCCCGTGCCGACCGCAACCGCCGTCATCGGGTCCTCCGCCGTCATCGTATTGATGCCCGTCTTGGCCGCGATCAGGTCTTCCAGTCCGCGCAGCAGGCTCCCGCCGCCGGTGAGGACGATGCCCCTGTCCGCGATATCCGCCGCGAGTTCTGGCGGCGTCTTCTCCAAAACGCTATGGATCGTCTCTACGATCTGCACCGTCGTCTCGTGCAGCGCTTCCTCCGTCTCCTCCGAGGAAACCTTGACGGTGCGGGGCAGGCCCGTTACCAGATTACGGCCGCGGACGTCCATATAGTCCACTTCCGTTCTGGGATAGGCCGAGCCGATCTTAATCTTTAAGTCTTCCGCCGTCCTTTCGCCGATCAGCAGATTATGTTTCTTACGCATATAGCGCACGATAGCTTCATCAAAATCATCTCCGGCAATCTTAATCGACGCGCTGACCACCGTGCCGCCCAGAGAGATCACGGCGATATCGGATGTGCCGCCGCCGATATCGACAATCATGTTGCCGCAGGGCTTCGCGATGTCGATTCCCGCACCGATGGCCGCCGCGATAGGCTCCTCTATGATGGAAACCTCACGTGCGCCCGCCTGATAGGTGGCGTCCTCTACCGCTTTCTTTTCCACTTCCGTGACGCCGCTGGGCACGCACACCGCTATGCGCGGCTTGCGGAACGTCTTCTTGCCGAGGGCCTTCTGGATGAAATATTTCATCATCTTCTCGGTTACCTGATAATCCGAGATCACGCCCTGACGCAGCGGTCTGACCGCCACGATATTGCCCGGCGTCCTTCCCAGCATCAGTCTGGCGTCCTCGCCGATGGCTTTAATCTTATTTGTATCTCTATCAAAAGCTACAACAGAGGGCTCTTTCAGGACGACGCCTTTGCCTCTGATGTAAACCAATATACTGGCTGTTCCCAAATCGATTCCGATGTCTGTATACTGCATTTCCCTTTGATCCCCTTTCCTTGGCGATATCTGTGTAGCATATATTATAACCTAAAGAAATGGTTTTTCAAAGGCTTTTAAGGATTTTTTTGAAAAAAACGCCTAGGAGATCCGTCCGGAATCCGTCCGCGATATAAAAACACCGAAAACAGAGTGGTTCCGTCCACTCTATTTCCGGCATCCTTGCCTTACGATACTTTTATCGGACAGTCCGCAGATTTTCTTAACCCCCTTTTCAAAAAAACTGCATATTTTGTTTCTGTCTCTGATGTCAATAGCGTAACTCATTCCGAGAGAATCCTGCAGGGATTCTCTCGAGTTCATTACGAAGCAATTTACTTATGCACACAATTGTTATTCCCGCCGCCCGCGGCGTACCGCTCCAGCATCTTTTTGACATAGATGCCGGTGTAGGAGGCGGGATTCTGCGCGATCTGTTCCGGCGTTCCCTGCGCGATCACCGTGCCGCCGCCGTCGCCGCCTTCTGGCCCCATGTCGATAATATAGTCGGCGGTCTTGATTACATCCAGATTATGCTCGATGACGACCACCGTATTGCCGCCCTCCGCCAGCTTGTGCAGGATATCGACCAGCTTGTGCACATCCGCAAAGTGCAGACCGGTGGTGGGCTCGTCCAGAATATAGATCGTCCTGCCGGTGCCCCGCCTGCTCAGCTCCGTGGCCAGCTTGATGCGCTGCGCCTCGCCGCCGGACAGCGTCGTGGACGGCTGCCCCAGCTTAATATAAGAAAGCCCCACATCATACAGCGTCTCGATCTTACGGCGGATGGAAGGCAGATTTTCAAAGAACGGCAGCGCCTCCTCCACGGTCATATCCAGTACGTCATAGATGTTTTTGCCTTTATATCTGACTTCCAGCGTCTCCCTGTTGTACCGCTTGCCGCCGCATACTTCGCAGGGCACGTATACGTCCGGCAGAAAGTGCATCTCGATCTTGATAATGCCGTCGCCGCTGCACGCCTCGCACCGTCCGCCCTTGACGTTGAAGCTGAACCGCCCTTTCTTATAGCCCCGCGCCTTGGCGTCCTGCGTGGAGGCAAACAGATCGCGGATCTGGTCGAATACGCCGGTATAGGTCGCCGGATTGGAACGCGGCGTCCTTCCGATGGGCGACTGGTCGATGTCGATCACCTTGTCGAGCTGCTCCATTCCCTCGATCTTGACGTGTCTGCCAGGAATACATCTCGCCCGGTTCAGCTCCCGCGCCAGCCGTTTGTAGAGGATCTCGTTGACTAACGAGCTCTTGCCGGAGCCCGACACGCCGGTGACACACGTAAAGATGCCCAGCGGTATTTTGACGTCGATCTTCTTTAAATTATTCTCCTGCGCGCCCCTGATCGTCAGATACCCCGTGGGCTTCCTGCGGACGGCGGGAACCGGAATCTGCAGCCTGCCGCTGAGATACTGTCCGGTGATGGACTCCTCCACCTGCATGATCTCCTGCGCGGTGCCCTGCGCCACCACTTCGCCGCCGTGGGAGCCCGCGCCCGGCCCGATGTCGATAATATGGTCCGCGGCCAGCATCGTATCCTCGTCATGCTCCACGACGATCAGCGTGTTGCCCATGTCTTTCAGATTTTTCAGCGCCGCGATCAGCTTGTCATTGTCGCGCTGGTGCAGGCCGATGCTCGGTTCGTCCAGAATATAGCACACGCCCACCAGCCCCGATCCGATCTGGGTGGCCAGCCTGATGCGCTGCGCCTCGCCGCCCGACAGTGTGCCCGTGGCTCTCGACAGAGACAGGTATTCCAGCCCCACTTCCACGAGGAATCCCACGCGGGCGCGGATCTCTTTGAGAATCTGTCTGCCGATTAGCTGCTGCTGGGACGTCAGCTCCATACTGCCCAGGAACTCGTGCAGATCCTTGACGGACATCGAAGTGATCTCATGGATGTTCTTGTCGCAGACGGTCACCGCCAGCGACTCCTTTTTCAGACGCATCCCCCGGCACACGGGGCAGGGGGTGATGCGCATATACGTCTCATACTCCTGTTTCGTGACATCGGAATAAGTCTCCCGGTATTTGCGCTGCACGTTCCTGATCAGCCCCTCGAAAGCGATCGGATAGACGCCCCTGCCGCGCTGCCCTTCGTAGTAGACGTCCACTTTCCGCTCCGTGCCGTAGCAGATGACGTCCTGCACTTCCTGCGGCAGCTCCTCGAAAGGCGTATCCAGACTAAACTTAAATTCCTTGGCCAGCGCCTGCAGCACCGCGTTGGTAAAGCTGCCCTCCTCGCTGCTGGACTGCCATCCCAGCACGCTGATCGCCCCTTCGTTCAGGCTCAGCGACCGGTCGGGAATCATCAGGTCGATGTCAAATTCCATTTTATAGCCCAGTCCGAAACATTCCGGGCAGGCGCCGAACGGATTGTTGAACGAAAAACTTCTGGGCTCGATCTCGCCCACGCTGATGCCGCAGTCCGGACAGGCAAAATTCTGGCTGAAATTGATGGATTCACCGCCGATCACATCCAGTATCATCAGGCCGTCCGCCAGTTCAAACACGTTCTCGATGGAATCGGTAAGACGCCTCTCAATCCCCTCTTTGACGACGAGGCGGTCTACGATAATCTCGATGTTGTGCTTGATGTTCTTTTCCATCGGGATGTCCTCGGACAGATCGTACATATTGCCGTCCACCCGCACACGGACATAGCCGCTCTTTTTGGCGCGTTCAAACACCTTGGCGTGCTCGCCTTTCCTGCCCCGGACCACCGGCGCGAGGAGTTGGATCTTAGTACCCTCCGGCATCGCCAGAATCTGATCCACGATCTGATCCACCGTCTGCCTGCGTATCTCCCTGCCGCAGTTGGGACAGTGCGGGATGCCGATTCTGGCATACAGCAGCCTGAAATAATCGTAGATTTCGGTAACGGTTCCCACCGTGGAGCGGGGATTGCGGTTGGTGGATTTCTGATCGATGGAGATGGCGGGCGAAAGCCCTTCGATCTTCTCCACATTGGGTTTCTCCATCTGCCCCAAGAACTGTCTGGCATAGGAAGAAAGCGACTCCATATATCTTCTCTGCCCCTCCGCATAGATCGTGTCAAAGGCAAGGGAAGACTTTCCCGATCCGGACAGGCCGGTAAACACGACAAACTCGTTGCGCGGAACGTCCACGTTCAGGTTTTTCAGGTTGTGTTCGTTGGCGCCGCGTATTTTGATATACTCGCGGGGCCGCATTTTGACTGTATCTGACATTTCCGTTATCCTCCGTCTTACGTTATTTATCAAAATCGCGCAGTGTGCATTTCAGCTCTTTCATCTTGTCGCGCAGCTCGGCGGCGGCTTCAAAGTTCAGATCCGCGGCGGCCTTGCGCATCTGCTTCTCCACATCACGGATCAGCTTCTCCAATTCCTGCCTGTTCATGGATTCGGGATCTTTGGCGAACCTCATTTCCTCTTTTTCTACGGTCTTGGAAATGCTGATCAGATCCCGCACCGCCTTGCGGATCGACTGCGGCGTGATATGGTGTTCCTCGTTGTAGCGCTGCTGGATCTCGCGCCGCCTGTTGGTCTCGTCGATGGCGGCCCGCATGGAGTCCGTCACGGTGTCGGCATACATGATGACATGGCCGTCCACATTCCGGGCGGCGCGCCCGATGGTCTGTATCAGGGATGTCTCCGAGCGCAGGAATCCTTCCTTGTCGGCGTCCAGAATTGCCACCAGCGAGATCTCCGGGATATCCAGACCTTCCCGCAGCAGGTTGATGCCTACCAGCACATCGAACACGTCCAGCCGCATATCCCTGATGATCTCGGCCCGTTCCAGCGTGTCGATATCGGAATGAAGATATTTGACGCGGATATCGACGTCTTTCATGTAGGCTGTCAGATCCTCCGCCATCCGTTTGGTCAGCGTCGTCACCAGCACCTTATTGTGCTTCTCCACTTCCCTGTGCACTTCCGAGATCAGGTCGTCGATCTGCCCTTCCACGGGGCGCACCGACACTTCGGGGTCCAGCAGGCCGGTGGGCCTGATAATCTGCTCCGTCCGGAACAATTCATGCTGCGCCTCGTACTCGGAAGGCGTGGCGGACACAAATAGCATCTGGTCGATGTGGCTCTCAAATTCCTCAAAATTCAGCGGTCGGTTGTCCAGCGCCGACGGAAGCCGGAACCCGTAGTCCACCAGCGTATTCTTCCGGGATCTGTCCCCGGCGAACATCCCCCGGATCTGGGGCACCGTCATATGCGACTCGTCTATGATAATCAGGAAATCATCCGTAAAATAATCCAGCAGCGTAAAGGGCGGTTCTCCCGCCGCCATGCCGTTTAAGTGTCTGGAATAATTCTCGATGCCGGAGCAGAAACCGGTCTCCCTGAGCATCTCGATATCAAAATTAGTCCGCTCGGCGATGCGCTGCGCCTCCAGCAGCTTGTCCTCTCCCTTAAAGAAGCGGACGCGCTCCTCCAGCTCCTTTTCAATCTCTTTGCAGGCGGCGTTGATCTTCTCCTGCGGCACGACGTAATGGGATGCCGGATAGATCATGACGTGTTCCAGCGTCGCGTGCACCTGCCCTGTCAGAATATCCGTCTGGGCGATGCGGTCGATCTCGTCCCCGAAGAACTCCACCCGGATCAGATAATCGTCGCTCTGGGCGGGGTAGATCTCCAGCACGTCGCCGCGCACCCGAAAGCAGCACCGCTCCAGATCCATGTCGTTGCGCTCATACTGCATATCGATCAGCGCGCGGATCACGTCGTCCCGGTCGCGCTGCATACCGGGCCGCAGCGATATGCTCATGCCCGCGTATTCCTCCGGGCTCCCCAGACCGTATATGCAGGAAACGCTGGCGACGACGACCACATCCCGCCGCTCGGTCAGAGACGCCGTAGCGGACAGACGCAGCTTGTCGATCTCGTCGTTGATCGCGGAGTCCTTCGCGATATAGGTATCGGTGGACGGCACATACGCCTCCGGCTGGTAATAGTCGTAGTAGGACACGAAATATTCTACCGCGTTCTCCGGGAAAAATTCCTTAAATTCCCCATAGAGCTGCGCCGCCAGCGTCTTGTTGTGCGCGATCACGAGAGTCGGCTTGTTCAATGCCTGTATGATATTCGCCATGGTAAAAGTCTTGCCGGAACCGGTCACGCCCAAAAGCGTCTGGAACTGGTTACCCCGGCGGAAGCCGTCCACCAGCTCGGCGATCGCCTGCGGCTGGTCTCCGGTAGGCTGATATTCCGAATGCAATACGAAATGATCCATATCCCGCTCCTCAAGCTCTGCCTCAATGCCGTACTGTTCCCGCCTTAGTATAGCACACTCCATAGAAAAAGTACAACAGAAATCGAACTTTTGTTCTGTTCCTGTTGTACCGTTTTGTCAGAGCGTCAGTTTCTTCTTGTCATGTACGCTGATGTCCGGCCCGATCTGCACCTCGATCACCTGCAGCCCCGTCTCCGCCGTGATCGTATGCGGCACGCCCGCCGGCATCTGTATGACGTCGCCCGCCCGCACCCTGCGCCGGACGCCGTCCACCACCGCCCATCCGGTGCCGTCTACCACCGTCCACACCTCGTCACGGTGCTCGTGGCTGTGGTAGTTCATGCCGTGCCCGGCGTTCAGTGTCACTTTGATGGTCATGCTTCCTTCCCCGATGTCGATGACTTCAAAATTTCCCCACGACTTTTCGGCGAACATGATCTGCTGGTCGATGGCGTCCACATACGGTTTGATGTAGCTGGACTGGTTCTTGTCCGACACAAGGATTCCCTCCGGGCTGGCGGAGACCACCGCATCCTGCAGCCCCATACACAGAATGGGAACGTTCAGCTCGTTGATCACGTGGACGTTGCGGCACGTATCGTTGAGGATCGCCTTGCCGATGGTCTCGCTCTCCATCGCCTCCGTCAGCGTGTTCCACGTTCCGATGTCCTTCCACATCCCGGAGAAGCGCATCACCTCGATATGCGGTTCGCGCTCCACCACCGCGTAGTCGAAACTGATCTTCTCGCACGTCTCATAGCGGCGAAACAGATCCTCGTATCCTTCAAAATCGATCAGCTCATGGGCGCGCCGCAGCACATAGCCCAGCCGGAAAGCGAATACGCCGCCGTTCCAGAGCGCCCCCTGCTCGATATACCGCTGCGCCGTCTCCTCGTCGGGCTTCTCCTTAAACATCGACACGGCGCTGATATCGTCTTTGGTCTGCGGGATGATGTAGCCGTACTTGGCGCTGGGATAGGCCGGTTCGATGCCCATCAGCACCAGATTGGCACTGCTGGCCGCGGCACGCTCGCCCAGCTTCTGCAGCGCCCGGAAATAATCTTCCTCCACATAGGGATCTACCGGACAGACAACCACCACGTCCTCCTCGCCGATGCCCTTTACGTCGTGCAGATAAGACACCGCCAGTGCGATGGCAGGCGCCGTGTCGCGGCGGCACGGCTCCACGCTGACAGCCACATCCCCGCCGAGCTGGTTGTGGATGGCGGACACCTGCGATTTCGCCGTGGCGATCGTCACGACGGCATCCCGATCCACCGAGCGTATCTGCCGGTACACCCGCTGCACCATGGACTCGTATCCGCCGTCTTTCGTTCTAAAAATCTTGATAAACTGTTTGGATCGGGTATCGTTGGAAAGCGGCCACAGACGCTTGCCGGAACCTCCCGAAAGCAAAATAATATTCATAAAACCGTACCCTCACCGCACCTTTGATCCTGCTGCCGTTCGGCGCGCTACCGCATCATGTCCTCGACCTCCTGCAGGGCGCGCTGGAGCTGATTGTCCACCCCTTCGTTATAGTAGGCGTCACTGTCAAATTCACACTCGATATCCGGCTCAATGCCGATGCCATGGATATTATTTCCGTTGGGCGTGAAGTAAGAGCTGATCGTCAGCTTTAACGCGGTGCCGTCCGTCAACGGCAGAATCCTCTGTACGATTCCCTTGCCGAAAGTGGTCGTGCCGATCAGCGTGCCCTTGCCGTAATCTTTGATCGCCCCCGCCAGAATCTCCGAGGCGCTGGCGGAATTGCCGTTGATCAGAACCACCAGCGGGATATCCAGCTCCTTCTTGCCGTCGCACGTGTATTCTTCGCGTTTTCCGTACTTGTCTTCCGTATATACGATCAGGCCCTTCGGCAGAATCTCTCTGGCGATGTCCGTGACCACCGACAGGCTGCCGCCCGGATTGCTGCGCAGATCGAGGATCAGCCCTTTGGCGCCGGAACCCTTGACCACCGCCAGCGCTTCGGTGAACTGATCCAGCGTCACATCATCAAATTCCGTGATCTGGATATACCCTACGCCGTTGTCGTACATCTCATAATTGACCGTGGGCGTTTCGATCTTGCGGCGCTCCACATCTATTTCCAGATAATTCTCCGCGCCCTCCCGGTAGATCGTCAGGTGCACCTTCGTGCCTTCCTCGCCCTTGATTCTGGACACCACTTCCGACAGTTCCAGCCCCTGCGTAGATTCTCCTTCCACCTGATAGATGATGTCGTTCTCCCGCAGGCCCGCCTCCTGTGCCGGCGCGTCCTCGATGACGCCGCTGATCATGGCGCAGTTGGTAACGCTGTCGATGCTGATATACGCGCCGATCCCATAGTAGACGCCCTCCGTCTCCTCCATAATACTCTGCCATTCCTCGGCGGTATAATAGGTCGAATAGGGATCTCCCAGCGCGTCCACGATGCCCGCGTACATTCCCTCGGTCATCGCCTCCTCGTCGATATCCTCATCCAGATAATAATATTTGTCTATGATGCCTTCGATGGTCTCCAGCTTTTCCACGGAGCCGGCGTTGACGAGTCCCTCGCCGTCCGCGTCGGATATGCCGTCCAGATTGACGGCGGTGAGCTCGTCTTCATGGGTAAGCCGGTAAAATCTCGTCCCCACATAGGCCGCGCAGCCGATCAACGTCATCACCACGATGCCCACGACCATTCCCAGCAGGAATACGCCGCCCCTGTTCCCCTGCTTTTTGGGCGGTTCGGGCGGAACGGGCGGCTGCACCGGCATCCCCTGCCTGTACTCCTGATTGTAGTATTGATTATTCTGATTCCAGTCCAATGTCATTCATCTCCGTCATGTTATTTCAGATAATTCCACGGATTCACATAGCTGCCGTTCACACGCACGCTGAAATGCAGATGGTTGCCCGTGGCTCTCCCCGTGGCGCCCACCGCCGCGATGTTCTGCCCTTTGGTCACCGACTGCCCTTTGGACACATACAGGGCCGAGCAGTGCATATAGATCGTATACAGACCGCTTCCGTGGTCGATCATAATATAATTGCCCATCGTCCCGCTCTGCGCCGCCGCTACCACGTCTCCGTCGTAAGCCGCCAGAATCGCCGTGCCGCCCGGCGCCGCCATGTCCACCCCGTTGTGGAACTGCTCCACGCCCAGAATCGGATGGATGCGGTTGCCGTAGTCGTCCGAGATGCGCGTATAGCCGGGGCACGGCCATGCGAACATACCGCCGTTGTAAGTGCGGGCGTTCTCCGCCTCCAGTCTGGCCTTCTCCTCCGCCACGGCCTTTTCCAGCGCCGCGATCTCCGCATTCTGCTGGGCGATCATATCCTCATAGGCTTTGATCGCCTCCTCCTGATTCGAGATATCGGAAGTGACCGCGTTTAACTGCTGCGCCTTTTCGTCCAATAGCGAGCTGACATTGGCCTCCTCCTCCTCCACCGCGAGCCGTGCCTCGTCCAGCACTTCCTTTTCCGCCTCAAGCTGCTCCTTGCATAGCTGCACCATCTCCGTCGTCTCGGCATACTCATCCAGCTTCTGCCTGTCGTATCTGGTCAGCGCCTCGATATAGTCCGCCTTGTTGATCATGTCGGAAAACCCGGTGGACGTAAATAGCAGCTCCAGATAGAACGTGTCGCCCTTTTCATACATGAACTGAATGCGCTTTTTCATCGCCTCATACTGGTCTTCCTGCTGCCTGACCGCCTCGTTCAGCTCCTCCGTCGTCACTTCGATCTGTTCCTGCTTTTCCGTGATCATTGTATTATATTGTGCGATCTTCTCCTGTATGTCGGTGAGTTCGCCGTCGAGCTGCATGATATAGGCGTCCAGATCGCTCTTGGACTGCTCCAGCTTCTTCTTGACGGCCTCCACATCCGTCAGGCTGCTTTTGAGCTTGTCCACTTCCTTTTTGGCGTCCTTGATCTCCGCCTCTTTCTGCTGGATGCTGTCGTTCGTCACCGCGCGCACCGGCTGCGTATCCAGCAGCAGAAGCGACGCGCCCAGCGCGATACACAACATTTTTTTCCAATGTTTCATAGCCATCCCTTACTATACTCTCAAGTGTTTTCTGACGGTGACGACGCTGCCCAAAAATCCGATGCCTATGCCTATCCCCAGCGAAACCGGCGTCAGCACGTTAAAGACGTCCCTGATATCCAAGAAGCTGAGCAGCGAGACCAGCATCGGAAATCTCTCCGAAATATACGCCAGCACCGCGTTATACACCCCATAGATGATCCCCAGCGGGATCGCCGCCCCGATCAGGCCGATCAGCATACCCTCTATCACAAAGGGCGACCGCACGAAAAAGTCCGTGGCCCCGATATATTTCATAATATTGATCTCCTCCTTGCGGACGGAGATGCCGATCATAACCGTATTGCTGATCAGGAACACGGACACCGCAAACAGAATGGCGATAATGCCCATCGACACATAGGCGATCAGCGCGTTGGCGCCGGTCAGCGTCGTCGCCACCAGCTCGGAGCGGTTGACCATCCTGACGCCGCTTAGAGATTCCAGATACGTGACTAACGCCGACTGCATGGACACGTCGTTCAGATAAATATCGTAATGCGCGGAATTGGCCAGCGGGTTCTCCGGAAAGCCGTCCTCATAATCGCCGAAATATTCCGTCCGAAACTCCTCCCACACCTGATCCGCCGAGACGAACTCGGCGTTGGACACCTCCGGCCTGCGCCGGATCAGCTCGCCGATCTCCTGAATCCTGCTATCGTCCAGCCCTTCGTCAAAAAACACGCTCACGGAGATGCCCTGCTCCGCGGTTCTGACGATATGCTGGAAGTTGGCCACCACCGCGTAGAACAGGCCGAACAGGAACAGGCACGCGCTGATCGTCGCGATGGACGCCAGCGTAAACCATTTATTGCGGAAAAGATTGCGGATACCCTGTCTGACCGTATAGAAAAAACTGCTAATCCTCATCGATGTATCCTCCCTTCTCCTCGTCGCTGATAATGACGCCCTTCTTCAGCGCGACAACGCGCTTCTGCATCGCGTTGACGATCTCCCGGTTGTGCGTGACGACGATAACGGTCGTGCCGTTCTCGTTGATCTGCTCCAGCAGCTTCATGATCTCCCAAGAATTTTTGGGGTCCAGATTGCCGGTAGGCTCGTCCGCCAGCAGGATCGTGGGCTTATTGACCAGCGCGCGCGCCAGCGCCACCCGCTGCTGCTCGCCGCCGGACAACTGCTTGGGCTTGGCCTTGTACTTGCCGGCCAGTCCCACCACCGCCAGTATGCTGGGCACGTTGCGCTTGATCTCCTTGGTGGATTTCTGGATGATCCGCTGCGCGAAAGCGACGTTCTCATACACGTTGCGATCCTTTAACAGACGGAAATCCTGAAACACGACGCCCAGATTTCTTCTGAACTTCGGTATCTTTCTGTGGCGTATCCGGGACAGGTCGTACCCCATCACGTTGATATAGCCGCTGGTGATCGTCAGCTCCCTGAGCAGCAGCTTGATCAGCGTGGATTTGCCGGAGCCGCTGTCGCCCACGATAAAGACGAACTCTCCTTTTTTAATATGCAGATTTACATTTTTCAGCGTAGGCGCGCCGGCGGAATATGCCTTGCACACGTTGGTCAGCGTAATAATCTCGTCTCCCGGTACCGTACTCTTTTTCTTTTTCATCGCCATGCTGCTCTCTCCTATGATTTGTCTCTTGTGTGTATGTCACGATCCGCCTCAGTACTCGTAGCTCTCCATGCACTTCATGTATTTCACAACCATCAGCGCGATCTTAAACGTGATCGCATCCTCAAATACCCGCAGATCCAGCCCGGTGCTTTTCTGCAGCTTATCTAAGCGGTACACCAGCGTGTTTCTGTGGATAAAAAGCTGTCGGGAAGTCTCCGAGACGTTCAGTGAGTTCTCAAAAAACTTGTTGATCGTCATCAGCGACTCCTCATCGAAATCATCCGGGTTTTTGCCGTCAAAGATTTCCTTGATGAACATCTTGCAGAGCGGGATCGGAAGCTGGTAGATCAGACGTCCGATGCCCAGCTCGCTGTAGGCGATCACATTCCTCTCCCCAAAGAAGATCTTGCCGACATCCAGCGCCATCTTCGCCTCCTTATAGGAACGGCTCACCTCCTTGATATCGTTTACCACCGTGCCGTATGCGATCCTGACGTTTTTGAAATTCTCTTTCGCCAGAAACGTGACGATATTGTCCGCCGTCTTCTCGATCTCCTTTGCATTGTCGCCGTCGGACAGATCTTTGACCACGATCACGTTATTCTCATCGACGGCAGTGATAAAATCCTTACTGTTGCTGCCGAAATATGTACGCATCATCTCCAGCACGTTGCTGTCCTTGGCGTTGTCCGTCTCGATAATCAGCGCCACCCGCTTCTCGTCCGTCTGGATGTGCAGCTTCTTCGCCCGCCCGTAGATATCCACCAGCAGCAGATTGTCCAGCAGCAGGTTCTTGATGAAATTATCCTTGTCAAAGCGCTCCTTGTACGCCACCAGCAGATTCTGGATCTGGAAGGCCACCATCTTGCCGACCATGTAGACGTCCTCGCCTACGCCGCCTGCGACCAGAATATACTCTAGCTGCTGCTCGTCAAAGATTTTAAAATACTGATACCCCTGTATCTCCTGTGAATCCGCAGGCGATTGTGCAAACTCCGCTGCGGGCTTGGCGCATTCCTCCATCTCCTCCGCCGTGGCCGCGACCACCTTGCCGTCTATGTCCATGACGCACAGTTCCACTCTCGAAATCGATTTCAACCCCTCGATCGTATTCTGCAAAATCTGATTTGAAATCATAACCCCACCTCTTACTCGTCTTTTCTTTTAGCAATTTATACAAAGTAACAAACCGCTAAATTCCTCAAAAAGCAACATCCAGTATTTATTTTAATCTATATACACAAAAAAATCTACCTCTAATCCTATTTTTTTTGTGTATTTTTTTGAATAATCAGATT
Organism: uncultured Lachnospiraceae bacterium; assembly: GCA_947630025.1. Lineage (GTDB taxonomy): Bacteria > Bacillota > Clostridia > Lachnospirales > Lachnospiraceae > UBA3282. Next base: position 115,826 of record CANRFZ010000003.1, read on the forward strand.
TTTTTACAGAGTGTGGGATTTAGGCATTTTACACAAACGGTTCAAAAAGGGGCGAAATTTTTAAAATTTCATCCGTTTGGTTCCTATGTTTTAAAAAGTTTGCATATAAGTTTTAGAAAAACACTTGCAAAATGGGAAAACATCCTATATAATAGCTAATTGTCAATGGGCTATCGCCAAATGGTAAGGCAACGGACTCTGACTCCGTCATTTCAAGGTTCGAATCCTTGTAGCCCAGTCAGCAAGACTCAGTTGATCGATCAACTGAGTCTTTTTTGAAAGAGAATTGAAAGAGGATGAGGCTATGTATACTTTTAACAGTCGGGTAAGATACAGTGAAGTCGGCGTTGACGGCAGGATGACGCTGGAATCTCTATTGGACTACTTTCAGGACTGCTCCACGTTCCAGTCGGAAGACATCGGCGTAGGGCTGGCCTATCTGCAGGAGCGCGGCATGGCGTGGCTGTTGTCGTCATGGCAGATCTGCGTCAACAGATATCCGCGCCTGTGCGAGAGGATCACGATCGGAACGGCGCCGTATGAGTTCAAGGGATTTCTGGGGCACCGTAACTTCGAGATGAAGACCGAGGACGGCGAAGTGCTGGCCTACGCAAACTCTCTCTGGACGCTGATGGACATGGACCGGATGCTCCCCGTAAAGGCGACGGAAGAAATGATCCGGAGCTATGTGACGGAGCCGAAATATCCGATGGAATACGCGCCCCGCAAGATCGCCATGCCGGAGGGCGGCAGGGCGCTGGAGCATTTCACGGTAAGGCAGCACCATCTGGATACCAACCACCATGTCAACAACGGACAGTATGTGCGGATGGCCATGGATTGTCTCGGGGACGAGCCCTGCATCAGACAACTGCGGGTGGAATACAAGAATCAGGCAAAGCTGAACGACGTCATCTGCCCCGTTGTGGCCTTTGACGAAGAAAAAAATATCTATACGGTGTCTCTCGACGACGAGGCGGGAAAACCGTACTGCATCGTAGAGATCACGGGAGGAAACATATGATCCGTCTGGGGGAAATGCAAAGACTGACTGTTGTCAAAAAAGTGGACTTCGGCGTATATCTGAGCGACAGAGACAGTGACGAACGTGTGCTGCTCCCGGCGAAACAGGTGCCGGGCGGTGCGAAGACCGGAGACGAGATAGAGGTGTTTATCTACCGCGATTCTCAGGACCGCCTGATCGCCACGACCGCCACACCGAAGCTGACGCTGCACACGACGGCGCGGCTGCGGGTTGTGCAGGTAGGCAGAGTGGGCGCGTTTCTGGACTGGGGGCTGGAGAAAGATCTGCTCCTGCCTTTTAAGGAACAGACCAGAAAAGTGGCTGCCGGCGAGGAATGTCTGGCGGCGCTTTATATTGACAAAAGCAGCAGACTGTGCGCCACGATGAACGTATATCCGTATCTGTCGTCGGAAAGCCCCTACCAAAAGGACGACCGGGTAAAGGGAACCGTCTATCAGATCAGCGAGAACTTCGGCGCGTTCGTCGCGGTGGACGACAAATATTCGGGTTTAATTCCCAAACAGGAATTTTACGGAAACGCGCAGATCGGCGACGAGGTCGAGGCGCGCGTCACGCTGGTAAAAGACGACGGCAGACTCAACCTGAGCATCCGCGAGAAAGCATATCTGCAGATGGACAAGGACGCCCATAAAGTACTGGATATTATCAATCGTTTTGACGGTGTACTGCCCTTTACGGACAAGGCTTCCCCGGAAGTCATCCGGCGTGAGACACAGATGAGCAAAAATGAATTTAAGCGGGCGGTAGGACGCCTGCTGAAAGAAGGCAGAATCCAGATCACGGAGCGGGCGATCCGGCTGACGGACCGGCCCCATGAATGACATTTCCCTTTGTCAAATGGAAATATCGATATTCCCGCCTACATACGGATTGACGGAGCGCTCCATCGCCGCGGTGTCTATCATCTCTACGATCTGGCTTCCCATAGAGGATGTCTGATCGAGGGACTTGCTCAGCATCGCGACGCCGTATGCGTTCTGTGTATTGACTAATGACATTGTCATCGATAATCCTGCGATATCCATAAAAGACACCCCATTTCTTTTTTTATCTTATTTTTATTGTAGCACATTTCTCCTGCGATGGCGAGTCTTTTTTTGCAAATCAGGCAGAGACGGCAAAAATCCCGGAAATATAAATTCCCGGGATTTTCAGGTTATTTTCATTCTAAAGTAATCGCAGCCGCGTTAGATCTCAAACATCAGCTCGCCGTATGTCGGAATCGGCCAGATCTCTTTATCGACGATCATCTCCAGCTTATCCGCCGGTGCACGGAGCTCATCCATAGCGGCTTTCACCGTATCTTTGTAGAAGAATGCCTGCGCCTTTACGTCCTCGATCGCGGAAGCCTCCGCCTCCACTTTCTTCAGTTTCGCCAGCGCCGTCTGCATCGCCGCAAGGTTTTCGCTCACTTCGCCCAGAAGCTCCGCCTGCACGGATGTGTCCGCGCCTGCTGCCTTCACGGTATTGACGGTGTCCGCCAGCGCCTTGGAATACTTCACTACCGCGGGAATGATCTGCTTGCCGGCCATGTCGATCATCGCCAGCGCCTCGATGTTAATCGTCTTCGCGTAGGTCTCGTAGATGATCTCCTCGCGGGACTCCAGCTCTACCTTTGTAAAGATGCCGAATCTCTCAAATAGCTTCACCGCCTTGTCGGTCGTGATCGTGCTCGCCGCCTCGATCATGGACTTGATGTTCGGCAGCCCCCGCTTCTCGGCCTCCGCCAGCCAATCATCCGAATAGCCGTCGCCGTTGAAGATGATTCTCTGATGCTCGGTCAGATACTCTTTGATCAGATCGTGTACGGCCACATCCAGATCATCCGCCTTCTCCAGACGGTCAGCCGCCTCGCAGAACGCCTCCGCAACGATCGCGTTCAGCGTCGTGTTCGGGCTCGCGATGGAATCCGCGCTTCCTACCATACGGAACTCAAATTTATTACCGGTAAACGCAAAAGGCGATGTTCTGTTTCTGTCGGTAGCGTCTTTCTGGAAGTCAGGCAGCGTCTTAACGCCGGTCAGGAGCTTGCCGCCCTCCTTGACGCTGGTAGCCGAGCCCGTCTCGATCAACTGCGTTACCACATCCTCCAACTGCTCGCCAAGGAATACGGAGATAATCGCCGGAGGCGCCTCGTTCGCACCGAGTCTGTGGTCATTTCCCACATCGGACGCGGACTGACGGAGCAAGTCGGCATGGGTGTCTACCGCTTTCAGGATGCAGGCGAGAACCAGCAGGAACTGTATATTCTCGTTGGGCGTATCGCCGGGATCGAGCAGGTTCACGCCGTTGTCCGTCGTGATAGACCAGTTGTTGTGTTTACCGGAACCGTTGACGCCCGCATAGGGTTTCTCGTGCAGCAGGCATCTCATACCGTGATGAACCGCAACTCTTTTCATCGCTTCCATGACAAGCTGGTTGTGGTCTACGGCGATATTGGCCGTTTCGTAGATGGGAGCCAGCTCGTGCTGCGCGGGAGCCACCTCGTTGTGCTGCGTCTTGGCAGTTACGCCCAGCTTCCACAGTTCTTCATTCAGATCTTTCATATAAGCGCCGACGCGCTCTCTGATAACGCCGAAGTAGTGATCCTCCATCTCCTGCCCTTTCGGAGCGGGAGCGCCGAACAGTGTGCGGCCCGCAAACATCAGGTCGGTTCTCTGGCGGTATAGCTTCTCATCTACTAAGAAATACTCCTGCTCGGGGCCTACCGACGCAGTGACCTTGGTGGCCTCCGTATTGCCAAATAGCCGCACGATACGCAGCGCCTGTTCGCTCAGCGCCTCCATGGAACGCAGCAGCGGCGTCTTCTTATCCAGCGCCTCGCCCGTGTAGGAGCAGAACGCGGTGGGGATGCAGAGCGTCACGCCGCAGCCGGACTCTTTCAGAAAAGCGGGGGACGTGATATCCCATGCCGTGTAGCCTCTCGCCTCGAAAGTAGCGCGCAGGCCGCCCGAAGGGAACGAAGACGCATCGGGCTCTCCCTTAATCAGCTCCTTGCCGGAAAATTCCGTGAGCATCTTGCCCATCTCGTCCGGGTGCGCCACGAAAGAGTCATGCTTCTCCGCCGTGATGCCGGTCAGCGGCTGGAACCAGTGTGTATAGTGAGTCGCTCCGTTTTCGACCGCCCACTCTTTCATCGCCATCGCAACGACGTTAGCGGCCTCCATGGAGAGCTCGCCGCCATGGTCCATGACCTTGACCACTTCCTTGTACACATTCTTTGGCAGACGCTCTTTCATCTTACCCAGGGTGAACACGTTCTGTCCGAAAATTTCTTCCACGTTAAACACTTCACTCATACTTTTTCCTCCATCCCGGCATTCTGTTTTCAAAAATAGCGTCCCAAAAAAACCCTCTTTTTTGGAACGCCATCGTTCTGAATACCTGTATACAATTTCTGTTTTTAACAATACTCTACTTTTTCTGAAAATGCAAGCATATTTTTTCTTTTTTTCTAAAAAAAATGAAAACCAAGGCGGCATCTTCGCGGCAGCATCGGAAATTCAGAAGTTTTCAGGATGTCACATAGCGGGCAAATCGACCATCCAAGAACCCCCGATCCGGGCTAGCGGAAGTGACTGCGTATCCTCTATTACTGTCTCCCCGCTGTTGTTATCCGTCACTTTGATGGCTATGTTTGCATTTTTGGCGGCAGACACCTCGACGTTCATCTCTGCCCAAATCTCCCTGATTGAATCCAGTTCATAGCCCGTGACGTCCTCTGCTCCAAGGATCTCATAGGAAACAGTCACATTTGTGAGACCTTGTTCGAGCAGATTCTGATCGCGCAGATCCTCATCAAATCCGGAAAAAAGCTCATCCACCACATTCCCTATTGCATCATCCGTAAGACTCGCCGCCATCATATCATCCAAGGAATCATAGCCCGACTCTCTCAACGCTTCATTGACCATTTCCTCCGGCACTACGCTAAACGTATCCTGCACCATGGTTTTCATCAGCGTTACCGTATCGTTCCGGACTGTCTCCCGATCCGCATACAACGCATCTTGGAAGATAGTCACCACATCATCCATAAATGCCCCCGCTGCGGCCTGCCAGTTTCCGGCTTTGTAAGTGCCGGACGCCCCGCGCCCAAAATCGAACCCACCGCCGCCGTTTTCCTGTGTGCCGTCGTCCTGCGGGGCGGACTGGTTCTGCCATTCGTTTTCCGTGCGGCAGACGGTCTCAAGGATATCGCCCGAATCATCATCGTGCCAAGAGGATGTCACCAGTTCAAAGCATAGCGTCATGTCATTCTCCGAGGACAGCATCGACGCCGGAACGTCTCCCCTATAAATATCATAATGTTCGGTGTTTGTGCGGATTTGGTAACTGTCAAAAAAAGCGGCCCGCGCCGTGTCAGCATCGGCATACTCTCCCTCTGTCACATCATCCCCTGTCTCCTCATCTAGCCATTCATCATAATAGCACACTTCTCCCGTATAGACGCCGTCCTGAAACTCATACCGCGTCACGCCGGCGCTATAAGGTTCGACATAGCAATCCAAGATGCCGTCATAGCGCAGCCCCTGATCCGTGTATTCCATGATCCAGTAATCGTCATAAGTGTTTCCGTCCGCGATAAAACCGGTGTATTCGTTGGATTCAAAGACGATCAGCGGTCTTCCTTCCCCGGAAGTCACCACATGAACCGACAGAAGCATATCGACGGCTGCATCATAACGGAACTCCCATTGTTCCATCGGACTGCCTGCCGCATACGGCGTCAGGGGAATGGCGACTGTCTGCACCAGCTCCCCGGCCTCCTCACCGTCGTAGAGGTATAGCATGGGCGTATCGCCCTCCTCGGCGCACACCAGCATCTCGTCCAAACCGTCCTCATCAAAATCAAGCACGGTGGTGCTCCAAAGGCCCTCCAGATCCAACTGGCCAGTAACTTCACACGACTGCACCGTAACACTCTGCGGCGACTGGACGGCACTGTACTGCGTAAGCAGCTCCTGCTCCTTCGCTTCCAGCGTCTCCTGACGGAGCGTATATGTATCCGCCGTCTCCTCGTCCTCTGCCTGAGACTCCTGCGTGTCCGCCGTCTCCGCGTCCTCCGCCTGAGTCTCCTGCACTTCCTCCTTCTCCCGGCGCTTCGTCTCATGCGTCCGGGTTTCTTCCTCCTCGGTCTCCTCGCTGCCGCGTCCGGATGCCATCAAAAATATCCCTGTGCCTGCGCCCGCCAGAACCAGCGCGCCCACTACGGAGGCGGCAATTATCTTGATGCGCTTCGTGTTGGACGGACGCTCCTCCTGCCCGACGTCAGCATAGCCCGGCTGCGCATAAGCCTGCTGCGGCACATAAGGCTGCTCCGGCTGCACATAAGCCTGCTGCGGCTGCTGCGCCGCGCCCTGTCCGTCCGGCCATGCCTCCTCGTCTACCGGCGTTCCGCAGTGGACGCAGAATTTTGCGCCGTCCATTATCTCTTTTCCGCAATTCGTACAAAACATAGTGACTCCCCCTCTGTCATGTTATGACAAATCTTTCTCTTTTTTGTAATGCGATTTCAATATATCTTATGATAGACCGGTCTGTCAACCCACAACGTTCCGGCGTATCAAAACCGTATCAAAACCCACACAACGCTCCGGTGCGTCGTAACCCGCGCGGCGCGCAGGCGTACTGCCGCCGGTCTTATGGGTTTTCCGCCCGCAGTATGTCATATCTCTCCGGCGCGGCGGAGAGGCATACGTCTATGATCTGCTGCGCATGGGGACAGGACGGCACGGGCGTCCCCTGCCCGTCATACATGGCGAGCACCGTCACAGGCACGTTCGTTCCGTCGGGCTTCATGAGCTCGATCTCATCACCCACGCAGAACTTGTTGCGCTGCTCGATGCGGGCGCACTCCCTGCCGTCCGTCCGCACGATCCTCTCCACCGTGCCCAGATAGATATACTCGTTCACATAGGTGCTATTGTCATAGATCTGCCCGCTCTCGTCGGGCCTGCCGAAATAAAAGCCCGTCGTAAACGGACGGTGCGTGCATTTTCCGATCTCCGCCAGATACCAGTCCATGCCGGCCCGGTACTTCTCCTCCGATTCCAGATAATCGTCGATGGCGCGGCGGTAGGTGCGCGCCACGGTCGCCACATAGAGCGCCGTCTTCATGCGGCCTTCCACCTTGAAACTGTCTATCCCCGCGGCGATCATTTCCGGGATATGCTCTATCATGCACAGGTCGCCGGAGTTAAAGAGATAAGTGCCTCTCTCGTTCTCATAGACGGGCATATACTGTCCCGGCCTCGTCTCCTCCACCACGGCGTATTTCCAGCGGCAGGGATGCGTGCACGCGCCCTGATTGGCATCCCGCCCGGTCAGATAATTGCTGAGAAGGCACCTGCCCGAATAGGAAATGCACATCGCGCCGTGGACGAAGCACTCGATCTCCAGCCCGTCCGGTATCTTCCGCCTGATCTCCGCGATCTCCGTAAGCGTCAGCTCCCTCGCGGTGACGATCCGCCGAGCGCCCAGCTCGTGCCAGAAGCGGCAGGTCATGTAGTTGGTGTTATTGGCCTGTGTGGAAATATGTATATCGATCTCGGGACAAATCCTGCGCGCCAGCGAGAACATCCCCGGATCGGCGATAATCAGCGCGTCGGGCCGCAGTTCCTTTAACTCGTGGAAATACTGCTCCGCGCCTTCCAGATCGCCATTGTGCGCCAGTATATTGGCGGTCACATGAACCTTGGCATGGTGCGCGTGGGCAAAGGCGATCCCCTCCGCCATCTCGTCCGGCGTAAAATTCTTGGCCTTGGCGCGCAGGCCATAAGCCTCTCCGCCTATGTAGACCGCATCCGCGCCGAATATCACCGCCGTTTTCAGCACTTCCAGACTGCCGGCGGGAATCAGCAACTCAGGTTTCTTCATCTTGCTCCGCTCCTGCTTCTCTTTTCGTCTTCCCGCGCCCGCGGCTCATGCACGCTCCCGCGCCGGGTTCTCTTTTGACGCTTACGGTCACGCCGTCGCCCACCGACAGGATCGCCGTCTCCAGCGCCGGGGTATGCTTCAGTGCATAGAGATATTCCCGCATACGGCTGTGGATCGTGCGGTTTCTTCTGGTCACCGCGAACCGCGACTCCATCACGTCGCCGTCCTGCAGCACATTATCCGATATCAGGATGCCGCCGTCTGCCAGCAGCCGGAGCACATCCGGCAGGAAGCGGATATACTGCCCCTTGGCCGCGTCCATAAAGATCAGATCGTAAGCGCCGTCCAGCTTGCGCAGGATATCCGCCGCGTCGCCTTCCAGCAGCGTGATCCTGTCCTCCCTGCCCGCTTTCCGGAAATTCTCTCTGGCGAGGGGAATCCTCTTGTCATATTTTTCGATCGTGGTGATATGGCAGTCCGCCGGCGCGTATTCGCTCATCAATAACGCGGAAAAACCAATGGCGCATCCCACCTCCAGGACGGAGGCGGGCTTTTTGACCGCCAGCAGCAGCTTTAAGAGGCTCTGCGTCTGCCTGCGGACAATCGGCACATTGGTTTCTCTGGCTTCTCTTTCCAGTTCCTCTAAGAACGGCGTATTTCCCGTATCCATGGAATCAATAAACGTACTGATACGCTCGTCTGATATCATTCCTCTGTTTCCTCCGTCTCGGGCTCCTCGGCGATGACATCCAGAATCTCCTGCGCCGTCATGGAGGAATTGAGATCGTACACGCCCGGCTGGATGCCGCCGTGGTATTCCGACAGAAACTCCTGCACCATAAAGAGCCTGCCGTCCCTGATCAGCCCTTTTTCGGCCAGCATATTGCCTACGTCCAGCGCCGAGCTGCCCTCCTCGATATACACGCTGATGATCCGGCCTTCGCCGAAACTCATCGGCGGCTCCGTAAACACGCGGTAGCCGTAATCATACGCCGCGGATGCCGCCTTAGAAATATACATGATGAGGTAGACAAACAAAATCACTTTGACGGCGATCTGCGCCACTGCGCCCGCAATACTTTTTATATCCATAGCTATCTCCGTTCTGACGTTACTCAAAGTCGATCTCTGCCGTCAGCAGCACGTTGATGTCCTGCATCATCCTGCAGAACGAAAGCTCCGCGCGCAGGAAATCCTCCACCAGCGGATTCTCCCGAAACTTGGCGTACTCTCTCTCGAACGCCTCTATTCTGTCAAACAGTTCCTCGCTGGCCGTCTCGTTCTGCAGATCAAAATTTTTCTGTCTGTACTCGTTCACCTTCTCATACAGTTCGGGCTGCTTTTTCAGCCTCTCCCGCTGACGGCGGTACTCCTGATAAGTATCGGTCTGCTGAATACAGGCGGCGAATTTCTTCGTTTCTTCTTCGATCTGAATATCCGGCATTGTTACGCCTCCTCCGATATGTTAATCACTGACGCGGACGTCGTCACACTTCCATAATAATCGGAAGGATCATGGGACGGCGCTTTGTCTTTTTCCATACAAATTCACTGAGCACATCCTTAATAGTGGCTTTCAGCTTGCCCCAGTCGGTCTGCCGTCTGTCCAGACAGGTCTGGATGGCGTCGTTTACCAATAACCGCGCCTCGTCCAGCAGTTCGTCCGACTCCTTCACATAGACGAAGCCTCTCGACACGATATCCGGCCCGGACACAAGCTGGTTGCCGTGCGGCTCCAGCGCAAGGACGACGATCAGGATGCCGTCTTCCGCCAGATGCTGCCTGTCGCGGAGAACGACGTTGCCGACGTCGCCGACGCCCAATCCGTCTACCAGTATCGCGCCCACCGGAACCCTGCCGGTGACTTCCGCGCCCGCGCCGTCCATCTCCAGCACATCCCCTGACTGGATCATAAAGATCCGCTCCTTGGGGATTCCCAGCTCCTCCGCGATCTTGGCCTGCGCCTTCCTGTGCTTGTATTCGCCGTGTACCGGCACGGCGTATTTCGGCTTGACCAGACTGTAGATCAGCTTGATCTCCTCCTGACAGGCGTGGCCCGATACATGGACATCCTGAAAGATCACGTCCGCGCCCTTCATCTGCAGCTCGTTGATTACGTTGGTGACCGCCTTCTCGTTGCCCGGTATCGGGTGGGACGAAAAGATGACCGTGTCTCCCGGAAGGATCGAGATCTTCTTATGGTTATCGCTGGCCATGCGGCTCAGCGCGGCCATACTCTCCCCTTGGCTCCCGGTGGTGATGATAACGGTCTTGTCATTGGGATAATTCTTCAACTGCTCGATATCGATCAGCGTATTGTCCGGAATGTGCAGGCATTTTAACGCGGCGGCAGTCTCAATGATATTGACCATGCTCCTGCCTTCCACCACTACTTTTCTGCCGAATTTGTACGCGGAATTGATAATCTGCTGCACGCGGTCCACATTGGACGCAAACGTGGCGATGATAATTCTCGTATCTTTGTGTTCGGTAAAAAGGTAGTCAAACGTTCTGCCCACCGTCTTCTCCGACGCCGTAAAGCCCAGCCTCTCCGCATTGGTGGAATCGCACAGAAGCGCCAGAACGCCCTTGCGCCCCAGCTCCGCGAAGCGCTGCAGATCGATGGCGTCGCCGAAGACCGGCGTATAGTCTACCTTGAAATCGCCGGTGTGTATCACGATGCCCGCGGGCGAGTAGATAGCCAGCGCCGCCGCATCCACGATACTGTGGTTCGTCCTGATAAATTCCACGTCGAACTGCCCCAGCCTGATATGCTGGCCGAACGAAACCACCTTGCGTCTGGTGGACTCCACCAGATCGTGTTCCTTTAACTTATTTTCAATGATCGCCATCGTCAGGCGCGTGCCGTAGACCGGTACGTTTAATTCCTTCAGCACGTACGGCAGCGCTCCGATATGGTCTTCGTGGCCGTGGGTGATGACAAAGCCTTTCACCTTGTCGGCATGGTCTTTCAGATAGGTGATGTCCGGGATCACAAGGTCGATTCCCAGCATCTCATCCTCCGGGAACGACAGACCGCAGTCCACCACGATAATACTGTCCTCATATTCAAAGGCAGTCATATTAAGCCCAATCTGCTCTAAACCGCCTAATGGGATAACTTTCAGCTTCGAAGCCGATTTCCCCTGTTCATTTTTTTTGCTCAATAGAATACTCCTCCATATAACTACAAATTACGATAAGTCAATGTCTTCCAGCATACTTTTAAAGATGGCCGCCACCGCGTCCAGTTCTTCATCGTCCGTCACGATCTCGTATACCGCTTCGGCCTCCCCCGGCCCGGATGTATCCCGCAGGATCAGCGCCTCCGCGTCCTCCTCCTCGGAATCCGTCACCAGAATATAATCGATGCCGCCCAGTCTGGTCTGCTCCAGTACATAGAACTGCACATCTTCTCCGCCTTCCGGCTTAAATACGATCTTATCCACCTATTCCGTCTCCTTATGGGCGCGGTAGTCCAGATACCCCTGCAGGATCAGCGCAGCCGCGATCTTGTCCACGTGCTCCTTGCGCTGCTCCCTGCGCACGCCCGCCTCGATCATCGCCTGCTGCGCTGCCACCGTGGTCAGCCTCTCGTCCCACAGTCTCACCGGCAGTCCCGTCCGCCGCTCCAGCTTCTCGCGAAACTCCTCCGAAAGTCTGGCTCTGTCTCCTATCGTGTCGTTCATATTCTTAGGATAGCCCAGAACGATCTCCGACACCTCGTACTCCACGATCAGCTCCTCGATACGCGCCAGTGTCCGGCGCAGTTTATTCTCCTCTTTTCTCCTGATGATCTCAATTCCCTGCGCCGTGATAAGCAGCGGATCGCTGACGGCCACGCCCACCGTCTTGGAACCGTAGTCCAAACCCATTATCCTCATATGCGGCACCGCCTATTTCAGAGAATTTTTGATGTACTCGACCAGCATTTCCTCCACCAGTTCGTCCCGCTCCACCTTCATAATCAGGCTGCGGGCATTCTTGTGGCTGGTGATGTAGGTGGGATCGCCGGACATAATATATCCCACGATCTGATTGACCGGGTTATAGCCCTTCTCCGTCAACGCTTCGTACACTGTCGCCAGTACGATCTTGACGCCTGTCTCCGGCTCGGTTTCCACCTTAAAAAATTGTGTGTTTTCTAAATCCTGCATTGTTCCACGCCCTTATCTACCGTCAGTTTGATAATACCCCTATTATTTACATAATACTCTATTGCATCCCAAAATTCAATCATTTTAATAGGAGGATATCTTCCGTCAGGAAGCTGTCCAGCGTTCCGGCCGCCATTCCGCCGCCCGCCCCGGCATCCGTCCGCCGCTCCACCGCCGCCCTGATATAGCGCGGCGTATGTCCTATCCAGTATGTTTGGCCGCCGATCTCTTTCGTCTCCTCCAGCAACACCTCCGCCCTGCGCCCGATCAGACGCTCTCGGTACGCACGGGACATCCGTGCGCCGATAGCGGCCAGCGCCTCGCTGCGCCGGCTTTTCTGGGCTTCCGTAAGCTGCCCGTCCATCTGCGCGGCGCGGGTTCCCGCGCGTCTGGAATATTTGAAGATGTGCATCTCGTAGAAGCCGACTTCCTGCACGAACCGCTCCGTCGCGCCGAACTCCTCCTCCGTCTCTCCGGGGAAGCCGACGATCACGTCGGTGGTGAGGGCGGGGTCCCGGTAATACTTCCGCAGGCGCTCTGTCGTCTGAAAGTATTCCCTGCTTGTATAGTGTCTATTCATGCGGGCCAGCACCGTGTCGCAGCCGCTCTGCAGCGACAGATGGAAATGGGGGCATATCTTGGGCAGGGCGCTGATGGCGGCGGCAAATTCCTCCGTGACAATGCGCGGCTCCAGCGAACCCAGCCGGATGCGCTCTATGCCGTCCACCTCCTGCAGCTTCCGCAGTAACGGCAGCAGCTCCCACCCTCCTCTGTCGGCTCCGTAAGAGCTGATATGGATGCCTGTCAGCACGATCTCCCGATACCCGGAGGCGGCGATATCCCGCACTTCCCGCAGGATGTCCTCCTCCCTGCGGCTGCGCACCCGCCCCCTGACATACGGTATGATACAGTAGGAGCAGAACTGATTGCATCCGTCCTGTATCTTAATATAGGCGCGGGTATGCTCCGCCGTCCGCTTTAGCGACATCTCCTCGTATTCGTCGGTATGGCCGATGTCGATGACGGTTCCCCGCACTTCCCGCCGCTGCAGATAGTCTTCCAGAATCGCGACCAGATCTTTTTTGCGGTTATTGCCGACAGCCAGATCGATATCCTCATCCAGCGCGGCTTCTTCCCCCTTGGCCTGCACGTAGCAGCCCACGGCCACCACCACCGCGGACGGATTCTGCTTCCTCGCGCGGTGGATCATCTGGCGGCTCTTTCTGTCCGCGATATTTGTGACGGTACACGTATTGATAATATAAATGTCGGCTTTTTGATCAAATGGTACAATTTTGAACCCGTTTTCTTGTAACATTTGTTGCATAAAGTCCATCTCATATCCGTTTACCTTGCAGCCGAGATTATGTAATGCTACACTTTTCATAGTATTCTCCGCATTTTTTGTATTGTTTTATCATTGACTTTTCCGTTTTCAACCTTTAATATTGTAGCAGAAGGTATGAAAAATCAAAGGAGGTAAGTTTGAGATGAAAACAGTACAGATTTCCTTAAATTCTATTGATAAGGTTAAATCCTTTGTAAATGATATTACAAAGTTTGATTATGACTTCGATCTGGTATCTGGCAGATACGTAATCGATGCAAAATCTATCATGGGTATCTTCAGCTTAGATTTATCCAAGCCGATCGACTTGAACATCCATGCTGAAGACGGTACTGATGAAGTTCTTGCAGCTTTAAAGCCGTACCTCATCTAAGATCTAAGTGAAATACTTATCAAGGGAAACACGAGCTGGCTTATTGGGCCGGCTCGTTTTTTGTCTGTCTTTGTCCGCAGATGCCGCCGGGCCGTCCGCGCCCTCTCGCGCGGTATCCTAGCGCACCACGATCACCTCGTCGTCCGCAAGCGCCTTCCGCACCAGCTCATCGATCTTTTCATCCAGATTGTGCTCATGCCGCCTGATGACGCTCACATTGGGTTTCGTCACCGGATGCTTTGCCACAAAGATGGTGCAGCAGTCCTCGTAGGGCTGTATCGACGTCTCATACGTTCCGATCTTTTCCGAGATATCCACGATATCCATCTTGTCAAAACCGATCAGCGGTCTGTATACCGGCAGCCCGCACACTTCGTCGGTGGCCATCAGGCTCTGCATCGTCTGTGACGCCACCTGCCCGATGCTCTCCCCCGTGATCAGGCCGAGGCATTCCGTCTCTCTGGCGATATGCTCCGCGATCCGCATCATGTAGCGGCGCATAATGATAGTCAGCTCGTCGTGGGGGCACTTGTCATAGATATAGAGCTGTATCTCCGTAAAGTTGATGACGTGCAGATAGACCGGGCCTGCGTATGCCGCCACCTTCGCCGCGAGATCCACCACTTTCTGCTTCGCCCGCTCGCTGGTGTACGGCGGCGCGTGGAAATAGACCGCGTCGATCTTGACGCCCCTCTTGGCGATCATCCACCCTGCTACCGGGGAGTCGATACCGCCCGACAGAAGCAGCATCGCCTTGCCGCCCGTTCCCACAGGCATTCCGCCGGGGCCGGGGATCACTGCCGAATAGACGTAGATCCTATCCCGCACCTCCACATGGATCACGATCTCGGGATTGTGTACGTCCACGCGCATCTCCGGGTAGGCGTCCAGAATCAGGCCGCCCAGCTCGGCGTTCATCTCCATGGAATCCAGCGGATAACTCTTGCGGGCACGTCTGGCCGCCACCTTGAAGGTACGGTTTCTGTCGGGATAAGTCCTGCCCACATAGTCCACGACCATCCGCCCCAGGCTCTCGAAGCCCTCGTCCTCCACGTAGACCATCGGACAGATCGCGGAGATACCGAATACCTTCTGCAGTCTCGCCACGGCGTCCTCATAGTCAAAGTCGCCCTCCGCCTCCGCGTAGATGCGCCCGTCCGTCTTGCGCACGGAAAACTGTCCGTCGCATTTTTTCAGCGCGTACTTAATCTGCTGCACCAGCGCGTTCTCAAATAAGTAGCGGTTCTTGCCCTTGATGCCGATTTCGGCATATTTTATCAGAAATGCCCTGCACATCGTTTCTTCCTCGTCCTCTCCGCGTCCGTATGCCCGCCCGCGGCACTTTCCGCCGCCGGCAGCGCCCGTCACCGTCTCGTGTAGCGCCTGAGCATCGGAACGGTCTCCTTCAACACCTGTATAGTATACTGAATTTCCTCCTCGGTTGTAAAGACCGAAATGCTGAAACGCACCGTGGCATCCAGCAGATCCTTATCGACGCCTATCGCCCTGAGCGTGGCCGACGCCTGGGGCTTATTGGAGGAGCAGGCGCTTCCCGCGGACACGTAGATGCCCTTTTCCTCCAGCGCGTGTAGAAGCACCTCGCTGCGCACGCCGCGCACGGACAGGCTGACGATGTGCGCCGCGCCTTCCCTGCCGGGGCAGCCGTTGATCCGTGTCTGCTCTATGCCCTCCGCACCGTCGATCAACATCTGCCGCAGTCCGTACATTCTGTCCACATCCTGTTCCAGATGCTCGTAGACCAGTTCCGCAGCCTTAGCCATTCCCGCTATCCCCGGTACGTTCTCCGTCCCGGAGCGCATCCCTTTCTGCTGCCCGCCGCCGTACATGATCGGGCTGACCTTGGCGCCGTCCTTTAGATACAGGAACCCGACGCCCTTGGGCCCATGGATCTTGTGGGCGCTCACCGAAAGCATATCCACGTGCATTCTGGACGGATAGATGCGGCATTTGCCGAAGCCCTGCACCGCGTCCACGTGGAACAACGTGCCGGGATTGATCTTCTTAATCAGCGCGCCCGCCTCGCCGATGGGCTGCACGCTGCCGATCTCGTTGTTGGTGTGCATGATCGAGACCAGAATCGTATCCGGACGGATGGCCTTTTCCAGATCCGTCAGGGAGATCCTGCCCTGACCGTCCACCGGCAGATACGTTACCTCAAACCCCTGATTTTCCAGATAGGCCATCGTCTGCAGGATGGCGGGATGCTCGATAGCCGTCGTAATCAGATGACGTCCTCTCCGGTGGTTCGCCATCGCCGCCCCGATCAGCGCGATATTGTCCGATTCCGTACCGCCGGACGTAAACAGGATCTCCTTGTCATTGACTTTCATTAGTCCGGCCAGCGTCTCTCTGGCGTACCGTAAGTATTTCTCCGCCTCCACTCCCTTGTGGTGCAGACTGGAGGGATTTCCGTAATCCTCGCACATGATTTTATACATCAACCGGGCGGCCTCGTCAAAGCAGCGGGTCGTCGCGGAATTATCCAGATACACTTCCATGATCGTCATTCCTTTCTCTTGGCCTGTCATTCCGTACATTGTCGTACATACATAACAATAAGAATATATTCATATCTTATCATATGTCGCTAAGATTCCAAATGATACATAAGCCACGACAATACCGCCATTCCCGCCGTCTCCGTCCTGAGTATGCGCCTGCCCAGCGTCACGGGCTCTATCCCCGCCTGCACCGCCAGACGGATCTCATCCTCCGCGAAGCCGCCTTCCGGCCCGATCATAACCGCAACGCTCTGCCCCGCCCGGATGCTCCGGATCAGCTCTTTGGTATGCTCCATATCTTCCGCCAGCTCATACGGAATGAGCCTGACATCCATCTGCCGCGCATAGTCTACGGCCTCCCGCATCCCCATCACATCGTGCACGCACGGTATCACCGCGCGCCTGCTCTGCTTGGCGGCGGCCTCCGCAATTCCCTGCCATCTGCTGACTCTGGCCTCGGCCTTTCTGTCGTCCAGCCTGACCACGCACCGCGCGGCGGCCACCGGGATCACCTCATAGACGCCCAGCTCCACCGCCTTCTGTACGATCAGTTCCATCTTGTCTGCTTTGGGAAGTCCCTGAAAAAGATGGATCCGCGACGGAAGCTCCACGCCGTCCTCCTTGATAAAACGAAGCGTGCAGATTACCTCGTCCTCGGTATACGCCTCGATGCCGCAGCGGTACTCCCGGTTGTCAATCCCGTTGCTGACGGCGATCTCCTCCCCGATCTTCATGCGCAGCACATTCCTGATATGATTCACGTCGCTGCCCGTAATGACGATCCTTTTGTCCCGGATCTGTGACGGCTCCACAAAAAAGCGATACATCGGCTATCGTCTCCTTCCCGCCTTGATCCCTGTAACCAGCAGCACCACCGCCAGCCCCAGCACGGCGCCCAGACTGTCCACCAGCACATCGCTGAACATCCCCGCGCGGCCCGCCACAAAGAGCTGGTGAATCTCGTCGGTGCAGGCATATAGCGCCGCGATGCCCGCCGCGATCCCGGCCCTGCGCAGAGGCGGCGACGGACGCCTTCCCGTCCACACATAAAGAAAAACGGCCAGAATAGCGTACTCTGTCATGTGAGCGCCCTTTCTGACGTAGTGGTCTGCCGCCTGTGCAATCTCTCGTAATTTTTCCTGATCGATGGGAAGATGCAAAAACAATCCCGTCGTATTCATCATCCGGAAACTGAAGCCTTCGCTGACAGCGCCGGATTCATCGCTGGGCTGGGATGAAAAAAAGAAGATCATGCCCATCCACAACACCGACGCAATCCCTGCTGCACGGCTCCAGATCCGCGCCCTGTCATGGCCGGTCGCATCCCGGCCATCCGGCTGTTTCGGTTCATTCCGTGTCTTCATGCTTGTTTCGGTTCATTCCATGTATTCGCGCTTATTTCGGTTTATTCCATATCTTCGCGCTTGTTACGGTTCATTCCATATCTTCACGCTAACCTGATACATTTCTGCGTGCCGTGACCGACACCCACTCTCCCTGACGGGTTACTTCCAGAATCTCCAGTCCGGCGTCCTCCACCGCCTGCCGCACCACATCCTCTTTGGTGTTGATAATGCCGGAGGTGATATAGATGCCGCCCTCTTTCATGTGGCGGACGATCACCGGCGTCAGCGGCACCAGCACATCGGCCAGAATATTCGCCGTCACGATATCATAGCGCTCATACCCGGCGCGGTTCTGCACCTCTCCGTCCGTGATGATATTTCCCAGCACCATCTCAAATGAATCTGCCGGAATGTGGTTGGCCTGCAGGTTCTGCCGCACCGCTTCCACGGCGCAGGGGTCCAGATCCGTCCCCACGGCGTGCCCCGCCCCATACAGCAACGCGACGATCGCCAGAATACCGCTGCCCGTTCCCACATCCAGAATCTCCGCTCCGGGAGTGAGATATTTTCTGATCTGCCGGATGCAGAGCTGCGTCGTCTCGTGCATCCCGGTGCCAAACGCCGTGCCGGGATCGATATGCAGGATCTTTCCCGCCCGCTGCTTTTCGTCCGCTTCCTCCCAGGAAGGAATCACCAGCAGATCGTCTATACAGAACTGGTGGAAATACTGTTTCCAGTTGTTGATCCAGTCGATGTCCTCCGTCTCGGACACCGTGATGCTGCCCTCGCCGATCTCCGTATAAACCCGCAGGCCGTCGAGCTCCCGCCGGATACTGTCCAGTACGGTCTGCCTGTCCGTGGCGGAGCCGCTAAGCGTCAGCACACCGTCGTCGTTCTCCTCCACGAAGAAACTCAGGTAAGCGATCCCGTCATCCTCCGGGCCATCGGGCAGGATATCCACAAACATCTGCTCTTTTTCCAGCGGCGTGAGCGGAACCTTGTCCTCGATCTGCGCGCCCTCCAGACCGATGTCGTAGAGAGCGCTGATCACTATGTCTTCCGCATCCGTTACCGTTTTCACCGTGAACTTTACCCACTTCATAGACCGTTCCCTCCGCCGCGTTCCGATCCGGACGGCGGCTGCGGCAGTTTCGCTTGCCTTATTCCGTGCCGTACTCTACATACTCGCTGTATTCGTCCCAGATATTGCAGATCCACGTTTTGCCCTGATTGAATACGATCTCGTTTCCGTCTTCATCGTAGAACTTCGCCGGTGTGAAGTCGCCGTCATAGCGCTCCCATTTGCCCTTGATGACCTTGCCGTTGGTGAACACAATCGCGTCTCCCTCGCCGTGCACGCCAAACGAGAGATAGTCATGGTCGTCCCTGACCTCGCCGTGGCAGTACTGGAAGACTACGTTGCTGAATGTAAGCTGATTGCCGTCCAGCTCGTCGATCTGTTCCTCGCCGTCCTGATAACGGTAGTAGAGATGGTCGTCCTCGTGATACTCAAAATAAGGATGGTACGCGCCGTATCCGCTGGCGTTATTGCCGGTCTTGCCGCCGGGATAGATCATCGTGGCGGACTCTTTATCCTCATATTCCGCCGTCACGTTATCCGCCGCAAACAGGAACGGAGGCACATAGGCGTCGTCATAGTTCCAGTCATAGCCAAGACGATCCACCGCTTTGAACAGGCCGTCTATCTTCAGATACCCGGTAAACTCCGTCGCATATCCCGGTCTGCTGAATCTGCCGAACGCCTCGTCCGCGGGATTATGTATGCCGACAACCGCCGCGCTGACGTTATAATAGTTCGGTCTGTTGATTAGCTCCTCCACATAGGGAACCGCCAGCCCCCAGTTGCAGTAGATCGCCTCATATCCCATCGCCACATACACATAATAATCACGGCTGCTTCTGACGGGCCCGATCCTCTCCAGATCGTCGAACTCCTCAAACACTCCCATCAGTCTGGTGATACGTCCCTCCACCGGCGCCTCATAGATAATGGCCGCCCTGGACAAGCCGTACTGCGGCATGGCCGGTTTGTTATTGGGAATCATAACGGCGATCGGACGGCGCTGCGCCTGCTCGGTGCTCACCCACTGTCCCGTCAGATAACTCTGAATCTTACCGTCCTTGACAACCCTCTCGGTGATAACGGTTTCGTCCGGCTCCTCGTCTTCCCCCTCGGTGTCGTCTATCACCTGTTCCGGCTCCACCGTCTCCACAACCTCCGGCTGGACGATGGGCTCCGGCTCCTGCTCCTTGCCGCATCCCGCCAGACAGAGCGCTGCGCAGGCAGCCGCCGCGAACAATGTCACTGTCTTCTTATACAACATCTTATCTCTCCTCCATATTCGGTCTCTCTGTAGTGCTTACCCATAGATTGCTTCCGGGTGTCCGCCCGGTTCCGTATGGCCGAGCCTGTGTCTATTATAACTGAAATTTTCGATACTGTATACTTTTTTATGAAAAAATTGACAGGCGCAAGCCGCAGCGCCCTGACGCAGCCGCAGCGCCTTGGCACAACCGCGGCATCTTTCCCCTGCACAAAAAATAAGGCGGCAGAATCCACCGCCGCCCGCATAATAGTGGCAGACGCGAATTTGAGATTCCGTCGCCCCGTCGCGTAAACGCTCCGGAATGGAGATTAATATTATTTTCTGAATTTTTTTCTTCCCTTGCCGCCCGGGTCCTCCGCCGCCGACGAGGTGACGTTCTTGGCCGCGTTCAGCGTGTCGCCCGTCTTCTCGTCGAACTGCTTCAGCAGCTCCCGCGCCTCATGGCTCAGCTTGTCGGGCACCTGTACGACCAGCGTTACATAGTGGTCGCCGCGCACGTTCTTGTTGCGCAGTGACGGAACGCCCTTGCCTTTCAGCCGCACTTTGGTATCTGTCGGCGTGCCCGCCTTCACATCATAGATGACCTTGCCGTCCACCGTGTCGATGATAATCTCACCGCCCAGCGCTGCGATGGCAAAGGACATCGGTACGGTGGAATATATGTTCTCATCCTGCCGCTGGAAAATGGGATGTCTGTTCACTACCACTTCCACCAGCAGATCTCCTCTCGGCCCGCCGTTGGCTCCCGGCTCGCCCTTATCCCGGATGCGCACGCACTGTCCGTTGTCAATGCCTGCCGGGATAGATACCTGAATCTTCTTTTTGCTGGCAATATACCCGGTGCCGTGGCAGTCCGGACACTTATCCTTAATGACCTTGCCGGTGCCGTGGCAGTCCGGACAGTTCTGCACGTTCCGCACCGTTCCAAAGAAGGACTGCTGCGTAAAAACGACCTGTCCCTTGCCGCCGCACTTCGGGCACGTCTCGGGACTGGTGCCCGCTCTTGCGCCGGTGCCGTGGCACGCGGTACACTCGTCTTTCAGCGTCAGCTCGATCTCCTTATCCACGCCGAAGACCGCCTCCTCGAACGCGATCCGGACGCTGGTTCTGATATTGGAGCCCTTCATCGGGCCGTTATTTCTGCCGCGCCGTCCTCCGCCGAAGAAATCTCCGAAAATATCGCCAAAGATATCGCTGAAATCCGCACTGTTGAAATCGAATCCGCCGAAACCGCCCGCGCCGCCTGCGCCGTCGAAAGCAGCATGGCCATACTGGTCATACTGCCGTCTCTTTTCGGGATCGCTTAATATGGCATACGCCTCGGACGCCTCCTTAAATTTCTTTTCCGCCTCCGCGTCTCCGGGATTCATATCCGGATGGTATTTCTTGGCAAGAACCCGATATGCTTTTTTGATAGCGGCTTCATCGGCATTTTTGTCTATGCCGAGCACCTCGTAATAATCTCGTTTCTGTTCAGCCATGGTTATTCCTTCCCTGAGAATCAGCAGTTTATTTTAGCCTCGAATCCATCACCCACAGGGGAAATCCGTGCGAGCACGATTTCCCCTGCCGGTGTGGTCTGGCTGAGCTTTTTAGACCTCTCTGTAGTCTCCGTCTACGACGTCGTCAGCCGGGCCGGACTGCGCGCCGTCATCCGCCGCTGCGCCGCCCATATTGCTCATATCGGGGCCGCCCTGCGCCTGCTGCATATTCTCGTACATCTTGGTAAACAAGGACTGTGCGGAGTTGGTCAGCTTCTCCTTGGCGGCTTTCAGTTCATCCAACTGGCTGTCGGACATCTCTTGGTCTTTGGTCTTTTCCAGAATATCCTTCACTGCCTGCAGATCTGCCTCCACGCCGGATTTCTCGGAAGCGTCGATCTTGTCGCCCACTTCGTTCAGCGCCTTCTCTGTCTGGAATACGAATGCGTCAGCGTCGTTTCTGGCGTCGATCGCCTCTTTGCGCTTCTTATCCTGCGCCTCATACTCGGCTGCCTCTTTTACCGCCCTGTCGATCTCGTCATCGGACATATTGGAGCCAGCGGTGATCGTGATATGCTGCTCTTTGCCCGTGCCCAGATCCTTTGCGGATACATTGACAATACCGTTGGCGTCGATATCGAAAGTAACTTCGATCTGCGGTACGCCGCGCATAGCAGGCGGGATGCCGTCCAGACGGAACTGTCCGAGGGACTTGTTATCCTTGGCAAACTGTCTCTCGCCCTGCACAACGTTGATGTCCACCGCCGTCTGATTGTCCGCCGCCGTGGAGAAAATCTGGCTCTTTTTGGTCGGGATCGTCGTATTTCTCTCGATCAGTCTCGTGGCAACGCCGCCCATCGTCTCGATGGAAAGTGACAGAGGCGTTACGTCCAGCAGCAGGATCTCACCGGCACCGGCGTCACCCGCCAGCTTGCCGCCCTGAATGGAAGCGCCCAGCGCTACGCACTCATCAGGATTTAAGTTTTTGCTGGGCTCTTTGCCCGTCAGTTGTCTTACTTTGTCCTGTACCGCCGGAATACGTGTGGAGCCGCCCACCAACAATACCTGACCGATATCGGCGTTGGTCAGTCCGGCATCCTTCATCGCGTTCTGCACGGGAACCGCCGTTTTCTCCACGAGATCGCGAGTCAGTTCGTCAAATTTCGCTCTGGAAAGATTCATATCCAGATGCTTCGGGCCTTCCGCCGTGGCCGTGATGAAAGGCATATTGATATTGGTCGTAGTCGCGGAGGACAACTCTTTCTTCGCCTTCTCCGCCGCCTCCTTCAATCTCTGCATCGCCATCTTGTCATTGGACAGGTCTACGCCCTCCTGCGCCTTGAACTCGGAAAGCATCCAGTCGATGATCTTCTGGTCGAAATCATCGCCGCCCAGATGGGTGTCGCCGTTGGTTGCCAGAACCTCGATGACGCCGTCGCCGATCTCGATAATGGACACATCGAATGTACCGCCGCCCAGATCGTATACCATGATCTTCTGCTCTTTTTCATTGTCCAGTCCATACGCCAGCGCCGCCGCGGTAGGCTCGTTGATGATACGCTTTACGTCCAGACCGGCGATCTTGCCCGCGTCCTTGGTGGCCTGACGCTGCGCGTCGTTAAAGTACGCCGGAACCGTGATGACCGCTTCGCTTACTTTTTCGCCCAGATAGCTCTCCGCGTCCGCTTTCAGCTTCTGCAGGATCATAGCGGAGATCTGCTGCGGGGAATACTTCTTGCCGTCGATCGTGCGTCCCCGGTCCGTACCCATATCTCTCTTAATCGAGGAGATCGTCTTCTCGGCGTTGGTGACCGCCTGACGTTTCGCGGGCTCGCCTACCAGTCTCTCGCCCGTCTTCGTGAATGCCACGACGGAGGGTGTCGTTCTCGCGCCTTCCGTGTTGGCGATAACGGTAGGCTTACCGCCTTCCATAACCGCCACGCAGCTGTTTGTTGTTCCTAAGTCGATACCGATAATCTTGCTCATAATAGTTTCCTCCTAAAATATATTGATTGATAGTGATTGCTCTCTATTGTCAGTGACAAGCCTCTGCCGGCTGCCGCCGTCCGGCTTACTCCACCACTGCCACCATACTGTGCCTTACCACGCTATCGCGGTAAGTATATCCCTTCTGCAGCTCCTGTGCCACCACGCCGGATTCGTATTCCTCGCTGGCCACCTGCATCACCGCGTTGTGGAAATCGGGATTGAATTCCTCGCCCACCGCCGGGATCGGTTTGACCTGTATGCTCTCCAGCTCCGTCATAAGCTGCTTGTAGGTCATCTCCATGCCCTGCACGAAAGCGCCGCCCTTTTCTTCTTCGGGCACGGTCGCCAGCCCTCTCTCGAAATTGTCCACCACCGGCAGGATCTTCTCGATCACGCTCTTTGCGCCCGTCTCGAACATCATCGTCTTCTCTTTCTCGGTGCGCTTCCGGAAGTTTTCAAATTCCGCCATCTGGCGCTTGACTCTGTCCTCCAGCTCGTCGATCTTCTGCTTCAGGGCGTCCTGCTTTTTGTCTCCCCGGTCTTTCTTTTTCTTCTCTTTTTTTGTCTCTTTGGCTTCTTCTTCGGAGGCGCCGTCCGCTTCCTCTCCGGCTCCGCCCGCTTCGTCGCCTGCGGTTGTCTCAGGCGCTTCCTCCCGCGCCGCGCCGCCGTCCGCCTGCTCTGCCTGTGCCGTTCCCCCGGCAGTGTTCCCAGCCGCTTCTTCCGCCGGCTGGCCGTCTTCCTGTATCTTATCTTTTTCGTCTGCCACGCTTCTCATTCCTTTCCGATTGATTTCCTGTTTCTTTATTTTCTGTATTTCTTGATCTCTTATTTCTCTATTTCTTATATTCTTTTATTTCTTATATAAATCGTCCAACTGGTTTTTCAGCAGTTTCAGATTGGTAACGACCTTTTCATAATCCATCCGCTTAGGGCCTATGATGCCGATGGTGCCTTTCATGCCCTCGTCCAGCTCGTATGTGGCCGTCACGATGCTGCAGTCCTTCATGCCCTGTACCGGCGTCTCGCTTCCGATATACACCTGAATGCCCGTGTTGTTCTCGTCCGCCAGATTGCCCTGCACCAGTTCGCTCAGAAGCTGCTTCTCCTCGAACGTGGAGATCAGCTCCTCCGCCCGCTCGTGATCCGCTAATTCCGGATATTTAAAGAAGTTCTTCGCGCCGCTGGTATAAATCTCCAGATCCTCGTCCGCCTTGATCGCCTCGGCCACCGCGTCGATGACATCCGCCACGATATCGCTGTGGATTCCCGCCTGCTGCTTCAGCGCGGCAATCATTCCCAGATTGATCTCCTCCATCGACAGTCCGTTCAGATGCGTGTTCAGCAGAATATTCAGCTTCAGCAGCGTCTCGTCGCTCAGCTCCTCCGAAACGTTCAGCATCGAGTTCTTGATCATATTGCCTTCCACGACGATGACCGCCAGAATCTGATTGGCGTCCACCCGGGAAAGCTGGATAAATTTCAGCTTGTTGCGGTGGTACTGCGGCGCGGAGACCATCGCCGCGTACTCCGTGTTCGCCGCCAGCATCTTAGCCGCCCGTTTGAGAAGGTGATCCATCTTGTCTTCCTTCTCCAGAAGCGACTCCTTCATCTCCTCCACTTCGCGTTCCTTCTCCTCCATCATCTTGTCTACATACAGTCTGTAGCCCTTGTCGGAGGGAATGCGCCCCGCGGAAGTGTGCGGCTGCACGATGTATCCCAGTTCTTCCAGATCCGCCATCTCGTTGCGGATCGTGGCGGAACTCAGGTTTAAGTCCGTGTATTTCGATATCGTTCTGCTTCCTACCGGTTCTCCCGTTTCCAGATAATTGCGAATGATGGCTTGCAATATGGTATTTTTTCTTTCATCTAACTGCATACCATTTCTCCCATTGTTAGCACTCGACAAGATAGAGTGCTAACATCTTCTAGTAGTAAGTTATCACTTCCGATTTTCATTGTCAACAATTCCTTGCAAAAAAATTATAAAAAATATATAAAAACAGCCGGTCTTGAATCCTGTCCAAAACCGACTGCCTAAAGTCTCTCTCATTTAGAAGCTATGTAAAACGATCCCGAATCTGTCTTAGATGCCGAAGTTGCCGGACACATCACCGTTGATCACATAGTATACGGTGTTCTCCTCGGGCTTTACATACAACTCAACGGATTTGAAATCCCCCGCCTTCTGCTTTAAGTCGTATTTCCATACGTCCTTTGCGATCTTGACAAGCTCATCCGTCGTGTAGGACTTACCTGCGAACTGAACGTGCAGCGTTACCTTGGTCTCCGCTTTCTTTGCCGCCGTCTTTCTCGTTGTGGTCTTAGCCGTCGTCTTCTTAGCCGCAGCCGTCTTCTTTGCAGGAGCCTTCTTCGCCGTCGTCTTCTTGGCTGCCGCTCTCTTTGCGGGAGCCTTCTTAACCGCCTCCGCCTTGGGAGCCTCTGCAGCAGGCGCCGCCGGAACAACCTTTACTTCTTCTGTCTTTGTATCTGCCGCCTTAGCCGCAACTGCTTTTGCTACAGGTTTTACAATCGCTGTCTTCTTTGTCTCTGCCATTTTTTTCTCCTTTCACACGTCCGCTTTTTACGGACATCGCTCATTATAGTTTTAACTTTTTCATAATCCCTGACCGATTCTTTTCAGGTTCTATGTGGATTTTAACGCAATATCGATATACTGTCAATCAACAATCTGCCATAAATAGTTGTGCATTCTTTTGCTATTTTATACGAAATCACCCAAAAAGAGCCTGAATACGCCGCTCCGCACCGCCATATGTTCTAAGCGGCCATGGCAAAATACACAAGCACCGCGGCGCCTAGCACGATCCGATACCAGCCGAATATTTTGAAATCATGCTTTCTGATGTACCCCATCAGGAAACGGATCACCAGAACGGACACGAGGAAAGCCGACAACATTCCCATAAACAGAATCGCCACCTCCGCGCCGGTAAAGTGGAAACCGAATTTCAGCACTTTCAGAAGGCTCGCTCCCAGCATGACGGGGATGGCCAGAACAAACGTGTATTCCGCCGCAGCGGTTCTCGACACGCCGATCAGCAGCGCGCCCACGATCGTGGCGCCAGAGCGGGACGTTCCCGGAAATACCGCGGCAATCAACTGGAAAATGCCTATCATAAAAGCAGTCCGGTACGTGATGTCTCCCAGATCGGTGATCTTCGGCTCCGCGTTTCCGTTCCGGTTCTCGATCACAAGAAACGCCACGCCGAATACGATCAGCGCCACCGCCACGCACCACGGATTGTAGAACAGTGCGTCCAGCTCGTCGTCAAAAGCCAGTCCGACCACTGCTGCCGGCACGCAGGATACCAGTATCTTAAACCACAGGACGAAAATATCCTTCTGCACCACGGGCCCGTGCCCGAAGCGGAATGGAAAAATCTTATTCCAGAAAAGCAGCACCACCGCCAGAATCGCGCCGAGCTGGATCACCACCAGAAACATATCCCAGAACTCCTGCGAGACGTTCAGCGTCACAAACTCATTTAACAGGATCATATGGCCGGTGCTGCTGATGGGCAGCCACTCGGTAATGCCCTCCACGATACCGAAAAGAATTGCCTTTAAAATTTCCAATACACTCACCATTCGTATCACAGTCCTTTCTCATGCCGTCCGGAAATCCGGCAGCGTCTGCCACTAATACTCCATTTTGATCAATCTGCGCAGCGCCTCCAAGGAGCGCTCCACCTTTTCGGTGTCGATGCAGTATGCCAGCCGGACATAGCCCTTCACGCCGAACGTGTCGCTGGGCACCAGTATCAGATCGTACTTCTTCGCCTTTTCACAAAAAGCGACAGCATCCTCCTCCGGCGCCTTCGGGAAAATATAAAACGTGCCGCCCGGCTTCACGCACTCCAAGCCGAGAGCCGTCAGTTCCTTATATAATATGCGCATATTCGTCTCGTATACCGACAGATCGGCGGTGAGATCCAGCACCTCCGCCACCGCCAGCTGGATGATGGACGGCGGGCAGTTGTGGCCGGTGCCGCGGGAGATCTGGCTGCACATCGCGCTGATCAGCTCTGCGTCGGTGCAGGCCGGGTTGACCGCCACATAACCGATGCGCTCTCCCGGCAGCGATAGCGACTTGGAGAACGAATAGCAGGACAGGGTATTGTCATAAAACTTCGACGGATACGGAGAATCCACGCCCTCAAATACGATCTCCCGGTACGGTTCGTCGGAGATCAGGAAGATATCGTGTCCGTACTGCCGCTGCCTGTCGCTCATGATCTGCGCCAGCCTGCTAAGCGTCTCGGAGGAATAGACCGTGCCGGACGGATTGTTGGGCGAGTTGATCAGCACCGCCGCCACTCTGTCCGTCAGCATCTCCTCGAAAGCGTCGAAATTGATCTGGAAAGCAGCCGTGTCCGCCGGCACTACTTTCAGCGCCGCGCCGGTCAGGTTGATATAAGGATTGTACTCCGGAAAATAAGGCGCAAACGTGAGAATCTCGTCACCCGGCCCGCTGACGCAGCGTACCGCGTGGGCGATGGCGCCCGCCGCGCCGGTGGTCATAAAAATATGGTTCCCCGTATAGTTCATGCCGAAGCGCGCATTTAGCGACGCGGCGATCTTGTCCCGCACCGCCGGAATCCCCAGACTTTGGCTATAGCCGTGCAGCTCCATCGGGTTTCTGTGCTGCAGCATATCGATCATGACATCCGTAAACTTCTGCGGCACCGGCACGGACGGATTGCCCAGACTGTAATCGAACACATTCTCATAGCCGATCTCTTTCCCTCTCGCCGTGGCAAACTCCGACAACTGCCGGATCACCGATTTCCCCTGCAGCATATCTTTATATTTCTGTACGATCATGTTCCGCATTCCTGCCTTTCTTCTACATTCGCTCTATCACAAGCCCAAGGCGGCCGCCGTATCTGAAGCCTACACCACAGACAGGAAAATCTCTCAGAACCGCCGCGTACTGTTCAGTTACCTATCGTTGCTTTAGGGCGCGGCGTCCGCCAAGGACACGCTCCACCATGTCCTATTATAACAACATCTGATTTTATTGGGAAGAAAAAATTGAATGATGTATGTTTTTTTGCTATACTCATTTTTAAGTTATTGATTGATTTATTTATAAGGAAATTTTGCGTTTGCCGCGGCAGCAGCGCAGCCGCATTCCATCTTATGCACAAAGGACGGGTTAGCCATGGACATCACGGTAGTGATACAACAGATGATTATGATTTTCATACTGATCGGCGTCGGTATGCTTCTCTTTCGTAAGAAGATACTGAACGAGAGCTCGTCCAAGCAGCTATCCGGGCTGATTGTCAATGTGACGAATCCCGCGCTGCTGATCTGTTCCGCTTTCAGCGACGGCCCGAAAGTCTCTCCGGCGGAACTGGGGCGTGCGCTCCTCCTCTTTCTGTTCATATACGCGCTGCTGATCGCCGCGGCTTTCCTGATCCCGCGTCTCCTGCGCGTGCCGGACGAATGCCATTATTCCTATCAGCTTCTCACGATCTTCGGCAACGTAGGGTTTATCGGCATCCCGCTGGCGTCCGCCGTACTGGGGCCGGAATCGCTGATTTTCGTATCGATCTACAATCTGATTTTTAACGTACTCATCTATACTTTCGGCATCTCCCTGCTGCGAAAAGCCGCGGCGGGACAGGCCGCAGCGGGTGGCGCAGAGGCGTCGGCCCAAAACTATAGCGTGCCGGAACATACACCTCTCTGGAAGAAACTGATCAACGCCGGAACCGTCTCCGCGGCGGCGACCATTCTTTTCTACGTGGGCGATTTCCCCGTGCCGTCCATCGTGCCTTCTACGCTGAACTATATGGGGCAGTCCACGACGCTATTGTCCATGCTCGTGCTCGGCATCTCCGTGGCGCAGATGAAGCCGAAGGACATCTTCTCACACCCGAAACTGTACGCTTTCGTACTGCTCCGTCAGATTTTGATCCCGATCGGCTTCGTTCTGCTGATTCGTCCTTTTATCCATGATACGCTGCTGATTGGCACGCTGACGCTGATGCTGGCGGTGCCCGCCGGCAATCTGCCGCTGATGCTCTCTAAGCAGTTCCACGCGGACGGCGAGACGATCTCTCAGGGCATCATCCTCTCTACGCTGTTTAGCCTGATCACGCTGCCCATCGTGAGTCTGGCGCTGGCGTTATAGGCGGGCATCGGCACATCAGCATTATACACGGCCTATCTCTCCCTGTCCGTTTCCCGCAGATACTTCCGCAGGAGGAAAGCGCAGAAATACGGAAACGTATAGATGCCGTCACTGTAACCGATATTGGCGGCAGCAAACTTGATGCCATAGCGGATATCCCCATACTTATCTCCGTCGATCAGGCTGCGCAGCGATTTCGCTCTGCCGTTGGTCGCCTTCACTTCAATCGGAATCAGTTCCGACGCCGTCCGCACGAAGAAATCTTCCTCCAGCGTGGAGTTTTCCTTTTTATAATAGTAGAGGCCGTAGCCGTTCTTTACGAGCGCCTCCCCTACAATATTCTCGTATAGCGCTCCCTTATAAACGCCCAGATTTTTGTTGGCGCGCAGATCCTCCTGTGCCTCGTCGTCCAGCATCGCCACCAAGAGACCGTTGTCGGCAAAGTAAATTTTGTACTTATTTTCCTCATAATTCCCTTTGAGCGGCAGCTCCGGACTTCTCAGGCAATAGCACAGATTGATCATGCCCGCGTCGGCAAGCCACTCAATACATCCCCGATAGTCCTTAAACCGCGCCCCGGATGCCACTTTGGAGATCTGGAACTTCTTGTTGTCCTTCGCCAACTGCACGGGAATCTGATTGAATACGTTTAAGATCCTTGTCTGATCCATGCCCTCGGCATATTTTCGGATATCTTCCTTGTAATCGGCCAGAAGCTGCCTCTGTATCTCTAACGAACCTTCAAACGTTCCTCTCTCGATATATTCCCGGACGACAGCCGGCATACCGCCCAGAATACAGTAATCCAGAAAAAGGCTCCCGCACACGGACATCGTGACATCACTGAGCGGCTTTTGTTCCCGCATATGGGTAAGCAGTTCTTCCGTGAACGCGCTATTGTACCCTTTTGCCCACAGAAATTCTTCAAAATCCAGCGAATACATCTCATAGTCGGTTTTATAACCAACACTGTTGCTCTCGATCCGCTGATACTGTATTCCCAGCAGAGAGCCGCTGCAGATCACGTCAAACCGCCCGTCGATCCGAAAAAACTTGAGTGCGGTGGCAATCTCCGGAAACGCCTGCAGTTCATCAAAGAAAAGCAAAGTTTTACCCGCTTCAAACTTCTTCTCCGGATCAAGCAGGGAAATATTCTTGACAATTTCCTCCGCCTTATATCCGTCCGCCGTAATCATCCTGTATTTCGGCTCCTCCACGAAATTGATCTCTATGACATTTTCGTAATTTTGCTTGGCAAACCGCCTGATGGACTCCGTTTTGCCCACCTGCCGCGGCCCTTTGACGATCATCGGCTTTCTCTGTGCATCCTGTTTCCACTCTTTCAGTGCATGATCGATTTTTCTTGACAGATACATCCCGCCAGCTCCTTTCCGTCCTTTTCTTTAGTATATGCAATTTTCCGCAGAAATACAATGGTTTTACAAAAAAATGAGGGAATTATACGTCGATTGTTACAAAAACATGAGCGAATTATGGGCTATTGGTTACAAAAACATGAGCGAATTATACGCCGTTGATTACAAAAACATGAGGGAATTGCCGCAGAACACGCCGCAGCATAAAACGAGCCCCCGGTGGTGGAAGCACCGGAGGCCCGTTTTATATATACAAACTAAGGGATTTAGGTATACTCCTATTCAACATCCTGCAGCGCGGCAAAATCTTCTTCGCCGGTGCGGATCTTGACAACCTTATCCACATTGTAAACGAAGATCTTGCCGTCTCCGATATGGCCCGTATAGAGCGCTTTCTTGGCCGCCTCTATGACAGACTCTACCGGAATCTTGCTGACAACCACTTCTACTTTGACCTTAGGCAGCAGCGTCGCATCCATCTCGACGCCTCGGTACATCTCGCCCGCACCCTTCTGGATGCCGCAGCCCATGACCTGTGTTACGGTCATGCCCGTCACGCCCAGATCGTTCATCGCTTTTCTCAAATGGTCATAGCGGGACAGTTTCGCAATAATGGATACTTTATACATACCCGTAGCGGACGCCATCGGCACCTGTGCCACTTTGACCGCCGCGTTCTTCTGCACCTCGGAGGCCTCGTCATAATCCTCCACGCCGAGACTCGTATTCTCATTGACATCCATCGACATGGTATTGGAGACATCCATAATGCTGAAGCCCGAATATGCCGACGCCAGACCATGCTCTGTCGTGTCCAGACCGACGATCTCCTCCTCCTCGGACGCCCGCAGGCCGACCAGCGCCTTGATAATCAGGAAAGTAAGCGTGATCGTGACAGCCGTCCAAGCGATCGTGGCAAACATACCGAGCAACTGAATACCGAGCTGCTTAAAGCCGCCGCCGTAGAATAACCCTTCGCCCAGAATCTGGTTCGCGCCGAAAGTCACGCCGTCGCCATATCCTCTGGCAAACGCGGGAGCCGTATCCGTTGCAAACAGACCTACCGCGATAGTACCCCAGATACCGTTCAGGCAGTGAACCGCAACCGCGCCCACCGGATCATCCACGTGCAGCTTGTAATCCAGGAACCATACGCCGAACACTACCAGCACACCCGCAACCGCGCCGATGATGATCGCGCCCAGAGCGTCGCACACATCGCAGGGAGCCGTGATCGCTACCAGACCTGCCAGCGCCGCATTCAGGCACATGGACACATCCGGCTTGCCGTATTTAACCCATGTAAAGATCATACATACCACCGTGGCAACCGCGGGGGCGATCGTCGTCGTTACGAAGATAGAACCCAGCTCCTCCACCGTAGTAGCTGCCGCACCGTTGAAGCCGTACCAGCCGAGCCACAGGATAAACACACCCAAGCAGCCGATCGGCAGGTTGTGGCCGGGGAAGGCGTTCACCTTCGTAATTTTACCGGTCTTTTTGTCTTTGACAAATTTGCCGATACGGGGACCGAGCATCGCCGCGCCGACCAAGGCCGAAATACCGCCTACCATATGAATGCAGTTGGAACCCGCAAAATCATGGAAGCCCATCTGCGCCAGCCAACCGCCGCCCCATGTCCAGTGCGCCTCCACCGGATAGATAACCGCGGAGATGACTGCGGAGTAAATACAGTAGGACAAAAACTTCGTTCTCTCCGCCATCGCGCCGGATACGATCGTCGCCGTCGTCGCGCAGAACACCAGATTGAACACGAAATTCGACCAGTCGAAATTTGCATAATCCGTAAAGATATCAAATCCCGGCTTGCCGATGAAGCCTGCCAGATCCTCGCCCAGCAGCAGGCCGAAGCCGATCAGGATAAAGACCACCGTTCCGATGCAGAAGTCCATCGTATTCTTCATCAGAATGTTTCCCGCGTTCTTCGCCCGGGTAAATCCGGTCTCTACCATCGCGAAGCCCGCCTGCATCCAGAACACCAGTGCCGCGCCGATCAGAAACCAGACGCCGAACACTTCGCCGGATATCGCACTCAAAATTTCTTGACTCATAACTTTTCCTCCTCACATAAAAAATACGGATACAACTCGCCATTGTCGTAAGCTCCGTTGCTCCGCATCTCTTATAATATATTTAGAAAGAAAATAAAGGTGCCATGACAATTCATAGCACCTTTGCTCTCTCTGAAACGGATTTTAACACCGTCAGAATACTCTGTCAATATCTTTTTTAAAAATTTTTCAGCAAAATTTTTACGGCAGATTTTCCGAATTGCGCAAAAGCAGATCCGGCTCCGTTATAACGCGGTGATGATCGCAATAAAGATAATGGTGAGCAGGAAGCCGATAATATTCAGAATAACTCCCGCAATCGCCATCCCCTTGTTCGGGTTGTCCTGCGCATTGTTGACAATACCCAGCACCACACCCACGATCGCCAGAATAAACGTGATCAATGACCAGAAGCCGAGAATAGAAATAATACCGCACACCAGACTCCCGACCGCCAGGCCGCCGTTCTTCTGCGGTATGGCATTGGACACTACCACCGGCCCGTTATACCCGTTGGCCGCATAATTATTATAGTTGTTTCCCTGCATCTGCTGATTGGGATAGCCGCCGTTCGGATAACCGTTGTAGTAGCCGTTCGGATTCTGATTCGGCGCCTGCTGGTACGAACCGTTATTCTGCCAGTTGGCATTCTGCTGGTACTGGTTCATGCCCTGACCGTTGTTGTCCTGCTGATATTGGTTTTGATCCTGTCCAAAATTACCGTCCATTTCGTCCTCCGTTCAATATCACAACTTATCACAACCTGCTACATATTAGTCGCGGGTGCCAGAACAAACACATTCAGTGCAAGGAATGCCAGCGCAATCACAACGAAAATCGCAAAAGAGATGAACACCTTCTTGTTATTCTTGTTTAAAGCCGCCGAAACATACATCGTGCTGAACGCAACACCGATGGCCGCGCACAGAAGTCCGCCGAAGAACCAGCCGCCGAGAATGCTCAGCGCAACCAGTACCCAGATCCACGCAGGGATGCCTGCTACCGGCTCATAAGGCGTTCCGTCGTCATTGTATACGCCGTTTACCGCCAGCCTTGCCTTGTTGCCGATGGCAACGATATGACAGTTCGCGCCGGGGAAATCTACCGAATAATCAATCACATTGATCAGCCAGTTGCTGGATTTTACCTTGTAGGTATTGCTATCAACCGTAATGTTTGTGCCGCGGATACCTAACTTATGCGCCATCCCGTTGCTGTCCGAAATTGTCCACTCACTACCTTTCATCTTTCCTCTCCTTTTTCGCAAGTATTTATGTATAATCAACACACTTTATACATTGAAATAAATATAACATTAAATCTGCGAAAAAACAATAGCCAAAATTATCACATATTGTATATTAGGTATGCGTAGGCTTTTCCCATCAAATGCCGCTCTCCTTCCTGCCGGAAGCCCAGCCTGCGGCATAGCGAAAGCGATCCCTCATTTCCCTGCATGACAAGCGCCTGTACCCGGCTCATCGCCAGCTCCTCCCGCGCATAGTGCAGGATCGCGCTGCACGCCTCGTAAGCATATCCCTGCCGCTGCCACGGCACGCCCACCACGAAACCCAGTTCCGGCAGATCGAATCCTTCCCGCCAGCTGATCCCTGCCCGCCCGATCACCGTACCGTCCCGCAGCAGAAGCGTCCACATACCGTAACCGTAGAAGCCGTATACTTTCTCGCGGTATTCTCTGATATAAGCCAGCTCCGCCTCCCGATCCGCATACAGATCCTCCATGTACGCCGTGATCTCCGGTTCCGCGTAAATCCGGTAGAAACTGTCGATATCCTCCTCGGTAGTCTCGCGCACGATACAACGTTTTGTTGTAAGAATCTGCCAAGGAAGCCCTGCCAGACGGCGGTAAGCCATGTCCACCGCCTCATAGCCGATCTCCTCGATCTGCTCGATCACATACGGCGCGCCCGCAAAGCCCGCAGTCCGGTTCCCCGCATGGCGGCAGGGCAGCACGTAGGCGCCCCGCGTAAGCAGCGCGCGGTATACCTCCTCGGCATCCGTGACATACAGGACATCGCCCTGTGCCCGCAGATCATCCGCATACGGCGCGGCGGCAACTTCGATCCCTTGTCCCCGCAGATCATTCGCATACGGCGCTGCGGCGACTCCGATCTCACGCGCCCGCAGATCATTCATATACGGCGCTGCGGCGGCTCCGACCTCATGCGCCCGCAGATCATTCATATACGGTGCTGCGACAACTTCGATCCCGCGTGCCCGCAGTTCCCCGGCGAGCGGCTCCGCCGCCGGTGCGACACTCTGCTCCAGACAGAAGCACACCCGCCGCAGCATCACTGCACCCCGGCGGTGAACTGCTCCCAATACCGCAGGATGTATGCGGCGCTTGCCTCTCCGTCCAAAAATCTCTGCAGTTCCTTCAACTCATCCACAAATTCCGGTTTCCTGTTTCGGGCATCCTGTGTAAATGTAAGTTCAATCAGATCGGCTACCTTATGAAAATAAAATTCACTGTAATCTTTTTGTGCCAAACCGTCCAGAAAATTTTTCCTGCTATCAACACACCGCTTCACTTCGCCGGATATATTGGACAATCTGGACATAAGCGGCATATCGTTCCATTCTGCGCTCGTCATATAACCTCCCTATACAATCCACCCTTTCATAATTTCAAACAACTCGTCTGTGATAGGGCCATCCGCAAGCAGCCTGCCGTTAGCCGGCGTGCCCAGTTCTTTGTTTCTTTCTATATTAGGATGTGCTTCCCAAACAAAACCAACAGGATCAAGCATAAGATCGCCGCCAAAAATATCTCTGTCACTTCCTGTTTCATCATAAAGCTCGTGTTCCATATCGATATGAAACTCTTCATCAATCGAAACGGTTTTGGAAGGTTTATGAATGCAGAACTTAATTCTGTCAGGGTAAAAATTGTTTGAGCGGTTTATTAACTCCTCCAACGTTATTTTACTTCTAATAATCATAACCCGGCTCTCCTCCGCTGCAGAACATATTCCAACAACTTGCATTTCTTTGTTTTTTCTATTATTATCATATCAGCAGGAATACAGGAAAGCAAGCGCAGCGTGCATCGAAAATCCGGCGCGGCGCAGGAACGGAGGACAAAATGGCACAGAATCCTATTGTTACGTTTACGATGGAAAACGGCGACGTGATTAAAGCGGAGCTTTACCCCGACATCGCGCCCATATCCGTCAATAACTTTATCAGCCTGATCAGAAAGGGCTTTTATGACGGCCTGATTTTCCACAGAGTGATCAAAGGCTTCATGATTCAGGGCGGCGATCCCGAGGGCACAGGCATGGGCGGCCCCGGCTATTCGATCCGCGGCGAGTTCGCGCAGAACGGCTATCCCAACGACTTAAAGCACACCGCCGGCGTACTCTCCATGGCACGGAGTATGCACCCCGATTCCGCTGGCAGCCAGTTCTTCATTATGCACAAGAATGCGCCGCATCTGGATGGCAGCTACGCGGCGTTTGGCAAGGTGACGGAAGGCATGGAAAATGTCAATAAAATCGCAGAGACAAAGACGGACTACTCCGACCGCCCGCTCAAAGAGCAGAAAATCAAGACCGTCACCGTTGAAACGTTCGGGGTAGATTACCCGGAGCCGGAGAAGGTGTGAAAATGTTTGCATATTTAAACTATGCAGAGTATAATAAGTATATTATTGTTTAAAGGAGTAACCGGAAAATGAAAAAATTTGTATTTCAAGTTTTAAAATTAACATATTTTTCTATGTGTTTCTGGTATCTATTCACGCTCAGGGCGCACGCCTATATCGATCCGTCAGCTACCACCTATATCATTCAGGCAGTAGCCGGAGCGCTGATTGCCATAGGCGCTGCATTTACCATATTCAGGCATAAAATATCTGCATTCTTCAAAAAGAACCGAAAAAACGGCCACGCAGAGGAAAGTGCAATAGAATTTAAAGATGTAGAAGATTAAGGGACAAATATGAATGCTATTATAAACGTTGTCGTAGACGGTTTGCTATGGCTTATTAATTTATGCTACATGATCTGCCATAATTATTGGGCAGCTATCATTTT
Organism: uncultured Lachnospiraceae bacterium; assembly: GCA_947630025.1. Classification (GTDB taxonomy): domain Bacteria; phylum Bacillota; class Clostridia; order Lachnospirales; family Lachnospiraceae; genus UBA3282. Next base: position 152,983 of record CANRFZ010000003.1, read on the forward strand.
TTTTACTTTTCTGACTAAGATTATACTGCTGCCGTTGTCCATATGGGTACAGAAAAACTCTATTAAAATTGTCCGTATATCTCCTGAAATCAACCATATCAAGGCCTCCTATTTTGGCAATCAGGAAGCCATCTCCGAGGAGCAGTACAAGCTATTTAAAAAAGAAAAGTATAGTCCTTTTGCCGATCTGATACCGTTGTTTGTCCAACTCGCCCTGCTGATGGGGGTAGTGGAAGCAATTAAACGCGGGACTGATCTGATAGCCGTTCCAGCTAAAACAGGAGGAATTACTCTGATTATTCCAATGCTGGCCGCGTTATCTGCTTTTTTTATGTGCTATATGCAGAACAAGTGCAACGTACTTCAAGCAGAACAGAATCTGCTAAATAAATATGGCACTATGGCCTTTTCCGTCGGCTTGTCCCTGTATCTTGGTTTTTTTGTATCTGTCGGCGTCGGTTTTTATTGGAGCTGCAGCAATATTTTTTCCATCATCCAACTTATTGTGTTAAATATATGGATCAACCCCAAAAAATATATTGATTATGACGCCCTAGAAAAAAGTAAGGAAGAACTGCAAAATGCCAAAAAATTTGCAACAGTTCAGAGAAAGGAAAATAAAAACAATCCATATCGGAAAAAAGAGAAATCCGATTACAAACGGTTTCTCAAAACTACTGACAAAAAAATAGTGTTCTATTCTGAAAAAAATGGTTTCTATAAATACTATAAAGACATCATAGAGGAAATTATCCGCAGAACCAATATCATTATTCATTATATTACCAGCGATCCGGAAGATGAAGTATTTGCGATGGAAAGCGGGCAATTTAAACCATATTACATTAGTGATAACAGAATGATCATTTTGATGATGAAATTGGAAACAAACATTATGGTCATGACTACCCCAGATTTGGATAACTACCAGCTAAAGCGCTCTTATGTCAAAAAAGATATTGAATATATCTATGTGCCGCACGATGTAAACAGTGTAAACTTGTCATTTCATCAAGAAGCATTGGACTGTTTTGATACCATTTTTACTTCTGGACCTAAGAATAAGCAAGAAATCGCAGAAAGAGAACAAAAATATCAGGTGCCAAAGAAGACGCTGGTGGAGTGGGGTTCTTCGGTTATCGACGATATGACGGCATCATACGAACAAATGACCGCCAATGAAAAACATTCGGAGTATAAGACAATATTGATTGCTCCTTCATGGCAAAAAGACAATATTATGGACTCCTGCATTGAAGAAATAATAAATGGACTGAAAGATACGGACTACCACATTATCGTGCGCCCACACCCACAGTATGTCCGGCACTTTGAGGGAAGGATTGAGCAGCTGGCCAAACAGTACCCGTCAGACAACATTATTTTCCAAAAAGATTTTTCATCCACAAAATCAGTATATATGGCAGATCTGTTGATTACAGATTGGTCAAGTATTTCTTTGGAATATGCGTTTTCTACAATGAAACCGGTATTGTTTATCAATACACCTATGAAAATATTAAACCCGAATTACAAAGAACTTAAAACCGTTCCCATCGATATAGAGCTTCGAGACAAGGTAGGAATTTCGATCGAGCCACAGGATATTGCCCAAAGCATTGGACCCGCGGTGGCCAAACTCCTGTTGGACACACAATTTTCAAGAGATTCTATGCTGCAATTAAAGGAACAGTATATTTATAATCCGGGAACCAGCGGAAAAGTAGGGGCCCGATATATAATTGATCGATTAGTACAACTTTCCAACACTAATACGAAAGGGGAATAGGCATGAGCAATAACTGGCACGAAATATGGGAAAAGAGAACTGCCGACGAAAAAGAATTACAAGCACAAGATCCTGAAAAGATTTTCTTAGAACTCAAGCGTATTGCCGGCTGGGATTCTATAGGTGAAAATCTTACTTATGAGCAGTTTTATAATCAGTACATTAAAACACGGAATGAATTAGAGTTTTGCGCGCAATCCAGATATAAACCAATGAACAGTATTTATGAAGTTGGTTGTGGATGCGGGGCCAATTTATTTTTATTTCAGCAGCACGATATTAAAATAGGCGGAATTGATTACTCAAGCAGCGAAATTGATATTGCCAAAAAAATTCTGCACGAGCCTGTAGAACTAACCTGTGCTGAGGCAATAAATATACCGGTAGACATTAAGTATGATGCCGTATTGTCTAACTCGGTTTTTTCCTATTTTACCGATTATGATTATGCACAAAAAGTGCTGGAGTCAATGTATCAAAAAACAAATTATTCGATTGGTATCATTGATATTCATGACATCCATAAAAAAGAGGAATTTATTAAATATAGAAAAAGTGTGATAGAAAATTATGAAATAAGATATGAAAATTTACCTAAACTGTTTTATGATCCGTCTTTTGTTTCTTGATTTTGCTTTAAAACACAATATGAGTATAAGATTTACAAAATCGTGTATGTCGGGATATTGGAATGATGAGTTTGTTTTTAGTTGTTTTATGACGAAAAATGAAGTAGCGTGATACAAGGAGAACAGGGGTATTATGATTCGGAGAAACATATTATTAAATCCCGGTCCGGCCACCACAACGGACACAGTCAAAATGGCACAGATTGTTCCGGATATCTGTCCTCGCGAAAAGGAATTTGTAAACGTAATGCGCGAAGTCGAAGATGGCCTTTTAAAAATCGTTCATGCTGACTCCTCCGAGTACGCCGCCGTTTTATTCTGCGGTTCCGGAACAATCAACATGGATATCTGTTTAAATTCGCTTTTGCCGGACAACAAGCAGATTCTTGTTATCAACAATGGTGCATATAGCAGTCGCGCGGTAGAAATATGTGAATATTACGGTCTTTCACACATTAACCTGAAGTTTCCACCTAACGAACAGCCCGATATGCGCATCATTGAACAAACATTACGAGAGCATCCGGATATTGCAATAGTTTACACTACCCACAACGAAACGGGCACCGGTCTTTTAAATCCAATTCGGGAGATTGGCAGACTGGTTCATCGTTATAATGCGGTTTTTATAGTAGATACCACTTCCACTTATGCTATGCGCCCCATCAATGTTGCGGATGATGAAATAGACTTTTGTATGGCCTCAGCGCAAAAGGGAATTATGGCTATGACCGGACTGTCTTTTATTATTGGCCGAAAAGCCATCATTGAAGCTTCTGCAGAATATCCGAAGCGTTCCTACTATTGCAATTTGTATATGCAATATCGGTATGCGCAGGAACATGGCGAGATGCACTTTACGCCTCCGGTACAGGTTATCTATTCCGTGCGTCAGGCGCTCAAAGAATACTTTGAAGAAGGTGAACAAAATAAATGGGCACGGCATTTGCGAGTGTTCCATGCCATCAAAAAAGGATTAAAAGAGCTTGGATTTAAAATATACATATCCGATGATAACGAAGCAGGCTTAGTTGTCGCGGCGCTATACCCCGACGACGAAAACTGGGATTTTCAAAAAATACATGATTACTGTTATGACAAAGGTTTTACAATCTATCCCGGAAAAATTTCTGGCATGGGTATGTTTAGACTGTGCGCGCTGGGCGCTATTGATCAGGAAGACATTGAAGCGTTCTTTGTTGTCTTTCGAGAGGCACTGGCGTTATATAATATAACAGTACCGGTAAAATACGTAGAATAGGAAAAGGATAAATGAAAAAAATATATACCTGCTTTTGCACGGATGTTATCCATGAAGGACATCTGAATATTTTAAATGAAGCAAAAAAATACGGACAAGTCATCGTGGGAGTGCTTGCAGATGAGGCTATGGTGCGATATAACCGCTTCCCGACTATTTCTCTGGAGGAACGTATAAACATCGTAAAAGCAACCGGACTTGCTGACCATGTTTTGATTCAGAGGGATATTATGTATGACATTATCTTGGAAGAACTGAAGCCTGATTATGTCATTCATGGCGACAACTGGGCAAACGGACCTGAGAGCGCAATCAGGGAAAATGTGCTCCGTAACTTAGCAAAATACGGCGGTAAGCTGATAGAAGTCCCTTATACATATAATGAAGAAGTTAAAAAAATTGATGATCGAATGAAAGAAAAACTTGCGATGCCTGAATTTCGGCGGAAGCGCCTGCGCCAGCTTATAAAGTTATGTCCGATCGTAAAAACGCTTGAAGTGCACTCCGGTCTGACCGGTCTGATTGCCGAAAAAACTATTGTAGAAAGTGACGGACAATTAGATCAATTTGACGCTATGTGGATCTCATCCCTGTGTGATTCCACGGCTAAGGGTAAGCCTGATATCGAACTGGTGGATATGTCCTCACGCATACGGACAATTGATGATGTTATGGACGTCACCACCAAACCGATCATACTTGACGGTGATACCGGCGGGCTGACAGAACATTTTGTATACAATGTGCGCACCTTGGAACGGATGGGAGTGTCGGCAGTAATCATTGAAGACAAAACCGGCCTGAAGAAAAACTCCCTGTTTGGCACGGAAGTAAAACAAACGCAGGAAAGTATTGAAAACTTCTGTGAAAAGATTACTGCCGGCAAGAAAGCGCTTCGGACAGACGATTTTATGATTATAGCGCGCATAGAAAGTCTGATCCTAGAGCGCGGGATGGAGGATGCACTTAGGCGTGCCGCTGCTTATGTTGCTGCCGGTGCTGACGGAATTATGATTCACTCCCGTCAAAAATCTCCTGATGAAATTCTTGCCTTTTGCCATAAATTCCGCCTCACAGATAGCAAAACCCCGATTGTGGTTGTGCCTACTTCGTTTAATAGCATTACGGAAGAAGAACTGGCAAACGCTGGCGTCAACATCGTGATATATGCCAATCAGTTGACCAGAAGCGCTTTCCCCGCGATGCAGAACACTGCGATAGAAATTCTCAAAAACCACCGGGCGCTGGAAGTTGACTCAAAGCTTATGCCGTTTAACGATATCATACGATTGATTGATGAAATATAAATACGAAATTAAATATTTATAGGTAAAGCAAAGCAATAAGAGGAATTATGGCATGAAAGAAGTGGCAGTTATAATGGCGGCTGGCTTGGGAAGCCGTATGAGGCCTTTAACCGAAACCAAACCTAAGCCCTTACTTGAAGTACATGGAAAAACAATGATTGAAACTATCATAGAGGGACTATATTCCCGACCGGTGGATGAAATTTACATAGTTACCGGATATCTTGGGGAACAATTTGAACCCCTGTGCACAAAATATCCAAATATCCACCTAATATACAATCCGGACTATTCATCTAAAAACAATATTTCCTCTGTCTATGCTGCCAGAAAAATACTGGAAATGGGAAACTGTTTTATATGCGAGGCTGATTTGTATGTAGCAGATGCGTCTGTTTTCAAGAAAACTCTTAATTCATCCTGCTATTTCGGTAAAATGGTATCTGGCTATTCTGATGACTGGGTATTTGAAACAGATGGCCATTATATAACCCGAATCGGCAAAGGAGGGGAAAATACATATAATATGGTGGGTGTTTCCTATTTCACTTCAAAAGATGCTTTCATTTTGAAGCAGGAAATTGAAAAAGCCTATCGGATAGCCGGAAATGAAAATTTGTTCTGGGATGATGTCGTTAATCAAAACCTTGGAAAATTAAAATTGAAGATAGAACCTGTAACAGAAAAACAAATCATAGAGATAGATACCACCGAAGAACTGGAGAAAATAAATGAAAGCTACTAAATTACTATCACAATTAGAACATATGGGCATTCATACGATCGCAGGCGTGCCTGACTCCACACTAAAGCAGTTTTGCGACTGTCTTCAGACTTACTGCGGTAAATTAAATCATTATGTGACGGCAAATGAGGGGGCTGCCGTTGGGCTTGCGATAGGAACATATCTTGCTTCCGGCAAGCCTGCCTGCGTATATATGCAAAACTCCGGTATCGGTAATATCGTGAATCCGCTTGTTTCACTGGCAAACCGTGATGTATACGGAATCCCTATGCTCTTTATCGTTGGCTGGCGCGGCGAACCCGGTGTAAAGGATGAACCTCAGCATATTTTTCAGGGAAAAATCACTTGTAAGCTATTTGAAACACTCTCAGTTCCCTATAAGATCATTGACAAAAATACATCCGATGATGAGATGACTAATATCTTAGCAGAAGCAGACACAACACTCTCACATGGAGACCAGTTTGCAATTATTGTGAAAAAAGAAACCTTTGAAAAGGAAAATCCTTTTCACTGGACAAACGGTAATACGATGCTGCGTGAGGAGGTTCTTGGCAATATACTTAGAGAGCTGCCCGAAAACATTATCGTTGTTTCTACTACGGGTAAAATATCCCGAGAATTATATGAACAAAGTGACATGATCTACGGCAGCCATGACCGAATCTTTATGACAGTCGGGGGAATGGGCCATGCCTCCATGATTGCGCTGGGCATCGCCATAACGAAACCGGAACAGAAAGTCGTTTGCATAGATGGAGACGGAGCTGCTTTGATGCACATGGGAGCTATACCCTTTATCGCTGCGCAGTCACCACAGAATTTCTATCACATCGTCATAAACAACCAAGCGCATGAATCCGTAGGCGCTATGCCAACCGGCTGCCGTGGCGCTCAATTTTCAAAAATAGCGGAAGCCGTAGGATATAAAACCGCAATATCTCTTACCAATATGGATGAAGTTAAATCGGTCGGAAACCGTATTCAAAAAGAGTCGGGGCCTATCATGTGGGAAATCCCTGTCACATTGGCATCTCGTTCCGATTTAGGCCGCCCTCGGGAAAGTGCACGGGAAAATAAGGACTGCTTTATGCAATATCTAAATGAAAATTTCTCCCACTAGCCATCTCCCTGCTTAGATATTTATCTTGCAATAATATTTAGAGAATACATAATGTCCCACCTGTTCCCTGTAAAAACAAAGTTTTCATGCTGCAGGGCATTTCCCTTAACTTCATATTCGCGCAGTTCTATTTCTCCTTCCTCATTAGAATGATAAGCGGTGTAGTAACAGTATCTGGTTCGATCCTCCGTTTCTGAAATATCAAATACCGTTCTCCCGAACTCACCGTATTCCAGACCAAACCCGCTTAACACCGTTGGAATAAAATCTGTGTGGGAAACAGGCGCATTTGATATCTGTACTTCTCCCTCGGAAACTCCTGACGGTTTGACCAACATAAGTGGAAGCGTTTCCGGTATTTCTAAGCCTTCACACCCTCCACCAAATCCATGATCGGCTACGAGGATAATTGTGGAATTTTTGTAAATATTCAGCTCCTTCATCTTATCTATATACGCATTTACAATTTCCAAACTCCTGATTCCACAATCTTCCATCCGGCTGAAATCCAGATGACAGGAACCCAAATGATAGAATCGAAAAGTACCGGTCGAATCAGCCACGGACATCCCCCGCCGCTCCAATTGTTCATAGAACCATTCATCGTCAAAAGTTTTATATTTGGAAACTGTTGCCTCATCAACGTCACCGGGCATCCACAAGCCGCCGGTTACCTTATAATTAATCAAATCGACGTCATAATTAAAATATTCTTTTATAGCGTAGGGCATATCGCGGTATAATATCATCTTCGCCATCGCTTTCACTGTATCAACATATTCCAATCTAACCGGCGCATCATAAAACACATAATTGTCCATATGATTTTTCATATCTTTTCCCAGATAATAATCATAAGTATACACCCCGATGTCTATCTGATTTTGATACAATGACGGCATGAACGTACTTTTATCAAATGCTTCGTTTACCCAGTCAGAAGCCTTCTCATCAAAATAGCACATCTCGCCGGTAAGAAGATATGATATCGACGGATATGTCCTTGTATACACGCTGGTCGAGTTGGGAAAATAAGTAAATCCGTCAAAATCCTGCAGAATATCCGGCTGCTTCTCCAAAATAGAATTCATTACTCTTACATCAAAGCAGTCTAATAAAAATACTACCACATTTTTATTTTCTGACAGGTCAAACATATTCTGATCGGAGACATACCCCCCCCCATAGGCATATCCAGTTTCTTCATGCAGTTCTTCCGTTGTAATCAATAAAAAAACCAAAGCCGTAAGCTGCATAACCGTTACCGCACCCGGTATAAATAACACGATTTTATTCCAATACTGTTTCCCTAGGCACAAAAGCAGAAAGGAACAAATAATAATCGCCAGCCAAATTGCTGCATTTACTATCATTGTCTTGGCGCTCCAGTTAATAAGCTGACCTACCATCACCTGCATTTTCCCATTCAAAAATATGGCCTGTATATAACAACAAAGTGTAAATGTAAAAATAAGATGGACACAAATTCTGCCAATCTTCCATGGCAGAACGGCAATAATCAATGTAGCCGCAATAACATATGCCGCCGCTACACTGGCAAGTATCCACCAAAAATCCCTGAAATAAAAGGTAAAATCATTCATATTGGTTATAAAAATCTCATATGGTCCAAAAACAATTAATGTAATCGCAAAAAATACATTATTCACCAGCGCATACGCCAGCCTCTTTGAAAATTTCATGACTCGTTCTCCTCCTCTGATCCTGATACTACCTTTTTTCCCGCGCCCGCATCTTCCACGCATGGAGCTTTCTGACCGTCTTCGGCACCGCCGTAAGAAGAAGCAGATACCGCTTATTCTTGGCGGTCAGATACGGGTTCCCTATCGTATCCGCCGCGTGGCGCCGCAGATATTTTACCGCGCCGCAGTATACGGCATTTTCTCTGTTCATCTGCGCGATCGGCACGTGCAGCAGATATTCCAGCCGCTGATACAGGTTAAACCGCACCGCATACCCGCGGAGCGCCGGATATTTCCGGTCTGTCAGTTCCTGTATGCTGTCCGCATTTATGATATTGTCCGCAAATACCGCCGAAAAACTGTCCTTGGCCTTCTTCCGCGTTGCGCTCCCGCTGCGGTAGACCACATGATAACACTGCTTCGGCAGAATCATGATTCCATTTATCGTCTGGAGCAGCTCCACCAGCAGACTGAAATCTTCGTTCAGCTTTCCCTCCGGGAATCTGTGCTCTTGGAGGAGACCGCGCCGGAACAGTTTCGTGCAGAAAGAGCAGTCGCCTTTGTGCAGGAGCAGTTCTTTCAGAAATTCTTCGGACGGACAGAAACGCGCTCCGTCAGGGGGGATGCACACATCCGGCAGACGGTTTCCCTGTTCGTCCATTTCATCCCGCGATATCTGCACAACGGCGATTCCCTCGTTGTGCATCGCTTCGGTCATCAGCCCGTACATATCCGGCTCAATATAGTCGTCGCTATCCACGAATCCAAGATACTCGCCGGACGACACCGCTATGCCGGCATTCCGCGCCGAGGACGCGCCGCCGTTTTCTTTGTGTATGACTCGTATCCTGTCATCCGTTCCGGCCAGCCGGTCGCATAGCGGCCCGGTGCCGTCTGTGGAGCCGTCGTCGATCAACAGAATCTCCAGATTTTGATAGGTCTGCGCGCAGACGGACCGCACGCATCTCTCCAGACAGTCTATGGAATTGTATATCGGTATGATCACACTGACTTTTCCGTCCACTGACTTTCTCCTGCCGGCGTTATCCTTTCTCACGGCTTCCGCCGCCAAGCCGGTATAGCAAGGGATGACGCACATCATGCGCGGCGCCGTTTTGATACCTTACGGCCATAGCTGCGACGCGAGCATCGCCCGGTACATTCTGCGCGGACTGATCACCGGCGCTTTGCTCAACGGCCCCGTCTGGGCCGGAATCACACGGCCCTCCGTCAGCCCTTCGGCAAACCGGAGCAGGTTCCGCGCCGCGACGTCGGCATTCCACACGTCGCGTATCGTCTCGTAGGCTTTGCGGCCTATATCGCTGTATTTGTTCCAGTTTTTACAGATTTCCAGCAGCAGCGCTTCCATCTTTGCATAATTGTCATTCGGATAGACAAAGCCGTTGATGCCGTGTCTAATCAGATAGGGCGCCGCGCCGATCTGGGCGTTGGCCACTTCCACGCAGCCGCTGTTCATTCCCTCGTTCATCACCGCGCCCCAGCCTTCCAGATAATTGCTGGTAAAAAGATGGATATGGCATTTCTCCATCACATCCCGCACCTGCTCCGGCGCCGTATAACCGTAGAACCTGAAATGCGCCGCCAGCCCTGACGTTTCCACATCTTGTCTGATCTCCGGTTCCATCTCGCCGCCGCCCAGCATATGCACGCAGAAACGTATGCCCGCATCCCGCAGCGCTTTCGCGGCACGAACCGCGTATTCGGGATGTTTCAGCGGAATCAATCTTCCCGCCCACACGATATGCAGCGTGCCGTCCTGCGGTTTCATCCGCGCAAACTGCACATCGTCATAGAGGCGCAGCGGCGTAAAATATCCCCACTTAAACAACTTGTCCGGGTACGCCCCGATCAGGTGAAAATCCGACGCGGTATACGCGCCGGCGCACAACATACACACATTCTGCCTGCGGTATCTGATATGTTCCCGGTATTTCGCGGCCAGTCCCCGGGGCGATATCATTTTCCACTGTCCTTCCCGGTACAGACGCTCGCTGACACGGAAAGTCGGCCTGCCCGTGACCAGACGCCGCGCCGCCAGATCCTCCCGCTCCGACCAGCCGAACCACACCACATCGCTCTCCATGATCCTGCGGACGCATTCCCCTTCCTCCTCGTACAGGCAGCGGACATAAGGCAGGCTATGGACGTCAAGGCCCCAGCCCATAGTTACCCGCTCCTGTTCCATTGGCATCGTCTGGATAAATGTATAATCGTCTTTCAGTTCACGGTACAACGCCTCTGCCAGCGGGATCTGATGATGGTTGATGTAATTCGATACGAACGTGAACGTCATGACAACATCTCCCGGTAGATATGGATCAGGCGGTAATAATTCTGGTTGGCGTCATGATTGACTCTGGCGTGCTTTCTGGCGTTATCCGAAAATCTCTCCACGATAGCCTCCTTGGTAAAGATCTCCATGATCCCGTCCGCCAGCGCGTCCACATCGCCGGGCGGATAGAGCAGTCCGTCGCCTCCGTCCGTCATCAGATTGTGCACGCCGCCCACATTCGCCGCCACACACGGCACTCCCAATAGCATCGCTTCCCCTAGGGAATTGGGAGAATTTTCCAGCGCGGAAGGCAGTACATACAGATGGCACCGCAAGTACTGTTCTTTCATCTGCTCGGCGTCCAGAATCCCCAGCATGGTCACATTGTCGGCCAGATCCCTGTCCCGGATCAGCTTCCTGAGATATTTGCCGTACGCCGACAGTTTCAGCCTGTCCTGCAAAGTGTCCACGTTGATGACATTGTTGCCCGCCACATACACATGGGTGTCCGGAAACTGTTCCAGCACTTTGGGCAGCGCGCGCAGCAGATAGTGAAACCCTTTTAACGGATAATATCCTTGGCTCAAAAAGATCCTGTGCGGTTCGCAGGCGCTCCTTTTCCATCTGTCATGGTAGAAAATGCCTCTCAGCGTTTCTCCCAGATAATGGTACTGCGCCGACGGATTGATCTTGGCCGTCTCCTCCCTGTCAAAATCGGTTCTCCCCGCGATATGGCCCGCCAGCAGGATGGCCTCCTTCTCATGCAGTGCGCGCTTCCTGAATTTTTTCTGCTGCTGCTTCAGACTGTCCTGTCTGATGCGGTCGCGCAGCGTGGCCTGCCGCTGCACTTTCATCGGCAGATCCGCCATATACTTCTCCGCATAGGCGCCGCAAAGTCCCTGTATGCCGATCAGTGTGCGCTCCGGCTTCCCGAACGCCCTGACCGCCGCCAGCGCGTGGGGAAACTCCGTGCCGAACACGTGCAGGATATCCGGCTCATAATCCTGCAGGATCTCCCAGAATCTGGGCTCCAGCGTCTCGTCATAGATTTCCGGCGTACCCAAATCTTCCGTAAAACCGTAGCAGCGGCAGGACATACTATCCCCCAGCTGCATGGTCTGCTGCATATCCCCCATCTCGGCATCCACCGGAAAGGCGATTCCGAGCTCGATACGGTTCCAGCCCTGCTCCTGTATGGTACGTTCCAAAAGCCCGCTGAGCCATCCCTCCCGGTTGCTATAGGGCACGCCAAGCTGCTTTGCTATGACGGGCAGCATAATATTACACACCCACAGTATCTTCATATGTTCTCCATTCCGGAGCGTTTACGAGACGAGGCAAAAGTAAATTCCTTCGGAATTAACTATGCCATCATAGGAATTTGTGACGCTCCGCACCAATTCCCGCACGCACAAAGTTCGTTCTGTGAAACCATCAGCGCCTCAGTGTGATTTTGCGTATAATCTCCGCTTGATCTTCTGGTAGAGCCCCGCCGTGGCCGGATTCTCCGCGATCCACGTCCTGACCGGCGCCAGCGTCAGCAGCATAATCAGACGGTACTTTCTGATCTGCGCACCGGACAGATACCGGGCGATGATCTGCCGATGCTCCCGCTTCGACACCCTGCGGTTTTCCTTCGTCTCCGAGTAGCCGCCTCCCTCATACAGCGCCACCGTCACCGGAACATACACCGCCGCGGCTCCGGCCCGGTAAAAGCACCACAGGAAATGTTCGTAGTCGGCGCGCACGGCATAGGAGAGGTCGAAAGCCCGCTCCCGTAGCAGTCCGGCGTCATAGAAGCACGCCTGATGACAGGGCAGATTGCGGTAACAGGCAAAATCGTCTATCACCGGATTGGACTGCACCTGCGCATCCGTCCGCTTCTCGTGGATATCGCCGTAGAAAATGCTTCTCGCCGCCGGATCTCCCCGCCGCACAATGGCTTCTCTGACCTTGGCCAGCACGTCTCTGTCATAAAAACTGTCGCCGCAGTTCAGGAAAAGCACATAGCGGCCCCGCACATAGTCCACGGCCTGATTCATCGCGTCGTAAATACCGCTGTCCTTCATGCGGTATACCCGGATGTGCCCGCTGACGGCAGAGCCGGGAAGCGCATCCCCGGCTGCATCTGCGCGGAGGCTTTCCAGATATGCCTCTGTCGCTTGGTCCTCCGAGCAGCCGTCCTTAATGATGATCTCATAATCATCCGTCGTCTGTTCCAGAATGCTTTGTACCGTATTGCGCAGCTTATCTCCCGCGTTGAGACATACGACAATAATGCTGAACGTCATTTCGCTTCCTCACGATCACTTAAAATCCGACTCTATAGGAACCCTGTTGCCGAAGAAAAACGTCTGATACGGAAGAATGCGTGTTCCGTCATTGTCCGCCCGGCTCATATAAACGGCGAAATATAAGACTGCCGCCGCCAGAACTCCCAGCCGGAGCGCCCTGCGCCACCGCACGTTCTTCACTTCCCGCAATAGCATCGGCACGAACAGAATATGGCTGACCGTCAGATAATATCCGATCCGCGAGATAATAGGCAGGAACGAACAGAACACATACAACACCAGCGCGCCCAGATTCAGATAAAAATAAAACCAAAACGCTCTGTCTCTGTCCTCGTCCATAGCGGCTCCATCCCCGCCGCGCCGTTCTCGATACAGTACAAATAACGCCAGCGCCAGCACCGCGGCGCATCTGGCGATATTGATATAGCTGGTGCCGCCCTCCAGATACTCGGTATCTTCGTAAGTCGGATACAGGAATACCACCAGCTTCAAATACCATTCCTGACAGAACACAAAAGTCGTGCAGAAAAGCGCCGCCGCCGCGAGCTGCCACTTTTTCCAGCGGACGGTGGCCAGCAGATAGAGCGGAAGCACCACCAGCAGGGACTTATGGAACGCAGCGCCGAACAAAATCAGCAGCACGAAACGTCCCCACTGTCTGCGCAGTACGAATTTCATCGCGTACAATGCTATCGCCAGCGCAAAATAATACCGCACCGTGCTGAAACTCTGGAAATAGTAGCCCAGCATCATAAACAGGAAGAACGTCAGCGGAAAATCCTCGCTCTGTCCGTACATGGCCGCCAGAAACAACAGGATTGTGGCAAACGCATAGACGGCAAACACAAGCAGATAATTTTCAAATCCCGACAGGCCGAAGATCAGCTTGACCAGCAGATTAAACCCGATCTCCGTAGGCACATAGGCATCGTACCGGATCAGGTGCATAAACTCCATATACCTGACATAATCGTTGCCCACATTCAGCCGGCACGCGGACAGTGCAAACAGAATGAGAAAGACGGAAAGCAGACTGACGCGGTTATACATCTGCTGCCTCGTAACCCTATACGGTTGTGTGACGGGACGGTTGACCACCATCCCCGCAAGCAGCACCGTGACTGCCGCCACCGTAATATATAAAATCATCTGCCGCCGCTGTCCTTTCCGTATATTTGCCGCGCCTATAGGCCTGTCAGGATTTCGCTTCGCGCACGCCGTCCTTCATCCACGCATAGGCGCGCTTTACCGTCACCTCACGGCACATGGTATCCCTGTGCCGCCACAGAAACCGGAAAGATAACGGCAGCGCCAGTTTTCCGTACAGGTAATGGTACAAGACGCCCCTGTCATGGAAAAACTTCTGATGGTATCCGTGAAACCATGTGGATTCCCGCTCCGTCTCCCTGCCGATGCAGGCGGTATGGGCGTAGATTTTCATCCCTGCCCGCAGGCAGTCCCGCAGAAAAAGACTGTCCTCCCCGTTGCTGTAACGCGCGCCGCCGCCGAATAACAGGGAATAATACACGTTCGCTTTCAGCAGCGCTTCCCGCCTGACCGTGATGCTATAGGCGGGATATCTTCCGTAATTGCGGTAACTTACTCTGTGGATCTTCTCGTTCCAGTACGTGCGTCTGGCGGGGCCCACCTCCACATTCACCAGAATCATATCCGCGTCCGGCAGCGCATCATAGGCCGCCGCAATCTGCTGCTCATAACCGTCCGCCAGCACGATATCTTCATCGGAAAACAGGCAGATATCCGCGTTCGCGTGCAGAAATGCCGTATTGCGGCTCAGGCCCACGCCCCGCTCCGGCATGGAAAACACCTGCACTCGATGCCCGTTTCTGTCCAGCTCCTCATATCCGTACCCGCCGCACTGGTTCACAATCACCGCGTCGGTTTGTATATTCATTTGTTCCGTCAGCGCGGCGGCGTCCTGATTCACCGCCGACACCAATAACTGCACCTTCATCCTACCCCTGCCATCTGTCCGGTCTGCCGCCGCCATCCTTCCTTCCGACGGCGGATGCCGCCGCTATTCGGCGCGGCCCACCGCTTTTCCGTAATACCGCCTCATAAATTTTTCATCCGCGTTTCCTATTGCGACGCCGGCGATCCTGCAGTCTCTCGTGTGCATCTGCTCGATCACATAGGCGAGAAACGCCGCGTGCACTTTCCGGTATTCCGCCACGATAACGATACCGTCAGCCTCCTGCAGCTCCCGCCACTTCTGCTCCGACAGAACCGTTCCCTGCTCCACCGGCAGCGCGGCGATCCTGCCCTGCCGGTTCCCGATATAGGCCAGCGCTTCTTCATAATCCCGGTTCAGCCTTTCGCCCGCGCCGGGATAACCGACAAAAGGAGCGTCCGTCACTTGGCGCAGATCTCCCGCCACCATGATACGGTCGTCCAATACATAATAAAGCAGCATCACAAGCAGCGTACAGAGTAACGCTATCACCGCGCCCACACACACGGCACGGCCCGTCCGGACATCCGCCGTCACAAGCTGCGCCTCGTCGCTCTGGATGACCTGTATCCGGGTAAATTCCTTGGCGTGTTCGCCATATTCCACAAGCGCCTGCTTGGTCGCCGCAAACACGGCGTCGCACCGCTCTCTGTCGTGGGTGGTGATGGTAACGGTCAATAGCCGCAGATCGGACAGAATCTCGGCGGTGGTCGCCTCCGCGACTTCCTCCCGCGTATAGTCTTCGGGCAGATGGGATAGCGTCCTGTCCATGATCAGATCCGTCGCCATCAGGTCGTTCCACGTATACCCGTTATATTTCTGGTATACTTCCCCCGTCTCATCGACGGCAAAATCCAGATAAATCTTGGCCACCGCTTTGTATTCTCTCCCGGATTCCGGCACGGTATGTGCCGCCGTGTAGAGTCCGCCGCCCAGAAGCGCGCCCGCCGCTGCCGCCGCAAGCGCAAGCCATATTTTTCCTGCAAAACAGAGTGCAAGTTTTTTCATATCCATGCCGGCGTCGGCATATTTGATCGCATTCATAGGCTCCGTAAACCTTTCCGCAGCATTACCTGTCCTTCATCGCAGTCGTCTGCGTACTGTCCACTCCCTCGGTGCTCTCCGGCTTAATCAGTATCTTAAGCGTGAGAAGCATCAGCTTCAGATCCAGCCATACGGAATACTGCTCGATATAGGTCAGATCCAGCTTCAGCTTATCGTACGGCGTGGTGTTGTATTTGCCATACACCTGCGCATATCCGGCCAGCCCCGCCTTCACCTTCATCCGAAAGGCAAACTCCGGCATCTCCTCCAGATACTGCGCGATAATCTCAGGGCGTTCCGGTCTGGGCCCGATAAACGACATATCCCCTTTCAGGATATTGAGAAGCTGCGGAAGCTCGTCTATCCGCGTCGCGCGGATCAGTCTCCCCACCGGCGTGATTCTGGAATCGTGCTTGGCCGCGAGCCGCGCCACGCCGTCTTTCTCCGCATCCACCTTCATGCTTCTGAATTTCAGAATGCAGAACTCCCTGCACCCGATCGTACATCTCACCTGTTTATAAAAAACCGGCCCGCCGTCGTACACTTTAATGGCAATCGCCGTAAGCAGCATAAACGGAGACGCTATCACCAGCAGAAGCAGGGAGCATACGATGTCTATCAGCCGCTTGACGGCGCGCTGCTCCGCTTTCAGCGCGTACTCTCTGGTCAGGTAGATCGGCGTGTCGAACAGATGGAGCTGATCCGAACCTTTGACCAGAACATCCGATATTTTCGGCATCATATAGATACGGACAGAGCGGCCGTAACAATATTTCAGCAGATAATTCCTGTCGGCGACCGGAATATCCCACAGTACCACCGCGCCGTAATCGCCTTCTATCTTCTTTTTTACCGCCTCAAGCCCTTCGGAGATATTGATGCTGCCGCCGATCTCATATTTTTCCCTGCGGGACTCAAATTTAGCCACGATGTCGTCGATCGGGCGTTCTCCATAGACAATCAGAATCCGGCGGGGCGGAAATGCCTTAAAATAGCACGCATTACAGACCAGCACCCAGACCACGGAGCAGCCCGCCTGCAGCAGCGTCATCAGAACCATCGGCCTGACCTTGACGATCCAGTTGGCCATCAGCGATATCTGAAAATAGGAAATCACATTCACAAACAACAACGAAAAAATCTCGGATATAATCACGTCTCCCGCTTTCAGATAGCCGACCTTCAGCACGCCGTACGTGCTGGCAAAAAAGAGCAGCAGCACAAAGTAGATCAAGATGATGATCACGTGTCCTCGAAAGAAAAAGTTCACCCGTCCCATGCGGAACAGATACGGATAATACTCCCGAAACCAGAAAAAAGCGTAAACAACCGTATGAAAAAGCAGCCCCAGCATGGATAACTGCAGTATGATAAGTCTTTTCAATGACTCAGCACGTTTCATAATGACACCTCATCGGCAGCCGGAGACTATAGCCGCCTCATGACGGCCCTGTATGCCCACTGGACAAAATAGTACGCGGCGGCAGCCACGGAGAGATTTTCTTGCCTGCGGTACAGGCTCCAGATACGGCGGATCGCCCTGAGCTTGTTGGAGGACAGGGATTTCGGCGGCCTTCGGTAAACGGCAAGCGTCCGGTCGAGGCCGTGCGCCGTATACCCTGCCCGCAGAATCCGCCACCAGCAGGCAGTGTCCTCGCTTTCCGTCACCGGCATCCGCAGCAGTTCCCCCGGAATCACCTCTCTGTCAAGCAGCACGGTCGTCGTAAAGATCACCGTGCGCGACAACGCCTGCCGGTAGGTAAGCGTCTCCGGCACGTGCACCACTTTGCCGGTGCCCCGGGCGCGTTCGTCGCCGAACTCGTAGGCGGTAAAGACGAACCCCGCCTGCCGCTCCCGCATAAAAGCAAGTTCCTGCTCCAGTTTCTCCGGAAACCACACGTCGTCGGCATCCAGATAGGCGATATACCGGCCTGCCGCATAGTCCAGCCCTGTATTTCTCGCGCGGGCCGCGCCGCCGTTTACCGATTGGCGGATCAGCAGTACGCGGTGCCCGTCTCCGTCTCTGTAATCTTCGACGGCCTCCGCGCCGTCCACACGACGGTACTTCCACCGTTCCAGCACCGCGCGGATCTCATCCGCGCTTCCGTCCGGGGAGCGGTCGTCTATCAATAGCAGCTCCCACGCCGTGCAGGTCTGCCTCCTGACCAGTTCCATTGTCTCGGCGATGTATTCCTGCGCCCGGTACACCGGCACGATAATACTCACTAAAGCGGCCATTTAGAAATCCTCTTTCACGAGATAGATGGGCCTTTTCTTCACTTCCATATAAGTCTTGGACAGATATTGCCCCACGATCCCCAGACAGAATAGCTGCACGCCGCTGACCAGCATAATGATACACACCAGCGACGGCCATCCGCTGGTGGGATCGCCGAAAATCAATGTCTTGACAATAATCACCGCAATCATGACAAAGGCCAGCACACAGAACAACGCGCCCATCAGCGCGGCCAGTGTCAGCGGCATCGTTGAAAACGCCGTGATTCCCTCCAGCGAATAGGCAAAAAGTTTCCAGAACGACCATTTGGTCTCGCCTTTTTTGCGCTCTATATTCTCGAACTCCAGCCACTTGGTCTGGAAGCCCACCCAGCCGAAGATTCCCTTGGTAAATCGGTTGTACTCCGTCATCGCGAGAACCGCGTCCACCACCTTGCGCGTCATCAGGCGGTAATCTCTCGCGCCGTCCACGATCTCGGTGCGCGAAATCTTATTCATCAGGCGGTAAAACATCCGTGCAAAAAAGGAGCGCACAGGGGGCTCTCCTTTACGGCTGACGCGGCGCGTGGCCACCGAATCATACCCCTCCTCGATATAGCTGTACATCTGGGGCAGAAGCGACGGAGGATCTTGCAGATCCGCGTCCATCACCACCGCAAAGTCGCCCGCCGCCTTCTGCAGTCCTGCATAGATAGCCGCCTCTTTGCCGAAATTTCTGGAAAAGGACACCAGATGCACCCTTCCGTCTTCTTCATGCAGCCTGCGCACCTCGTCCACCGTTCCATCCCGGGAGCCGTCGTCTATATAGAGCAGTTCCACATCCAGCTCTTTTTCCGTAAAAAAAGCCTGATTCCGAAAAAACTCCTCGTAAAAATCTCTGATATTTTCTTCTTCATTATAGCAAGGTATGATAACGCTGAGCAACTTCATATACACTGCCGGGCCTTTCGTGAAGTTTTGATACTCTGAATAAGCCGTGCTATCCTCATGAGCATTCCGTGTATATTGTAACATATCAGCGCAAAAAAAGGAAGATACGTATATCTTCCCTTTTCCGCCGGCTATAACAATCCGTATTCCAATCGTATATAGTCCGCTACCGATGCAATATACTCACTATTCGTGGGCCTCGTATACTCGCCCGAATTGCAGTAGCCAAACAACTGCTCGAACAGTTCGCCGTTGCCCCGTTCCCATGAAACCTCGATGGCGTTTCGGATCGCCCGTTCGATTTTCTGGTCCGTCGTCTTGTACATTCTGGCCAGATCCGGATATAGCAGCTTCGTCACGCTGCCTACCAGCTCCATGTCTTTCGTGCACATCTCTACCGCGCTTCTCAGGTATTGATAGCCCCGCAAATGCGCCGGTATGCCCAGTTCCAGCATGAACTCGGAAATGACCTGTTCCAGTTCCCGGTCGGACATCACTTTTTCCTGCAACATTCCCCTTTTACTCTCCTTTGCGCATTTATATTATAGATGTAGTTCTATTGCATATACGATCATACCATATCTTGTATGTCGTGTAAATTGTAAGTTATCGCCCGCCGTCCGCATAAGCCGACGCACCGGCGCCTACATCCTTGCGCAGTCTGCATTCTGCCGGAACCACTCATAAGCGAGCCGAACGCCTTCTTCCAGCTCTACCTTGTGATGCCAGCCAAGTGCATGGAGTTTTGAGACATCCGTCAGTTTTCTCGGCGTTCCGTCGGGCATATCTTTGTTCCATACGATTTCGCCCTGATAACCCACCGCTCTCTGCACGGTCTCGGCCAGCTCGCGGATCGTCACCTCTCTGCCGGTTCCGATATTCACGTGCTGCTCTCCACTGTAATTTTCCAGCAGGAACACACAAGCGTCCGCCATATCGTCCACATAGAGAAACTCGCGCAGCGGCGTGCCGGTTCCCCACAGTTCCACCGTGGGAGCGCCGTTTACTTTTGCCTCATGGAATTTACGGATCATGGCCGGCATGACATGAGATCCCTGCAGATCGTAATTGTCATGCGGGCCGTATAGATTGGTCGGCATACAACTGATGAAATCATCGCCGTACTGCCGTTTATAGAATTTACACATTTCAAGGCCGGAAATCTTCGCGATCGCATACGCCTCGTTCGTCTCCTCCAGCGGCCCCGTTAAGAGTGCATCTTCCGGGATGGGCTGAGGCGCCATCCTCGGATAGATGCAGGTACTTCCCAAAAATAACAGTTTTTTGACATGATAATCGTGGCAGCACTTGATCACATTACACTGGATCTGCATATTCTCATAGGCAAATTCCGCAGGCGATGTGTTATTGGCATTGATACCGCCGACCTTGGCCGCGGCGAGCACCACCGCGTCCGGCCTCTCCTGCGCAAAAAAATCCGTCACCGCCTGCTGATTCGTCAGATCCAGTTCCCTGTGCGTCCTGCCGATGATATTTTGATAGCCTTTCGCTTCCAGGTTTCTCACAATGGCGCTGCCCACCAGACCTCTGTGGCCCGCCACATATATTTTATCGGTTTTGCTCAATCCGCTTCCCATGTGTTCTGCCCCTTCCGCGTCATGCTCTCTCCACATCGGCCTGCCGCCGCGCATCCGCCTTAATATGCGTTATACAAATCGCTGATCTGCTGGCCGCTGAGCGCCTGATCCCAGATCTTGACGTCGTCGAAAGAAGCCGCAAACAGATCATCCCAGCAGTTGATACCCAGATAGACGTCCGTACTGTCGGAATTCATCACGTCAAGCGCTACGGGGCCCTCGCAGACATATTGCCCGTCTACATACAGAGTGCCCAGCACGGAATTGGTCTGGCTGCCGCCGTTGCGGGAGCCGTCCACGGCCAGCGCGATATGGTACCATCTGTTGGTCTCCATCGAGGCGTCCGGTCTTATTTCGTACCACTCTCCGGCAATAATGCGCTCGGAGCTGACGATCGGCGCCACGCTGCCGTCCTTCTGGCCGATCCACAACCTGTAACGGTTGCCCTGATCCAGCAGATTGTAGCCGATATGAATAAACGGCGACCAGTCGTACAGATCCTCCGCCTTCATCCAGAAAGCGACCGTGTAGGAATTGCCTACTTTGTTTACATCTTCTAATTCGATACCGTAAGTTCCGTCCAGATATACGGCCTTGCCGTCTTTGCCCGATACGTAAGTGGGCTCTTTATCGGACGTGGCCTCCGGGATGGTTTCCGCCCCGTTCCTGACGACTACCACGGCGTTGCCGAGATCGTCATCGAAATGATAGGAATACAGGGATTTCGGAATGCTGGTCAGAACCGTGTCGCCCACCACTTCATTAGTCTCCGACACTACGCCGGTATCTTCCGTTTCGGCGTCTGCATCCGTCTCCGCACTGTCCGCGTCATCCGCGCTGCTTTCGTCGGCTGCGCCGTCTGCATCCTCCGCGTCGGGGTTATCGGCGTCCTCGCCCTCGTCGGTATCGTCGGTTTCCTCGTCTTCGCCGTCCTTTTCTTCCTCCACTTTCTTAGAGGAGCCGCCGAAGCTGCCGTCGCCCTTGATTACTACAAAATAATATACGCCCATGCCGACCGCCACCAATACCAGCACCGCCAGTATGATGCACAGGGCCACCGTCAGGCCGCCGCCCTTTTTCTTGCCGGACTTCTTCTTGTCGGACTTTTTCTTGTCCGCCTTGCCGGAAGGCGCATTGGCCGCCGGATTGTAAGCGGGCTGCGCCGGCTGCTGGAACTGCGGCTGCGGCGCGGACTGTACCGGCTGCCGGAACTGCGGCTGCGGTGCAGGCTGCACAGGCTTCTGAACCGGAGCCTGCGGTGCAGGCTGCACAGGCTGTTGTGCCGGAGCCTGCGGTGCGGGTTGCACCGGCTGCTGCGCCGAAGCCTGCGGTGCGGCCTGTGTCGGCGCTTTCATCTGCGGAGCGCTGCCCGCGGACTGCAGCGGGCTGCCGCAGCCGTTACAGAACTTTGCTCCGTCTTTCACTTGTTTTCCACATTTCGGACAAAACATTGTTTTTCTTCCTCCCAAATCTATCGTCATACTGTAGTTTCCGCGCGCCGCGCCGGTATCTCTAAGAACGGCGCAATAGAACTGATGGCGGAAACCGTAACCGCACGCTGCGGCTTAGTAGAACATATCGTCAAAATCATACATGAAATCGTCAACCAAGTCTACCACATCTTCAAACCAAGGATCATCGATCAGATCTTCAAAATCCTCCTCGTCGGCTGCCCCGATATCAAACTCCTCGCCGCTGTATTTTTCAATCTTGGCGCCCTGCTTGACATAGACGGAAAACGAAGCGTCCAATCCCGCAAAATCCTCCACCTCAAACGAAAACTCGGATTTGGAGTGCTCCAGAACGCCCTCCACGGAATACTTGTCGTCCCATGGATCTCTGTAGGAAACGGAAAGTTCTCCGGATTTCGTGTCATACTCTGCCGTCACCTTGTAACTGCCGTCGAGATAGGCTTCGGTGTATTTGATCTCGGTCGTCTCCACCTTGCCGTCTTTTTCCGTCGTGATGGTCAGTTCGTTGTCATAATCATCGTACATCACGATATTCTGCAGGGGATAGTCTTCGCCCCGGAATTCGATCGTCATTTCCTCGTCGTCCATCTCAACGATGACTGCGGCGAGCTTATTCTTATACAGATAGAACGTAAGCGAGAGATCCAGATCGGCATCCTCGATGTCATCCAGCAGATCGTCCAGCATATCCTCCATCGCATCGGCAGCATCCCCGCTGAGTTTCTGCTTGGCGCTCTTTTTCAGCTCTTTGAGGACATTCTCGACATTTTTCTCCGTGATGCGCGTCTTGTAACCTTTGCATTCCCTGTCTTTTCCTTTGACCTCAAACTCCTTGGTTTTCGCTTCTTTAAATTCCAGATTTTTATATTCCTTGGCGCTGATCTTTTTCAGGTCGTCCATCAGATCGCGCACGGCCGATTTATTGGAGTCAAACTGCTTCAATACCTCATTGAGCTCTTTGAGGTCGCTCTTGTCAACGAGCTCCGTGATATATCCGTCGTTCTTTCCGTCGGGATCATAGACGAACGCATAGTCCAGACCTGAAATGGAGGCTTTGAGCTTGCCGGAATGGATTCCCATCAGGATATCCAGCTTTTCATCGGCATCTACCGACAGATACTGCTGCAGATCGTCTTTCCCCGCGCGGAACTCATAAGTCAGGCCGATATCGTCGCCCGCGACCTCCGCGCCCACCGTCAGTTCATCGCTGCCGGCAATCTCATATAAACCGCTCAGATCGCTTACCAGCGTCGGCGTCTTTTTCATCGTCGCCGCAGCCGCCCGCATCACCTTGCCATTTGTGCCCGAGAAAAGTCCCAGCCCCACCGCCAGCGCGACGCATACCACTACGACGACTGCCGCCGCCACGCCGATGATAACGCCCTTGGGCGCTTTGCCCGCCTTAGGGGATTTCGGGGCTTTCGGGGCTTTCGCCTTGGACGGAGCCGCCTGTGCGCCGCCGGCCTGTGCGAAATTGCCAAAAGGCATCCCGCATTCATGGCAGAACATATCCACCATATTGTTCGCCGCGCCGCAGTTCGGACAGAATCTCTGGTTCGCGCCCTGTCCGCCGCCCGCCGTCTGCTGCTGGCCGTATGCCTGCTCGTTGGCCGGAGCCTGCGGCTGGTTGTACGCCTGCTCATTGACCGGAGCCTGCGGCTGACTCTGCACCGGCTCGTTCGCCGCCGCGTTGTCCGGCGCCGCCGCTTCCGCTGCCATATCCGCCAGATTCACAGTCTTGGCGCTGTCTTCCGCTACCGTATCCTCTGCTTCTACTTTTGCGCCGCAGTTCGGGCAGAATTCCGCGCCGTCCTGCAGTTCGGTACCGCAATTGTCACAAAACATCTTTACTCCTCCTCATAAAAGTATTTTATTGTCTGCATAAAATGCAGATAGTTCCTTTGTAATAGATACTGCGCTTTCTCTTTCGTCATGCCTGTCACTCTATTTTGGCTCCGCAGTATACGCAGAAACGGCTTCCCGCAGCCAGCTCCGCGCTGCACTTGGGGCACCTGATCACTGTGGGTTCCTTGACCGGCGTACCGCAGGACGGGCAGAATGCGCTGCCCTTGGAAATCTCCGTTCCGCATTTTTCGCATATGACGATTCCCTTGAGCTGATTCAGGCTCTCCGTCACCTTGGCCAGAATCCCGTCAACAAGGCTGATCTCGTGCACAAGCTCGTCGAAATTGGCTTCTGTTCCGCTCTGCTTTGCCTGATAATAACTCTCGCCGAGCTGCCGGATCAGTTCATCCCTTCTCGCTCTGTTCTTGTTGATCTCGCCCGTCAGCTTGGTCTGTTCGGAAATCTCCCTCGCCTTCTGCGATATGGTATTTCCCGCCTCGTTCACGCCGCTGCTCAGTTTGTCAATAAACGACATCTTTTCTCCTCCTGTAAATGAAATTCCTGTAGATCCTGTAGATTACTTGATGGCAGAACCCGCCTTTTTATATTCTTCGCAGTTCATTCCCGCGATCTCCTGCAGGTCGGCATTCATCATCATCGAAACCAGTCCTTTAAAGTCCGTGCCCCGCTTCCAGCCGAGCTCGCGCTCCGCCTTCTCGCAGTTGCCCCACAGAAACTCCACTTCCGCGGGCCGGTAAAATTCCGGGTTGACGTCCACCAGCAGCCTGCCGCTCTTGGCGTCATAGCCCTTTTCGTTGATGCCGGTTCCCTCCCAGCGGACGGCTATCCCCAGTTCTCCGAACGCCGCTTCCACAAATTCCCGCACCGTATGTGTCTCGTTGGTGGCCAGCACATAATCGTCGGGCGCGTCCTGCTGCAGCATCAGCCACATTCCTTTTACATAGTCTCCCGCAAATCCCCAGTCTCTCTTGGCGTTCATATTGCCCAGCGAGAGCTTGTCCTGCCTGCCGGCGGCCATATTTGCGATGGCCAGCGTGATCTTTCTGGTCACAAAATTCTCGCCGCGCCGGGGCGACTCGTGATTGAACAGAATGCCGTTGCAGGCAAACATATTGTAGGATTCCCGGTAATTGACCGTGATCCAGTAGGAATACAACTTGGCCGCGCCATACGGACTCTTGGGATAAAACGGCGTTTTCTCGCTCTGCGGAGCGGTCTCGGGAATGCCGCCGAACAGTTCCGAAGTGGAAGCCTGATAAAATCGGCAGTTCCCGCCGTTGACGCGGATCGCCTCCAGCAGCTTCAGCGTGCTGACGCCGGTGGCCTCCGCCGTATACTCCGGCACTTCAAAGGACACGCCCACATGGGACTGCGCCGCCAGATTATATACCTCCGTGGGGCGGATCTCCGCGATCAGCCGCATCAGATTGCTGGAATCCGTCGTATCGCTGAAATGAAGGAAAAACTTAATTTTATAATATTCGGAATGAATCAAATGGTCAATGCGGGACGTATTGGAAATACTGTGCCTGCGGATCAAGCCGTGAACCTCGTATCCCTTTTCCAGCAGGAACTCCGCCAGATAAGAGCCGTCCTGCCCCGTAATTCCGGTAATCAGCGCTATTTTCTGCATATCGTTTCTGATCCTTTCGTAAACACTGCAACGGCACAGTCATACGCGGCAGCATATCACTGTACTTGTCTATTTTCTCATAAAATCGCTTTTCTGTAAAGATATCCGCCGCATTTTCATTTCTGCTGCAGTTCCAGTTCTGTGCTCCACTGCATTTTCGTTTCCGCTATCTGCTGCAGTTCCAGTTCTGTTTTCCGTCGCGTTTTCATCTCCGCTATCCGCGGCAGTTCCATCCCCTCAGCGGAATGTCTGCGCAACAGCGTCGCCTCACCCGATTTCTTTCAGATATACCGCCAGCGCGTCGTGCCAGTCGGCAAACATATGATCCGTCGTCATTTTGAACATATAATTTTCCAGAATGGAATAAGCGGGCCGTTTCACCGCCGCGCCGTACTCCTCGGAGGTAATTCCCTCCACCGCCGTACTCTTTCCCGCCATCCTGAAGATCTCCTCCGCGAACTGCGCCCAGCTGCAGTCGCCCTCGCAGGTTCCGTGAAAAAGGCCGTAATTTTCGGTGGGCAGCAGATACGCGATGGCCTTTGCCAGCTCCGCCGCGCTGGTGGGGGAACCGACCTGATCCCGTACCACCCGCACCTTGTCATGGGATTCCGCCAGTCTGAGCATCGTTTTGACAAAATTTTTCCCATCGCCGTACAACCATGCCGTGCGTATGATAAAATGCCTCCCGCCAAATTCCCTGACAAAGTTCTCCCCGGCGAGCTTCGTGCGGCCATAGGCTCCCTGCGGCCCGGTGGGGTCCGTCTCCCTGTAAGGTCTGGTGCCGTTGCCGTCAAAAACATAGTCCGTGGAAATATGCACCAGCTTGGCGCCGGTCTCTGCAGCGGCGATACTCAGATTTCTGGCGCCCACCGCGTTGATCCGAAAGGCCAGATCCTCCTCGTTCTCGCACGCCTCCACCGCCGTATAAGCCGCGCAGTTGATAATCGCATAGGGCTGCACTTCTCTGGCAAACGCCATCACCTGATCCACGTCGGTGATATCCAGCTCCCCCACGTCCGTATTGATCAGTTCATATTCCGTACTCCGCGCGTACTGCTGATTGACGGCGCGCCCCAGTTGTCCGTTGGCGCCCGTAACGATAAGTTTTTTCATAGTTTCCTCATTTCCACTGTCAAATGATTTCGTATGCAGGATACTCCCTTATCATACAACCAATAACACAATTATGCAAATATTATCATATAAAACCCGTTTACATACAACGTCTCTCCCCAACGCAAGGCACAACCACACAGACGCCCAAAAGGTCACTATACATATTCCCAAACTTTTTCATAAAATATTAAGATTTTCCATCCTTTTTTCCAATGACGGATCTGCATTCCTATGCTATACTAATGGTAATTTGATTCCAAAGTGTACCCGGAAATATTCTTAATATAGTAAATGAAATAATGAGAGAGAGATGATTCGCATGAAAAGATTACAGGTTATGCTGCTCGCTGCATTTTCTTCCGCCCTGCTGATGGCAGGCTGCGGCAAAAAGGAAGAAGCACAGACGGCGCCGGCTCCGGGCGGACAGGTCATCGACGAGTCGGATGCGGCCCAGAATACGGATACGGCTGACGATGCCGCGGAACCGGACGATACGGACACGCCGCCGGCGGAGGGCATGGTGCGCAGCCGGATCACCAACGAATGGGTGACAGAAGAAGTAAACAATACCCGTCCGATCGCCGTTATGATCCCCAATACCAGATCTGCCGCGCAGTACGGCATTTCCGATGCCGACGTTCTGTACGAGTGCAACGTGGAGGGCAGCATCACCCGCCTGATGGCCGTTTTTCAGGACTGGTCAGATTATGAGCGGCTCGGCAACGTGCGGAGCTGCCGCGACTACTACATATATTGGGCTTATGAGTGGGACGCTTTTCTCGTACACTTCGGCGGACCTTTTTATATAGACGAATTGACTGACCGTGCGGACACGCAGGATATCGACGGTTTATCCAGCAGCAATTTCTGGCGGGCGAACGACACAGGCTCCTCCACCGACAACGCCTATGTCACCACCAAGGGGCTTCTGGCGGACATCAATAAGCACGGTTACAGTACGGAATACCGTGACGGATACGCCGACGCGCAGCACTATCAGTTTGCCAGCGAAAGCGAACCCAATATGCTGACGCAGTACAGTGATGCCATCGACGCCGGCAAGATCGATATGTCGCCCACTTACCCGGTGACCAACTGCTATTTTATATATAACGAAGACACCGGCCTGTACGACAGATACCAGCATTTGTCAGGCGCCGCAGACGGCCCGCATATTGACAAAGCCGACGGCAGCCAGCTTTCGTTCAAAAATGTTCTGGTGCAGAATACTTATTATGAAGTCCGCGACGACAACGGCTACCTGATCTTCCAGTGCCATGACACGACCAAAGACGGCTGGTTCTTTACCAACGGCAAGGGCATCCATGTAAACTGGAAAAAGACTTCCGATTACGGCGCGACCAGATACTATGACGACGACGGCAACGAGATAGAGCTGAACACCGGAAAGACGATGGTCTGCATCGTGGAGGCCGGGGACTCGTTCCTGGTAGACGGTGAAAAAATAACTTCCAAATAATAGGAAATAATAAGAAGCCGCCGGATAGAGTAAAGGCAGGCCCAGCAATCTGCTTTGTAAGAATTGCTTCGCAGTTCTGCGGAAGATTGAAACAACGGAAACACCGTGAGATAAAAAATCACGATATAGAAAGATAAAAAGCCTGACAGATATGCAATTTGCATTTTGTCAGGCTTTTTAAGAGGTGACTGCCGGATTTGAACCGGCGATGACGGTGTTGCAGACCATTGCCCCTGCGTTTCAAATCCAGTAATATCAACGGATCGACGCCTCTATTACTTAACGACCACTTT